>NZ_LIUQ01000089.1:8826-13477 GCF_001276715.1 Planktothricoides sp. SR001 | reverse complement strand
AAACTTGGACACTTTCCCAGATGGTCAGTGACGCCATAAAAGCAGGTCATAAAGTGATTGTGCTAGGACACAGAGTGCAATTAATGTCCCACTTATGTGACCGTTTCGGGATTCAATTTCTCAATGAGATGACCTCTAAAAAAGATTGGTTAGAGGCTTTATATTTTGGCTTAGGACTGTGTATTGATTCTTTACATCCTAATTCTAAAGCTAAAATTGACCTGACGGTTGATAATTACCTTGACGGTTGTCTTTTGGTTGTTGATGAGTCTGAACAAGTTTTAAATCACTTATTACACGCTGATACTAAGTATCTTAGAAAAAAACGGGCTGAAATTATGACTCAGCTTAAGATAGTCAAAACGCTTCAAAAATTTATTTGGCTGACGCTGACTTATCTGATTTTTCCATTTAGTTTTTTATAAAAATGGCTGAATTAGGCAAGTCAGATGTAGCGTTAATCAATCCAAAATAATTAGAAATTTGATAAGTCTGAATTATGGATTTTTTTATTTACCAATAAAACAACCCATACAGACTGTTAGCAGAGTGTAAACGTCGCTTATCAAAAGGTAATTGCGTATTTTTATTCTGCGGTATCCAGAAGATTAAGTCGTTGTAGTATGGCCAAAAAAATGCCACTATATTATCACTTTATTGTCAAATTTAAGTTTGCTTAATTGACTTTAATAATGTTAATGAAATAACCTGAGTATAAAGCTTACTCTATATCAAGTAAACTAGGCAATTTAAGCGAATAAAAATTAGTTATTTATTACAGTGTTTTATAGACAATTTTTAGTATTAATAATGACTTGTTTATCACGGTTCTTATGTGGTTTATAGCGTTGAATATGTTCAGTCAGTCGCTCAATTTGTGGCACGGTATCGCTGGCCCGTTGACCGGCATATCTGGCTCCCAAAATCAGGTAACGCTACATATATGAAATTTGGTGGTGCGTTATCATCGGATCAGGTTAAGCATTGCTTACAAACCAACAAAAAGAGAATGCAATCTTTTCTCAAAGATTTTACCGCTTTAGATAATGGGTTATTTTATGCTTACTGTGAGTCTGTAGCCCGTAGCAATTTAGGGTTAAGTGCTTACCGGGAAAATTTAGAATGGTTGCTGACTTCCGACGGTCATCGGTGCCACTATGTTGACCCTGTAAAGGTGCATGATACTGAAATCAGAGAGATTAGAAATGCGGCTTATGATGCTGAAGTCAGCGAGATTGATACCACTGAGAATCCCTCTGATGATGAATTAAAAACCCTTAATAATGCCGTGGCAAAAACTAAGCATCAACGGTATAAACAACGGGTAATTTAGTTAGAACTTATGGCTATTGTTCTAAGGCTTTAATCATGGCTGATGATCACGGTTGTTTCCGACCGTTACAACTGCTGTATTACCTGACCATTGGTAAAGCTTTTGCCGTGTCTCACGATGCTAAACAAGTCCAGACTTTTACCTCTAAAACTCAGTGCCTTGACCATGAAATCAGCAAGTATGCAGTCAGTCTCAGACAAGCATACTTATCGGTGCTTTTTGACAAGGGCTTATCCCGGTTTTTGACGGGTGAAAATTTTGCCTATAACGATCCGTTCCTCACCGATGTCATTGCCAGGTTAAACCCAGATGAGTTTGTAGAAACATTTGGCCGGGGGCTCCCGGTTAAGACGGGCGATCGCATCAATGTCATTTTGGATCTCATTGGCTACCAGAAAAAATATGCGTGCCGGGTGGGAACGGGGGCCGATGCTATCCGCCACTATTGTGCCGTGCCCAAGTTTGACGGCATAGACGTGGATCAGATTTTTGATTTCTGGTTTGACCGAGATAGCAAGTCTCAGGAAAATTCCGGGGCAGGGGCCGGGGATTTTGCTGGAGATTTTTCCGGCACCGAGGCCGGGGCTGCCGGTCACTTTGCCGGGGATTTTGCGCGGGCATAATCACCGCCACCTATCCCGCCACCTATCCCGCCACCTAATAAAATTAAAAGCCTTGTAACCGATGAGTTACAAGGCTAAAACCGTTGATTTTCCGTGGTTTTTTTGGGGCTTTGGCCGGGGTGATAGTATCTCTATTCGGCAAACAACCAAAGAATCCCTACCCAAAGAATCCCTACCCAAAGAATCCCTACCCAAAGAATCCCTACCCAACAACCAACAAACAACAAACAACCACCAACCAACAACCGTCACGATTTGTTAAAGTAATTGAGAGGATTTTTTTTTATGATATGACAAGGATTGTCGTTGGCTTATCCGGTGGCGTTGACAGTTCAACTGCGGCGGCCACCCTCCATCATCAAGGATATGAAGTTGTCGGTCTGACCCTTTGGCTGATGAAGGGCAAAGGTCAATGCTGCTCTGAGGGAATGGTTGATGCCGCTGCACTTTGCGAACAATTAGGCATCCCATATCATGTTGTGGATAGCCGCGAACTGTTTGAGAAGAATATTATCAATTATTTGGTGTCCGGCTACAGTAGTGGTGTGACACCATTGCCTTGTTCTCAATGTAATAAAGCGGTGAAATTTGGCCCAATGTTGAAATATGCCCAGGAAGAATTGGGCATCGATCGCATTGCCACAGGTCATTATGCGCGGATCGAA
Source organism: Planktothricoides sp. SR001 (assembly GCF_001276715.1). Lineage (GTDB taxonomy): Bacteria > Cyanobacteriota > Cyanobacteriia > Cyanobacteriales > Laspinemataceae > Planktothricoides > Planktothricoides raciborskii. Next base: position 10,856 of record NZ_LIUQ01000089.1, on the reverse strand, counting down.
TATAACGGGGAAACTGGCCGTTATCAGTTGTTGCGGGCAGTCGATCACAATAAAGATCAATCCTATTTCTTATACGATCTGACCCAAGATTTGTTAGCTCATTGTTTATTTCCCCTAGGAAATATTCCCAAGACAGAAACGCGCAAAATTGCCGCTGAATTTGGGTTGAGTACGGCGGACAAACCAGAAAGTCAAGACCTTTGTTTGATTGAAGCTCATGGTTCGATGCAGAACTTTTTGGAACAATATATTGAGCGCCAAAAAGGACAGATTGTGGATACCCAAGGTAATGTTTTGGGCGAACACGAGGGGATTCATCGATACACCATTGGACAAAGACGGGGAATTGGGTTGGCAGCGCCAGAACCGCTTTATGTGGTGGCCTTAGATCCGATAAAAAATCAAGTGATTGTGGGCGATCGCACCGTGGCAACTCAAGAAGAATGCACCGTTAAACAAATCAATTGGGTTTCTATGGAACCACCCAGCAGCCCGATCCGCGCTGAGGTACAAATTCGCTATCGGACGCCACCAGTGCCGGTGACAGTGATTCCTTTAGAAGGAGGCGATCGCGTCAAATTAGTATTTGATGAACGACAGTTTGGGGTGACACCCGGACAAGCCGCAGTCTGGTACAATGGCGAAATTTTACTCGGTGGCGGCATTATTGAACCGGCAAAGGCGAACGCGGGCAAAGATTTTTTGTCTGGAGATACGTTGGCAAAGTAGGATAGAAAAGTCAGCAAAATTAATCGTTACTGTTCACATAATTCAGAGGATAACCCTTGAGTCATCATCCACAAGACGCCATTGCCCCCCACGGCGGACACCTAATTAATCGCATTGCCAGCCCTGGTCAAAAGCAGGAATTTCTTGACCAAGCTGATTCTTTGCCCCGCATTCAACTCACAGAAAGATCCTTATCGGACTTGATTCTGATTGCCATTGGTGGCTTTAGCCCTCTAAATGGCTTTATGGAACAGAAAGACTATGAACCAGTAGTCACCGATATGCGGATGGCCAATGAATTACCCTGGGCAATTCCCATCACTTTACCTGTCACCGAAGAAGAGGCAGACCGGGTTAAAGAAGGGTCTTGGGTACGCTTAGACGATCCCAACGGTCGATTTGTCGGGGTGCTGGAACTGACCCAAAAATATCGTTACAACAAAGCCCTGGAAGCGAGTAACGTCTATCGCACAGAAGATATTAACCATCCTGGGGTCAAGGTGGTTTATGAACAAGGGCCAATTAACCTCGCTGGTCCCGTCTGGTTACTGCAACGAGATCCCCATCCCTTGTTTCCCAACTATCAAGTCGATCCCGCTGAGTCTCGGAAAATCTTCCGGGAAAACGGCTGGAAAAGCATTGTGGCTTTCCAAACCCGTAACCCCATCCACCGGGCCCATGAATACATTACTAAATGTGCCTTGGAAAGTGTGGATGCGTTATTTTTGCATCCCCTGGTCGGCGCTACTAAAGAAGATGATATTCCCGCAGATGTGCGGATGCGCTGTTATGAAATTTTGCTAGAAAAATATTATCCCAAAGATAAGGTAATGCTGGCAATTAATCCGGCAGCCATGCGTTATGCGGGACCGAGAGAGGCGATTTTCCATGCCTTGCTGCGGAAAAACTATGGTTGCACTCACTTTATTGTGGGTCGCGATCATGCGGGTGTGGGTGATTACTATGGCACCTATGATGCTCAATATATTTTTGATGAGTTTGAACCCGGTGAATTAGGCATTTTACCGATGAAGTTTGAGCACGCTTTCTACTGCACCGTGACTCAGGGCATGGCGACGACTAAAACCAGTCCGAGCACTCCAGAGCAACGGATTCACTTGTCAGGAACAAAGGTGCGGGAAATGTTGCGCGATGGTAAGTTACCCCCGCCAGAATTTTCTCGTCCAGAAGTGGCGGCAGAATTAGCCCGTTCTATGCACAAGTAGATCAATTTTTGGTTGATAGTTGATGGTTGATAGTTGATGGTTGTTGGTTGTTGGTTGGTTGGGGTGTAGGGTGTA
>NZ_LIUQ01000089.1:0-8651 GCF_001276715.1 Planktothricoides sp. SR001 | reverse complement strand
TACACCCTACACCCCAACCAACGCACCACCTAATGATTTAGACTAGCTATATGAGGTTAGAGGCTAGGAAAAGGGAATGGGACTAAATCGACGAGAGTTTATTCAACAAATCAGTGGTTTGCTGGCCGCATTCGGGATGAGTGAAACGGTACTTTGGCAAGCAGGCGATCGCTACTATCAAGCCTTAGCCCAACCGACCGCAAGGAAGTTAGCATTACTCGTGGGGATTAATCAATATCCCGGTGATATCTCCCTATCCGGCGCTGTGACTGATGTTGCCTTACAAGAAGAATTACTTAAATATCGCTTTGGCTTTCAATCGTCAGATATTCTTACCCTGAAAAACGAACAAGCCACTCGCGCAAATATTGAATCAGCCTTTATGGAACATCTGATTAATCAAGCGAGTGCCGCCGATTTAGTAGTATTTCACTTTAGTGGTTATGGTCGCTGTTTGAAGTGGGAAAGTACCGAGGAAAATCCCTTATCCAAAAATAGTTTAGTCCCGGTGGATGGCGGATTGTCCGACGCTTCTAATGCTTCTAAATTAGGGGTGAATGATTTACTCGAAGAAACCTTGTGGCAACTGTTGGCTATGCTACCAACTAAGCGAGCGATCGCAGTCCTGGATACCAGCTACACCTATCCGGGCAGCAATTTCCAAGGCAACCTGATGATTCGTTCTCGCCCCAGCCCCCGCACCAGTCAACTCACCTCAGAAGCCCTAGCCTTTCAAGAAAAACTGAAAAATCAAACCTCTCCAACCAGTAATCCGCAAAATATCCCGGCTTTAATCCTCAGTGCCACCAGTCCGAACCAAGTCGCCACGGAAGCGAAATTGCAAGGATTTAGCGCTGGATTATTTACATTAGCCTTAACTCAGCAATTGTGGTTAGCCACTCCCGCCACCAGTCTGCAATCCAGCTTACAAAAAGTCTCCTGTACCGTCCAGGAGTTAGGGGGATTTCTTCAGCAACCGCAAATGGTCAAACCGGGCGTTTTACTCAAAAGCGATTCCCGCATCTTACCGATTACCCCTGGGGAGAATAATGGACTGATTCCCGTCTTGCCATCAGCAGATGGGGTGATTAAGTCTGTGGAAGAAGGGAGCAAGACGGCACACCTATGGCTGGGGGGATTACCGGCAAATATTTTAGAAACCTACTCGGCCAATTCTATTTTTTCTTTGGTGCCGCCGACGAATTCTCCAGAGTCAAGCCCTACTACATTACAAATTCGTGTCCGAGATGGCTTAACCGCTAAAGCCCAACTTTTAGACCAATCGACAACGGCTTTAGAGGCAGGGCAATTGTTGCAAGAAGCGGTGCGGGTTTTGCCCCGTCATCTCAACTTGACCGTGGCTTTAGATACGGAGTTACAGCGGATCGAACGGGTAGATGCTACCAGTGCTTTTGCCTCCATGCCCAATATTTCCACGGTGCTAAAAGGAGAACAACCGGCGGATTGCTTGTTTGGTCGCGTCCGACAAGACGCATTAGCCCAGTCAGCCCTTTTGTCCCCCGGTTCAGCTTCTCTGATTTTGCCCCAGGGGAGTTATGGGTTATTTTCTGTGGGTCAAACTCTGCTGGTGAATACGGTAGGGGCAGGAGGAGAAGCGGTGAAATTGGCGGCACAACGATTAACTCCCTACTTAGAAATGTTACGGGCGGCGAAGTTAATTGGTTTAAGCGCGAATCAAGGATCGTCCCGTTTGGGCGTCCGTGTCACCTTGGAAAAAGTGACACCAGAAGAAAAATTACTGATGCAAGCCTCGACCAGACGGGCGCCTTGGCCTTCCCCTTCTGAGGGGTCGGCGGTTTCTGGAGATAGTAGTATTTTATCTTTGGCTGTGGGCAGTCGGATTCGCTATCGGATTTTTAACTATAGTGATCGCCCCATCTATTCTTTCTTGTTTGGCATTCATAACAGTGGTAGCGCGATCGCCTTCTATCCTTTTCCGTCCCAAAATCAATCCGCCAAAAGTCAGCCGGAAATTGAACAAAACCTGATTCAGCCCGGAACCACCCTCACCCTCCCTGATGATGCCGTCGGTTCCGCTTGGTCAATTAATGGCACCGTGGGACTGGCAAAAACTCATTTAATTTGTAGCAGTAGCCCTTTTTTGCAAACCTTTAATGCCTTAAAACCCGTAATGGGTTCTCGCGGCGATGGTCAGGGAATAATCACCCTGCAAAATCCTTTTAAAATCGCCCAAGCGGTGTTAGAAGACTTACATCATGCCAGCGCTTCCAACCCTCCAATCGGTTTTTCTAATTGGGCCGGAATTTCTGATGAGTTTTGGGCATTAAATGTCAACCATTGGGCAACCCTGAGTTTTATCTATCGAGTGATATAGAATTAATCTGAATTTCATTTGTAGGGTGGGCAATCCCCACCTGTCAAAAAAAAATTCGGGATATTTTATTGGGATATTTTTCATGATAAATCTACCAAGTTCTTGGGATCTGCCCCCGGTCATTAAAAATCGCTTTGGCCAAAAAAGCCTGGGTCAACAACGGGCGATGATTGCACACAATCATCTGTTACTGGTATTACATAAACCCCCGGAACCGAATGAACGGAAACGTGAGGTTGCCTTGTTTTGGCGACAACCGGATGGAACTTGGAAACAGACGGCGATCGGCAATGGCATTGAACCTTTAATCAGGCATTTAAAAGAATATAATGCAGCGGCAGAAAAATTTATCGAAGATTATCACCAAGCCCAAGAAGCGGAAGATTATTTTCGCATTCTTGAGGCTATGTCTCCCTTGCGTTTGGCTACAAAAAACCTGCACGCCACCTTGCAAGCAGCCAGAGAAGGCATCCCCGGCGATCGCGATCTAATTGATTTGCGCGATTATGCTTATGAAATTGAACGCAGCTTAGATTTACTTTATGAAAATACCAAAAATGCTCTAGATTTTCGGATTGCTAAACGAGCGGAAGAACAAACTAAATTAAGTTTGGCAGCCGTGAAAGCTGGTGAAAGATTGAATATTTTAGCGGGGATTTTCTTTCCTTTGACCGCAATTAGTTCAGTGTTTGGGATGAATCTTATCAGTGGTCTGGAGAGTAATTCTATAGAAACTTTTTGGTTAGTTGTATTGATCGGCATCGTTCTCGGTGTTTTTGTGCTGCAATGGAGTATTAAAGGCAAAAAGAATTAGTTTTTTTCTGTACTACGGAAACCAGCGCTTTAAATGCGATATAAAACCCCGGATGAAGCCATTAGCATTTCGTTCGGCTAATCTAACTAGCTAATCTAACTAATTATTGGTTATTGGAGATTTTGATTTAACGGTGAACGGTGAACTGCTAACAGTTCACAGTTCACAGTTCACAGTTCACAGATTATATTAAAAAAACATCTGCCCCGGCTTCTTGTAACTTTTTGCTCTTTCTGCTTCGGCTGCGGATAGCTTGCTTGGCCTTCACCACCACAGGAAGTCTTGATTCAATTAAATATGCAAGCCTCTCGGAGTCCCAAACCTGTGAGGATTCTCACTTCTTTGAGAATGGCAATTTTTTTAGCTACGGGAACAGTATTTAACATCACATCAAATTCAGTTTGCAGACGAATGGGATAGGTAGAGTCACTGGTGCTATCTTTGCTGCTATATTTAATGTCAAACTCTTGTAAAAGTCTATCCAGTTTTTGTTCAATCAGAGCTAATCTATCGGGTTCTTTGAGTGGAGATTGTCCAGAGGTCTGATGGGCTTAAATTTCTTGCAAAAGCCGCTCAATTCGTTCAAGCAGGCGAGATCGCTTGGGGCGTTGCGGAGCAATATCGCTGTCCCTCAGACCGCTGTAAGGAATTCTGCCCTTTTTGAAAGACAAAATCACCAGATAAGAAACCAAGGCTAATATAAAATAATTAAATAATATTATATTGCCAAAACTATCACCATCCTTATGGTTTGCAATATGGTAAATTTTGGGGCATTTAACGGTTCACAAACCGATTACGAACCAGACACAAACTATACATAAAATAAATCAGGATTAGCATGATTCAAAGCTAAAAATATACTGATGATGCTGCTTAATCTGGAAGCCGGGAAACCGATTCGGTGATATCTTCTTCTGTGGTTTCAATCTCGGCAGTTTCGCAGTTCACCGATGCCCCAAAATTTGGGTATTTTGATTCGGTTGGCAGCACCGTAGAATGCAGATAAATTTTCAGGGTTGGCCCAGAAACAGCTAAACGAATCATTGCTTGATTTGACAATTGTATTTGTGTCACCATTGTGCCATCAACGTATGTGCCATTACTCCCTAAATTAATTAATTCCCATTGCTCACCAATTTTTCGCAACTCAATGTGTTTTCGAGAAACCACTGCACTGTATAGAACAACATGATTCGTAGAGGATCTCCCAATTCTAATCACAGATTCTGTTGGAAATCTCCAAGTCTGAATTGGGGTCGATTGAGTTGGATGAAGTAAAGTTATTGTAATCACGGTAGGATCGCGCCCTGGCGATAGCTATGCATAGTTTTGACCGCGTTAACCGAACTGGTTGCCTGCACTGATTCCTAGTGATATGTAGCCAGTGATATGTAGCCAGTGATATGTAGCCAGTGATATGTAGCCAGTGATATTTAGCCAGTGATATTTAGCCAGTGATATTTAGCCAGTGATATTTAGCCAGTGATATTTAGCCAGTGATATTTAGCCAGTGATATTTAGGTTGGGTTGAGAAGAAAACCCAACCTAAGAAACAAGGGTGATATGTAGGTTGGGTTGAGAAAGAAACCCAACCTAGGAAGCTTTAACGATGGAAGCTTTAACGATGATTTCACAAACTAGGGAAGGAGAGAAACTCATCTGAACTTGCCGAAAAAAGTCCGGTTGCCTCAAAAAATCCCGATCCCCTTTTTTGATTAACCCTAGGAAAGCTGGAATAAAAAGGTCATTAAATCTCCTTTCCCCAAGGCAATGCGATCGCCTGGTCGGAGGCGATGACGATTTCCTTTGGGCAACGGTAAATTATTGATGTAAGTGCCATTAGAACTGCCCACATCTTCGATATAAAAAGCATCGGCTTCCACCCGAATATCCGCATGAATTCGCGAGACAATCTCAGAATTGGCAAAACCCGACACATCAATGTCTGGCGGTATCATATCATTGGGTTTGCCGATATGAATCACATCAAGATGTTGGAGCAACTCCAGGGTGGTATTGGTTTGAACATGAACCAATCGAGCGGTTTGCACTTGCAGTTGAGTAGCTGAACTAGGCGTCGGCGGAGCGGGGGCGGGGGACGGCGGGGGTGCAGCTACAGGTTTGGCGGGACTGGGAATGCTGGCTGGTGACTCTAAACCGCTACTCATGCCAGAGATAGGATCCGGTGAATTCCAGGAACTTTTTGCCCCTTCAGACTCTAGTGGAGAATTCCCTTCGGGCGCCGAGACTGCGGTGGCGGGAATTCCCCCTGACAATGATTCGCAGGCGCCGGCTGGTTCCTCGCTTTCTGACTGGGCAGTGCTGGGCTGAAGATTATAGCCACATTGACCACAGAATGTGGCATCAGTTTGCACCGTTGCCCCGCACTGTGGACAACTGGTGGTGGCAGGTAAGGGACTGTAGCAAGCTTCACAGGCTGCGGCGCCCTCTGGGTTTTGGTGGTTACAATTTGGACAGACAATCATAGTTTTCCTTAAATCTAAAAGATTCTAGCTAAATTCTCTTTCTTCACCAGTTCTATAATCAATAGCTCATTTGCTATTTCCATCAAGATACTGAAGACTTAACACTTGGCCAGCGAGATTTTAGGTTGCGGGGAAAGAAGCCCGATCGAGCAACCACCACAGTTCACCGTTTTTCGGATGAATTAGCGCGGATGGATAAGTTTTGCCGTCAGGGTTTGGGGCAAGGACTTGAGTTAAAGCATCTTTTTTGCTGGCACCAGCCACGATAAATATGACACCAATGGCTTGGTTAATTAGCGGCACGGTGAAAGTAATTCGGGGCTGACCATCTTTGTTGCCCACGGTGACGAGGCGATCGCACACTTCTAGGGCTTCGGTGTGGGGAAACAGAGAGGCTGTATGGCCATCATCTCCCATTCCCAACAAAATAATGTCAAAAACCGGGATTTCTCCGGCAGAGACCCCAAAAAACTCTTGCAGTTCGCGATCGTACTTTTGGGCGTCAAGCGCTGGATCTCCCGCACTGGTGGGCATCGGATGAATATTTTCTTGGGGAATATTCACCTGATTGAGCCATGCTTCGCGGGTCATGCGTTGATTGCTGTCTGGATGATCGGCACTGACATAACGCTCATCCCCCCAAAAAACATGAATTTTTTCCCAGGGTAGATTTTCCTGGGCTAATGCTTGGTATAAGGCTTTGGGAGTGCTGCCACCGGATAAGGCGATGGTACAACGATCTCTTTCAGAAATCGCCCCGTTGATTTTACTCACGACCAAGTTGAGCGATCGCTCGATCAGTGCGAGTTGATCGGTTAAAACTTCGATGTTCTTATTCATCTAAATCTGTTTGGATAGTTGAAATCAGTTCTATTCTGGAAGTCATCTCCGGTTTTAGTCAAATTTAGTCAAATTTGGTGGTATGTAGGGGTGATTCGCTTTCTCACCCCTACAGAGCCTACGGGTGTGGATGAATTGCAAGGAACCTTAATGCGACAGGAATCCCTAACCAACAAAAATAGGATCCATTTGGTTTAAGGATTAGCGGTGACAAAAGTAGCGTTAATTTGAACCCAGGTAATTAATGAGGGAATTGTTCCGGTGGCATACATCAAGTATACATTGCCATTAGGGAAAAAATCTACTCGACAGGGATAATAAGCGTCATTCCAATACGCCCAACATATTGACATTATATTAACGCTGGGACGACAAGTTGAGGGCAATACTAAAATATAACATTATTGGTTCCGGCTATACGCTGTACCACTCCTATTATAACAATTAAACTCGAAAACTTATTGATTTGTAAAGCCCAGGATGGATTATGATTAACCCACCCTGTATTGAAAGTGAATGAAACATCATTGCGACCTGTAGATTAGTTCTTGCCGCTGATACGGTACTAGGCCCGGTGCCACCATTGGCGATCGCAGCTATCCCGGTAATATTGGCGGCACTCCCGGAAATATTCCCAGAAATTTGAGCGCCGGTCTGAGTATGCGATGCGGCGGCTGCACCGATCGCCTCTGGGGTAAGCGGGTCAGTGCCCTCGATTGCGTGGTTTGGGGCGTGGGTCTCAGAAGTCTCAATGATTGGTCGTAAAGGAATCATAATTACCAGTTTTCAGTAATCAAAGCTTCGGCGCGTGAATCAGGTGTCGATTTGCTTGCCCAAAGGAAATTGATTGCAGTTGTAGGCACAGCAGAAAATTCATAAGCGTACTGGCCGGGAATTTCAATTTCAGCATTTGCGGCAGTAGCTGGTTTGCTGGCCACCGTACCTGTTGCCACATACAAAGTATTAACAGAACGATTGATAATGATTAATCGCTTTCTGTCACTACGTGCGGCGATCGCATCGACAGCCGTCACAGACACAGCAATGGTGGCATGAGCGCTATTGCTGTAAGTTTTGGTGTTGTTGCTGACTGGTTGATTGCCAATAAATTGTAACATTTTTACTCCTTGTTTGTTTCTGGATAACTAATGGATAATTTCCACGTATAAAATTCAATTATAAAGAAATATTTTGCCGTATTTTATCCTATTTTAAAAAAAAACATAAGATTTTTTTGTTTAAAAAAATAGCTTAATTTTTATTTAAACCTCGTTTTTTATGCGTAAAAAAACCAATTAACAGTGAAATTTTATAAAAACAAGTAAATCATTTAACAATCTAATGTTAATTGGCATAAAATCACCTCAAATTACACAGACAAAAAAGCATAAGGGTCTACGCGTATTCGGCGACTGCATCAAAATAACAACCAATAGACTCGAAACCGTCCTCGACACAATCCACAGCAAGTTGATTGACGACTTGTGCTTTTTCAATGGAAGAATCGTCCGAAAAGATGGGGAACTAGACCCGGATAAGCCGCAGGCTTTTCGGGCATGGGTGGTCAACTGGATACCGACGGGCAAATGGAAAGTTCGCAAAGGCGATGTCACCAACTGGACAAGAGAGTACAACGAAGCGCTGGAATTTGGCAGTGCGACCGGAATTTCTGACGAAACCCGCGAGCTTGCCTACATCATCTGCTTGATGCAGTGAAGCGCGGCTGGAGGAGCGATTGCTAAAGCTACTTGCCGATCCACTTTTTGTCCCCTACCATCGTGTATTTTCTAAATTTATGTTTGGTGATCGGTCGCGGGCGTGGATTTTGATTCGCATTTTCCCTTTTTCTAAATACCTTAAAGATGGGAAACCAATTATTGACTATACGATAGGACAAGAGAAAAAAGACCCGAAGCATCTGACTAAAAAAAATCGCAGCGGCGCTTCCGACAAGCTTTAGGGCTGGGAGAAGTTGTCCGAAAATCAGGCGCGACTGTCAATTCAAAGTCCAAGGCAAAAGGGTCAGGAATGGCGCGATCGATAATGTGGCTGTACGTCAATAACAATTTTGAAATGGCTCTTACAGAGAACGGCAAATTCAACAAAAAGTTTAGTGAAACACCATTCGCCCAATTCTCTAATATTGGCTGAA
>NZ_LIUQ01000052.1:43742-44097 GCF_001276715.1 Planktothricoides sp. SR001 | reverse complement strand
GCCGTTGACCCCTACAGGCGGGGATTTTAATCCCCGACGGATTTTATTAACTGCGGGGGTTCAGAAACCGAGTTTCTTTTTGTATCCCACAGCGAGGGCAAAGCATTCCGGTAAATAAATTGTCGTTTATATATTAAATTACCCGCCGGAATGCTTTGCCCCTACATATCCCGAATAGAAACCGGGTTTCTTGGTTTAACGCGAGGACTCAGAAACCGCCGAGGGTTAAAACCCCCGGCTAATAGCGTAAGTCGGTTAAAACCGACTGCGGATTATTTGGAAATTGGTAATATATTCGGTTTGATTTTGGCATGATTAAAATAGTCGGTTTTAACCGCCTGTAGGGGTCAACGGC
>NZ_LIUQ01000052.1:0-43712 GCF_001276715.1 Planktothricoides sp. SR001 | reverse complement strand
TTTAATCCCCGACGGATTTTATAAAAGATTAAGTTGATCGCTATTTACCTCCTTTTTCGGTTTACTTGGCGGCTTAGTTTGCTTCTTTTTCCCTTGGCTATGTTTGCCCAGGCGAATTTCCGCGTCATAGCGTTCCTGGTTCAGTTGCAAAAGTCGGGCCAAGATATCGTTATGGGTGGGTTCGTCCCAACGACGACGCCAGGGCAATTTGCGTTTGCCGGTTTGGACCGCGTTGGCAAATTCTAGGGCTGCGTCGGCGGTGGGGAAAAACAGGTCATGGCTATCTATGCGGTCTTGTATGTCCGGGGGATAGCTGTGGTCTGGGTCTGTGTCCAGGTAGTCCAGGGCAAAGCCGCATTCCGGGGTCGGGTCTGACCAACCGTAGGCAGAGAGGACCGCTAGATCCATTTGTTCATGGAGTTCTCGCAGTTGCAGGATTTCTGGGTCGGTTTCGTTGGGGTCGTGAAAGCGGTTATAAGTGTCCGTAAGTCCCTGGTTATTTTCGATCATTAATTGGGCGCGAGTTTCGTAGTAGGTTTGGCCAATTTGTTCTAGGTTCGCGTCGGTTTCCCAGTTTTCAGGAAAGGGAAATGTTTCAAAACAGTCTGTGGGATTGTAAGTTAATCTATCTTCTAAAGTTGCGCTAAAAAATATAGACCAAATTTCATGGATTCGAGATTGCATTACAGTAAATTGTGAAAATTTATCCAATGGAAAAACTACAAGTTTATGGCTGAAAACCATATTTGATGGTAAAAAAGCAAACCCTAAATATTTAGTTGCTGCACAAGCAATAACTAAGACGCGGGAAAGAGGTGCGATCGCTTTATATAATTCTTTAGCAGCAGAACCATATTGCCACCAAAAATCAGCCCTTTTTCGACCAATTGCATTTCTAGTTAATTTAGCTCGTTCTGGCTTAACCTTTGCCTCAACAATTTGCATCAAATCAGGATAACCTTCTCTTGCTTCCTGTTCAGACATTTCCCCAAAATTAATCACATAGCGATGATGGGCATGAGTCGGACTAGAATTCACCTCAGACCCGCCAATATAGGGAAAAATCACCTCTTGATTCTGGGGATTTGCGGCAATTAAACGGTGCATTTCCGCGATCGGGGTCGCGTCCGCATTGCTATCATCAAAAGTGAAACCCATCCCTAAAACAATACTGCCTTGAAAACTTTTTTCTGCATTAGCTAACAAAGGTTTCGGGTCATCATTACCCCCGTCATTAAATAAAAATGCGGTAATTTTATTCACCGGACGACCATCAAGAATTGGTTGGGGTAATTGTAGGGGTGGTGCCCCCGTGCCCACCCCGATATTTTTCCCTCCCTTAAAAATATGCACTAAACTAACCACAACTGCCGCCATTCCCGGCCAGCGATAACGCTGAGTTGCATGATAAATCATCCCGCCATGATTACAAATAAACCGCAACCCACTGCTGCGGGTATCCCCTTGAGAAATAGTATTTGTCGCAATTAATCCCAAGGTGCCATAATCTCTAATTAAATTAAAAGAACGGCGGAAAAAATGCGCCACTAAATCCGCATTTCCGTGGGATTCGGGATGAACTTCTTTTAACCAATCCACATATCCCTCTGGGTTGCCATTAATAATCGTATTTTTTCCCGCAAACGGCGGATTACCCACAATACAATCAAACCCAGGATTGGGGCGATTAAATACTTCGGGAAATTCCACCTCCCAATTAAACGGGGTGGGAATAGAAACCTCGTTGGAGGTAGAAACCGGGTTTTTTGAAAAAACCCGGTTTCTGGCGTCTCCATCACCGCTTAAACTGTTCTCAACTAATAGCCGATATTTTTCCTCAATTTCTGCTTTTTCCGACTTATTCTTACTTGCCCCATCAAAAAAAGCCGCCACTTTTGCCCAAGCCGCAAACCGGGCATTTTCTAACGCCGATTCTGACTGATTCCACCGTTCGGCATTCGCCTCCGCGTCCGCATCAGTCTGGGTATCCGTTGCCTGAATTTGTAACCGAAAATCCTCGGATTCTCTCACCTGATTATTTAATAGTTTACTTAACGGTAAATCCGCCGTAGGATCGACAAATGCGCCGATTTCTTTAGTAGTCAATCCTACCAAAGAATCCCCACATTTCAGGGCATGATCCACAAAAGTAAATGGCGCATCTTTAGCTAACGTCACTAACCATAAAGATAACTTAGCCAAATTCACCGCAAACGGGTTTTTATCCACCCCATATAAACACCGTTGGGCAATTTTCCGCCTCGCTTGAATAATGGGTATTTGCGTCGTGGAGAGAAACCGGGTTTCTTTAAGAAACCCGGTTTCTGTGGCGTCTGCAACTACCAACAACTCCGCCAATTGACGGCAAACTTCTACTAAAAATGCCCCAGACCCCATCGCTGGATCGCATATTTTTAAACTTAATATCTGTTCCGCAGTTGGATTAGACCCAAATTGTGCTAATATCGGCTTTAAAGTATTAGCAACTATTGGCCCTGTTAAGGCGCGAGGGGTATAATGAGAACCAGATTTCCGCCGTTCTTCTCCCGGTTGTAAATATAAAGAACCTTTGGGCAATAAATTATGAGTTCGGTCAGAAATTCGCCGCCCCAATGCTGCTAAAATATCCTCAATGGTTTTCGCCTGTTTTAACTCCGTTGCCCCTTTGGTCGGTAGGCTACATTCAGCCCAATCTTTCAATAATTTTGCGCGATCGCCCGGTTTTGCCGCCAACAATTCTGCCACATTAATCACAATATCTTGGGGGGATAGGGCAATGGACAAATCAGGGGCGGTTTGCACTTCAAACCCCATAATTCCCTCATACACCGAACCAATATCTTCTACATCTAAAGACCGATAAGATAAGCGATCTCCATTTAACATCACCAGCTTATCTAATATGCGATAAATCACCCCATCAGGAATTTGGGGAATATTTAAAGGTTCTTGTATATCCTTAAATTTACTCCCTTCCGGTCTGCCTTCCAAAAACCCATAAACATCAGGATCGAATAACTGCCCATGTCGGGCTGGTAAATAGTCTTCATAGGGCCCGCCCCCATCATAAACTAAGCGAAATAAACTCAATAATCCCGCATAAGCCCCATATCGCAAATCCATCGTATCCGGGTATTGCCCCGCATCATTTCGCAACTTTTCATAAAGCCCCGACACCGCATAATAACGCTGATAAACGGGTTCGTCGGGCATTAATCCTTCATCTTCCGCATAGAGTAAAAAAACCAACCGCATTAATATAGTAATTAAGCCGCCATAAATGTGGGTTTTTCCCTCTGGATTTTGCCGCAATTCCTTTAATAATTGCCCCTGAACTGCCGCGTCTGCGGTTTGCATTCCCCGCAACAATTCCCACAAAGCATCTAATACTTGGGCCGATAATTGGGTGGAAACTTCCGCTTGATATTGCCGACTGTTGGCCAAAATTTGAGGCAGTCGATCTTTTGCGGGCACCGTATATAAACGGGATTTTCCTAGCAACATTTCTAATGCCCCTAAGATTAACCGCCCCGCGACTTCGGTCATAGCTTTTACGGGAAAAGTGAGATAACCGGAAGATTCACCTCTGGGGGCATAAATTAATCTAATTTCTGTCCCATTACATAAGAGTCCGATGGGATTTTGGGTTTCTCGGAGAAGTCGTTCAAATTTTGCTTGGGGGGAAGCCTTCCAGCCTTGTCCCGGTTTCTCCGTTTCTGCCCGATCTAAATCCGTTCCCGGTGAGACTATTTTAATTAAAAATAGCCACTCGTTGCCCTCCCGATTTTTTAATGCATAATCCGCTTGTAAAATTTCTCCATAGTCCCGTAAAAATACGCTTAATTCTGCGGGCAATTCGCGAACAATGACTTTTTCGGGCCACTCTAATACTTGTTTGCCCATTTCTAATAAATCTGATATCCACGGTTCACCGTTGGGCAACGGTTCCGGGGCCAAGTATTCTTTAAATTTCTGCTGCAATTCGATCAGTTTGCCCCGATCTATATTAGCTTGGGCTTTAATTAATGCCGGTGGGGCCACTACTAAGCCAATGGGTTGCAGCAGTCCTAGCCATTCTTTATGTTCAAATAAGGTGCGATCGATGTTCATGGTTGTTGGTTGGTGGTTGGTGGTTGGTTGTTGGTTGTTGGTGGGTTCAGAAACCGGGTTTCTTAATTAATTTTTTATTTTATCCTAAATTTACGCAGAAACCCGGTTTCTTGGTTTAACTGTGGGGACTCAGAAACCGGGTTTCTTTTTGTATCCCACAGATAACTCTAATATCCCGAATAGAAACCCGGTTTCTTGGTTTAACTGTGGGGACTCAGAAACCGGGTTTCTTTTTGTATCCCACAGATAACTCTAATATCCCGAATAGAAACCCGGTTTCTTGGTTTAACGCGGGGACTCAGAAACCGGGTTTCTTAATTAATTTTTGATTTTATCCTAAATTTACGCAGAAACCCGGTTTCTTGGGTTATAATAAAAATTAGTTAAAATTTCCCAATAAATAGTGACAATGACTCTAAAAGATTTAGAACGGGAATTGTTAGCTTTAAATTCCCATGAAAAAGCCCAAATCATTCAATTTTTAGTCCGTAGCTTAAGCAATGTTTGGCAAGGGATTGAGAAAACCTCTGGAGTTTGTGGAGGTGATGCGCGAATTGCTAATACTCGTATCCCTGTTTGGTCGTTGGTGAATTATCGTCGTTTAGGGGCTTCCGACCTACAAATATTACAAGATTTTCCCCAATTAAACGCCGAAGATTTAGTCAATGTTTGGGCGTATGCGGACAATCACCCGGAAGAAATTGATGCCGCGATTAAGAGAAATGAGGATAACGACGAAAATGAGGAAAATGTTTCAGAAACCGGGTTTCTTAATTAATCTGTGATTTTGTCCCCAAGTTTACGCAGAAACCCGGTTTCTCTCGTCTTTATGCTGACGAAAATTTCCCTTTACCCATTGTTAAATTATTGCGAGAAGCGGGTCACGATGTCCTGACCACGGAAGAGGCTGGAAATTCTGGCTTAGGAATTCCTGATGAAGAGGTTTTAGAATTTGCCATTAAAAATGAACGGGCAATTTTAACTCGAAATTGGGATGATTTTCGACGACTACACCGAGTGCAATCTGAGCATTTTGGGATTATTCTTTGTAAAGAAGACTTAAATATTGAACGACAAGCGGCAAGTATTAATGACGCAATTATTGGTCAAGAAACTTTGCGTTGCCAGTTAATTAAAATTATTCGTCCTCAGAAACCCGGTTTCTTGGGTTAACTGCGGGTGTTTAGTTAATTTTTTCCCACAAACGTAGGGTGTGTTAGGTGCGGCGACAATGTAATTTATTAACCATTATATCAAAATCCGCACCGTAACGCACCATATTAATTTTTTACCACAAAGACACAAAGAAACACAAAGATATTTTGTAGGGGCGAAGCATTCCGGCAGATAAATTATCGCTTAAACCGTTAACCTAAATACCGGAATGCTTCGCCCTGATCCCACAACCAGGGCTGTAGGGGCAAAGCATTCCGGCAGATAAATTATTGCTGAAAACATTAACCTGAATACCGGAATGCTTCGCCCTAACACCACAACCAGGGCTGTAGGGGCGAAGCATTCCGGCAGATAAATTATTGCTTAAACCGTTAACCTAAATACCGGAATGCTTCGCCCTGATCCCACAACCAGGGCTGTAGGGGCAAAGCATTCCGGTAAATAAATTGTCGTTTATATATTAAATTACCCGCCGGAATGCTTTGCCCCTACATATCCCGAATAGAAACCCGGTTTCTTGATTTTAAATTAACTGGAAGTCGGCCATAAATAGACGACCCCAACGGGTTCTATGCGGATGGCTTTTACTTGGTAGCTTTGTTCGATCCGTTCCGGTTCCGTATTAATTTCTTCGGTTAGTTGGTCTAACCGAATTTCCCAGTAACGGCGATCGGCTTCTATTTGTCGCTTTTCATCGGTATTAAATAGAGAAAGTTGATAGGCTTCGATTTTTTGTTGATCGAGGATGCGATCGCGTTGTTGGGTTAAAAGTTGCTGCATTTCTTTGGCTTCTTGTTCTCCCCGTTTGGTGAGTTCTCGAATGGCCCGATCGCTGATAATTTCTGCCCGTTTTGCCAAATGCCCTTTTAATTCGGCAACATCTTGAGAAACATAAGCCTTAAATCGGTCTAATAGCTGGTCGGGGACATTGCGTAAGAGGCGATCGCCCAAACAAGTTTCTAACTCGTCCATGACATTGGCTTTTTCTGTTTCCGACAAAGGCCGTAATTTGCCCCGCCCCCGACTTTCTGGGTTATTCCATTGGGCAGCAACGGCCAAAATTTCGTCATGGAGTCGGGCTGCGCGATCGCCATATAAAGATAACCGCCCCAAAATAACCACTTTAGGAATAGCATCATTAGTGAAGCAAACGCAAGCGCGAGTTAACTGGTCTTGGGCAAAACCTTGAGATAAAAATCGCCCTAATAACCGCTGAACTAAACGATGTTCTAAATGTAGATGGACAACTTCCCCGTCTAAAGTTCCAGGGTCACGAAATACCACGGGACGAATCGGAGTTTCTCGGCGCCAGTCCCAGAGAGTTTTGCCCTTGGTTCGCGGCGATCGCAAACTATCAAGAGTATTTGCCCAAGTTGCATCCCCAGTTTGTTGGTCTAAGTTCGGCAAAATATAGCGATCGACATAGCGATCGGCAGAATTCGCGGCGGAACTTTCAAGCTGTAAACCTTCAGCCCCCATTAACTGCAAAGACACAGAAAGGGCATGGCGAAAATGAATGTCATCAAGTCCTAACCATTGCCGGGACTTTTGCAAAATTTCCTCTAATTCTTCCTGCTGCTGATAGAGTTTTTGCTGTTGTTCCCGAATCGGTTCCAGTTCTCCTTGAATGACGCGAGTTTTTTCATCAAATCCGGTTTCGCTGGATTGGGCGATCGCCTCCGTAAGTTTCCCCTCTTCTTTTGCGGAAATGCCCGCATCTAAAATTTGGGTTAAATTTTTCTCCACTACGGGGGATAAACTGCCCAACTCTTGCAAAATAGTCTGGGTTTTTTTCACCAACACATCCAAAACCCGATCCTCGGAACGTTGCTGCAAAATAAAATAGTGACAGCGGACAATTGTCTCTCGTTGCAACTTGCGATCGATGCGACCATTGCGCTGTTCCATGCGGCTAGGATTCCAGGGTAAATCAAAGTGAAATAAATCGGCGCAATAGTTTTGTAAATTCACCCCTTCTCTCGCAGCATCGGTAGCAATTAAAATCCGTAACGGATGCTGGGCTGGATTCTCATTAAATGCTTTTTTAATCTCCTCGCGGCGATCGTCCCCGATACCCCCATGAAACGTGGCAATTCGGTTTTCTGCTTGGTCAGAATTCGCGATCGCCTGTTTTAGCTGCCGTTCCAAATAGCGTTTAGTATCCGCATATTCGGTAAAAATTAATACACGGCGATCGTGCCATTGCGCCCCAGGTTGCCCTAAATTGGGACAAAGGTTTTCCCGAATCCACTCAATTAATTTTACCATCCGACTATCGGGTTGATAGCGGGCAGTGTCCGCAATATCCGCCATAGTTGCTAATAACTGTAACTCCTGGGGAGAAACTTGCCCCAAATCTTGAGCAATTGCCTGAGAAGCAGCGGTCATTTGCGCTTCTTCTTCTGCCTCCACTTCCGCTTCTGCTAAATCAGCGCGATCGTCATCACTGCTAATACTTTCCTGCAATAAAGCATAACGCCCAGAATCAGCGGAAAAAGCGGAAAAACTCGATAAATTAGTCGATTTTGACTTCTCTATTGCCCGTTCAATGGACTGCCGATGCACCTGCAAAGTCCGGGCAAAAGCCTCAATAGAAGACAACAGCCGTTTTTGCAAAGAAGTTAACACCAAAATAGCCGTAGTTTGGGTTGACTTCTTAGCAGTTTTTAACCGTTCTTCTCGACTACTGCGATAAGCTTGCAATAATTCCGCTAATTTTAACTCTGGGGCATCCTTGGGCAACCCATCAATGATAATGGGAATCACCAGACGTTCGGGAAAATCCGCTGGATCGATCGCCCGTAAATCTTGTTTTAACCGCCGTACCATCACCGCTTCTAATAGTCTCTTATCGACGGAAATACCGCGACAAAACCGCTGCGGATCGAGAATTTCTAATAAGGTAGAGAAACTATTAGAATGGCCATTATGCGGGGTCGCACTTAAGAATAATTTATGCTCAAATTTCGGGGCAATTTCCCGGACAACTTTGGTTAAATGGGAATCCACGGCATAACGAGAACTGCTAGATGGGGCCGCATGATGGGCTTCATCTAATATTAGCAAAGAACCGGCAGAAAGATTATCTTTATCTAACCAATCCCGTAAAAGAGAAGCATAAATTTCATCCCGTAATAAAGCATGAGAAATAATAAATCGGTTGTGAGTTTTCCAAGGATTAATTCCATAACCCCGTTCTCTTCTTTTACCAGCCATAAATTCGCGATCGAAGATTTGAAACAGCAACCCAAAGCGATGTTCCATTTCTTCTTGCCATTGTTGCACCACCGACGGAGGACAAGAAATCACTACTCGTTTCACTTTTTGCCGCAAAATCATTTCCCGCAAAATTAAGCCCGCTTCAATGGTTTTTCCCAATCCCACATCATCGGCAATAAACAAAGAAACCCGTGGCATTGATAATGCTTTGCGCAGGGGTTCTAACTGATAGGTTTTAATTTGAATGCCCGCCCGATAGGGAGATTGAAATAATTCTTTTTTCGTGGAAGTGACACAATTCCAACGCAAAGTATGTAAATAAGCGGAAAAATCATTTCCGCGATCAAACCCTCTTTTTGCCACTAAATCCCAAGAGGACTCAGGCAAAATTTTGGCATCAAGTTCTCGATGCCAAAATACGGTCAATTCTTCCCCGATCGCATCATCATCCACACAAGCTAAACTGACACTTTCATCCTTTCCTGCTTCCGTCGGTGGGATAATTTCCTGAACTAAATAATGGCGCGATCGGACTTTAACAATTTGCCCTAAAGATAACTGATTCATTGTTGTTGGTTGGCTGTTGTTTGTTGTTTGTTGTTTGTTGTTTGCCCCGCCGCCCCGCCGCCCCTCCGCCCCGCCGCCCCTCCGCCCCTCCGCCCCTCCGCCCCTCCGCTTCAGATAATTTCTGGCTGACCCCTAGCATCAAAGCCGGTTACTTTGTAAACTTATGTAAAGTTAATCCCAAAACCTTAAACAGTGAACAGCTATGAATCCGCCTATTATCTCATCGACATTCTTATTGACCTTATTGATGATGATCGGGCTAGTCTTCTTTATTCGGGCTTCGGTGAAAGATCGCACGGAGGAACTTGAGTTTAGCAGCCAGCAGCCGGAAGACTCTGTACTTCGACAACTAGAAAAACATTTTACCGATCGCTCCTACCGGGTCGCGGCGGTCAACCCCCAGGAACACCAGGTAAAGTTTGAAGGGCTTGTCAGTCCTAGCTGGTTTTTGGCCATATTTTTATCGTTTCTGGCCGGTGCGGGAACTCTCTGCTTGGCGTTGGTGTTATCCATGTTATTCCCGAATGTAGGCAATCTGTTTTTGAGCTTATTGTTACTATCACCCTTAGCGGGAGTTTTCTATTGGCAAAAAGCCGGTCGGCTGGAGCAGGTGTTACTCACGGTGAAGACCCCAGAGTCGCTAGAAAATACGCAGTCAGGGTGTCAGGTGAGAGTAACGGCTCACCGGGATGAACTAATTGTTTTGCGGGAAACACTTCAGTTGCCGTTATCTGATTAGTTTGAAGTTCTTTGGCGGAACAAACCACAAAAAAACCACAACAAAACCAGAAAAAACAGCCACAAAACCACAAAAAAAATCCAAAAAAACCCAAAACAAAAACCCAAAAAACCCAAAAAATATGCGATCGCGACTCTTTTCAGAATGTTTAACTCAAGACAATCAAGACAATTTGCCCCGATATTCTGAGTATTTGCTCATCAGAAAACCGTACCGCTTTTTATCTGAGCAATGATCCATCGCTTGGCCGAACATCTCTAATTGCCCCATTGAGCAAAAATACTAGATTATTCAATCAATAAATAGCCCCAGTCAAACCTTTGGGGTTGATTGGGGCTAGTACAGTATAAAAAGCTCTAACCTAAATTTTCATCAGTACCAGCAGAGCGCGGTCTCTGCCGGGATTTTTCATACAGCTTTTGCTTTTAGTTCTGAGCGGGTGTTAACAGATGTGAGAGAATTATCTGTATGTACTTCGATGGATTTAAGGCTAGGGAATAAAAAGTGATTTTCTTCCACATATTGTGCCCCAAACAAACCTTTTTCTGCCCAGAAGTATCGATCAGTGGTGTGTTCATTTCTTTTTACTAGCAATAAAGCGGGGGGCGTAATCCCTTCTGCTTTAATGTATTTGCGGGCAGCCGTTACGGGCTTATCTTCTCCACTTTCGATACTATATTGAGGCACCTGTTCGAGAATTCTACGCCCCTCTTGGCGACGACGGCTTTTCCGCTTACGTCTCCTAGCCAATCTCGTTACCTCCTATTTCAGCCAACGGTTGTAGTGATAGTTACAAAAACCTAGGAGATTATATCGTTTTTAGCTAGAAAAGTCAACAGTTTTTAATTTGGAAATACAAAACCTGTAAACGCTATGCTACGGTTCGATAATGGACTAAATTTATAAAATATAGCCAATAAATGGTGATTTTTTTTACAAAAATACATAAATTTAAAGATTTTGTTACAAATTTTTAATCAGTAAAAACACTTAAGTCATTAGGTCAAAGGATATCTGCTCTGGTTGTGTTATTTGTTGTTATTTGTTATTTGTTATTTATTGTTTATTAGTCATTTGTTCATTATTCGGCAGGCGGCCTAACAAACAACCAACAACCAAAAATCAACAAATAACAAATAACAAATAACAAATAACAAATAACAAATAACAAAAATAATTAGATGAATTACAGATAGTCTGATAAGATACTAGAGATTGGGAAGAGTAAAGTTTTGTGCTCATGTTCATGCCTGCCAGTTCTGAATTTGTGACACTCTGCCGATCGCAAATGACTTTATTAAGTCAAGTTTTGGGAGCGGCATTGAGTGTGGTGTATTTAACCGAGGAACTGGCGGAAGGAGAACAGGCCAAACTGATTCCCGTTGTGGCCTATCCTGACAGTGATGTGGTTTGGCAACAAGATCAAGAGATGGGTTTGTTGCCGGTTCAACCTTTGACTAAACAACCGATTCGCGGGTTACTTAGCGCCGGCAAATCCCCGGAATTGTCGCGATCGCTGCCAGCAGAAGAGTCGATGGAAGAGTTTTTAGCGGATGCGGATGACACCTCTTATGGGCAGAATCAAGCCGAAAACGCCACTCCAACTCGGCAGTTAGTTTTGCCTTTAATTCACGATGGGATTGTAATTGGTTTGTTGGTGACAACTCGACGCGATCGCCCTTGGCAACCCCGCGAAGTGAGTCAGATTTCCCGAATTGCCGATACATTGGCGATCGCCCGGATTTTGGATCAACGGGGGGGCTGGTTAGAAAATCAGCTACGGCAAAAACAAATGATTCAATCTCAACAACAGGATCTCCTAGATAATTTACTGCATCAACTCCGCAGCCCCCTGACCGCTTTACGCACCTTTGGTAAATTGTTACTCAAGCGTTTTACCGCCGAAGATCCCAATCGCCAAATCGCCGCGAATATCCTCCGAGAAAGCGATCGGGTGCAAGAATTCCTGACTCTTATGGATCGGATGATTGACCTAAATCATCCAGAACCGATTCATCCGTTAGAACTGGTTGGTGAGCCTGAAAAAATTCAGAAAAATGCCAAAACTTCCCCAGGGAGTAGTTCCGGGATGTTGCGGTTATTACCTCCGAGTCCGATCGCCTCCTGTTCTGTAGCGGCAGTGCTTAAACCGTTGCTAGTTTCCGCAGAGGCGATCGCCGCCGACAAAAACATCTCTTGTCACCTCGACTTACCGGAAAACTTGCCATCGGTTCGGGCAAATCCGCAAGCTTTGCGGGAAGTGTTAAGTAATTTAATCGATAATGCGGTGAAATATACCGCCCCCGGTGGCCATATCTATATTCAAGTGAATCTTCCAGATCGACAAACTGACTCCAGCAAAACTCAGTCTCAGGGGTCATCCTCGCTCATGGCGATCGCGATTAGCGATACGGGGCCGGGAATTCCTGAACAGGATTTAGACCATTTATTTGAAAGACATTATCGCGGAGTCCAAGCCAACGGCAACATCCCCGGGACAGGATTAGGATTGGCGATCGTTCAAGACCTTCTTAACGAAATGCAGGCAGATATTGAAGTATTTAGCCCTGCCGCGACCCAGTGGCTACCAGCCAACCGTTTACCCACCCCAGATCCGGGCACCACTTTTGTGATTTGGCTAACCACCGAAACCCCAGAAACGAAAAAAACACCCTGAAAAAATATCATCTTTAGCAGAATTAGAGATTAGACTAATCTAGACCAATGTTGAACCTTGTTTAATCCCTTGAATCAATCGCTCAAATTTAGCCTTGGCCATTTCCCAGTTAGCTCCTCCCATCACATCCTCTGCATCATCCAAAGCGTTATTTTGGGGTTCGGAAGATTCCTTCATGCTAAAACTCTGGAAAGTGCCGCGTAATCGGTAGGAGAGAAACTTAGTAATTGCTTGGTAAAAGCGCAAAGCAAACAGCACATCTTCCTCTAGTTTTTGGCTCAATTTTTTTTGATTAATTGCTAAAACTAAAGAATTTTCAATGGCTTTCACCGTAGCGGACGGGGGGCTACCATCCACAAAAGACATTTCTCCCAAAACTTCCCCACAGACAATTTTAGCCACTTCCCGGTTGCCTAACCCGGCCACGGAAACCGTCAAAATGCCATCTAGGACAATGTACAAAGCATCAAGGGGCAGTCCTTCGTGAATCAATACAGTGCCTTTGGTGACTTCTTGGACTTGCCCATGAGTCAATAGCCAGTCAATATCCCGCGTACTCAATTCACTCAGGATAAATAAAACTTTTTTCATAATCACTTGCTCTCACAAGTTGAATGGGTTGACGATCGCTATTTCAAACCTATTTATATCATACACTGCCGCATCTCACCCTAGCCACTAGCTGCTGAATTGTGGTTTTATCTGAGCAAGACAATTTCCCTGAAAATTTAATTATTTAATTAGACAATTCTGGTAAAATTCTCAAAACCCGAGTGGCGCTGGATCGGAGGGTTGGGGGGATCTACGTCGGTATTTTGCCAGAATTGTCTATTGTTTAATTTAGTTTTATAGTCATTTTAAATGTGCGATTCGTTTCCCTCCAAAGTGGAAGCAAAACGGCTGAAACGTTTTTTTGGTGTGGGTTTGAGGAACGAAGAGTCTAAGCCGATGAACGGCTCCACAAACCCTTATAACTGTGGTGAAAGTTGTCCAATAAGGAGGAAAATACCCGGATTTCCTAGAATTATAATTACATTCCAGGGGTAATAGGCAACCGCCCCACTGCTGAGACTCACCATCAAAAGTTGTGAAGCGGGTTTATTGCTGGTAACTCTTAACACGATAGGGAATCCCCGAAGATCCAATTAGGGTTAGGCGTGGGTTAGCGCAAGCAAACGCCCGTCCTGAACCCTCTCTAATAATAAGTAGCGAAACTGGTTGATCTGCTGCGTTCAAAATGAACATGGGGAATAAATGAGTAATTATTTGATTAACCGACAAAAGTCAAAGTAAGTAGTAAACAATGCTTTGATACTGAAGTCCTAAAAGTACCCAGGGGCATAGGGTGAACCATTAGCTAATTAAACCCGAAACCACGGAACGAAGTATCCCCCTCTTGGCTCTCAAAGCAATTTGAGTAGTGATAAGTGTAAGGGCAAACCTTTGTGGGGGTCAGATGTATCTAGAAGCAAAAGACTGGGGTAATAATGCCTGGTATATGCAGACGGAATACGGCGGTAAAGTTAGTCTTAACATGGTTTACCTGAATACGTTATCAGCCACCCGCAAGGGTAGGAATAAATTAAAACATTCATTGTGCGTACAGTGAGCGAAAGCTGAGTAGGTAATTGCCCCCACAATGCATATGAATGCAATACATCGAACGACCCGAACCGAGCCATCAAGGCGGCATCGTCCAACGGGTCAAAGTGAGAAGAATATGCCAAACGGGATAGTGCAAGCTACCCTAGTAGGAGCCAAGTAAAGCGAGTAACGCCCGGAGCGACAGGGCGGTGAAAGTGGCACGTTGCGTTCTGAATGGTAGGTAGGGAAAGCGATTTCCCTATTGACCCCTAATCGTAAGTCTTAATTATGAGATGAAAAATGCAAAATTCTCGTCAGATAGCGTTTCTAATACTTCGAGATATCCATCGTCGAGGTGCTTTTGCGGATGTGGCTTTGGATAAGTGGCTGCGTCAGGTTCAGATCGAATCCAAGGCTGAAGAAATAAAATCCGATCGCGCAGAGTCTCGGAACGAGAATCGCGCTTTGGTGACCGAACTGGTTTATGGCTGTGTCAGAAGGATGCGATCGCTGGATGCGTTGATTGATTTATTGGCTAAAAAGCCTGCGGACAAACAACCCCCGGATTTGCGGATTATTCTGCATATAGGATTCTATCAACTGCGATATTTAAATCAAATTTCCGCAGCTACGGCGGTGGATACTACGGTGGAATTGGCAAAAACAAATGGGATGTCAGGATTAACCGGGGTAGTTAATGGTTTACTTCGGCAGTATCTTCGGCAGGCCGAAGCTGGTACGATTGAAGATGGACTGATCAAAGCCAGTGGCGATAGTTCTATTCCAGGAAAACATTTGGGAATTATCCATAGTTATCCTGACTGGATTGTGAATAATTGGTTAGAACAATTAGGATTAGAAGAAACTGAGCAACTTTGTGAATGGTTTAATCAATCACCCACCATTGATTTGCGGGTTAATCCATTGCGAAGTTCCGTGGATCAAGTGGAAACGGCATTACAAGATGGAGGAGTTAAGGTTAGTCGTTTGCCTGCTTTGCCCCAAGGATTAAGATTAACCGGAAAAGTGGGAGCGATCGCTGCTCTCCCCGGATATGAACAAGGCTGGTGGACTATCCAAGATAGTAGTGCTCAATTAGTCACTTATTTATTAGATCCTCAACCAGATAGCGTAGTAATTGATGCTTGTGCTGCCCCTGGAGGCAAAACCACCCATATTGCAGAGTTAATGGGAGATAAAGGCACAATTTGGGCGTGCGATCGCACCCCTTCTCGACTGAAAAAAGTCAAAGAAAATGCTCATAGATTACAACTCAAATCGATTCAAACTATTACTGGGGATAGTCGCAAATTATCTCAATTTAAAGAAACCGCTGATTTTGTGCTTTTAGATGCCCCTTGTTCGGGATTAGGCACCCTACATCGCCGTGCGGATATTCGGTGGAGACAAACCCCAGAAAATATTCAAGAAATTTGTCAATTACAAAGGGAACTTTTAGAGCAAGTTTGCCAATGGGTCAAACCAGGGGGCATTTTAGTTTATTCCACTTGTACTCTTTATTCTCCTGAAAATGAAGAGGCGATCGCCGATTTCTTATCTCAACACCATCACTGGCAAATTGAACTACCAAAAGCAGGCAATCCTGCGGCAGAATTTATCACTCCTGAAGGGTGGATAAAAGTTTGGCCTCATCGTCATATAATGGATGGATTTTTTATGGTGAGATTAAGAAAAACTACCCAATAAACTGCCAAAATAGACCAAAATAAAATTGACGGTTTGTAAGGGCGAATAGCCATTCGCCCCTACCGTCAAGAAAATCTCAATTCAGAGATATTTAACTATCTTTTTGGTCGTTTTTCTCAGTGTTTAAGTCAGGGATAATATTAGGACGTTCCGCATTTTCCCAGCCGGGAGGACGCTTGGAGTTATACCAGGCGATCGAACCAATCGTCACCGCTGCAATAAATCCCACTACATAAACAGCGACAAATTCTACGGGAAAATTTGTGGCTGGATTAGCCCCAACCTCGATCAGTATATTCATGCAATTAATGCACGGCGATTGATCGCCGTACCTCCTAACTTAAGAATCAACAATTTCCAATCTTAAAGAAATATTAACCGATCGCGATCGACTTTACTTACTCATAGCCCTGTGGGTATTCATAGTCATTCGTCACCGAAACATTCTCAACTTTTTGGGCATTATCCGGGGTGGTATCGCCGTAAATCACAGAATTAGGCTGTACGGGTTGGGCTTTGATGGTGGGTTCCCGTCCTTCCCAGCTTGGCACTTCAGGAAAGTTTGCCACAGGAATGTCTTCACGTACCTTATTCATAAATTCCCCCCAAGTGAATGCCGCTGTGCCGCTACTGCCCCAAGTGGGATAGCTGTCATCGTTGCCCAACCAAACCCCAGCCACAAGTTGAGGAATATAGCCAATAAACCAGAGGTCACGGGCTTCATCAGAGGTGCCAGTTTTTCCGGCAACCGGGCGATCGCGCAGTTGGGCAGGGCCGCCAGTACCCGCATTAACCACTGATTCCAACATCCAAGTGACAATGGCAGCACTATCACGATCTACCGCTTGTTTGGGAGCGAACTTAGGCTCATAAATCACCTCCCCTCGGCGATCGCGCACTCGGACAATTCCGTGGGGTGGGATATATTTACCTTCTGCCGCTAAGGTGCCGTAAGCACTGGTTAACTCCAAGAGGTTGACTTCGGAACCGCCCAAGGCTAAAGAATAGATGGGTTCAAGTTTTGATTTAATCCCCATTGCATTAGCCAATTTAATGGTAGGTTCAAAACCCACCTCCATTAAGACTTTTACCGCTACCACATTGGTAGAGGAAGTCAGGGCATCCCGCATGGTGATCCAACCGCGATATTTGCCGTCATAGTTCTTGGGTTTGTAGCCATCAACAGTAAAGTTGGCGTCTTCATAGCCATCGGTGGGATAAAACCCAGCCGCGATCGCCGCAGTATAAACCAACCCTTTAAAAGTCGAACCGGGTTGACGTTGGGCTTGAGTGACGCGATTAAACTCGCTTTCTTTGAAACTGCGTCCTCCCACCATTGCCTTAATTTCTCCGGTGACAGGTTCGATCGCCACAAATGCCGCTTGCTCAAATCCTTGGGCATAGCCATCGATTTCCACCGTCTCGCGAATAGTTTGTTCGGCAATTTTCTGCCATTTCGGATTAACCGTGGTTTCCACCGTCAGCCCTCCGAGTTCCAGAGCTTCTGATGAGATATATTTGGGTAATTCTTTTTGAATATAAGAGGTAAAATACGGCGCCTCCACATAAAGCCGTTTCGGAGAACTGGCTTTAATCGCCAAGGGTTCCGCTTTTGCCTGAGATGCCTTTTCAGGAGTAATAAATCCTAACTCAGCCATTGAATCCAAGACTAAATTACGTCGTTCTTTGCTCAGGTCTTGATTCACCAAAGGAGAATAGACACTAGGGGCTGGAGGTAAACCGGCAATCAAGGCCATTTCTGGTAAGGTCAACTGATCTACGGACTTACTGAAATAAAC
This sequence comes from Planktothricoides sp. SR001, assembly GCF_001276715.1. GTDB lineage: Bacteria > Cyanobacteriota > Cyanobacteriia > Cyanobacteriales > Laspinemataceae > Planktothricoides > Planktothricoides raciborskii. The sequence continues at coordinate 26,134 of NZ_LIUQ01000052.1, read as the reverse complement.
CCAAGCGGCATCTGCTACCCCATAAGCGCCTGAACCTAAATAAACATTATTGAGGTAGCTTTCTAAGATATCTTGTTTGCTGATATGTTTTTCCAGTTTCCAGGACAGCAGGGCTTCCCGCAGTTTCCGCCATACAGTCTGTTCTTGAGTCAGAAAGACCACTCTGGCTAACTGTTGGGTGATGGTACTGGCTCCTTGGACAACACCCCCCGCTTTTAGGTTAGAAAACATGGCTCGGAAAATTCCTTGGTAATCGATGCCATTGTGCTGGTAAAAGCGGCGGTCTTCTGAAGCGATAAAGGCATCAATCTGGAGTTGAGGAATCTTTTCAATGTCGAGTTTTTCTCGCGTGGCAGGGCCTAATTGTTGGAGTATGGTGCCATCAGCGGCTTTGATGGTGACGGTGCCATCCCGGACAAAGCTGAAGACTTCACTCACATCGGGCAATGTGCTGTTTAAGTACCATAAGCCAAAGCCGGCGGTTCCTACACCCCCTGTCACCGCGATCGCACCCACGGTATAGACCCAAAATGACACAGTGCGATACCGGGGTTTGCCATCTTTAGTGGTTAACAATGGTTTTAAGACAACAGCCCATTTGCGTATTTGATTCGCCGTTGACTTTTCTTCGGCAGGATTGGTCTGTTCCTCGGTTTGCGGCTGATTATTTTCAGGATTTTCACTTTCTGAACTAAGCATTGTTGCCGCAACGTCATTGTCGAGCTTTTGATCTGATTGATCTGATTGATCTGATTGATCTGATTGATTATCCCAGGTGGTTAAATCGACATTTTCCGGAGGGCGAACGGCTTCTGGGGTCGATGTTGCTGGGGATAATTCCGTTTGGGGATCCACAGCAGCATCAACCGCAGCATCAATGGGGCGATCGCCTGCTTCGACAGGAGAAGATGCCATAACACCATTGGCAGCCTCTAATTTGTCATCGATCGAGGGTAATTCGGGACTCAAGGCATCATCCTTAGATTCAGACATCCTGACTTTATGAGAGATTTTGGGAAATTTAGCAAAAAAATTGGCCACGTCAACTCCTCAAACACCACCACGACTAAGAAAGACTAGGATCCTGCTAGACGGGATCGCTTGCTCGCAAAAAGAAAAATCATTGAGATAGATTTAATAATGTTTTAGCCGAAACAGTGATGTTTCGGCTAACTTGAAGTATAAACGATCAAAAATCTAACCGTAAGAATACCGCTTTTCTCATCCGTATAAGATACAAAATTTTTTGAATTTCCCATATAAGCGGGCATCAAAGCTTTGGATCTGTATCTGATGAGTCGGATAATTGCTAGAAAATTTCAGGAAATCAGTTAGATCACCTGATGACCGATCGCCAATGCAGTCACCAACATCCCCAAAACCAAAAAGGGTTGGGCACTAGCTTGATATTTCACGTCATTTTCCAGGGGGTTGCGTAAGAAGTACATATCCTGGAAAGTAATTTGCGGGATCACTAATAGGATCAATATGACCGCATAAAGGTTTTGATGAATACTGAGTAAGTATCCGGCAATCCCCAGTTGGAATACATCAATCATTAGTACACAAATCCAGGCCGCAGTTCCTACCCCAAACATCACGGGCAAAGATTTTAAGCCCAGTTGGCGATCGCCTTCCACACTTTTAAAATCATTGACGATCGCAATACCTAATCCCGCCAGACTATAGATTAAGGTGATGATCATAATCTTGGCATCAATTGTGCCAAACAGGGCTTGACCTGCCCACCAAGGTAAGGCAATATAACTCGCACCCAAAGCATAGTTACCCAACCAGCCATTTTTCTTTAATTTCAACGGTGGGGCTGAGTAAATATAGGACAAGAAAGAACCGCCCAAGGCTAAAACCGTAATGGTGGGAAACTCATGGTTTGCCCAAACATCTAAACCATAAGCCACCCCAATACCCGCAAGTAGCAACACCAGAATCTGGGTGACAACCTGGGGAACGGAGATCGCCCCAGAGGGAATGGGACGATAGGGTTCGTTAATCGCATCTAAGTCGCGATCATAAAAATCATTAATGGTTTGAGTATAGCCAGCCAACAGAGGGCCAGACATCAACATACAAGCGGCGGCAATTAATATATGTTCTAATTTCCATTCATAGTTGCCGGAAGCGGCGGCCCCGCAAACCACCCCCCAAATCAGCGGGATCCAGGTGATTGGTTTCATCAGTTGCAGCCGAATTTTCCAAATCGATGTTTCTTTAACATCAGCGCCTTTCATCCCTAACATTTGCCGCGTTTTGGCGCTGCGTTTGGATGTGGGGTCAGGGGGTGCGGGATTAGATGCGTTAGTAGGATTGGACTCAGGTGCAGGCTGGTTGCTCATAATATGACGATTAGACTGTACAACTTATAATGATTAATTTAAGGCATGATGAGCGATCGACTTCAGATTCAGAAACCGATGCTTCGTTTTTTAGCCAACCGGACGTAGCAGCAAATTTATACCCCATCCTCCCAAACCCCGATCGCTGCTCCCCGAACCAGACCAACGCAAAACAAAAGTGCGGTCTTGGGGGTTTCCCCAAGTAGAGCAACATTGTACTCGTCAAACTCCGCGATCGCCGATTGCGGTTCCCCACACTCCTTGGTTTTACGCCCGGTTACAATGACAGGTTTTACGCCCGGTTACAATGACATTGGTAGGTATTGCGAACGAACCATATTAAAAGAGGAATATTTCAGATGCTAGACCAGACAATATCAAAAACAAATTTTTTGTTTCCCACAAAAAATCTACAAGCAATTGCCAAATTGTCTCAATTATTTAATTCAGAAAATCCGGCAACAAAATTAATCCTAAAAAATGGAGAAGAATTGATAATAACTGAAGATATTTATAGCTTTTTACACAAAATAATTCAAAAAATTGAATCTGGTAATATTCTTCATTTTTTACCAGCAAATTATCAAATTACAACAGATATGGCCGCCAATATTCTGCAAATATCTCAGGCTGAATTATTGCAGCTTATAGAATCAAAAGTGATTCCGGCGATTCATCTGGAGGCAGCATCGATAATTTCTCTACAGGATTTACTAGATTACAAAATTAAACGCGATGAACAAAGGGAAATCCTGTTAGATGAAATCATGGAAATTAGTCAACAAGCAGGTTTTTATGAGTAAAGCAGATATTACACAAATCGCTCAAAATGAAGAGATATTTGTTGTTTCAATTGTACCTGAGATAATCAATCAAGGGCGCAAGCATTGCGCCCCTAAAATATTTTTTGATTTGCTGTAGGGGCGCAATGCTTGCGCCCTTGCGCGGGGCAACCACCGCCACGGAAAAGCCCCTACGATCGCCCCTGATTCCTTCTCTCAAGCACAATTGAAATAACTATATTCCGCTAAATTTTATGTCCCACCAGTCTTTCTCTCAATAACTTAATGCGATCGCGCAACTGAGCCGCTTGCTCAAATTCCAAAGCCTTAGCCGCTTGTTTCATCTCACTTTCTAACTGAGTAATTAACTGGGGAATTTCCTCCAAAGGCAACTGTTCAATTAACGGTAAATCCTCGCGGTTTTTCCCATCCGTATGCAACCGCCGAGAAATTTCCAAAAACGATAAAATTGCATTACTAGAAGTTTTCACAATCGACCGGGGCGTAATGCCGTGTTTTTGATTATACTCCAATTGAATTTGGCGGCGACGTTCCGTTTCACTAATGGCTTTAGCCATACTCTCTGTCAGATTATCCGCATATAAAATCGCTTGTCCTTGCACATGACGGGCTGCCCGACCAATCGTTTGAATCAAAGAACGTTCTGCCCGCAAAAATCCCTCCTTATCCGCATCTAAAATAGCCACCAAAGAAACTTCCGGTAAATCCAAACCTTCTCGTAATAAATTCACCCCAATCAAAACATCAAATTCGCCCTGACGCAATGCTTGGATAATTTCAATCCGTTCAATCGACTTCACATCGGAATGCAGATAACGCACCCGCACCCCTTGGTCTTGGAAATATTCCGTCAAATCTTCCGCCATACGTTTAGTTAAAGTTGTCACCAGTACCCGTTCTTTGCGGTCAATTCGCTGGTTAATTTCTCCTAATAAATCATCCACTTGTCCCTTACTCGGTCTGACAAATAACTCTGGATCTACCACCCCAGTGGGGCGAATAATTTGCTCGACAATTTCCCCTTGAGAATGTTCTATTTCCCAATCCCCTGGAGTCGCTGAAACAAAAATACATTGATTAACTTTTTGCCAAAACTCCTCCGCTTTTAAAGGGCGATTATCCGCCGCACTGGGTAAGCGAAATCCATGCTCAATTAACACTTGTTTGCGGGATTGATCTCCATGATACATCCCCCGAATTTGCGGCACGGTAACATGAGATTCATCCACTACTAATAACCAGTCGGAGGGAAAGTAATCAATTAAACATTCTGGGGGTTCCCCTGGGTTTCGACCGGCTAAATGCCGAGAATAGTTTTCTACCCCATTACAATATCCCACTTCCGACAGCATTTCTAAATCATAGCGAGTGCGCTGTTCTAAGCGTTGCGCTTCTAAAAGTTTGCCCGCTTTTTCTAATTCAGCCAATCGATTTTCTAATTCAGTTTTAATATCTTGACAAGCGGCTTCTAGTCGATCTTGAGGGGTGACAAAGTGACGGGCTGGATAGATATTTAAACTATCTAAACTTTGGATAATTGCCCCTGTCACCGGGTCTATATAGCGAATGGCATCAATTTCATCGCCAAAAAATTCAACGCGAATAATGCGGTCTTCGTAAGCAGGGCCAATTTCTAAAACATCTCCTTTAACCCGGAAACGTCCCCGCCCTAAATCCAGGTCATTTCTCATATATTGGAGGGTGGCTAATTCCCGCAGCAATTGCCGTTGATCCAGTTCTTCCCCTACGGATAAAGGAATCGCCGCTTTGAGATATTCGGCGGGAATTCCTAACCCATAAATACAGCTAATTGAAGCGACGACAATTACATCCCGGCGTTCAAATAATGACCGGGTGGCTGAATGGCGCAACATATCAATTTCATCGTTGATGGACGCACTTTTTTCAATATAAGTATCGCTGACCGGGATATAGGCTTCTGGTTGATAATAGTCGTAGTAAGAAATAAAGTATTCAACCGCATTGTGAGGGAAAAAGTTTCTAAATTCGTTGCAAAGTTGGGCGGCTAAGGTTTTATTATGGGCTAGGACTAAGGTGGGTTTGCCAATTTTTTCAATGGTTTTGGCAATAGTGTAAGTTTTGCCGGTCCCTGTGGCGCCCAGGAGCGTTTGGCGGCGTTTTCCTCCTTGCAAATTGGCAATCAGTTGCGCGATCGCCTTTGGTTGGTCGCCGGTCGGTTGAAATGGGGCTTCGAGACAAAAGTTTTTCATTGTTTCTCAGAACTATTGACAAATTGCTGAATATATGTATTAACTTCAGGGATATATTAGCCAAGGCAAAAAAAACCGAGTTGGCGGCTTTTTGTTGGCAATTTTGGGGCAAATTCACCCCGAAAAAACCCGGTTTCTCTGATTGGGATTATATTAACTTTTCTTAAGAGAGCGATCGCATATTTTTATTCCCATCATCTAGATTCTCTATGTATAACAGACCGATGAAACTATGTTTTCCCCAGGCAAAAACCGCCTCCCTTGAAATTAAGCGGGCATCGAGGGGAAATTCTCAGGGCAAAGATAATTGTGGAGCGATCGCCAGCAAACATAACAGCTATCTGATTTGCAGGCATTCCCCTTTGGGGCGAAAGTTTAACTAATGGTGGGGGTGTGGGGGAGGCAATAAATCCCGCGTTCCAGTGGGGTCAACATCGGGATACATGGACATCCCCCACATTTTATGCTAGAGTTAACTTAACATGAATTCATTTTCTTACAAATGGTCAAGGCAACAAAGTACCGACTCTATCCAACCCCAGAACAAGCGTTACATTTTCGACGCTCGTTTGGCTGTTGTCGGTTCGCTTGGAATTATGCCTTGAATCAAGTCAAAGAAACTTACAAGAATACAGGTAAAGGGCTGAGTCGTTTTGCGATTCAAAAAGCCATTACAGACTTAAAAAAAGAGCATGAATGGTTATTAGAGCCTTATTCCCAATGCCTACAAGTTGTTGCTCTTAATTTATCTAGAGCATTTATTAACTTCTTTGAACGTCGAGCTAAGTATCCTAAGTTCAAATCCAAACGAGGGCATCAATCCATTAGTTACCCTCAAAACGTCAAAGTCCTAGACAGAAGCATCAAGTTCCCCAAAATAGGAGAAGTTCCTGCTGTTATTCATAGAGACTTAGAAGGGACAGTCAAAACCGTAACAGTGTCTATGAACAGTAAGGGACAATATTTTGCTTCTGTTTTGGTAGACGACGGAAAAGAATCTCCTGAGCTATCTACTGAAGGGAAAGCGATAGGGATTGATTTGGGGCTGAACCATTTCGCAGTCACCAGCGACGGTTCAAAATTTGCCAATCCACGATGGTTAGAAAAGCATGAGCGCAACTTAAAACGGAAGCAAAAGCGTTTATCGCGCCGCCAAAAAGAGTCTAATAATCGTGAAAAAACCAGACGGCAGGTAGCTGCTATCCATAACAAAATAGCTCGTTGCAGAGAGGATTTTCACCATAAACTATCGCGCAGGATAGTAGACGAAAACCAAGTCATTTTGGTAGAAAATCTGGCTGTACAAAATCTGAGGCAAAATCATTGCCTAGCCAAGTCCATTGGACAAGTAGGCTGGGGGCAATTTTGCACCATGTTAAAGTACAAGGCAGAATGGGAAGGGAAAGTTTATCTGGAAGTTGACAGATTTTTCCCATCTTCTAAAACCTGCAACGTATGCTTAAATAGGGTTGACAGCCTTCCCCTAGATGTTCGTTTTTGGCAGTGCCATAGTTGCGGTACAAAACATGATCGTGACATCAACGCTGCCATCAATATTCGAGATGAAGGACTGCGCATTTTGACCTCTGGAACGGGGGATTCCGCCTATTGTCAAACTGTAAGACGAGGCAGTAAAGGACGGAAGTCTTCTACTGTCTCGCAGGTTTCTGGATAGGAAGCCCACGCCGTAATCTTTGATTCGGCGTGGGTAGTTCACTAATGTAAGCGTGTTATCACAAGCTGAATCCTGTTGTTATTTTAGGGTTCTCCTTGATTGCTAACGGCGTCACAAATCGAATCGAGAGGAATAGACCGTGACCACCAGCACTGAGGAAGCTAAAGGGACAAGCAAAACCAGCAGCCCTGAAGAAAAAAAGACTGTAAAGAAAACTGAGGAAAAAACCATTAACGAGAATCCAGCAGAAACCAAAACATCCGCAGCCATTCAGGTAGCCATACCGAAAATGGTGTTTGCCAACCGCCCGGTCACTCCAAGTAGTTTAGTAGTGGTTGATACCTTCAACCAAGCAGGGATTCGCCCAATTGGCGCCGGAAGCCTCAAAGTTCAAGATACGATGTTTGCTTCCGGGACTCGACCGATTACCTCGAGCACCCTGCACATTACTGGGATGCTGACCGCCCTTCGCCCGATCGCATCCAATATTATTGATGATTATGAAGTCCTGATGGGCTATTTAGATTAAGTCTTGTTTTTTCGATCATCTCATGCCTGTTGAACTCACCCCTGGAGGCATTATTGGCTCAGAAACCAGGGAAAACGTGAGACGACAGGCTTTTATTTGGCTCAAATACCCGAAATTTTACCCAGCTATATTCATGGGGAGCGGGGGAGCGGGGGTGCAGGGGTGCAGGGGGGATATTTTTCTCCTCATCTCCTCTGCCCCTCTGCTCCTGAAACTCCTCTGCCGACGGCGGTCTCCTCTGCTCCTGAAGCTCCTCTGCCCCTCATCCCCTCCGCTCCCCTACACCGATGGCGGCCCCAGACCCTACACCCTAAGAGTCTAAACCGAAATAATCACTAACAATTTGCAAAATCCGCTCACTTGCATGACCATCCCCAAACGGATTTACGGCCTTGGCCATTTTCTCATAAGCCGCCGTGTCACTGAGTAGCTCACTGGCAGCCGCTAGAATCCCCCCTGGTTCAGTCCCCACCAGCTTGGAAGTTCCCGCCTCAACCGCTTCTGGCCGTTCCGTAGTTTCTCGCAACACCAACACCGGCTTACCCAAAGCGGGAGCTTCTTCTTGCAATCCACCAGAATCACTCAATAACAAATAACAGCGCTGCATCGCCCCAACTAACTGACCATAATCCAGGGGTTCGGTTAAAAAAACCCTAGGATGATCTCCTAAGATCCCTTGCAAAGGTTCCCGTACCGTGGGATTGCGATGTAATGGCAACAACAACGCAGTATCGGGAAATTTCTCTAAAATTTGGCAAAATCCTTGGGCAATTCCTTGCAGGGGTTCGCCCCAATTTTCCCGGCGATGAACCGTAGCTAACAATACCCGGTATTTATGCCAGTCCAACCCCTCAACGGGACAATCAGGTTGTCCCTGGGCAACGGTCAGCAACGCATCAATCACCGTATTGCCGGTTTGGTGAATCGCCCCAGCAATCCCAGAACGTTGGAGATTTACCACCGATTGGGTGGTGGGGGCAAAATTAAGCTGGGCGATCTGGGAAATTAAACGTCGGTTGGCTTCTTCGGGATAGGGATTAAATAAATGATCCGTTCTTAACCCGGCTTCCACATGACCCACGGGGATTTGTTGATAAAATGCCGCCAAAGCCGCAGCAAACGCAGTGGTTGTATCCCCTTGCACCAAAACCAGTTGGGGTTTTTCCTGAGTAAACAACTCTTCGAGTCCTTTTAAACTCCGACAGGTAATATCCGTCAGGGTTTGTTTGGGCTGCATAATCTTCAGATCCGAGTCAGCGGCTAAATCAAATAGTTGCATCACTTGATCCACCATTTCCCGATGCTGCCCGGTTAAGACCACCTGAGTGGTAAAAGCTGGCGATCGCTGAAACAAGCTAATCACGGGAGCCAGTTTAATCGCTTCCGGGCGAGTTCCCAGGGTAATACAAATCTTAATCGGGGATTTTGACATATGAATAAACTCACCAGTAAATATTGAAACCGTTAAAATTCTGACAGATCGTCTAAAATTCTGAGAAACGTCACAAAAAAGCCAAATCAAATTTAGTGTAAACAGTCAACGGCTTGACCGTCTGACAATGACCCTAAATTTTTTAATTAATTCATCCATCTGGAAACAGATCGGTGAAAATATTGCTATCCGATGTCTGTATCGTCAACTTAGGAGCCTGTTATGACATCAAAGCGCCCAGCACCACCCCCGCCCCCCGCCGGACGCCCGCCCGTACCGCCGCCGCCGATGGCGGGTCGGCCTCCATCTCCTCCCACTGCTGGGCCTCCCCCCACCGCGCCCCCTGCAAAACCACCGGCGCCCAGCGTACCCGCCCCCCCCGCCCCCGCCCCGGCAGCCGCCCGCCCGCCTCAAGCTAGTCAACCGGCAGCCCCGGCAACTCCGGCAAGTTCGGGTCTTGGTCCGGGACAGCCAACCTTGAGAGATATTATCTGGCGAGCCAATGAAGAAGGGATTTCTGACGTTCACCTTGGTGTAAACGAGCTTCCCCGGTTTCGTAAACGCGGTGAAATTACTGACGCTGGTTATCCCGTAACCGATTTGAATACCTTTATGTCCTGGTTGCGGGAATGCATGACCCCAGAGGAAATTCAACAATTCCAACAAAACTTGGACTTTGACGGGGTGTTTGACTTTGGGTTTGTGCGGATCCGGATCAGTGCCTTTGACTCCTTAGCCGGTCCTGCGGTGGTATTCCGACTGATTGCGGCGAAAATATTGACGATGGAGCAGTTGAGCTTACCGCCAGTGTTTAAAAAAGTCTGTCACTACCACAAGGGGCTGATTTTGGTGACGGGACCGACGGGTTCAGGCAAGTCTACCACGATGGCGGCAATGATTGACTACATTAATAAGGAGTTTGCCCATCACATTATCACCATTGAAGACCCGGTAGAATTCGTCCATGAGAGTAAAAAGTCGCTGATTAAGCACCGGGAAGTCGGACGACATACGCTGAAATTTATGAACGCCCTGAAAGGGGCGCTGCGACAAGACCCGGACATGATGCTGGTGGGAGAAATTCGGGACGCGGAAGCGATGCAAATTGCTCTCAAAGCGGCTTCTACAGGTCACTTGGTGGCGGGAACCCTGCACACTAACAGTGCCGTGGGAACCTTGACTCGGATTTTGGATATGTTTCCCCCAGAAGAAAAACCTCCCTTGAGAAAATCAATTTCCGAATCTCTGGTGGCAATTATTGCCCAGCTACTCTGTAAAACTGCGGATGGGAAACGGGCTGCGTTTCACGACATCTTAATTAATACCGACGTGATTAAGGAATACATCGTCAAAGAACAGTATGAGGAAATTCAACAAATAATGCTGAAAGATACTTTTGAAGGTATGACGACGATGAACCGATCGCTTTATGAGCTTTATCAAGCCGGTAAAATTACTGAAGAAATTGCCTTAGAACAGTCTCCCACTCCTAACGAAATGGGTCAAATGTTGCGGGGTCGGATCTAAGTGCATGATGCTGGCAAGTCCCTGGAAGTTTTGGCGGAATGTCAGACTTCCAGACTTTCTCGATAGGGTTGAGTTTTTCTATTTCACTTTTTATTACTTTTCACACACTTTTCACAGATTTATCGAGAATCCATTGACTACGAAAAAAACTACAGAAATTCCGAAATCCTTTAAAGGAATTGCCCTATTTACTCCTGGAGGAGATGTCATTTATTGTATCGATGCTAATAAACAAGGTAGATGGCATCTGCATTTATGTGCCGCTTTGCAAGAATATCTGGGCTTATCTGAACCTCCACATTTCTTGGTTCCAGGTTATACAGCAACCGTTGATCGATGGCTCGATCCGCGCACGCAGCAAGTTAAAGTTTTTGCGGAGGCTTATCCCCCGGTAATTCGTCATCAAGGATTACTTAATCTTTTATTTGATACGGGTGATTTAGTTTGGGCTTGTTCTCATTGGCCTGAAGATTTATTTTATCCAATGGTATTGGGTAAGTATCATCAAAAATTCCCGATTCTTTGGCAAACTCACCAGTTTATTTTTCGCTGCGACCCTCCGGAAAATTTTCTCAGTTTTGCCTCTAACAACTCAGCGGATAAATCGGGTAAAGTTTCTATTATTGTATCGGCAAATCAAGAGTCCCTTCAAGAATCAACCCAAGAATATGTATTTCATTTATTTGTATCCGGTCGGTCGGCGATTACCCAGCGAACTATGGAAATTTTGCATCAAATTTTAGAAGATTCTTTGGGGATGACTTACACTTTAAAAGTTATTGATATTTCCCGGCATCCAGAACAAACAGAAATTTATCAAATTACTGCTACTCCGACTTTGGTAAAAATTTGGCCATTGCCGATGAGAAAAATTGTGGGTGATTTAGAAAATTTGGATAAACTGAGACAAGTTTTATCCACTTTTAGGTAATCTAATCAGGACTTACGCTTTCTAATGGGGTTTTTACCAGCCCTTGTCGGAGCAATTCACGAATCGCCGTTTTATAATTTTGGCGTAAGTCCTGAAGTGGGTTCCCTATTTTAAAGTGATTTAAGAGAATCCGATAATGTGCCGATCGCACTAGGAATATTGTCCTTGGCATCTTCGGTGGCTGACACCAGTAACATGATAATTTGATCTTGATTCTGTCGCACCAAGATTTCACCTGTTATCGGCTGTTTATTTTTGCCAATGGTGAGGCTACCTGTCCAGGGAATTAAAATTTCTCCGGGGGATAATATTTTTAACTGATTTGGTTGAAATCCTTCTCCCCGTTGAAACTGATTGCTGGCCATTTGTGCCAATGCTTCATTGGTGAATGATTCGGTGGTAATTTTGGCTTGCACAACTACGGTATAAGCCAGATTTCCATCCGGTGATTCGATTAATGGTGCATCGGCGATTCGCGAAGGCGATCCGCTTTGCGGAATCGCGCTAACTTTGTAGTTTTCCAGAATTCCCACTTCAAATCGACCCTGGGGATCTTTGTACGGTGCCTCACTCAGTGGCAGGGTCGGGGCTGAGAGGGTTGCCGCAGGCGGGTTGGAAGTGGTAGCTGGGGCTACGGAAACTCCGGGGGACGCAGGTGCTGCTGCCCTAAAAAAATTTTGAACTGCTGAGGTAGAGGGCTCTACGGTGCTAAAAATCAGCAGCATGGAAGTGATCCAAGCTAAACCGATAAACCACAATTGTTTTCGTTTCATATTCTCCACTCCGATATTTTATCTGCCCAAAATCGATGCACTATCGCCGAAGAAGAAAACCCCCGCAATACATCCGGTCATTAAGGTGGCTAATGTGGCAGCCCATAAGGATATCCAACCCAGAGAACTGATTTCATTGCGCCGAGAGGGGACTAGACTGGCCAAACCGCCGACGAAAATCCCATAGGAAGGAATGTGGGCAAAGCCACAAAGCACATAGCTGACAATCAACATGGCGCGATCGCTAATGAGTTGTTGTGAATTCAGTCGGGCGAGTTCAATATAAGGCGGAATTGAAGTTTGCAGCACCCGTTGGCCAATTAACACCGAAGCTTGCCAAATTTCTGGGGGATTTAAGGAAACCCCAGTTAACAAAGTTAAGGGGAAAAATAACACCCCAAAGATATTATTCAGAGTGACGACAGAAAACAAGTTGCCGATCAATTGCCAAGGGGCAAAAGAACTCTGGGAAAGACCGGCTAAACTACCAAACATATTATTTAAGATTGCCACCAACCCAATAATCGCAATTAACACCGCAGCAATCCCGGTGGCCATGTTCACTCCATCCAGGGCGCCCACAATTAAGCTGTCCATTGGGCTGGGTTTTTCTTGGCTGTCATCCTCTGGTTCTTCGGGAATTGTCCCCAATGTTTTTGGTTCTTCTTTTTCTGGCACCAGGATCTTGGCGATGACAAAGCAAGCAGGAATGGTGATAAACGAAGCCGACATCAAGTGAGCGGTGATATTGGGAAATGTCCCCCGCAAATAACCCGCATAGAGTCCCAACACCGTGGAGGCGATCGAACCAAAACAACTGGTTAAAATGGCACAGATTTCACTCCGAGTCATATCGGCCAAAAATGGCTTGACGGCGATCACCGATTCAATCCCCACAAAGATATTCGCTGCCCCGGATAGAGATTCAGCCCCACTAATTCCCATCGTGGCCCGAAAGACTATGGCACATAATTTAACAATGGGTTGAATTAATCCCAAACGGTACAACAAACTGACCAGTGCAGAGAAGAAAACCACCTGGGGCAATGCCCGAAACGCGAAAATATAACCAAAGTCCAGAAAGTTGTTGCCTAGGCGATCGCCCGGAACTGCCACATAAGGATTTTGTAATGCCCTAGTAATCCAGCGTCCGGCGGCTCCAGGCCCCACGGATTCCATCTTGGGCACAATCAAGTCCCCAAACAGAAACCGAGCCCCGGTATCAGCCGCGTCAATTAAGGCATTAAACAAATCGCCCAAATTGGCGATTAGATTGCGGGTGATGGGGACTTGAAACACCAACAACCCCAGCACCAATTGCAGAGCAATACCCCAAACAATCACTTTGATTGGTAATGCTTTGCGATCTTCGCTTCCCAGCCATGCCACGAAGCAAAGCGCAAAAATTCCCAGAAAGGAAATTAAATTTAAGGTTAAATTCATCGATCTAGTAGTCTCCTACTGGAAACACTCCCTCATCTATCTAAAAAAAGTAACCCACTATGGGTTACATCTTCACTATTGAAGCAGATATAAAGGGATTACAAGGCGATCGCATCAAATTTTCCTGACGAATACAGCAAGCGAATCAGCGTTTTTGCTCTTGTTTTCGGTTAAACGCTCATTGCACCGTGCTTAGATTATCGATTCCCTTAACATTGTCTTCGTTTAAAACCTGCAAAGTTTGACAACTAATCTTGTCTACTAAATCGGTGCCGGTAAATGTTTGGCGATGAACTTCTAAAAAAGAATTGGGAAAAGCCTCAAAAAACAATCTTTGCTTAGGAAAAACTACTCTTTGATAGTGTTTTTCCGCTAGGTTTTTCACTGTGATAATTTGTAGTTCACTACTAGGATTAAAATAGTAGCAAAGAATTTTTTCATTATAGGCATTTTGCATATTCATACAATGACTATCCCCCGGTTAATTAGCCTCTATTAATGAATTTATTACCCTCGTAAAATTACCTAAAAAGTATAATAAAAAAAGGGTTTGGCGTATTTGAAAAAGGTGAAAATCTGGCATATGGTCTAACAGATGATATTAAGGTCATAGAGCGATCGCGGGTCAGATTGCAATTCAGTCAATCACTCAATTTATTGAATTGGTGTCCTTGCAATCTGAATTTAATGGCTGCGTGTGCATAGTCCTCAATCAGTAAGCGCAATTCTAGCGATCTATAAGGCAATCTTTGAAACGAGGATTTTTCACGTTTTTGCAACAATCGATTTGACAAGATTTTTTCAGTCACATCGGTGATGACTTCTTGTCTAAAATCACGTAAATTTTGATTAGATTTACAACACTCTGGATAGGATGCTAAAGCATTTTCAACCTCTTCAATAACGATTTGATAGCTGATTTTATCCAGGCATTTTTCGGTAATTTGATACATAATTCAAGGTTAAACTGACGATGACAATCAAAATAGACGATTCAAATCTCCCCGGTTTCTGGTAATCAGCATCACTTTTTGAGCAAATTTTGAGCAAATTTTGCTCAAAAAGTGATACTAAACAGGATGTAAGACCTGAGACAAACTTGGATCTTTAACCCTTTTAAGTCGGGGTGATAAACCGAATCACCGCTACCAGATCGGCGATCCGTAAATCCTGAATTTCAACAAAAAACGATGATTTTGGCCGCATCAAATAGGATAAATCCCTAAACTGACTGCCAAATCACTGGTTTTTTGTTCACCTATTGTCACCGTACTCCCAAAATCAGAAGATTTTGGGTAAAAAATCGGGAAAAAATCGGGACAATCAGCGATCGAGAATCTAAAAAAAATCTTAAGAAAATCTTAAGAAAATTGTTTGAGGCGATAACCCAAGCTGTGAACGGTCTCAATCAAATTTTTCGGCGCACCAACCGCGTGCAGTTTTTTTCTTAACCGCTTGATGTGAGCTTTGACCGTTTCTTCTCCGGGTGGATCGTCGCTATTCCAAAGATGTTCAATAATAATGCTACGACTAAGGACTCGGCGACCGTTACGCATCAACAACTCTAGGACAGAATACTCTTTCGGGGTGAGGTGCAAAGGCTGCTTCTGATAGGTCACGTCATAAGTGATCGGATCGAGTTCTAGTCCATCCCAATACAATTTGTGTGAGGCTGTAGCCACCTCTCGACGTAATGCCGCCCGCACTCTGGCGAATAACTCTTGAAAATCAATGGGTTTGACTAAATAATCATCGGCGCCTGCATCCAATCCACGCACTTTATCGGTACTACCACTCAGGGCTGTGAGGATCAGGATCGGCATGGAGTAACCATCAGCCCGTAGTCGGCGACAGAGAGTGATTCCATCAAGTTTAGGTAATAGAATATCGAGTAAAATTAAGTCATATTTGCCCGTGTTGAGATATTTCCAACTCTGTTCCGGATCGGAAATCACGTCAACAATATAGTGCTGATCCCTCAGCGCTTCGGCTAGTGCTTGACTGAGGAGCTTATCATCTTCTACTACCAGGATTTTCATTAGAGCAATTGCTAAACATTAAAAGTTTTGTAATTCTGAATACAGATTAATTGGTTATTGGTTATTCGTTATTGGTTATTTGAACGCTATTTCTTCAAATCACCAATCAGCATTAAGCGATAACTAATAAGCGATAACTAATAACCAATAACGAATAACCAATAATAGTTATAAATGAGAATTCGGGGAAAATGTTCAAGCCCGCGAAAAAACTTGCTAAATCAGGATTATGCTCATAAATTTGAAGGGTCTTAATTATTTTATCGGCGATCGCAAAATAAAGACAACATTAAAACCAGATTGATTTAAGCAAAAAAGCTGGGGAACCGGAATTTACTATAAACTATTCTTTATGGTTGAGGCATTTTGCAAATATTGTGCAAATAGTTTCCATTTCAAATGCTTCCCCAGCTTTGTGCTGCTACGTCTTGATGTCGGTTGATGAAGTGAATCACATTCTCTAGGGTGTTTCTTTTTGAATTATGGCCGCTTGTCATAATTTGCGAGAAATAGGTACTCTAAGAATGTAAGGAGAATTAAAAGGATATGCCTAGAGATTATATGCTGCGAATTCGGCTGAACACTCAGGAACTAGAACGTTTAAAGGCAGTCGCCCAAAACCGTCAAGTTTCCATGTCGGAAGTAATTAGGAATTATATTAAGCGTTTACCAAAACCTCAGAAAAAATCTGAATAATTATCGGTTTTTATTTAATTGATGACATAATATAATGTGTTTTTTGTTTTGATTGTTAATTGCATAAGTTTTAATGGTATGATATCTCCCTTTGAATTTATGAGTTATATGAATTAGATGAGGGATAATTCCAGGAATGAAAATGCTTTCGCGATTTTAATTCAATATTTTACCGGCTTTCAGTATTTTCCCGGTTTTCAGTATTTTCCCGGTTTTCACTGTCTAAAGTTAGGCTAAATTCATCTATAGTTACATCATCGGTGGATAGCTTTTGTGACAATTCTGCTGCCGCTTCTGAGGCAAAAGTATCGGGGTCGCAAATCTCCGCTAAATGTTCAACGAATTCTTGGTCTTGAGGCAATTGAGTGTTTTCAGGACGGTAGATTTGAATTTGGTTTAAACGGGGGCCGTCCGTAGCGATGACGGTAATTTCTAGGCCATCATAGATGAAGGTTTCTCCCTGGTTGGGAATTTTTTGGAGTTGATAAATGATAAAACCGCCAAAGGTTTGGTATTCATCATTGATGGGAAAATTGAGATTGAGAAGTTCGTTGAGTTCTTCAATGTCAATTTGGGCTTGAACTAGGAAGGTTTGATCGTCGATCATTTGCACGATCGCCGTTTCTGGTCTTTCTAATTCATGGCGATCGCCGATAATTTCTGCCACTAAATCATTAATGGTGACTAATCCAGCCGTCCCCCCAAATTCATCAACCACCATCACCATTGCTTGCTGCGATCGCTGCATTAAGGGTAATAATTCACTTAATGGCATATATTCTTGGACAAACCGGGCTGGTCGCACCCATTCAGCGAGCGGACTTTCTAAACCCAGCATCCCCTTTGACAACGGTTCGGCTAATTTTTTGAAATCAATAATCCCCCGAATATCATCTAAAGATTCTCCCATGACCGGATAACGGGAGTGACCGCTGCTGACCACTTCATTGAGTAAAGTTTTAAAATTGCCCTCATAAGAAAGGGCGCGAATTTGGGTACGGGTAACCATGACTTCACCGACTAAGACATCCCCAAATTCAAAGACATTACTGAGTAATTCTCGTTCTTCCGCTTCTAATCCTGTGGATTCTCTTTCCGTGGCAATAATCATTTGCAGTTCTTCGGGGGTGACCCGATTGTACCAACTGCCTGGGGTATAACGAATTCCTCCCAGACGTAATAACCAGCGGGTGGATTGATTGAGAATCCAAATGAAGGGATTAAAAAAACGGGCGATCGCTAAACTTAGTGGGCCTAATAATAAAGCCAGTTGTTCTGAGTACAACATGGCCAAAGATTTCGGACATAGTTCCCCCAGCACAATTTGCAGGTAAGCCACCAGCAAAAATGCCAGAGGAATGGCTAAAGAATGGGCTAGAGTTTGGTTGAGTGGGTCAGGGATCGGCAAGTGGGCGATCGCTCTAGCGACCACAATCGCCATAGTATTTTCGCTAATCCAACCCAGGGCTAAACTGGAAAGAGTAATGCCCAACTGGGTGGTGGAGAGCAGTCGCTCAATATTTCGTTGTAAGTTTTGCACGGTTTTCGCTGGAATATTCCCAGAATCCACCAACTGATTAATCCGCGATCGCCGCACCGACACCATAGCAAATTCAGCGGTGACAAAAAAGCCATTAATCGCAATCAGCGCCAACACGGATAATAAACGCAGAACAATATCCGACGGCCAAGCTGTTTCCGCAGCCATTGCTAATCTTAGTAAAAATATTGAAGGCTCCAGCATCAAATTCATGGTGATTGCTTCATGCCTTCAATATTTAGCAGATTTTCCTGGAGATTAAACATTGCCCAACCTGATTAGAGAACCTCAACGATTGAATTAAACCTGGATTATCTCACCACTGGAATATTGGCAAGTTGCAATTGCAACTGTTGATCTGGGTAATCCGTCAGAGTCAAAGAAAGCTGTTTGGCATTATCTAGTAAAGCCGTAGAAATTTTAATCTTGCCCGAATAATTTTTTTGATCCGCAGGCAACTCACCGGGTAAACCCTCGGTGGTGGCACTCAATGCCCGACCTTGCTCGTCAGTGATATTCAGAAAACTATACAAAAACTGCACGGAGCGATCGCTATCATTTTTTAAGCTGACATCCATGATCAGCCAAGATCCATCTTTTTGCACCGAGTTGATATTCAAAGTCACATCCTGACTTTTGCTGGTCAGAGGAAAGTTACCCTCTGCTTTTTTCGGTTCCGGTGCTTTCTCAGGTTCAGCAGCAGCTTTGTCCGGTTTTTTCGCTTCGGCTTTGTTTTCTGGGGATTTTTCGGCGGGAACTTTGCCTTCTTCGATCGCCTTGACTCGCTGAAGAATTTTGTCCTCACTCAAAAAAGAGATGGCGTTTCCTTTGCCTAACCCTTCTTCTTGTTCTTTGCGGTTTCTGGTAGGACTGATTTCCGGCTGGGTAATTTCTTTGAGGGCATCAGTCCCCAGTTTTAAGCCCAACTGGGCACTGGTGGCACCAGCCGCAAACATCATCCCTAAAAGCAATAAGGTCAAAATAACAGTCGGATTAATTCTCATCGGTGATAGTACAACGTCTCAATTAATATGGTGGAAAATGGCTGATCTGCTTTTGACCACGGATTTAGACAGTGGCGGCCAAGATGCCAATCCCGCTTTCTCGTCAGCGAATCCAGGCTACAGCATATCTCACCTTTTTACTTTATTACACCAAGGCTGGGACAGATTCCGTCAGGAGCCGATAAAATTAATTCGGCGATCGCTAGACATATCCTACCAATTTAGGATACAATCAAAGTATCTTTGACGTAATCTGTATCACAAAAATCTCCGTAAATCCTCGGATCGGGGAATCTTTGGGCGGTTGGCCGAGCGGTTGAGGCAGCGAACTCATAATTCGCCTTAGGCGGGTTCAACTCCTGCACTGCCCATTTTACTTATCTACTTGCGGATTAAGGCCGATCGCGATGGCCTTAATCCTGACAAGCATAGAATCACTCAAATTTTCCTCAAATTTTCCTCAAATTTTCCTCAAATTTTCCTCAAATTTTCCTCAAATTTTACCTATTAGCACGCTCGGCGTCGGGGAATTGTTGACCCCGGCGCTAATTTCCATTAAGGTGACTTCCCAAACCAGACGGGGTTGCACATAATTCAGTAAATAGCTGCGGGCATTTTCTAATTTTTGAATGGGAAAAGTATCGCGAAAAGGATCGTGATGTTGTTGCTGCCAATATAACTGTTGTAAGTAATCAATTAACCACAATTGGGCGGGGGTATCCAGAGTTTTATTGATTTGTTTGGCAAGTTCTAAGGCTTGTTTGACCGTCGAGGGCTTTTGAGCGATCGCCCTTAACAAGTCTTCGGGAATTTCTTGCAATTGTTCCCAACAGGCGATCGCTCGACCGGGAGAACCCTGAGCCATTGCTATCACTGCTTTATCCTCAGCTACCTCACCCTTGCCCACTCGCTGCAACACTTGCACCATTGCCTCTTCTTCCAAGCGATAAAAGGGAATCCGCTGACACCGGGACACCAAAGTAGGCAACAGCGACTCCACCGACGGAGCAATTAAAATTAACGTCGCCCTTCCCGGTTCTTCCAGAGTTTTAAGCAACGCATTCGCGGGTGCTTCCCCCATTGTTTCCGCTTGTTCAATTACCACCACCGCTTGACTCGCTGCCAACGGCGGACGGCCTAAAAATTGACTAATTTCTCTAATTTGTTCTAAGCGAATTTGTGGCGGCGCCTTGCGTTTTAGTCCGGTTTCCGTTGCTTCCGCGCTAGTCAATCTTTGCCCTTGATGCATATAAGTAGGTTCCACCCAGAGAAAATCTGGGTGATTTTTCAAATCCCGATGTTTTTGTGACTTAGTAGCGGCGACTTCCAAGATTACATTGGCAAAACATATGGCCGCCAAAGCCCGTCCCACCCCATCAGGTCCGGCAAATAAATAAGCTGGGGCAATGCGATTTTTCGTGACCGCCTGAGTCAGTAATGCTATTGCTTGGGGTTGGCCAATGAGCGAAGAAAAAAGCATAAAGTTCTCTTTAATTATCGTTTAAGTTTATCTGATTTTGGTAATTATTGTTAATCATAAAAGTTATGATTTTTATGATCATCTATATTGCATCATTTAATAAATCAATAATTTGGCTATAAAAATAACGAAAACTAGGAGACTTATTTTCAGAGACATTCATGTGAGGAGCAATATTATCTGCCCACAGTGACTTTTGTTTACCAACCTCTTGCCACCCACGCTCTAAGAGTTTTTTTGATCCTCCTGGATAAATCGCATCTGCTAATATTTCCCATGTGCCACATACAGAGTCATTAATGTATGAATTCAAAATATCTGACTTAACATCTGGGTAAGCTTTCGCGATCGCATCTAAATCACCCAGAAACCATGCTTCTCCTTCCTCAATAGCCAGACAAAAGCGAGTCAATGGTTGAGGATCGCATTCATTTAATAGTTTGAGCAATTCATGCTTAAACCTTTTTAAACATTAGTCATCCAGATCGCAGATAACAATCACCGCAGCCTGGTAATTTTTACCGTATGCGGCATTTTACCATATCCTCTTAATAACTTAGGGAGTTGATCGAGCAATATTCGCTTGCTGGGATCGCTCGTTCCTTTTAAGTTTTTTGGTAAACGTCCGATTCCTTTGTAAGCCCGAACCACAAATGTATGGTTAGGGCCGATTATATTAGGAACTAAAATATCTAATGCCTTTTTACCAGACTGATCCTCAAATTTCCAAGTGCATCGGATTACCTGACATCTAAATAATCACTATACCAAAGACTTCCCAGGGGTAAGCCTTCACTCACCATATTATTAATTATGGGATCTTCACTGGATCTTTTAATTTTGGCAAAGCCATCATCCCCTTTTTCTAGAACCCAGACTTCTGATGGTTCCAAAGCATCTACTAAATAAGGTTGATGAGTCGTCAGAAATATCTGTGAATCACTTTTACGACCCGTGGCATGGGCGCGGAATTCAGCGACTAAAGTTTCTAGTAAATTATGATACAAGCCATTTTCCGGTTCTTCGATACAGATAAATGGAGACGGGCTGGGGTCTTCCAGAAGCAGAAGGTATGCAAATACTTTCAATGTGCCATCGGACATTTTTTGCGAATAAAATGGATCGGTGAATCCTCGGTCATTAAACTGGAGTAATAGTCGGCCATCGGGAGTTTTTTCTGTACTGATTCTTTCTATACCGGGAATTTTATTTGATATTTGTTCTAGAATCGCTTTAAATCGTTTGGGATGCTCCCTTTCCATAAATTGAACTACATTCCCTAAGTTATCTCCGTGTATATTCAGGTGTCTTTGCGGCCCTGCTAATGGCAAGCTTCGCGCCGCATCAGGAGTAAAATAACTCAGATACCATCCTTCAATAAACTGACGAAATGCAGAAATTCTGGGGTGTTGTTTCAAAGACCCCAGGGTGGCAATTCCCAACTTACGCTTATCGTCAAGTTCAACGAATTCAGTTTTTTTACTTTCTTCTCGATCGTCGGACATTTCTATGTCTTTGATTAATTGGAATAAATCAAAATTGCGATCGCCTTCCTCGATCTGTTGTCCATTTTCTTCCCCTTTCCAGACAACACCTGTCCCCTCATTCAGTACCAAAAACGAAAACGGCCAACCATAACGCTGACCTTTGCGCCTCTGCCGCAGTCGTTCTTTTTTCACATAAGGGCGATCGAAGCTATCAATATCAATCGACAGTTCATAGGTAATTGGGCGAGCATTCCGATCTTGTTTATAGTAAATTTCAAATTCAATTGGCTCATTAATTCCTTGAGAGCGTAATTTCCCAAATCCCCCACGCCCTTTAGCATCGCAAGCCTCCTCCACCCCAAGCTTTAAACAATCGGCGAGAAAACCAAACGCATCAAAAAGAGTGCTTTTTCCTACCCCATTCTTACCAATAACTGCGGTTAATGGGGTAATTGGTTCTAGGTTTCCTGTATTCCATAATCTACCAATTGTTATATTTCTTAAAACCTGATAATTTTTAACTCTAAATTACTCAATTTTTGCCATGTTTTTCT
Source organism: Planktothricoides sp. SR001 (assembly GCF_001276715.1). GTDB lineage: Bacteria > Cyanobacteriota > Cyanobacteriia > Cyanobacteriales > Laspinemataceae > Planktothricoides > Planktothricoides raciborskii. Next base: position 3,636 of record NZ_LIUQ01000052.1, on the reverse strand, counting down.
CCAGCATAAATTAAGTTTTATATTATAAAAAAGCAGAAAGTATGGTAGATTATCTTTAGATTTTTTGTGTTCTCTGTGCCTCTGTGGTTAGTTCACATGGAAACCATATTTTCAGAGGTCAGAAACCGGGTTTCTTTGATTAAGTATCTGTCACCCAGCCCAAAGACTCATAGAAACCCGGTTTCTTTACCACGGCGTTATTTTACCCTAACAATTCATGGGCTCGTTTGACCATATTTTCTGCGGTAATGCCATTCATATTTAACACTTCATTGGCACTGGCAGCAGTTTCGCCCCGCTTCCAAGCAAAGATATCCCGCTTGGCAGTAGAACGCAACATAATCGGTTCTAACATGGCGGAAGTTCCCCCGGTAACGGCAATTAAAGCATCGCCACCAAAGAACTTTTCAAAGTCAGCATCTTCTAAGAAAAGACCATCGGGTTCGGAACAGGTTGCCCAGGCAGTATCGCTATCACGATATAAGCGACGGGGATTGATAACTGAGATAATTTTCGAGCCAATTCCTTGGGCTTTTAATTGTTCCGCAGCGGCAAACACTGGGGCTAAAACCATATCCCCGACCACTGGGAAAACTACGGTCTTTTCTCCGGGAATTTCTTGGAGAAGTATCGCCCCTTTTTCTAAGCCTTCGCGGGTTTGTTCAAAGGTGGTGTAAATCGGTAACGGCGACTTACTGGCAATAATCACAATGCCCTTATTTTTGGTGGTTAATGCCCAGTCATAACAGACTTGAATACTGTTAGCATCGGTGGGGAATAAGGGGAACACATTGCCATTCCGCATCATGGCGGCAAAGTAGTTTTCGATTTCAGGCCGTTGGTGCGTCCAACCGTTGCGTCCTTGTTCTAATGCCCCGGCAGTTAATAACATAATGGTGGAGGGAGTAGACCGGCGCAATTCGGCCATTGCTTGAGTCACCGTTTGCCAAATTGGTAAACCATTGATAGCAAAAGATTCATAAGAACACCAAAGAGTCCGCGACCCAAATAAGGCTAATCCTGCGGCTAAACCGGCACAAGCATCTTCACTCAGGGGTTCGTAAACTTGACCCTCTGGCCCTTGATAGTAAATTTCGTCAATGGTGGGGTGGGCAATTTTGAGGGCAACGTTGATATTATTAATCCCCGAAGCGGCGTTACCATCAGCGTTGGAGACGATGAAACTGGGGTCAGTTTTGCCCACATGGGCGACTAATTCACCCATTGCGGTGGTGGCGACTTGCTTGTCCCCAACGGCATATTCTTCCAGGGGTAGTTGACCCAGTTCGGGTAAGGGTAGTTCAAATTCTGTCACCACGGTTTTCACTGCCGGACCACCACCCGCCCGTTCGCAGTTGGTGCGGACGAGTTGCCATGCTTCTGGGGACAGGGCGCGGGTTTTCAGGGCGTTGACGATTTCTGCGTTGTCCAGGGTGTGATGGGCGTAGAGGTTGTGGGATTTGGCGCCCCGGGCGTGGACTCCGGCCCCTTTGAGTTGTTTGATGATAAAGACGGTGAGTTTGCCGGATAGGGCGGATTTAGCGGCTTTGTCTACGCCTTCGAGCACCGCTTGGGTGAATTTTAGCCGTTGTTCTAGGGAGAATTCGGTGCTGTCTACATAGTCACCGGGCTGGTTTTGGTCGTCGAAGTCTTTGGCGTTGACCAGGATGATTTCTTGGAAGCCGTTGCCTTCCCAATATTCGATCATTTCCTGGTTGGGTTTGGTGGAAACCATGCTGTGATGTTCCTGGGAGTAGCCGTTCCAAACCAGGATGGGCAGGAAGTTGGTGACGTTGGGATAGGCGGTGTGGAAGTGGGCCATGCTACTCATAATGTAGGGTTCGCCGAGTCCACCGTCGCCAATGGTGACAGGGAATAGGACGCCGGGGTGGAGTTTGGCGCCAGCCATTGCGAAGTGTTGCCCTTGTCCCAATGGGCCTGCAGGTCCGAGGAGTCCCGGAATTTGCCCGGAAAGGTGGCCGAGGAGTCCTTTGTGTTCCCGGAAGCGATCGCGCATTTGTTGCACGTTATCGATATCCATCTGTTCTAAGGAGCGATCGAGGAACATGGCACTATAAAATCCGGGGGCATGGTGGCCCACTTCCGTGAGGATATTTTTGTAACCCAGCATGACCAAGGCGGCATAAACTTCGGCTTTGCTGGCAAATCCACCAGGGTGCCCGGATGCTTTGCTGGCGGTGACTTGCATGGTTAGGTAACGCAGGGCGTCGGCAACGAGAAGGGTTTGAAAGACCGCCGCAGGATCCGACGGAGAGGCGATCGCTTTTGTCCCAGGGGCGATCGCGGGTTCTTGGCCATATTTGTCAAATCCGGGCAACGGTTCGCCAAAATATTGGATGCCTTCGCAAAATGCCGGAACTGTGGTGGGGGCTGGTGCTGTGCTGGTCATGCTGATGGTTTACCTCAAAGTGACTATATCTATAGCGTTTCATAGATTAGATCGATTTAACTATTATTTTTGCACTTTCGCAACAGGTTTGTTGTTTAACTATCCTCTGAGAAACCGGAAGCGGTGAGAAACCGGGTTTCTATGTAGGGGCCGGTGGGGGGTGACCAGAAACCGGGTTTCTCTAAGAAACCTTTGCCACCAACCAACAACCATCATAGAAACCCGGTTTCTTGGAAAGCCGAAGTCAAATAGCCCCAACACCTGAAGCGCTTAGAAACCTGGAGAGGTTAGAAACCGGGTTTCTATGGAGGGGTCGGTGGGGTGGCAAGGGTTTCTTAGAGAAACCCGGTTTCTTGTCCTTGGGGCAGGGGCAGCCGGGAGAGGTTAGAAACCGGGTTTCTATGGAGGGGCCGGTGGGGTGGCAAAGGTTGACTTAAGAAACCCGGTTTCTTGTCCCTGGGGCGGTGGGAAACCGGGTTTCTTGCGTTAACCTTTGCTACCAACCAACAACGCTAATAGAAACCCGGTTTCTTTCTTCAGTTTCTTTCTTCAACCCGGTTTCTTTACTCACACCACCCGCCAAACCTTAATCGTCTGGTCCTCACTGCCACTCACAAGAGTCCGCCCATCGGCGCTAATGGCGAGGCAAGTAACCGTGCCATAATGTCCCGTGAGGGTGCCAAGTTCCTGCCCCGTACTCAAATCCCAAATCTTAATCCTGCGGTCAGCACTGCCACTGATAAGAGTCTGCCCATCGGGACTGATGGCGAGGCAAGTAACCCCGTGAGAATGCCCAGTGAGGGTGAGAAGTTCTTTACCCGTACTCAACTGCCAAATCTTAATCGTATTGTCAGCACTGCCACTGATAAGAGTCTGCCCATCGGGACTGATAGCAAGGCGACTAAACCGCTCAGAAAAGGTGCGAAGTTCGTGCCCCGTACTCAACTCCCAAACCTTAATCGTCTGGCCCCGACTGCCACTCACAAGAGTCTGCCCATCGGCGCTAATGGCGAGGGAATTAACCTGGCTAGAATGTCCGTTGAGAGTGCGAAGTTCCCACCCCGTGCCGAACTCCCAAATCTTAATCGTCTGGTCCTCACTGCCACTCACAAGAGTCTGCCCATCGGGGCTAATGGCGAGAGAAGTAACCACGCCAGAATGCCCAGTGAGGGTGCCAAGTGCCTGCCCCGTACTCAAATCCCAAATATTAGGGCGTGTCATCAATT
>NZ_LIUQ01000023.1:81173-99860 GCF_001276715.1 Planktothricoides sp. SR001 | reverse complement strand
AAATATCATCGCCTCAACGATACTAGAACTATTTGATGGTAGCGTTTCTTTATTTTTAGCCGACCAAGAGGAGATATTTATCGGCGACTTATCCCCCATTCTCGAATCTCACTTAGACCGTTTATCGGAGTTAGAAAAAAAAGTCATATCCAGGTTTTCAGAATATGAAGCCGTAGATATTTCTCAACCACCTGGATTACGGGAATTTGCCAAATCAGAATTAACCGAAGCCATGCAATCATTAGGCAGACGGGGCTTAGTAGAAAAAATATCAGAGGGAGGGCGATCGCGGTTGCTTGTAAATCCTGTATTTAAACAGTTGCAACAGAATTCACTTTAATTGAGAAAAAAGATATTTCCAGTCAATTTGGGCAGGTCTTTCCCCCTGATTAATTAACTCAAATACGGTATTTTCTGTTTCTGGGTGACTAAGACATTCGACACAAGCAGTGGCTACATCAATGCGACTGGTTTGCCCTGATAAAATATCGCCTGTGCCGATGACCAATCCCAGTTTTCCCTCGGTAGTGGCCTTTAATAAGGTATTTAAATCATAAGAGGTAAATGGGCCGTCAATGAGTCTGGCTGGCCGAATAATTGTGTAAGGAATTCCTGAGTTGGCGATCGCCTTTTCGCCTTTTTCTTTTGCATCCAAAACTCCGAAACGATTTAAAATACTAAAAGGGGGTTTTTCTTTCCGCAAAATGCCACAAGAAGACACAAAAACAAACCTCCGTAAATCTTTGGCGGCAACCTCTACCAGGTTACTCACTCCCTCTGCATCCACTTTATCCGGGCTATTCTTGGCCTGAGAAATGCAATAATCCCGATTAAAATATATTTTCAGCCATTCTAAGAAACCCGGTAATCGCTGCCCTTGGTTGATACTCTCAAACTCCCATCGACTCGAAGGAAAAGCCGTGGTTCCGGTACAACAAATAATATAGTCAATATTTTCCATTGCCGGGGACAAAGTGGCGCGATCGCGGATATCACCTAAAACAATTTCTACCCGGTGATTTAAGGAATCATTAAACATTTTCTGGGCTGCAACCGCATCTCGCACTAAAACTCGGACGAAAAAGCCTTTTTCTAACAATTTGCCCACCGTAAGCTGTCCCACCCCTCCGGTAGCCCCCACCACTAAAACGCGATTTTTTCCCTGATTTTCTTTGGTGGTCATAAAGTCTCCTGATGATAGCAAAATTCAGGCAGCGATCGCCCTAAACATATGCCGGTCATTTTAACAGATTGTCGCCATCAACCCGGACGCCAAAAGTTATGCTTCAGTGACATGATGCTCGACGATCGTGAAAATTCTATCCAAATCAAATATTCAGAAGCAAAAATTGCCGCCACAAAAAAATTGGGGAAAGTTACACTTTTCCCCAACTCAAATTTAGCGAATCGTCAACTAAAAGCCACCTAAATAAAAAAATGGTAACTGTTATTTCCTTTTAGAAAGCACCCCGATGGTTTTTTAATGGATCCTGCTGGTAGTAGTCAGTGATGACTCAAGTGATTGACATCTAGGTTATTTACCTATGTTCTGATTATGGCAAAGGGATTTACCAAAAGGCAAGAGGGTTATTGCAAAAACCCATTTTTTTTACTCCCATTGGATAAATCAAACCTTTTTTGCAAGAGTTTTGTACGAGATTTTAGCCTATCATGTTTTCTCAAAAATCAGCGTGATCGATCAGCAAATCACTCCAAATATTTTTTCTGAGTCAAAATAAACAAATAACCAGAAAACAAACAATCAGGTTTCTGACAAAAACCTGGTTGTTTGTCTATTTCCATGATGACAAAAAACTTGCTGATGAGGCGATGAAGCGATCGCCGAATAATTTTTGAGAAATAATTTTTCACAAATAAAGCATCAACAGTGAAGAGTAAATTGCCGAATCTCTTCCCTGAATATTGTTTTGAAAAAAAATTGAGAAAAAGATGACCCTGATGGCATAAATTGCTGATGGCTTGGCTTTCTCTAATCAGAGACTATCCCATAACCTGATACTTGATTCAAGTTTAGGAGTCTCGGATTTATGAGGTTAATTAAATTATCCCCATTACCATTGACAAAAAGCAATAGGTCTATTGCAATTACCCACATTTTGACCCAATCAACAGATGATTGCAGGGGAAATGAAAGGTGAATTCTGACCCAATCAACAGATAATTGCAGGGGGAATTTAAGGCGATCGCCCCCCGGAGGTATATCCCCATAACCCTAATTAATAGACAAAAATGCTTTCCCAAGCTAAAAAGCCGATTGGCGCTCTTATCGGGGGGTTGGGGGGATCGATCCGTCCTGTTTGCCAGAATTGTCTAATCATTATCCCCGCTGATTGAGCGATCGCCGAAACTGAAAATCATTAAGCGGTGCGATAGGCAATCACCGCATAAAAAGGATCTCCTCCAGCCATCCCGAAAAACTGAAGAAAACTCGGCACCTCCGATCGCACCGCAATCACTTCAGGAACGCTAAATTTTTTAAATCCTTGTACGGAATTAAAATAGCCTTTCACCAACTCAACCCGATTCGCCTCCGAACCATCTCGCCATGCTTGAATCGCCTTGTGGTAAAACATCCGATTAGAAAAACTCACAATCGCCACCCCACCGGGTTTGAGAATTCGATGAATTTCGTGAAACACCGCTTCTGGGTATTGTAAATACTGCACCGAAACCGCATTCAACACCGCATCAAAACTTTGATCGGGTAAAGGCAGTTGAGGATTTTTATTCAAATCCTGCAAAAAATAATGATCAAAGCGGGTATTTTTTGCCAGTTCAGCCTGATTCAACCCGTGACCTTCTACATGAGAAAAATCCATCTCATCGGGCAAATGGGAAACCCAGCTACTCATCAGATCCAAAATCCGAGTATTCGGTTTTAGACGTTCTCGATATACATTGGTCAGTTGGTCGATAAACCCGTCATCCACATGGGTGACAAATCGGGGATAGGAATAAAACAGCGTATCATCAGACTCGTCTAATTTACAACGTTGAATCGGTGCAAGCAACATGAGTAATCAGTCAAGGTAAAAACAATGAATAATGATTTTCTATTTTATATAGAAATTTACTGGTTGAGTGTTGCTAAGTCCAGTTCAACCAGCACCAGAAGGGATTAGAACAGTCAATGGCGGCGATTTGCCCAAGGAAAATCAAGGGAACAAGATCGCCTTCTTGACCAGGGAATTAACCCTAGAGAGAATACACTTGACCATCCACCAACAAGCGGCTAATTCCTTTTGCCTCCAAATAGGGAGCCGTTTTTTGCAACATCCCCCCATCGGGAACCTTAATCACCCGCTGATTTCGATTAGAAAATCGTCTCGCCACTCGATGATTATCAAAAACCGGCAAAGTTCTTTGCTGGAATTCATTTAAAGAAATTTTTCCCAGTTCACTAAAATCTCCCAAAGGACGAGTAATCAACTCCCCACCTCGGTCTACCACAATATAACAAGGTCTGGGTAACTCAGCATTTTTAATCGGCAGGACTTCGACGACGGTTTGAGAAATTTTCCGAGGCCCACTAATGTATGGTTCATTATCCTCCTCATCATCCTCATCATCATAGTCGTCATCATCCTCATCATCAATATCATCATCATCGAGCAAATCTTCGCCCAGCATTTCATGTAAAGTGCTGGCTTCTGCTTGATAAATCTCGTCTACATCATCATCACGGGAACTTTCGATCTCTGCTTGATCTAACAGACTCAGTTGAGTGCCAGAATCGAATAACCCTTGTGATTCATTCGTCACCGAAGAACGCTTTCTCGGACGGCGGTTGTCTGCGAGAGGTGATACTACCTCTAATTCAGGGGCTGTCGGGACTACACGGCCCGATCGCTTCTCTTGAATTAGGGTTTCATATTCATGCTCAGATAAACTGCTTTTGAGGATGCGGCTAATCGTCGAACTACTCACCCCATAGCGACTAGCCAAGGTTAAAGTAGTTTCTCCCGGCTGTCGATAAAGTTCGATGATATCGCATTTGTCAGAATCAGATAATTTTCGAGAACTCATGCCGCCTCTGTAGTTAAGAGAATCTTGTTGCTATTACCCAATTAATATAATTTGCGCCACGCAGCGCGGGATCTTTCAATATAATACCAAACGGAAAAAGTTAATTATATCAAGATTTTATCTCAAATAGAACATTGACATCTTTATTTATACTTGTCATTTCTCCGAAAGTCGTTTGTCTCTCTACTGTAGGGGCGAATGGCCATATAGTCTTACGACTAATGCTTCGCAATGGAACCCCTACAGACCGTTCCCCGTTCCCTCAAACCAATAACCAATAACTAATAACCAATAACCAATGACATTACGACAAGCTATTAGCTTTGAGCTTTCACCTTTCAGCCGCAGAAATCTGGCTGAGAAGCTGAGAAGCTGACCTCCCGAAAAAAATAATCCGGAGATCAAAATCTCCTGATCGGCAGGAAATCTCACACTCCGGATCGGCAATTCAAGGACAATTCAAAGATCGGATCAACTAGAAGAGGAAGATCCACCTCGTCGGCGTCGGCCTTGACGGGAACGAGTGGAAATGTGATATTCCAAAACCGCACCAATACCAAACAGCACTGGAGAGAAAATCCAAAACACTTCCAAAAGGTTGCCACTTTGATAATTTTCAATCGATCTATCGGCGTATTTAAACCACATATCCGCAATATAAAGGGAAAAAGTCGCTGCGGCGATCATTTGCCAAGATTGGGAAAATTTACCGCCCCAAAAGGCCAAAAGCAGCGCTGTGGCAATAATCAAGAGAAATACATCAGCGACTACATAAAATAGTCCTACATAGTAGGAATATTTGGACAATTCGGTATCAATGGCCAAGATGATCCTTGGGGCAGTGGTGGAAAATTCGGGAATGACCGCTTCAGTTGCAGTCAAAGCACCTTCTGTGGGCATAGAAACCCAAAAGGCGAAAGCAATACCGAGGGCGGCAATTCCCAGTAATACTGCCCACTGCCAAATTTCCAGGTTGACGCGCTTGGAGAGAACTGCCAATACCATGCCCCAACCCAGACAGATATAGGTAATCAGAAAAAATATATCTCCCAAAGTCACATCTGGCTGTAACTGCCAAATTAGTTCCCAGCAGCCAAACAATATATCGCCGATCGCGTATGACAGCAGCCCGATCCCAATTGCCAGCCAAACCGTCCGTCCGCTGACCACCTGTGGAGAACGCCAATTTCTCAAACACAGAATGCCTCCGGCCAAAAATGCGACCACTTCAAAAATCAAAGTACCAATTGAATACCAAAGCGGTCGTTCCTCACCGGGAGGAGTAACACTGAATAGCAGAAAAAACAACAGAGCAAAGACCGCCCAAGCAATGCCGGCGACAATCAAATTTTGGGCTGATAGCAACGGTTGAGAACTGCTTAACTTTTCTGAGCTTGTACGCATAGGACATCCCAAAAGGTTAACTCGCTGTTTGCGGATCGCAAAGACATATGAATGGATATAACTTTGCGGTTCTCGCTTCTTCAGGCGGAATCCAGGATCGGGTTCAGATCAATCCTATTTGTCCTGGGAGTTCCGGATCAATTGTTACAGATTGTGATTTAATCTGTTCCCCAGAGCTTACCTAGGGGATATTGATTCATCCAATCAACAAACTGCTTGCGCTCACTTTGTTGCAAGTCTTCCAAGGCATCAACGGCTCCAGCAGTAAAGCTGTCATTGCCAAAATATTGTTTGCCAAGATTAAAGAGTTCTTGCAACAAGGTAGTTATATGATGCTCCTGCCATGCGGGCATCTTGTCTTCTAAAGGATTCATCTCAAGTAGCTGACTCACCGCCTTGGGAGAATCGACTTGGGGGAATTTCCACTTTTGCATGATTTGAGCAATGTCCTTCTGAAAGGCAGAAGCTTGCCGGTTGCCAAGCAAATCTTCAATATCGAAGTACACCGCTTGCATTAGTAGTAAAGAAGCTTGGGTCAACACGGCGGTAGATGCCGTTCCAGCCCCGCTGGTGTCGTCACCAAGTTGTTCTATTTTTATTTTTCCCCAAACACTGTATCTGTCAGGCTCTTCGAGCAGGACACAAGCTTTCCCACGGTTATCAGTCAGATCCCGCCAGAAAGCTCTTGCCTCTTCCGCTTGAGCCGCACCAAATACGTTAATCAAACGAAAGCTTTGACCTTGATAGTTCAGAATTGGAATCTGCTGACCCGTTTTGGGGTGCTGAACACTAGAGATTTCAACATCCTGCCGTTTCAGAATAAACATGACACTGCCAATTAAATCTTTGTGGCTTGCCTGGGCTACAATAGCCCTTGGGTGTTCCCGCCTTCGCGGGAATGACAAGGTGATTCTCTGGACAGTCGCCTGCGCCTGAGACGTTTAATCAGTGAGAGGCGGTCTGCCGGAGAATGTTGTCTCCGTCGGCTCACCAATGGATTGATGATTTTACGGAGACAGTTGCCTGATTCATAATTTACTGCTTTACTGTACATTTATCACTATCTTGGATCAGACTGTTCTCAGTTCCCTCCTGGAGGCGATCGCTCATATTTTTGATTTCTTAGACCACTATGGACATATTTTGATACCATATATTAATGTGAAAGGTATCGCAAACCTTGTTTGATCTTTTTTTAGATCCAAATTGGCGAAAATCGTGATATACTATACCAGCACGATCGCTTGGGTGCGTAACTCAGATGGATAGAGTAGCGGACTTCTAATCCGTTTGTCACAGGTTCGAATCCTGTCGCACCCGTTCAAAATATCTGGAAACCTTGATAAACCCGCTCATGGGCGATCGCGACTATGACCAGACTATGACCCCTATCGGCGATCGGTTCAATGGCTTGCCCCTAGATAGATCCCTTGATAGAGCGATGCCATGATCAGGGGAAACTATTCCCATATTCCCGTAAATACCCTTGTTTTGCTGTATTATGCTCAAGTGCTAATCAGTGAAATATAGGTTAACGGATAATATTATCAATGAAGTTAACCCTCTACAAGCCTTATGCTGTAAGGAAATAATTTAAAAGCCCGTGACGAGGATTGAACTCGTGACCTCACCCTTACCAAGGGTGTGCTCTACCACTGAGCTACACGGGCGCTGGTACTTTAAACCAGGTTTAGAAATATAAATAAACCCATATTTGGTTTGTGGTGGGCCGGGCTGGATTTGAACCAGCGTAGGCGTAGCCAGCGGATTTACAGTCCGCCCCCATTAACCTCTCGGGCACCGACCCTTTTGAACCCACAGTTATATATCCTAGCACAAAAATTTTGAAATGCAACTGTTTTTACAAAAAATTTTTTTTTGATAGTTCCCGGGCGCTGATTAAATCCCTGGATGATTTCTTCAGAGAGGATGGTTTGATGCCCGCAAAGGCTGATGGTTAAGGCTTGTCGGCTTGATTGCCCTTAGTTCGGGCAGAACGCCCCGATGATGATTTACTCGACTGACCAGATTGGGTGCGATCGCGCAAGGGAAAATCACTTTCATCATAGATTTCCCCCACCAGTTCTTCGAGAATATCTTCTAAGGTCACTAATCCCACGGTGCCACCGTATTCATCCACAACAATGGCAATATGGAATCGTTGTTGGAGCATTTCCTTAAGTAAATCCGCCACCCGCTTAGTTTCTGGAACATAAACCGGAGGATCCATTAATTCCGTCACCGGCAAACTGGTGCCGAATGAAGCGGATGTAGAGGGGCGATCTCCACGATCCGCTTCTCCTTGCCAATTGCCCAAATAGGGTAAAGCTTGCTTCAAATGAACCACCCCGACAATGCGATCTTTCGATTCTTCTTGGACGGGAATCCGAGAATATCCCGTCTCCAGACACAAATCAACCAAATCTTCCACTGTGGCTTGATGGGAAATCGTCCGCATCTCAATCCGAGGTTTCACCACTTCTCTGGCACTGAGGCTATCCAGCATCAGGGCTTTGTTCAAGAGTCGATGTTTATACAAATCTAACTGACCCTTGCCCCCCAGAATTTCGATCATTAACTGTAAATCTTTAACCGACTCCCCTGGTTGTACGGCGTTGCGTTGAACCAAATTAATGATCGTCTGAGTAATTTTTTCCAAAAACTGGACAATTCCAAAGGCCGAGAGGAGTCGGGACAAACCATAAACTGGGGGAACGGCCAGTTTAAACAAGGGAATCACATTATTGATAGCCAGAGACTTGGGCGTAATTTCCCCAAAAATCAACAACAACAAGGTAATTGCAGCCGTGGCGAGTCCCAACCCCGCAGGCCCTACCCAAATCGCAAAAAGGTTGCTCGTGAGAATCGCCGAAAAATTATTGACCAGGTTATTGCCGATTAACAAGGTCGTAATAAACCGACTCCGTTTATGGAGCACCAGAGTAAAGATCCGGTTGGGGTCTCCCTGTTCTTTGATTAAAGCTCTCAGTTTCAGATTATCCAGCGCTGTAATTGCGGTTTCCGATCCAGAGAAAAAAGCCGAACAAGTCACCATCAAAACCAAGACCCCAAGATCAATCCAAATATTGCCCAAGAGGGGGCGGATTTCTGAGGCAGCTAAAAGGTAAAACGAAATCGGGGAAGAAATCACTTTGGCCGGTGAATGAATGTGCAATTATCAATCTTAATCAAATCAGTCCTGAGAAACTGGAAATCTGTGTGTTCAGTTTATCCAAAGTCGTTCAATGGTCAGGTGGGTTCAGGGAAGATGCTCGAACTGCGTTCACGAAGTGTCCCGGAGGGAATCACTGAATTGTGAGCATATCTTAACAAATGACTACACTCTCAAGATCCAGCCACCGACCATCCTCACCATTACCTAAGTGACTATTTCTTGGCCTAAGCTTATCACTAAAATGAGAAAAATTTCTGAGTAAGTAACTTACGTATCAATCAAAACAATTAAGCAAATATCACCGAACAGGACGATGTTGCTGCCAGATAAATCTGGTTAATTCATGGAAATTATTGAAATTATTGAATTTTACAAATCTTGTCGGACAATTAGTGAGACAGATTTTTTGCTGATATGCGCTCACTTTTGCCACTTTTTTATGCCATGCCATAAAAATCACTTAAAGTAGAATTAAATTCAGAAACCGGGTTTCTTAAGCCTGCCCCCGCAGAGGCGAGGGTTAAGTTTTGCTTGGGTGGCAAGAGTTAACCCTTTCAACCCGGTTTCTTGAATGGTCAAAGATGATGGCGATGCCGAATCTAGTCGGAGTAGCCGGGAAGCATTTTAATTAAATGAGTAGGCAGCTTGGACAGCCCAAGCGATTAGGCAGCCAATGCTGCCTAAAATGATTACAGCGGATAGAGCGATCGCCCCTTGGCGATCGGCTCCGTCAAATTTCATAATTCCTCGGTTAAAGTCTGACATGGCGGATTTGCTCCCATAAGGGAAAAAATTTCAGAGATTGTACAGCGCAGACCGGCACAGACAATCGCTGTCTGAGTCTGCGTAGCAATCTATATAATTGATTTTACTTCAGGATTTGGGCAGACTGCTGCATCATCCTTGAGTAAATTTCCCCAGTAACCTTCCCAATCATAGAGTGTAATTTACCAAACAGGCATGAAAATCTTGCTTGTAGTCAAACCAGTCTTGGTGTATTTTGGTTAAGATATATGAATGAAGAGCAAAAAAGCTCCATTTGAGGCAGATATTATTCATAGACAAGCCGACTGCATGGGCAAAAAGCCAATTATTGCCATATCTCACTTAGGATGCGAAAAAAATCGCATCGATACAGAACATATGCTCGGTCTGCTAGTATCCGCTGGCTACGAAGTCGATGCCAACGAAGAACTCGCAGACTATGTAATCGTAAATACCTGTAGTTTTATTGAAGCCGCCCGGGCTGAATCCGTTCGGACCCTGGTGGAACTGGCGGAAGACAATAAAAAGATTGTGATTACCGGCTGCATGGCCCAACACTTCCAAGCAGAATTGCTCGAAGAATTGCCAGAAGCAGTAGCCGTAGTCGGTACAGGCGACTATCATAAGATTGTTGATGTTATTACTCGCGCTGAAGCAGGAGAAAGGGTTAAAGAAGTTTCCGCCGAACCCACTTATCTGGCTGACGAAACGGTTCCCCGTTATCGCACAACTCCTGAACCGTTTGCTTATCTACGGGTAGCAGAAGGGTGTGATTATCGCTGTTCTTTTTGTATCATTCCGCATTTACGCGGCAATCAGCGATCGCGCCCCATAGAATCGATTGTCGCTGAAGCCGAACAACTGGCATCCCAGGGGGTGCAAGAGATTATCCTAATCTCTCAAATCACCACCAACTATGGCCTGGATCTCTACGGGCGTTGCGTACTAGCCGAACTACTCCGAGCCCTGGGGAAAGTAGATGTACCTTGGATTCGGATTCACTACGCTTATCCCACGGGCTTAACCCCCCAAGTGATTGCGGCGATCAAAGAAACTCCCAATGTTTTGCCATATTTAGATTTACCACTTCAGCACTCTCATCCAGAGATTTTGCGAATGATGAATCGTCCTTGGCAAGCTGGAGTCAACGATCGCATTCTGGAAAATATTAAAACAGCGCTACCAGAAGCGGTAGTCCGCACCAGTTTTATCGTCGGTTTTCCGGGGGAAACCGAAGAACACTTTGACCATTTGTGGCAATTTGTCCAACGCCATGAATTTGATCATGTCGGGGTCTTCACCTTTTCACCGGAAGAAGGAACCCCAGCGGCTCACTTATCCAACCAAGTTGCTCAAGAAACGATGGAGGAGCGTCGGGATGCGCTGATGCGACTTCAACAACCCATATCTTTGCAGAAAAATCAAGCAGAAGTTGGCAAAATTGTCAATGTTTTGATTGAACAAGAAAATCCCCAAACTGGAGAATTTATTGGTCGTAGTCCCAGATTTGCTCCAGAAGTCGATGGACTGGTTTATGTGCAGGGTCAGGCGAGTATTGGGGAGATCGTCCCGGTACTTGTCACCGGCGCTGATGTCTATGACTTATATGGTGAAGTCGCTTCGGACTAAGACCGGGCGACCATAGCCAACCATTAGCCTAGGCTGAAGGTTGGCAACGTCCAGTGAGTTGCTGAAAACCCAATGAATGAGCCCCTGTACTGGGATGCTCTCATGTTCGATCAGTTCACAACATACATTTTAATTTAATCAATTATTAAACGGTGTTCTGGACTGCAAGCTGGCTCAAAAACCAACAAAAGATGGCAATCTCTGGGCAGTCAATGATGTTAAAGCAAATACTTATTTACTGAAAAGGCTGCAATCAATCAGCCTTGGCTCTGATTCTAATGTTGTTAGGAGATTAAATGACTCTTTCCTTTGAAACTATCGGTATTTCCGAAGCTCGTGTCAATCATTTAGAAAAAATAGGCTTCCAAAACCCAACAGAAATTCAAATTCAAGCTATTCCCCATCTCTTGGCCGGTCGGGATGTGGCAGGAAAAGCTCAAACAGGGACGGGGAAAACGGCGGCGTTTTCTCTACCCATGTTGGAGCGGCTGAGTCCCGAAGGACAGGAAGTTCAAGCACTGATTTTAACTCCGACTCGTGAGTTGGCGGTACAGGTGACTGATGCGATTCGCGATCTGAGTGGAGATCGTCGCATCCGAGTGTTGTCGGTTTACGGAGGTCAAGCTATTGACCGCCAAATCCAACGCTTAAAACGGGGCATTGATATTATCGTCGGCACTCCCGGTCGGATTCTGGATCTACTCGATCGCGGCTGCCTGAAACTGGATCAACTGAAGTATCTAGTTCTGGATGAAGCCGATGAAATGTTGAGCATGGGCTTTATTCAAGATGTAGAACGGATCCTGGAAGCGTCACCCCCAGAACGCCAGACCGCGTTTTTCTCAGCGACAATGGATGACTCGATTCGTCGCCTGATTCAAAAGCACCTGAAGGATCCGGTCACGGTGGTGATTCAGCAGCCAAAAGCGACTCCAAAACGGATCAATCAAGTGGTGTACATGGTGCCCCGTGGCTGGTCGAAAATGCGGGCACTCTACCCAATTTTAGAATTAGAAGACCCGGAATCCGCTTTAATCTTTGTGCGGACACGGCGAGCCGCAGCCGAACTGACCAGTCAACTACAATCGATGGGTTACAGTGCGGATGAATACCACGGTGATTTGAATCAGTCACAACGGGAACGGTTATTAAACCGTTTACGCCAACAGCAGGTCCGTTGGATTGTGGCCACGGATATCGCCGCACGGGGGCTAGATATCGATCACCTGACTCATGTGATTAATTATGATTTACCGGACAATGTGGAAAGCTATATCCACCGCATTGGGCGTACCGGACGGGCAGGTCGCGAAGGCACGGCCATTTCTTTGATTCAGCCATTTGACCGGCGCAAGCTGACCCAAATTGAGCGGCAAGTGGGGCAAAAATTATATATTCGCTCGTTGCCGAGTCGCTCGCAAATTGAAGCACGGCATTTGGAAAAACTGCAAAATCAAGTGCTGGAAACCCTGAAAGGAGAGCGCTTGGCTTCTTTCTTGCCGATTGTTTCTCAGTTGAGCGAGGAGTATGAACCGCACGCGATCGCCGCAGCGGCTTTACAAATGGCTTATGATAAAATTCGCCCGATTTCGGCTCTCAGCGAAAAAGATGATGAGTTAGATGCTGTGGATGAAGAATTTTACAAACAGACATCAACACCTAAGCCTAAATTACGGAAGACTTCTTCATCTTCTTCTAAACAGAAATAGTCTTTATTTCATCGGTTCATCCTGAATTTAGGTAAAAAATTTAGGTAAAAAAATTGCCTGTCCGCATCCATTTTGGGGCGAACGGCAATTTTTTTAATTAATAATGATTAAATTAATTGCCCGTGGCTGAACGTCCTTGTTTGCCCAAACGAACGACTACAAACCAAGTAAAACAAATGGCATAAAACATTAAGCCGACAATTCCTAAAAAGCCCAAAAAACCAGGACTGCTGTTAGCATGGAACATTTCTTTATAGCCCCAAGGAGCATCTAACCAAATGCGACAAGATGGTTCACCTAAAATCATATTTTTAGGCCAAAATCCACAGCGAGTCACGGGAATTTGTAGCAATGCGCCCACGGTCATATAAACGGTCATCGCCCATCGCCAAGCGGTGAAAGAAAGCTTCAAGAGTGAATCGGGCTGCTCTTCAATTTCTTCGTTGAGGTCTACCCAAAACCAAAGAGAAATGGGAATCAAAATCCGAGCGGCGATCGCGGAAATAAAGCTAATCGGTAACGCCGCAATCATTAAATAAACAGTAATCGCTAATAAACTGGAAACTTTCCAATAAATTGTGACTAAATGTTGAATTGCATCGGATTTTACGGTAAATGACCAAATTAGTAATATGAGAGGAATTAGTACGGTAAAAATTACCGCTAATCGGTAGTCCATCCAGACTAGATGTTCCGTTAGGGTCATAATTTTTTAGACAGTAAAATTAGAGATCGATGAGTGGTGACTATCCAGGAATGTGGCAGTTCTCCAGATATTTGACAACCAACATTTCTGAGTCATCAAAGCATAACAATTAAAGCTACAGCTACTGGAAAATCTAAAAATACAAGCAGCTAGAATTTCCGCTCAAGAAATCTAGCTGCTTGTGAGGGTCAGTGATGCCAGGATGATTTAATAAAAAGACTTAAGCCGATTTAGTCATCATACAGCCGACACTCAGCAGCATCGGGATTATCATCACAATATTTTTCAAAGGAATTTTTGGGTTTGACTTGTTTTTGGTGAGATGCTTCAGCTTGCAATTCTTCCACTGCATCCCAAGCTGCTGCACATTCCGCAGAATTCCCTCCATTGACATCACAAACAGCGCGGGCATTTTGAAGTTCTTTTTCGAGTTCCTGTTTGATATCGCTCATAATGTCCTGATTCTCAACAACTTTGGCATTTTAGTCAGGAGAACTGACTAATGATGCTTTGATCCTGATTAATCGCTCCAGAGTGGCTGATTGCCTGACCCTAGAGGCGATCGCTTGTCAGCCCTTTTCCCTGACTTTGAGACGAATGGGAGTCACGGTGACGCTCATTTCATCTCTGGGAACCCAGGGAACGGCTTAGTCAGCCCTAAGATAACTGCTCTTTTTTGGTGATACACCAAACAAAGGATGCCTAAAATTCGCTCTTTTCATCAGGGAATATTGGATCCTCGCGGTTGGCTTTTCTTGTGTACAGTGTATCCGTGAGAGCCACCTTTTACTATATGTTAACTTATGTTACATAGGGATCGTTAAATAGTGATCGATATTTTCTACCAGACTATATATATTCTGTGTAGTTCTACAATAAACCCTAAAAGCAGATCAAGCATTCCTGAAAATAGAGCCAAGAAGAGGATCGAGGATGGAACAGACCCAGGCAAACCGAATGAAGTGGGCAAATGCCTTATCAACCCGTGCGTCTCTGGAAGCCGCACTGAATGAGGTCATAGAACAAGCTGAACAACAATTAGACGGATCGGCGTCTTTGGCTTTGATCTTTATTTCTTCAGCCTTTGCCAGTGAATATTCCCGGGTCATGCCTTTGTTACGGGAAAAACTAAAAAGTCAGCCCAAGGTGATTGGCTGTTCTGGCGCGGGGATTGTGGGGATGTCGCCGGACGGCACAACCCAAGAACTCGAAGGCAAACCGGCGATTAGTTTAACCTTGGCCTATCTGCCTGGAGTCGAGGTGCAAACATTTCATATTTCTGCCGCTGAGTTGCCGGATTTAGATAGTCCTCAGACGGACTGGGTGGATCTCGTAGGAGTCCCTCAAGCCCATCAGCCTCAGTTTGTGCTGTTAGCAGATCCCATGACTGCCAGAATTAATGATCTGTTGCAAGGACTGGATTTTGCTTATTCCGGTTCGGTGAAAATTGGTGGACTCGCCAGTGGTGGAGTTTCCATGAACTCCGTGGCGTTGTTCTGCCACGATCGCATATACCGAGAAGGGACGGTGGGAGTAGCTTTGATCGGTGATATTGTGATTTCGACGATTGTGGCTCAAGGGTGTCGTCCCATTGGTGAACCCTTCCGAGTAGTTTCGGGCGATCGCAATATTGTCACGGAATTAGAATCGACGATCCATACAGGCACCCCCCAGTCACCCCTAGCCGTGCTGCAAGAACTGATCGAAAGTCTTTCCGAAGCAGATCGAGAACTGGCACAGCATTCTTTATTTGTCGGGGTGGTGCGGGATGAGTTTAAACAAGCGTTGGCACCGGGAGATTTTTTGATTAGAAATTTACTTGGAGTCGATCCCCGAAGTGGTGCGATTGCCATTGGCGATCGCGTGCGAACTGGGCAACGGATTCAATTTCATTTACGAGATGCGAAAACTTCCGCCGAAGACTTGGAAATGCTCCTGTTGCGGTATCAAGAACAAAGCTTTAAAACCAATGCCGTCGGGGCTTTAATGTTTTCTTGTTTGGGACGGGGACAATACCTCTATGGTCAGCCTAACTTTGATTCCAAACTATTTCACAAATATCTGTCTAATTTGCCTTTGAGCGGATTTTTCTGTAATGGCGAAATTGGGCCGGTTGGTGGCAGCACTTTTCTCCACGGCTATACCTCAGTGTTTGGCATCTGCCGCCAACCTTGACCGGGATGATCTTAGAGAAACTTCACCCCACCCCAGACAATTGCCCGATCGCCCTTCAACGAGGCGCGTGCAGTTCCAAGGTGATGTTGTTATCTTTAATCATCGGTTGCCCATTTCCGTTTGTGCTGCTGAAACTTTGGAAATATTCACGCACTTTAGGGGGAAATTGGGGAAAATCACACCAAGCATCTCCGCAGGCAATATCTGCCCAAAAGTAACGCAAAAACGGGGCGAATTCTTCGCAGAGTGGTTGGGGCAAACTCAACGGCGGAACCGATAACAGCCGCATCATAAATGGGTAGCTGCGATCAGCCATTAATTGACGTGATTTCGCCGGCAGATCCGGCCAAGCGGGGAGGGACTCCACCCGATGGGAAGCAATCTGTAAAGTCTGTCTTCCCCTGGCATCAGTTCTAAACTCTAAAATTCTATAGGGATGGGGATAACTGACTAAAGACCCCGTAGTCACATCGTACAAACCCTGCTGACAAGCAATATGTTGGGCGTGTAAATGGCCTGTAAATACTAACTGCACCCCATATCTTGCCAGGAGTTGTCGGAGTTCCCCCGCATTATCCAACATATACCGCCGCCCCATCGCATGGTTGGATTGGTCTGGTAAATGTTCCACCACATTATGATGCACCATCACCAAGACGAGTTCTTGGTGTGCATTGGCTCGGATCAAGACATCTTCTAGCCATTGCAATTGTGCTTCGTCCAGTCGCCCTAGTTGATTGCCTTGGGCATCGAATATATTAGAATTTAAGGCAATTAATCGGACTCCAGGGAGCATTTCACAAGTGTAATAGAGGGATTCAGGATTCTCGTAACCAGATTTTTGGTAGTAGTGGCCAAATTCTGTCCAGCCAATCGACTGATGATTTGACTTTAAAACAGGGATATCGTGATTGCCCGGAATCACATAAACCGGAAAAGGCAAACGAACTAACCGAGAAGCTAACCAAGCATGGTTATCTGGCTCCCCGTGATGGGTTAAATCTCCTGTAAGTAAGAGAAAATCAATTTTGGCGTTGGCTTGAGCTAAACGCTCGAATACCAATTCGAGGGCTGGGATGCTAATTTCAATCAGATGAAAAGGACTTTTACTGTTTTCAATGGTATGAGGCAGAGCCACATGAGGATCGCTGACGATCGCAAAACGAAAATTCAGATTCATTTGTAATTGATTAAAAAAGTTATAATTGGATGATATAGCGGACAATAATTGGTGTTAAATGGTTATTTAATGGTTATTTAATGGTTCTTTAATTGTTCTGTTGATTGTGCTTTTGAACGATTGAGAACTTTCTGACTTAAATTGAAAATTAATCGCGTTCTAGAGGACAACGATGAGTCAATTCGATATGTATGAATCCGACAATTTGTCAGAAAATTTGTCAGAAAATTTGTCAGATTTGATCGCGCCCATTTCTAGCAATCGAAGCAGTCAATCCGGTTTACCGCCATCTACCAATGCCAAAACCAGGGAGATTTTGGCCAAGACTGCCAAAAATATTGACTCATCGGCTATGACTCCAGAAGAGTCAACCGAGGACTCATCTTGGGAAACGGTGAATTTTCCTGGTGCTATGAGTGTGGATGACTTGGAATTGGAACAAGAGGAGGTGACACCTGTGGAACCAGAGGCACCTAACTTACTACCTCTAGACTACTATAAATTGACGATCGCCCAGATCATTGAGGCACAAAAGCTTGTCACCAAAGGCGAGGAGCCATCGGCTTCTGGGGAACCAGAATTGTGTGAAGAAATTGAACATCTGGAAAATTTATTATCACAATATCAGCGCTTTGTAGAAGATCAACAATTGAATGCTGAAGCCCAACAAGCACAGCTTGACGAAAAAACTCGCGCATTACAGGCGGCGCAAGCGCAGATTAAGCATTTGACGGAAGAGTTAGCGGTTTGTCAAGAAAAAATTCAGGATCAGCTTTACAGCATCGCTGACTTATCCAAAAAATGGCAACAAAGTCAAGAGCGTTTAGCCCAACTGGAACGAGAATGCGCCACCACTGTGCAACTTTATCACCAACAAGTTCACCTAAACTTACAAGCGGCCAATACTTGCCGGGAGTTACGAGATCGTTTAAATCGGCAACAACGTCAATCTTTACAGTTTAAAGCCGCTTTAGAAAAATCTTTAGAAAATCAACAATCCGCACGGCAAAAAGAACTTGAAGGCGTCACCGTGACTGATTCCAGGGATTATTCTCTGAATCTAGAAGAGGATTTTTCCGGGGAAATTGCCTCAGACCGCACGGAAGAACCGATCGCGGTGTCTCCATGGGGTGTGGTGCCTAAGTCAGTGCCGATTCAACCTTGGTACACAACGTCTTCAAAAACATCGGTGTTTGAGTTGGAGGAAAAACTAGAGCGAATGACGGAAACACCTGAGTTGCCTCCGTCCGCATCTTGCTCCCCTGGATCCGCACCAGCCGCTGATCGGCTTCAGTCGGCGAATTCATTGAGTTTACCAATGGTGAGCCCCCGCCCGGAAACCAAGGAAACCCAAAACCAGATTTTGAACTGGCCGGAAGAAGACAATTTAATTCAAACGATTCGGGATATGGTCAGTCCAGCCGCCAACGGCAGTCTTCCCCCAGGGTCGGTGTCAGAAGGTCACGAGTCTGCTGATTTGCCTATCTCAGCCCAAGGGACTGATCTGGCAAATTCCCATGAGGCCTTAGCAACCACTTTGGCAAGCACTTCAGTGGTTGTCGGATCGACTTACCGGACTGAGTTCCAGCCGAATTCAGGAGATAATTCAGCCAATTCCCATAGTGATTTACCGGAACTTTTAGGATTGGCGGAGCCGATAAAGCCGATGAATCCGATGAATTCTCCAGGGGGGGAACCGACCCAAAATTGGCCAGCGCCTGTGGTTTATCCAGAACGTTCAGCCAAGAAACGGCGATCTCTCGCAGCGGTGGAATTGCCCCGCTTTCCCACAAAATAAGTGCTTGGGTTGCAGCAAAGCGGGGTGTAGGGGGAAGGGTGTAGGGTGTAGGGTGTAGGGTGTAGGGTGTAGGGGGAAGGGTGTAGGGTGTAGGGGAAG
>NZ_LIUQ01000023.1:21459-81095 GCF_001276715.1 Planktothricoides sp. SR001 | reverse complement strand
GAAGGGCTACACCCTACACCCCACACCCCGTTCCCTTGTCTCAAGATTGCGGTCGTCCCACTCCATAAGTTAAGGCATAGCTTTGAGCTAGAAGCCAAAACCAAAGACCGGGAAATCGCGGTTCTAGCCATTGTTGCGACCAGCGGGTGAAGCTAGGCAACCAGGCAAATATCAAGCTTAAAAAAGAAAATAAGGTGAAATTAAAATAACTCCCCAGCCAACGAATCAGGTCTTTTGATCCGGCCATAAGCCAAATCCACCAGAGTAA
Source organism: Planktothricoides sp. SR001 (assembly GCF_001276715.1). Classification (GTDB taxonomy): domain Bacteria; phylum Cyanobacteriota; class Cyanobacteriia; order Cyanobacteriales; family Laspinemataceae; genus Planktothricoides; species Planktothricoides raciborskii. Next base: position 80,827 of record NZ_LIUQ01000023.1, on the reverse strand, counting down.
AGCGGGGTTAAGGGTGGCGGCTTTGAGGGCTAGTCGGTTAAAGGTGAGCCAACCTACCCGATCTTTGATAAAAGAATCGGCGATCGCCCCTGGTTCAGTGGCCAAAAGACCAAAGAATGTATTGAGCATTGAGTTGATCCGTTCCGGTGGCAAGAACTGACCTGTGGGCACCATCATGCCTTTGGAAAACATCCAGGTGACTGCAACATTACTTTGATAAGCCCGGATTTGGTTTAAATAGTTGGCTGTGAGCAGATCGTGTTTCAGGGCAACATCTAATAAGCGAGTTAAGCGACCTAGGTTACGCACTAGAGAACCAAAGCCCGTAAAAACTAAGGGTGATTGTAAAGATGCCGCATCCCCTAGGGCAATCAGGCGATCGAAGGCAATGGTGCGATCGCTGGCTTTGTTACTAAAATGTCCGGGAATATAACCAAAGGTGGCTTTTTTCCACACTAAGTCATCCATGTTGCAGCGGCGATACTCTGGCAAAATCGTGAAAAAGTCCTCATACATTTCCAGTAATGAGCCTGGATTTTCTGGATTCACCTGATGGTAATGAAATAAATAAAAAGTTAGTTCTCCGTCAGCCCCAGGGAATAATTCCCAAATTAACTGTCGTCCGCGAGAAATATCTCCGTGACTGTTGAGCACATCCCCATATTGCGTATCCCAAACTTCGGGGGCCAAGCCACTGGAAATCACCCCCCCAACGGTGGGACATACGCTGTCAAAAGCGCGATCGCCATTCAGTTGCCATGCGATCGGGGAGGCAGTACCCATCGCATCCACCATTAAGCGACCTCTGGCTTGTTTCGCTGTCTGGGTGGGCAAATGTTGACAAAAGACTGTCGCCGCCTCGGACGAAATCTCAGCGCGGACAAACTCGGTCTCATCCCAAATTTCTCCCCCCGCTGCCTGTAGTTTTTCCCCACATAGCCGCAAGAATTTTTCCGCATCGATCGCGATATTCAGCACCGTGGGGGTATGCAGCACTTGGGCCTTGCACTGCGGCGGATTGTTACTATCGAAAAATTTATGGAACCCATCAATATATTCACAAGCAATGATGCTTTCGAATTCACTGGGAGTGAATAATCCCAGGGAAATCAAACTTTGAAACTCAGCCCGGGAAATGTTCCATTCTCGATTCATCCGACCAAAGGGCATCCGTTCAATTAACAGCACTTGATAGCCCAGTTTGGCCATAACTGCGGCGTGAACCACCCCCAAGGCCCCGCCTAGATAAATTAAGTCATAAGTGGTTGACTGATCGCTGGTCGGGGTACTCTCGGTGACGGGGAAAATTACTTGTTTCGGTTGTTTGGGGTTGCGAACCGATTCTCGCCAACGCTTTTCCCACCAATAGACTCGGTTGAGGTCATACTCTCCGTTGGGGATTTTTTGAAAGTATTTGACGGTCTGTGGGTAATCCTTGGCTAATGCCTCAAAAATTGATTCTTTAGATAAATCAATATTGGGCGGTTCGGGGTACTGGTAGGGGAACTGCTTTCTGATCTCAGCGGTCAAGGCGTTGGTGATTTTCTCTTCATCTCGAATGGGCTTTTCTGCCCAGCGAAACACTTTCAGATAAGTGGTGCGTTGGACAGACCAGATAAATATAGATAGTTCTGTAGATAGTTCGGCGCCTTTTTCCCCGGCAGGTTCTGAAAACTGAACGCGAATGCCATCGGGGGTGATGAGTTTGCTGCCGGCGATCGGCTTAAACTCTTGTTGTAACCAGGTACAAACCGCCTCGGTGTTGGGGGTGGGGACTTCTAAGTAAAGAATTTCTTTCATTTAAATGCTCTGTGGTTGATGATTGTTTGCGGGTGAGAAATTTTTGGCCGCGATTACCGGGCTGCGGTTGACAAATTGACAAACTGGTGTATAATCCCTATACTGAATTAAAAAATTTAACAAAATTTAACAAAAATCTCAGCTTCTTCATACTTGTATATCCTCTCAACTAGCCATGAATTATCCCATTCCGACGAGTATTCAAGAAATAGTCAATCTGCGGCAAAAACCTGTGAGTGAAGAGGTGATGCTCTGCGCGATCGCTGGAACCATTAAAATATCTCGCGAAGATGGCAAATCTTTAGAGGATATCACCGCTGAAGTCTTGGCGGAAGACAATTTTCTGGATCTGAGTATGAGACGCTGGCTGAGTCAAGCGGTGACTACGGTTTGGCATTTTCTGGAATCTGATGCTGCGGACAGTAGCGATCGCCATCGCGGTCACTAAAAATATCTCTGGCCACTGGTGACTTGGTTTATTGCTGATTGGTTAACTGTTATTTTTCACGTCTGGGAAAAACCTGTGGGAAAAAATAAAAAAATAAAAAAATAAAAAATTTCTGTGCCAATCTGCAAAACTTGTGCTATAGTGGAAAACGTGCAGAATTAAAGCGGATGCGGGCATAGTTTAGTGGTAAAACTACAGCCTTCCAAGCTGTTAATGCGGGTTCGATTCCCGCTGCCCGCTTAATTTATTAATTAAACCCTTATAGGCTATGGCTTATAAGGGTTTTTAATTTTAGGGACATTTATTGATTTGCTCAATGTTCGTGAATTAGGCTTTGCGATTTCCTCCGGGTGGATCCGTTTGAGCGATCGCGCTGCTGTTGTATGTGCATTGTTTATGAATTTCAGTCAAGGGATCTGTCTGGAAATTTTGATATTTTGTCAGGTACAAGGCTTAAAATCTGTGGTTTGCCCCCCATTTTGGGGCTGGTTTACTCTAGTTCAAGGTTACAATTGAGCCTAGTCGGCGATCGGCAGATTCGACTTTTGCATAATGACTGGAATTCAGCGAAAATTTTCCGGCGATTAAAGTAAATTAAAAGCCCAAAAATTTAGTTTAGACTAAATTTTTCAGGGGATGAATTTAATTGAAAAGTTACGGAAACAAGAAAAATTGTCGGTTTTATGATCAGGTAAAACTTTAATGGTGTAACTTTGGTCTAACTTTATTGATGAGTAGGGTTTTGCCGCATATATGAAAATACTTGAATACACCTCTACAAAATTAACCATCCAGCAAAATGATCCGGATAGACGTTGGATCATTGGGATGATTTTTATCCTGATTGGCTTGGTGGCGATCGCCGGGCCAGAACAATTGACCACTTTCAAGTGCGATCGCTTAAATATGAATCAAGGCAGTTGTGAATTAGTTCATTATAGTTTAATCACATCTGATGTCAAAACATTTTCTCTAGAAAATATTCAAGAAGCAAAACTTGAAACAAACTCCAACTCTCAGGAGCAAGCTTCGCGATTGATTTTAGTAACAAGAACCGAAAAAATTCCAATTATATCTGAGTATGGCTCAAATTTTGAAAATCAAAAAAATGCCATGCAACAAATAAATTACTTTTTGAGTACATCCACACAAGCTAGTTTAGAAATTGTTGAAGATTCGCGGATTTTTAGTTATTTTTTTGGCAGCTTATTTATCATTGCCGGATTAATCGGATCGGGACTAATGAATCAACAATGTACCTGTAACTTTGATAAAACCGTTGGTGCGGTCACTTTGACCAGAAAAGGATTCTTGTGGAAGCGTTCTCAAAAAAGAACGACGAGTGAAATTCTCGGATTACAAGTTGAAACCAACAAGAAACAATCTGATAAAAAGAAATATCGCCTGACCTTAGTCTTGACATCTGGGCAAAAGCTGAATTTAGGGCAACAATATGACCTAAGTCGATCGGAAACCCAGAAGCTTATTGATTGTATTACGACATTTTTAAATGTTGGGGTGACAAATATGTGGTAAGAGATATGTGGTAATAAATATAGCAATAATTCCCGCATATAGGGAGGAGAGAGGAGAGAGGAGAGAGAATATAGTAATTTCAATTAAAATTGATACAACCATCTAGTGGCGCAATGCTTGCGCCCCTACAGCAAATCAACAAATCAACATATATTCTAGAGGCGCAATACTTGCGCCCCTGATGTTTTATCGAAATCACAATTGAAATGACTATATCTTTACTCTTTCCTATTTACTCTTTCCTATTTACTCTTTCCTATTTACTCTTTCCTCTTTCCTTTTTGACAAAATAGTGACATTATAGTGATACCACAGACACCGATTTAACAGCCCGGTATCGGGTTACAAATTCTTATCTCTAACCACTAACCACTTAGCATCAATTTATGAAAGTGATATTCTTCGGCACTCCTCAATTTGCGGTACACACCTTGGAAAAATTACTCGCTCACCCCAATATGGAAGTTTTGGGAGTGGTGACGCAACCGGATAAACGTCGAGGACGTGGGAATGAATTAATTCCTTCTCCGGTAAAAAAAATTGCTTTGGCGCATAATTTACCCGTGTGGCAACCGGCAAGAGTGAAAAAACACACCAAAACCCTGACTCAATTAAAAGCAGCGAATGCTGATGTATTCGTGGTAGTTGCTTACGGGCAAATTTTATCCTCAGAAATTCTGGAAATGCCTCGTTTGGGTTGCGTTAATGTACATGGTTCGATTTTGCCCAAATACCGAGGTGCCGCACCGATTCAATGGTGTTTGTGTGCCGGTGAAACGGAAACAGGAATTACTACGATGCAAATGGATTCAGGGATGGATAGCGGCCCAATGTTGCTAAAAGCTTATACTTCTATTGGACTTGTGGATCATGCCTACCAAATCGGGGAAAAGTTGGCTATTCAGGGGGCAGAATTATTAATCGAAACCTTGTTAAAACTCGATCGCGGTGAAGTTTCCCCTATTCCTCAGTCTGAGGAGGAAGCAACCTACGCACCATTAATCCAAAAATCTGACTATTTGCTGGATTGGTCAAATTCCGCTAAAGCATTGCACGATCGCGTCCGAGGACTTTACCCCAATTGTGTGGCTACTTTTCGCGGCAAGGCTTTAAAAATTATGGCTACGGTTCCCCTGGGGGATGCCTATTTCTCCGCATTGCCCCCAGAATATAGTGGGATACATAGCGCGATCGCAAATAATTGGTCAACTTTATCGACTCTCACCGGCAGTCCCGGAGAAGTGCTGACCGTGATTAAAAATATTGGGCCAATTGTCCAAACCGGCGATGGGTTGCTGTTGTTAAAAGAAGTCCAGCTTACCGGGAAACGAGTACAGTCTGGCTGGGACTTTGCCAATGGGACACGGTTAAAACCAGGAGAAGCGATCGAAAACGGATAAACAGTTATTAGTTGTTTGTTTTTGGTTGTTTGTTGTTTGCTGTTTGTTGGGGAAAGGGGAACAGTTATCAGGAGCCACTGCGATCTTGGGGTCTCCCCAAGTCTAGCAAGTGGCGTGGAACGGAGAAAGTTAAAAGTTAAGAGTTAAAAGTTAAGAGTTAAAAGTTAAAAGTGAAAAGTGAAAAGTTAAAAGTTAAAAAAATATCACTATTCACTATTTACTCTCTCCTGTGCTCCTGTGCTCCTGTGCTCCTCGGTCGGTGAGCGAAGCCTGTCCTGAGCGCAGCCGAAGGGCCGAACCGCTGCTCCTCTGCTCCCTGTTTGTTGGTTGTTGGTTGTTTGTTGTTGGCGATAAATAACGAATAACAAATAACCAACAACCAACAACGAATAACATTAAGTTTTTGTTGCCCTGGGGTGAGGCATGAATCTGCGGATTTTTCTTAATATTTAATTAACAATTATATTAATAAATTAATGTTAAGATTATAAGTATAAAGTAAAGAATTAATCAGTTTTTTCTGTTTGAGATAAATGGCTGGAATTCTGGGGAAATAATTGTCGCGTCCCAGAGCAAACCGGCTTAAGTATTCAGTAGGCGTAGGGTGCGTTAGCAAAGCGTAATGCACCGTTTGATAGAACCAGCCTGCATTCTGAAAAAAGCATTGACATTAGCCGCACGGAGGCGACGAAAAATGTTTTTGAAACAAAAATTAACCGGCGATCTGATTGAGATCATACGAATCGAAGATTTATATGATCCCTGCTTGAGTGAAGTCATGGGGCGTTCTCACTTAGGTGAAGAAATGCAAGATCCGGCAATTTATGAAAAGGAACAATTAATCTTCCCTTCTGGAGAAATGCTTCCTCGGTGCTGGAAAGATCCGGATTATGGAATGGTTAAACCCCCTATACCCACCCAAGCAATTTTGGTTCGATGAGTTTTAAATTGAAATGAGCGAGGACTTTAACCAGAGAGGAACAGTGCGCGATCGCTGTTCCTCTCTGGTTTTTGCCTCGATCGCCAGTTTCACTCAATTCTGGATTTCTTGTGGTTTGTGGGCAATTGGTTTGTGGCAGTGGTTCCATGAGCGATCGCCTATATCATCATGTAACCGACGATGCCAAAAGCTGAAGTTTTCCTAAAACCTGCCTTAGATTGATGCGAGTTGAGTATTTTTTGGTTAGGATAGTAATATCAACAGGGTGAATTACACCAAAAACCTAGTCAGAGCGAAGCATATAGCCTGCGGCATGGCTGCGCTTACCGCGCAGAAACCTTCCGGTTTAAACAACAATACATCTACGGGAATGCTTCGCCCGTACAGCTAAGTCTTAATGTTGATTTTTTAATAAATTTTGATAAATTTTAATTTTTGTAAATTTCTGATTCATGTCGTTTCAGGATGAATTCTGAATTGGCGCATCAATCGGTAAAATTTTAATTTTTTTTTATTTTTGGGGATTTCTGAAAAGAATTTTCCCGATTTAGCGAGCGAATTGCTGAATCCAGGTGACAGCCTTGGATTCTTATTTTCAACAATTCGCTTATTTTTGGCAATTTTTTTGATGGCTGAACTTATGGTTTTTAATTGGTTTTTGCAGATTTCTCAACTCAAGGTTTTTCCAATGGAGCAATTATTATGGATGCTAATCGAAAAATTCAACAAATTCTCGATCTCGACATAAATAAAAGTAGAATAGATCGCATCGAAGCGGTGTATCGTCGAAAAGATTTAAATCATTTAGAGCGACGGCAACAGCAACGAGCTATTAGTAATGCGATGATTTCTGTGGCTTTACTGTATGGCAAAAAACGATTTAGCCGAGGGGCGATTATTTTTACCCTGAACGATCGCAACCTAAGATGGACTCCTTACGCTAAGTTTTCTGATGTATTGCGGGGGCTGCGGGTGGTCTGTCTGAGTGGTCCACCGGATGCGAAAGTTCTCACCGCTTACTGGCACAAACATACAAAACAGAAGGTGAGAAAATAGATAAGACGATTTCATTTTTCGGCAATTCCCTGGGAAAGTCAAAATCCGCTTCTCGATTGATTGCCCAAAGATTGATTTTGGTTCGGTTGTTTCATTTACCTCAAATAGACTTATGCACTTGGTATGATCAAAAGTGAAGCTGGCAAAGCTTCACTTTTTGCGTTTTAAGGGATGCTAAACCCTTAATCCATAAACCTGAATGATTGCCAAAGCAAAGAAACCGGGTTTCTGTGGTGAATATGTAGGGGCGAATGGCCATTCATTCGCCCGTAGGAACCGAGAAAAGAAACCCGGTTTCTGAAAGGGCGATCGCTTTTTCCGAGGGTATTTTGCTCCGCGTTTTCCCAAGAGATAATTTTTAGAGATAATTTTTTTGGGATTTTTGGCATAACATCGCCGCTTTTACTTAAAATTAAGGTAATCAATCAGCGCTACAGTAGGAAGTTAACGCAATGCAGTTTATTGATTTAGCCGAACTCCAAGTCATTGGTGGCAAGGGAGGCGATGGAATTGTGGCTTTTCGCCGAGAAAAATATGTGCCTGCGGGAGGACCGTCCGGTGGAAATGGGGGAAAAGGCGGTTCGGTGATTTTTGTGGGGGATGAAAATCTGCAAACTTTGCTGGATTTTAAGTATAACCGAATTATTAAGGCGGAAAATGGGGAACGGGGGGGCCCGAATAATTGCACTGGGGCTAATGGAGGCGATCGCATTGTCAAAGTGCCTGTAGGAACAATGGTCTATGATGCGACTACGGAAGAAATTATTGGGGATATTGTCGAGACAGGGCAAACTTTAATTGTCGCCCAAGGGGGTAAGGGCGGTTTGGGGAATAAGTATTTTCTGAGTAACCGAAACCGCGCCCCAGAATATGCCCTAGAAGGGTTAGATGGAGAAGAAAAATTTCTCCGTCTAGAATTAAAGTTATTAGCAGAAGTGGGAATTATTGGGTTGCCGAATGCGGGGAAATCTACCTTAATTTCGGCGGTATCTTCTGCCCGTCCCAAAATTGCCGATTATCCTTTTACTACGTTAGTGCCAAATTTAGGCGTAGTCCGCAAACCGAACGGGGATGGGACCGTGTTTGCGGATATTCCCGGTCTGATTTCAGGGGCGCATTTAGGCATCGGATTAGGCCATGAATTTTTGCGTCATGTTGAACGGACTCGCTTGTTATTGCATCTGATTGATATTACCAGTGATGACCCGATCGCTGACTATTCTAAAATTCAAAATGAGTTAGCGGCTTATGGTCGAGGATTAAGCGATCGCCCCCAAATTGTTGCCCTAAATAAAATTGATGCCAGCGATCGCTCTGATGAAGAGATTGCTGGCATGATTTCCGAGTTAAAATCTCTGGCAAAAACCCCGGTTTTCCAAATTTCTGCCGTTACCCGTTTGGGATTAGATCCATTATTACAAGAAGTTTGGCAAATCCTGGATCGAATGTTAGTCACGGTTGACGGTTAATTGTTGTTTGTTGTTTGTTGTTTGTTGTTTGTTGGGTAGGGATTCTTTGGTGGTTGGTTGTTGAACGAACAAATTGACAACAAATAACAATCAACAATGAACAAACAACAATTAACAAACAACAATGAACAAACAACAATTAACCATCAACCAACAACAATCAACAATCAACAATTATCAATTAAGTCAAAAGTGAACCTTCAATGTTATGGGGATAATGGCTATGTTCCCACCAATTTAGAAGCAGATAAAGAGGAATCCAAGTTAAGGAAAATAAGACGAGGAATGGGGAGTGGAGGAGAAAACCTAAGACCAACCAAAAAGTTAAGTCACTGATGACTTGGGATTGATAAATACTTTCATGGTTGCCTAAGATCGTCATGGGGATGGTTTTTTCTATCAGCGAACGCCACCAATAGTAAATGGATAACAATGCGATCGCGGTAGCAATGGCGGCGGAAACCCACCAACTCCAGGGGAATACTTGGGGAATTGACAGAGGAATTGGGTAAAGAAAATAGACTATATAGTTAATTCCCACTAGAGTCATTAGCAGTTCTGCCCAGGTTTGGTATCGGATCGAGTTTAAGCTTTGACTCTGATTATTTTGGCTGTCTAAGTTTTCTGGGTTGGCACTTTTGACATAAAAATATAAACCCAGAACGGTAGCGACCATTAAAATGATGACGTTAATCCAAGCAATCATCATGCCCTCCTTGATTTCTTATTTCAGGATTTTGTAGATATTTTCATAACGAATAACAACGAATAACATAGATCCGGCGCAGGGCGGATTTATCTCGACAAAAACGGTTGCATTTTCTGGTTTGTTCCAGGCTAATTTTTTTCTGGCCAACCATGCCCAGACATTTGTAATTACTTAATGGATAATGGATAATGCTAGGGATGCAGCAGATTATTTCCAGATTGCCTGTTTCCGGATGTAAATGACGAACGTGAATCGTTAAAACTTAATCTAGACTTAATTTAATTACAGCATAATTTTAATCAAGTTCAACTTTTTTGCATCATTTCTTAACAAAGTTGCTCACATTTAGCCGAATTCCCGCTTATTTTCGTTAGATTACATTAGAGAAGAGAATTTTTTATCTGGTTATTGCTTCAGAGGAGGAGGAGTCATGGCAAAAATGCCCGAAAAACTTAACAAAGTTAACAAAAAACTTCACAAAATGTTGCAGAAGGCTTTATGGGAGAGGGAGGAGAGAGGGGAGAGAGGGGAAAATTTCTCCGATGGCGGCCCCCCTGCTCCCCTGCCGATGGCGGCCCCCCCTGCCCCCCCTGCCGATGGCGGGCATCCCTGCCGATGGCGGACCCCCCAGAACCAGCGGCGGTTAAAACTACTTTTGGCTTATTTTGCCTGGCCAATTTTGGTGGCGGGCGGGGTGCGATCGCTGCCTTATTTAGTGCCGATCCGGGCGGCTGATATTGCCCAAACGGAAGCAGCGATTATTTTTAGCGATCGCCACGGTCAACCCTTGGGGACAATCCTGACTCGCAGCCAAGAACATACGGCGATCGTGCCGTTGGATCGGGTTTCCCCCGTATTTATCCAGGGGACAATTGCCGCTGAGGATAAACGCTATTATCAACATGGGGCATTGGACTATCTGGCGATCGCCCGTGCCATCCTGGAAGCCATCCAAGCTAAAGAAATCGTCAGTGGGGCATCTACTATTACGATGCAGTTAGCGCGAATGCTGCATCCCAACCCGCGCACCTTACCCTATAAATTTCAGGAAATCTGGATTTCTTGGCGACTGACTGCGGGAATGACCAAAGACGAAATCCTCGCCGCCTATATTAACCGCCTGCCTATGGGCGGTAACATCTACGGGGTAGAAGCCGCAGCCCGCAATTATTTCGGCATTCCGGCGGCTGACCTGAACCTTGCCCAAGCCAGCATTTTGGCCGCTTTGCCCAACGACCCCACAGACCTCAATCCTTATTATCAGTGGGAACCTCTGAAACGGCGGCAAAAATATGTGCTCGATCGCATGGTGGCGGATGGATATATTACGGCGGTTGAAGGCGATCGCGCCTATCGAGAACAAGTTCAGCTACAACCGCCGAATCAAGGTATTGTCGCCGCCCCGCATTTTCTGTTTTGGTTAGCCAACCAAGTCCCGGAAGATGTTTCCCAAGTCCGCACCACCATCGATCTACCCCTGCAAAAGTTTGTGGAAGCCCAAGTCAAAGAAGTGGTCGGGGCGCTGAGTTCCTATAACGTCAATCACGGGGCGGCGATCGTTCTGGACAACAAAACTGGGGAAATCTTAGCTTATGTCGGTTCTCCCGATTATTTTTCTGACGATTATCTGGGGCGAAACGATGGAGTCCAGGCGCTACGACAACCGGGTTCGGCCCTGAAACCCTTTCTCTATCAACTCGCTTTAGAAAAAAAAGTCATTCGTCCCAATACCATTTTGGCCGATGTTCCCACTTATTACCCCATTCCCGGAGCTAAAGTTTACTCCCCGGTTGACTATAGCGAAACTTTTAAAGGCCCCGTCCGGGTGCGGGTGGCTTTGGGTAACTCCTTAAATATTCCCGCAGTGCGAGTGTTGGAAAAAGTCGGGGTCGCTACCTTTTTGGAACGCTTGCGTCAACTGGGTTTTACCCATTTGGACAAACCCCCCGAACATTATGGCCTGGGTTTAGCCCTGGGTAGCGGTGAAGTTAGTCTCTGGGAGTTGGCTCACGCTTATTTGACGTTTGCCAAACAGGGAACAGGACAGAGGAGCGGGGGAGCGGGGGAGCGGGGGAGCGGGGGGAGAGAGGGAAGAGAGGGGATTTTCTTCGATGGCGGCTTCGATGGCGGCTTCGATGGCGGCTTCCCCCACACCCCTGCCCAGATCCGTTCCCCGGAAACCGTTGCGTTAATTACCGATATCCTCAGCGATCGCCACGCGAGGGCTGCGGCATTTGGGGTGGACTCGGTGCTGAGTTTACCGTTTCCCGCAGCGGTGAAAACTGGCACTTCGTCGGATTTTCGGGATACTTGGACCGTGGGCTATACCACCGATTACACCGTGGCGACTTGGGTGGGCAATTTTAGCGGCGATCGCATGAGAAAAGTCTCTGGGGTGACGGGGGCAGCGCCATTATGGAATCGAATTATGCTGCATTTGCACCAATCGGCTTCTAAAAAGGGGCAAGAACCGGGAAAATTTGCCCCACCGCCCCTGATGGTACAACGGCCTATTTGTGCGATTACGGGTTTAAAACCGACGAAAGATTGTCCTTCGGTGGTGCTGGAATATTTTGCGATCGCCGATCTTTCTCGCTATGAAAAAGAAAACACCTTTGAATTATCCCCTGAATATAATGAATGGCTATCCCGACAAAATCAACCCCGATTAACCAAAGATGATTTAAAAATAGTCTTTCCCCAAAATGATGACTACTTTCTCATCGATCCAGCGGATGCCAACCCCAAATTGGAATTTAAATTAGCAGCAAATCCGACCGAACCTGTGGAATGGTGGCTGATTAGTAAAACTGGCAAAAGAACGTTAATTAAAAGTAAACATCGTCAGGCCATCTCTCAGGCAATATTTTGGCCGTTAGAGATTGGGGAATGGACTCTAGAGGTGAAAAGTGGGGAAAAAAGCGATCGGGTTAGTTTCCAAGTGGTCTTAGACGAATATCGAGAAACTCCCAGAGGCTTTTCTTTAGTTAAAGATGAGTAGTTGATTAAAGAAACCCGGTTTCTCCCAGAAACCGGGTTTCTCAGTTTTATTTCTGGTAGTATTTATAATCTTAAGGATATTATTAGAGATATTTGGGACTGTGAGCAAGTCTTTCTGGGGGCTGGGTTTTGTTTTTTCTTTGCGGCAAACAAAATTTAATAAAATTTCTAGAAATAAATGACCAAAAAACCTTTAAAGTAAAATAATCAAGTAAAATCAAAAAATGACCGTAAAAATATGAGTAACCACAGACAGTCAGACCAATTGACTCCCAGCTTTATTTCCCCTGTATTGCCGCCGAATTTTATGGCAGAAAATCCCCCAGCGGATGCTAAGATTAGACTGGGGATGATGGCTTCTGGAAGTGGCACTAATGTGGAGGCTATTGCAGAGGCGATCGCCTCTGGAAAATTGAATGCAGAAATTGCGGTGTTAATTTACAATAACCCTGGAGCGAAAGTCGTAGAACGAGCCAAACGCTATGGAATTCCGGCGATTTTACTCAACCACCGCGAGTATAAGAGTCGTCAAGATTTGGACGCTAAAATTGTGGAAACTTTCCGAGAATATAATGTGGAAATGGTGGTGATGGCCGGTTGGATGCGAATTATTACGGAAGTTTTATTAAACGCTTTTCCTGACAGAGTAATTAATATTCACCCCAGTTTATTACCGAGTTTTCGCGGGGCGCATGGGGTAGAAGATGCCCTAAAAGCAGGAGTGAAAATTACCGGCTGTACGGTACATATTGCGCGGGTGGAAGTAGACAATGGCCCGATTTTAATCCAGGCGGCTGTACCAATTTTGCCAGATGATACTCCAGAAACTTTACATGGGCGGATTCAGGTACAAGAGCACCAAATTTTTCCTATGGCGATCGCGATCGCGGCGGCTCAAATTAGATAATTACTAGCAACCGGGTTTCTCAGTGAAGAAACCCGGTTTCTAAAACCCAACAGGGAACAGGAAACAGGGAACAGGGAACAGGGAACAGGGAACAGGGAACAGGGAACAGGGAACAGGGAACAGGGAACAGGGAATAGTGAACAGGGAATAGTGAAAAGTGAAAAGAAGTATCACTATTCACTTTTCACTTGTACGGACGAATGGCCAGAAAGCCCCTACGACTTTTCACTTTTAACTTTTAACTTTTAACTTTTCACTGTCCCCGTTCCCCGATAACTGTTCCCCGTTCCCCAACCAACAACCAACAACAAACAACAGGGAACAGGGAACAGGGAACAGGCAACAGGGAACAGGCAACAGGGAACAGGGAACAGGCAACAGGGAACAGGCAACAGGCAACAGGGAACAGGCAACAGGGAACAGGCAACAGGCAACAGGACTGATGGCAATATTCCCCATTCCCTTGACCCGGTACTTGACCCGGTACTGATAACCGTTGCCTTTTTAATAAATCTTGACTTTTTCAATCCCTTCGCCAAAATTCAAGCCGCTCTAGTATCTATCCTGCCGATTTCAGCGATTTGGGAAAACTTGTCATCAATTAAAAATTCCTCGCCTTTTTTGCCGAATGAATTTAATATCCGCCGCGTGTATTTTCGCGCCCTGAAGACGGTTTTCAAGTCCAGCATACTGTCTCCACTTAGGCTCTCCATTTTGTTGCACAACAGCCGCGAGAAGGTCACCATAAACAGGGAGAAATTGCCGAAATTCCCGACTTGCGTCTCCTTGACGTTCATAAAGTCTTCCAGCCCCCAGTATTGTTTGGCGTCCCTGAAGTCAAACTCGATTTGGAACTGCAACGAGTAGTATTCGATCGGGGTCTCGCTAGCTAGGGACAAGTCGTCGCTGAACAGCAGCACCTTGGCCCTCCCTCCGCCCGGTCTTCAGGTTAGTCTTCACAACAACGACGACATTCATTCAGTAATGCGGGGAAGTTCCCATGCCACGCTTGCGCTTGGTATTTGCGCGGTCTGCCCTTGCTCCCATATCGGCATAGGGAAAGTGGAGCGTCGAGTCGTGGCGCAACTTGGAGATCAGGTGCAACCCCGTTTGTTTAACTGCACGGCCTTCGGCGCACTTCCCTGAACTTATTCGCACACCAGTTGCTCGGCGATCAAAGGGTAGGACTTGCGGGTTTCGACCTCAAGCAATGACAGGTTCAGAAAGCACAGGCCGGGGAGCGGCTTGTTGTAAATCGAAGAAAAAAAACGCCCAGCCCATACGTTTCCTTGCCGGTCAACAGCCAAACCCCCCTTTCTCCCCATCCAATGCTGCTTGATGAGTTGCCAGCGCGATTCATTCTACTTTCTCAGGGGCGGCCATGCTAATTTTTCGCCAAAAAAACGCTTTACCGTCCGATAGATCCCACCCCTTTAGGCCGAGCGGGACAAGCCTAGCTAGCATGGTGACGCGACCCGTCATCGCCAGCACGGCCTCGGCGATGACGGTGAGTTGGTTCAGGATGCGCGGCGTCAAGTGTTGACTCAGTGTGCTTAGGGCTGCTATGATTTCATTGATGGTCAGATTGAGATTGGATACTGGACGTTTTGATTGACTCCATATCCTACCTTTTCTGGCCACCCACCCTTCCCCCGAACCGCAAAAATCACCCTTGCCAATTGGCGAAGTATTGTAAAATCCAATTTATGTAATAATGACAATAATATATATTCAGCTTACAAAAATACAAAAATCATGGATGAGAACTTAATAATTGATGTTGGCGTTCACACAGGAGAGGACACAGAATTTTATTTAAAAAAAGGCTTTCGAGTGGTGGGGATAGAAGCCAACCCAGAAATTTATCAACTCACAAAAAACAAACTACAATCATACATCGCCAATGGTCAACTACAACTTCTCAACATTGCCATAGCTCCCCAAGATGGTGAAATCACCTTCTATTCTAACCTAGAAAAAAGTATTTGGGGAACAATCTCCCCAGACTTTGTTCATCGTGGCGAAATTCTCGGCACTAAATCAGTAGCTATTAAAGTTAAAGGAACTAGATTTGAAAATATTCTACAAGAATTTGGCATTCCTTACTATTTAAAAATTGATATTGAAGGTGCAGATATATTGTGTATAAAGGCATTAAGGAAGTTTGATAATAGGCCAAAATTCATATCCATAGAATCAGCAAAACTTTCTTGGAATGATTTACTAGAAGAATTTAAGATATTTGAAGAACTAGGTTATCAGAAATTTAAAGTTATTAACCAAGCAAAAATATCCCAACAAACTTGTCCCTATCCAGCAAAAGAAGGAAAATACGTCGAGCATGAATTTCAGTATGGTTGTAGCGGTTCATTTGGAGAAGAAACACCAGGTAATTGGTTGTCAAAAACAGCAGCCATAAATATCTACAAACGCATTTTTTGGTTTTATAAAATATTGGGTATTCAGGGAATTATTTATAAATATCCCTGGGGTAAAATGCTCATAGAAGGACTCAACCTTAAAGAGCCATGGTATGATACCCATGCCAGTCTGTAAGAGTAGATTAGGCTTCTAGCCTGATTCCTACAAGATGTCTATCGCCTTACCATATCATCAGGTCTATTTTCCAGTGCTAATTCATCAAATACCAATACCCTGATGATAATACCCTGATGATTTTTTATCTCAGTCTTAAAAAAGCAAGAATGCTAATTTTTTTAGCAAACTGTTCAGAAAACATGGTATTTTTATTGCAGTATTCTTGATATTCCTGAAAACAATGCCCAGTATCCAATTTGACCCAAAACCAGAAATTTCTGTCATTCTTACCACATATAACCGCTCAGATTATTTAAAGACTTGTATTAATAGTGTTATTGAGCAAACCTTTCAGGATTGGGAATTGGTTATAGTTGATGATGGTAGCCAAGATAACACTACAGAAGTAGTTAACTCCTATCTCCTGGAATACCGGAATATCCGTTATCTTAAACACCAAAATCGTCAAGTTGGTTATGCGAGAAATGCGGGAATACAAGCGTCATTTGGCAAATACATTACATTCATTGACAGTGATGATACTTATAAACCTCATCATTTAGAATCACGTTGGGAATTTATGCAAACCCATCCAGAAATTGATTTAATTGAAGGTGGATTTGAAATAGAAAAAGAGTTTTTTGTGAGTGATTATTTTCAATCTGGTAAAACAATTAGTATTAAAGAATGTGTTTTATGTCCCACATTTTTCGGCAAAAGATATGTATTCTTTGAATTATCAGGATTTAATAATCTTGCTTATTCAGAAGATACAGATTTTTGGGAACGGGCGGAGAAAGTTTTTAAAACTCAACACATCAAGGAACCAGAAACGTATATTTATACTAGAGCAGAAACTAGCCTATCTAAAACTTTTATAGAACAAGTACGTATAGTTAATTACTTGTAAAAATCGCCATATTTTTCATAGCAAATTTTAAAAATAATCAAATTAAAATATCACAGGAATATGATATGAACCCAACAAATCAGAAAGAAAAATTTAGCAACAACAATATTTATCAACAAACAGCAGAATGTCTAAAAATATCACACTTGACTTTTCTTGATTTAAGTGGCTATCAAATTGATTTAACTTTTGATTCTACTAAATTTTATACTCATCCACAGGATATTAGTTTTTGGATTTTACCAAAATTATCTGGTGATGACAAAACAAAACACAAAACTAGAGGTTTGGAATTACCTGGAGGGAAAATTAATCAAGAAGAAAAACCTCTACAAGCTGTATTGCGAGAAACTTGGGAATAAACAGGAGGAATTATTAATTATGTGCAACAAATAGGAGAATATATTATCAGAGAATACCAGGGTAAAGATAGAATTAAGGCTATTTATTATGGCATAATCTCTAAGTTTACTAAGTTACCAGAAGGTTTTGAAACTGATGGTTTTGAGTTATTACCTTTACCAGTAAATACCCAACAACCTGGATTTAGTCCTACGTGATGATGTATTTGATTTAACGATTAATTATTTAGAGTTACTCAATCTTCATCTCTTTGCAAATAACTAAACAAACTGCAATATTTTATTTATTGCGATCTGATTTTGATTTTGATTATGTGATAATTTAGGAGGTTATTTCTTGGAAAAAAATATTGCTCTAATTACTGGAAGTGCTACAGGTTTAGGGAAAAGAACAGCAATAGAACTAGCTAAACAAGGTATTAATATTGTTGTTAACTTTATTACTAGCTTAGAAAGTGCTAATGAATTAAAAAAATTCATTGAAAATAATTATCCTGTGGAAGTAATTGTTGTCCCAGGAGATGTGAGTTACTATAGTGAATGTGAAAAAATAGTCAAAACTGCCCAGGATAAAATTGGAAAAATTAATATTCTGGTGAATAATGCAGGTACTTATGTTTTTGAGCGCAAGGATATGATAGATTATGATTTACAGGAATGGGAAAAAGTCATTCAAGTAAATTTAAATAGTGTGTTCTATCTGAGTAAATTAATTATTCCCACAATGCGAGAAAATCGCTGGGGAAGAATTATTAATATTGGTTTTGATAGAGCAGAAAATTCTCCTGGTTGGAAATATCGTTCCGCTTTTGCTGCTGCAAAAACAGGATTAGTTTCTTTAACAAAAACACTTTCTATAGAAGAGGCTGAACATGGTATAACTGTAAATATGATTTGTCCTGGTGATATATCTGCTAATTTTAAGGAAGCAAATATTGATGATGTGCGAGAAATCAAAGATGATTATACACCTATTGGCCGTCCTGGAACAGGAGAAGATATTGCCCGGATGATTGCTTTTTTATGCGATCGATATTCAGATTTTATTACTGGTAGTATTATCCAAGTTACAGGGGGTAAGGATGTCCTCAATAAGTATAAATATCAGACATAATTACTAACATCATTACTAGGATTTCATGCGGTATTATCTATTGTTAAACCTATCAACAATACTATGGAAAATTTTTGGAGACGCTATTGTTTGGCGTCCCTGAAGTCAAACTCGATTTGGCACCGCAACGAGTAGTATTCGATCGGGGTCTCGCTAGCTAGGGACAAGTCGTCGCTGAACAGCAGCACCTTGGCCCTCCCTCCGCCCGGTCTTCAGGTTAGTCTTCACGACAACGACGACATTCATTCAGTAACGCGGGGAAGTTCCGATGCCACGCTGGCGCCTGGTAGACGCGGGTTTGAATGTCCTTTTCAACCGCATCCGATTTCAGGTTTGCATCGGTCAACGTCTCCAGGGTCAGCCTCTCGTCGTATTTGCGCGGTCTGCCCTTGCTCCCATATCGGCATAGGGAAAGTGGAGCTTGGAGTCGTGGCGCAACTTGGAGATTAGCTGCAACCCTTGCCAATTGGCGAAGGTATTGTTTTTTCCATCAACTTAACTTAGAACCCCGGTTTCTACTTTTCCACAGAGAACTAGAAATCCAATTGGCGCTGGCATGAGCTACAATGGGGACTAATAAATTGCCACTCAATAAAGCGCAGGCACCTAAAACAGCGCCGACAAAGATAGCCCACAACATATAGGGCCATTGTTCTCGACCGCTGAGATGTAAAACGCCAAAAAATACACTAGAAAACATCAGCCCGATCGCATTTAAGCCAAATGCTGGTAACATAATGCCCCGAAATAATAATTCTTCACTCATTCCGGGCAGTAATCCCAGCCAAATTAAATCTGGCCAAACTAAAGGTTTGAGGATTAATTCTAAATAGGTGTCTGCACTGCGGCGATATGCGGGCCATAGTCGATAGACGATTGCGCTGGCTAAAGTAATTGCCAACCCCACACCTAGGCCGATCGGTAAGGCGATCGGGTTCCAGGTTAAGGGGATTTGTTGCACTGAGCTTAAATAGAGCCACAGTTTAGCGATCGCCAGTAAAACCAGCGCGGTTACAGCGATCGCCACCAAAACCTGGGGTCGGGTGAGGGGTTCTATTCCTAAATCTTTGGGTTCTTGTTCTGACACAAATCTTTATTTTTATATTTGCAAAATAGAGACAATTATCTGATTCTTCGGTCTGGAGGGGTCAACTTGACCCAGAAACCGGGTTTCTTTAATGAATCCTGGCTTTTTTCCATCAACTTAGCGGAGAAACCCGGTTTCTACCACTCAAGACAACGGAGGGAAGAAATCTGCGGGCGTAGGGCTGAGGCACTAATTCCGGCCCGATGAGCTACTAATACCCCTAATGCTTCTAAATAAGAGTTGACTGTTACAGCGTTAATGCCCACTGCTTCTGGTGTTACTTGCATCAGGGTGCTATTTTCCCCAACGGCAATGATTTGCACCGATGGATATTGGCTGAAACTTAAAACCGCACCGCCACCGGCAGCGGTTGCCGGAATCACCACCGCATCTACTTGGTCTGCCCAAATATCTGCCCCCTTCGGAAGGAGAGAGGAGAGAGAAGAGAGAAAAGAGGAACTCTGCCCCTCTGCCCCTCTGCCCCTTCCGGGAGTGGAGGTAATGAATTGAGGCGATCGACTTAACCCCGCTAAGACACAAGGTAAGAAAGTATAACCTAACTCTTCCGCCGCCGCACGGGGGGATATTTGCGGATCTAGAGGCAGGGGTGACAGGGCTGGGGCGTGAGCGCAAGGGATGTGAAAGTGACGCACGATCAGATGACTGATCACCGCTTCCGCACCGGCAATGGGGTCAATGCCGGAACCTTGCCGATACTGTTGCAGTGCCGGGGAATCATGATCGTCGGGAAACCTGGCTACCACGGCGATCGCAGAGGCCCCTGCTTTGGTGATTAAAGCCGCTGCCGCCCGCAATAAGCTGTCTGGATTGCCAATCGTCCCCCAACTTGCCCCCCCAGGAACCGTGCGTAGTTCCACATTTAAGGGGCGATCGGTGACTACATAATCGGTGAGATCGAGTCCCAAGGTGGCTTTGGTGGCATCTGCCGCTTGCAACTGCCGCCAACGCAGATCCGATTCAATGGCCGCATCCAAAATCAGGCCGATCCGATTTTTGTGTACGGGTCGTAATCCCCAATTCATCGCCGCAAATTGATCCAGTCCGTACCCTTCTACATAGAAGCTATTGGCCATTGGCCAGTATAACTGCGCCCCATTCAGGACATTGGGATGGGTAATCAGGCGATCGGCTACTTGGGCGATCGCCCGTGCCACGGGCAAAGCATCTCCTGCATAGCCACCAATTGCCGCCCCGACTCCCGTCGGTACAATTAAAACAACTGTGTAAGGACGCTGAATCATAGTTATTCGTTATTGGTTAATAGTTATTCGTTATTGGTTATTCGTTATTGGTTGGTCGTTATTGGTTGGTCGTTATTGGTTGGTCGTTATTGGTTGGTCGTTATTGGTTGGTCGTTATTGGTTGGTCGTTATTGGTTGGTCGTTATTGGTTGGTCGTTATTGGTTGGTCGTTATTGGTTGGTCGTTGCTGGTTAACTGTCAACGAAAAACCGGGCAACTGGCAACCATCAATCATCAACCATTAACCATTAACCATCAACCATTAACCATCAACCATTAACTATTAACCATTAACCATTAACTATTAACTATTAACCATTAACTATTAACCATTAACCATCAACCGTCACTACTGCTTCTACCTGAACTTTTTGTTGTTCTTTGTCCACGGAAGTGACAGCCCAACGCAAGGGTTTGCCTCGTTTTTCCAGTTCTGCTTCAATTTCTTGTTGTAATTTTACGGGAGACTCTTGAAGGTCAATTTCTGCGGTAATAAAATGTGTGGTCATGGGATTTTTTGTTTCTGGTTTCTGGTAAAATTCAAGTGAGCAATTTTCTGCGCTCGTGACGATGGGAGATTTGATCTGAGAAAAGATTGGGGAAATTACTCCCGCCCAAATTGGCGATCGTAAACTTCGTCTTCTTTCTCGGTTTCAATCTTCAGATCCGATCGCGGATAGGCGACGCAAAGTAACACATAGCCTTCTTTTTGCAGTTCTGGACTCAAGCCCATGCCCTCGGACTGTTCTACAGAGCCTTCACCGATAATCTTGCCCGCACAAGTGGTGCAAACCCCGGCATTACATGAATTAGGCAAGTGGAGTCCTGATGCCTCAGCCACTTCTATAATTTTTTGATCTTCTGCCACTGTTAAAGTGTGGGTTTCACCTTGATGGTGAATTTCAACGGTATAAGTTTTAGCCATACTCCTCGCGCTTGCTGAAGCTAACGATAAATTTATAACTTGCTCATTTTACCTTTTATGAGACAGGACTTATGCATTACCGCGACAAGTCAGGAGAAATTGATCAATTGCCTTGACTGAAATGAAATAGAGGCGATCTAGGGGCGATCGCCCCTAGATCGCCCTAAATTCTGTAGCTTGGCTTCCGTAAGCAATCCATCGGGGAATCCCGGTGACAGTCAAAAGACTAAGACTAAAGACTAAGACTATAGATAAATCGCCCTCACCGAAAAACTTGCCCACCTGGGGGCGCATACCGGCAACCGGACTAGAAATTGCGGCGATTTTCTGCCGTTTCAACTGAATTTGACTAAAATTTGACTAATCGGCGATCGCGGGATTTCAAATCGGATATTTAAAATTAATCCGCCAATATCACCCGATCTTCGCCAAATTCATCGTCAAGGTCAATTTCATCAGGACTGAATTCTAAGGCATCTAGGCGATCGCTTTCCTGCATAATAATCCCATCAATCAAACTATCCATCGGAATTGAAGTAATTTCTAAATCATCCTCACTTTCTAAAATTAAACCCGTCCCCGCTTCTCCTTTTAAAGCACTTAAAAGTTGAGCAATAATTCGGCCATTAGTATCGCGATTTTCTGGCTTTAATGTCCACAAAATATTATTAGGATTACACTCACCGGACTCAGCGGCACAAATTACCGGCATTCCATGCACCACTCCTTCACTTAATGGGGGTACGGTCGGTTGAGTGCTTTGCCGCAAAAAATGCTGATTAAACCTCGTTGTCACAGCGCGGCAACGGTCTGAAGCGGTCAAATTTCCGCCAAACTCTTGGGCGCCTTCTTCAGTCCATTGAATTAGTTGGCGTTCTCCAGCCCGATGCCAAGAAACCCTGCTACTGCTGCGGCTGCGGGTTCCTTTATATAATGCCAGAATGGTTTGGTTGCCGCTGTTGCATTCAAACCGATATCTCACGTCCCGACGGCGACTGCGACCAGTTTCTTGCGGTTGATTCTGGCTGGGATTGCTCTCACTGTTTGGAGTAGTTTCTTGGGCTAAAAACGTGCGTGATGGCAGTGTAGTTTTGGCATTAGAGATAAAGTTTATTTGGGTAATTTGAACCGCAATCATTCCTCCAATTATAAATAAAAAGATTTGTTTTAAATTCATAGTTAACATCCCCTGACTTTCCAGTCGATCTATTCTTATTTTATCTTTTTCCTTTAAGGTGTATATACTTATCACCCCAGGATGTAACAAATCTTTAAGAAAAAATCCCGGTGGCGATCGCGCCCAGGGGTATCGGTTGCCTCGCATTGCCGGTGGGCTTTTGTTTTGGGCATATATTTAGCTTCAGATATTAAATATGATTAGTAAAAAAAGAGAATAGGAAATCATCTGGTAAACGGAAATTTCTCTCTCCTACGAATTCCCCTGCTTGCCCTGCTTGCCCTGCTTGCCCTGCTTGCCCCGCTTGCCCCGCTTGCCCCGCTTCCCCCGTTTCCCCCGCTTCCCCCGCTTCCCCTATTATGGCGCTTCGCGCGGGGAGCAGGGCTAGAAAGGAAGTTTGAACAACCCTTTGTGTATTTCCAGGTTTATTTATTGATTAAATTTGTCAACATACCTGCGCGAATATAACCCATAATAACAATATACGTAGCTTCCTCTAAACCCATGCAAATAATTGTTGAAGGCTGGCGCTTTATTCCTCATTCTTATGCGATCGCGAATCATTTTCAACTTTTGGAAATGTTGAAACGACCGGAGTTGAAAATTTTTCATCGAGATATGCCCTTCCTACAGGATAGCTGGAAACCTGTAAAAGGATTATTAGACCCTGCCGCAGAAAGAATCTTAAATTCACTGCCCAATCCCCCAGAAAACTTTGAGGCAGATGTTACTTTTCGGATCTACTGTCCGTTTAACCTCGCATCCGCAAAAACCCCAAGGACTGTAATGTTTGGCTGCACCGAATGGGGTATGGTGCCTCCGAGTATTCTCAAGGGAATGAAAGTAGCATCTTTCTCACAAGCTCATGCTAATTCTAATACGACGATTGTTACTTCTTCTCATTGGTCAAGAGATGGTTTTATCTATAGTGGGGCTGACCCAGACCGGGTAGTGGTTGTACCCCTGGGGGTCGAGCCAAATATTTATAAACCATTACCTTTAGAAGAACGCCGTCAACTCAGAAAAAAATTAGGGTGGGATGACTATTTTATTTTCTTTAATAGTGGGGTGATGTGGAATAAACGCCAAGGAATTGATGGATTATTAAAAGCATTTGCTCAAGTGGTAAATGGCCATCCAGAAGCTAGATTAGTGTTAAAAGGGCGCGATTATATTTTTCCTTCCCGTCAGGAACTGTTTCAGGCAAAAAATGTTTTAACCGCAAGGGAATTTGAACAAATAAAGCCGCGAGTGATGTATCAGGGGGAAAATCTTTCTTCTAAGCAAATGGCAGAACTTTATCAGGCTGCTGATGTCTATGTTTCTCCTTATTTAGCGGAAGGTTTTAATTTGCCGGTTTTGGAAGCTGCCGCTTGTGGCTTGCCGGTGATTTGTACCCAAGGTGGGTCAACGGATGATTTCACTCATCCTGATTTTAATTGGGGTATTTCCAGTCAGGTAAAGTCGGTGAACATGGAAGAAAATACAGTATTTTATCTAGAGCCAAATATCGATCACTTAATTACATTAATGACGGAAATTATTGATCGCAATGCAGAATGCGATCGCGCCAGAAAAGCTGGGCCAAAATGGGTACATAGTCGCTTCACTTGGCAAGACACTATTGATAAATTATTGCCAGTGTTAACGGATGAAATTTCACCGCATCCCCTCTGCCCCTCTGCCTCACCCGCCACACCCCAATATAAAAAGTATAAAATATTAGTAGAAGGATGGAGAAATATTCCCCATTCTTATGCAATGGTCAACCAGTTTCAACTTTTAGAAATGTGCGATCGCCCAGAAGTAGAAATATTCCACCGGGATATTCCTTACTTACGTTCCCACTGGCAACCTGTTGCCGAATTATTTGAACCTGTTGCCGCCCAAAAAATACAGCAAATTCCTCCACCGCCCCCAGAAACCGTGGACGCGATTTTGCGGATAGCCATTCCCTATAATTTAAAACCGGGCAACGCCAAAAAAACCTGTGTATTTTGTACCACGGAAGCAGGCATTGTCACCAAATCCATGTTATCAGGAATTTGTGCTAATTCTATCACAGAAGCATTAGAAAATTCTGATGTAACAATTATTACCCCATCTCATTGGTCAAGACAAGGTTTTTTACGCAGTGGAGTTGAGGCAAACCGAGTTGTAGTCGTTCCCCACGGGGTAGATAATAATTTGTATAAACCACTACCAGAAGATCAACGAAAGGCTTTACGGCAGCAATTAAGCATTGCGGATAAATTTGTGTTTTTGAATATCGGTATTTTATCGGACAATAAAGGCATTAGACTCTTGTTAAAAGCCTTTGCCACAGTGGTTGACAAGTATCCTCAAGCAAGGCTAGTCTTAAAAGGGGCAGATAGCTTATTTGCATCTAGGCAATTTTTTACTGACTCTGCCAAAGCTGTACTCACCGAAGCTGAAGCGGCAAAAGTTGAATCTCGGTTGGCTTATATTGACAAAACTCTCTCGATTTCCGAAATGATTCGACTCTATCAAGCGGCGGATATTTATCTTTCTCCTTATTTAGCGGAAGGCTTTAATTTGCCAGTTTTGGAGGCCGCTGCTTGTGGTTTGCCAGTCTTATGTACTCAGGGAGGCCCGACCGATGATTTTACTCGGCCTGAATTTGCATTAGGAATTAGCAGTCACCTTCAACCAATCAACGTTGGTGAGGAAACCGTATTTTTACTGGTGCCAAATTTAGATCATTTAATTGAACAAATGGCATGGGCGATCGCGCATCCAGAATTTAGAATTAATGCCCGTAAATTTGCGGAGAAATTTATTGGAGAACATTTCACCTGGAACCGGGTAGTCGATCGACTACTAAATGTATTAACTGGGGATTAATTGGGGATTAACTGGGTATCTGATAAAATAGAAAACACACCTCTTGCTTTCATACCGGGATGGTGGATCCCCCGAACCTCCCTTAAAAAGGGGGGCTTTTATCGATTTTCGCTGATGATTACAGGGATGACCAAAGAACCATGAACCTACCAAACTCCCGTATCGCTTCCTTAAAGTTAGAAGCCATTACCGATCCTTATCCTCTGACCGTAACACCAGATACCCTCCTGATACAGTTGGTGAATCTGATGCACCAGCAACGCGCCGAAGCCAGTGAGGTACTGGCTGCCACTGGAGTCCCGGAAGCCCGAGCCAGTTGCGTTCTGGTGCGAGAGGGAACCAAGGTTATTGGTCTATTTACGGAGCGGGATCTGGTTAAGTTAGCGGTTCAAGGGGTCAATCTGGAAGCGGTGACTATTGCAGAAGTAATGACCCAGCAACCCATTACCTTGAAAAAATCCGACTATCGCGATATTTTCAGCATTTTGAGCCAATTTCAAAGGCATCGAATTCGCCATTTACCGATTGTGAACGATTCTGGGGATTTGCTGGGCTTAACTTCAACCACTTTGATCTGCCAACGACTACGCCAGATAGAACTGCTTAAGTTGCGACGAGTGGGAGAGGTGATGAACCGAGAAGTGATCCAAGCCCCGCCAACCGCTTCGTTGTTGGAGTTAGCCCAGACAATGGTGCAGCATCAGGTAAGCTCTGTGGTGATTTCCCAGCCTTTGCCCGGTTCGGAAAGCCTGAAGGTTCCCTTGGGCATTATTACCGAGCGAGATGTTGTTCAGTTTCATAAGCTCAAGCTAGATTTTGCCACGACTCCAGCGGAAATGGTAATTAGTACGCCGTTGCAGACGGTAAGTGCAGATGCTAGTTTGTTTGATGCGAACCAAGTGCTACAGCAAAAACCGATTCGCCGGTTGGTGGTTACGGGTTCTCAGGGGGAGTTGTTAGGTATTGTGACGCAAACGACGATTTTGCGACTGCTAGAACCGGCTGAGTTGACGGAAATTTTAGCTGTGTTGCAATTTCAAGAAAACGATGGTTCAGTTGCCAAAACTCAAACTCTTGTCAAGCATCAAACAGCCGTCTCGCGGGATACTGTCCAGAAAAGCCCTGGGCAAAGACGAGAACTCACATCGGTGCTATTACTGGAAGACGATATCACTTATAGGATGATCGTTAAGCGCCAATTGCAGCGATCGCTCCTCGTTGCGGATGCAATATCGCCCCAGGGGCGGATAGAACTGACCATTGCCGGAACCCTGGGTGAAGCCCTGGGCTGTCTGGAGCAAAATACCTTTGACGCTATCTTGCTGGATCTGAACTTGCCGGACAGTCGCGGGGTTAACACTTTGCAGGCGATCCAACAGTCGGCACCGAATACCGCTATTGTGGTTTTGACCAGTACGGACAATGAAGAATTGGCCTTGGAACTAATCCATCTGGGCGCCCAGGATTACCTGGTTAAGCAACAAGTCAACGATCATTTGCTGATTCGCAGTATTACATACTCTATTAGCCGGAAACAGATCGAGATCGAGATCCAGGGGAAGAATTTAGAGTTAGCTGCCGCCAATGAAGCCCTGGAACGGAACACCGCTAAACTTGCCCAGAAAAATCAAGCACTGGAAGAGGAAATCACGCAGCGTCAACAAGTTGAAGAAGCTTTGCAACAACTGGCGGTAGATTTGGAACACCGAGTAGCGGAACGCACGGTTAAGCTGGTTTCCAGCAATCAACGGCTGAAACGAGAAATTGAAGAACGCCTCTCAGCAGAAGCCCGGTTAGAGTCCGCTGCTGAATATCAACGGCTGCTAAATCAAACCGCTTTGCAAATTCGCCAATCTTTGAATGTAGATGAAATCCTCAACACTACCGTGGAACAAGTGCGCCACTTGCTCAACTGCGATCGCGTGCTGGTCTATCAGTTTGATGCGGATTTAAATGGCACCATTGTTGCCGAGTCCGTGGCCACTGGTTGGCTGGTGAGTCTGGGGATGAATATTGAAGATACTTTTTTTAAGTCTGGGGGGAAACAGCATAATCAACAAGGGATCAAGACTGCCTTGGATGATATTGATCGGTCAAACCTAAGCAGTTGCCATTACGAGTTATTGACTCGATTTCAGGTGAAAGCCTATCTGGGGGTGCCGATTTTGTTGCCGACGCGATCGCCCCAACCCCTCTTATCCGAGGCAGATCAAGGCACGATTTCGCCAAATCCCCTGTGGGGCTTATTGATTGCCCATCAATGTTCTGCTCCCCGTCACTGGCAGACTGATGAGTTGGAACTGCTGGATGAGTTGGCGGTGCAGTTGGCGATCGCCATTCAACAGGCAGAACTTTACCAGCAAGCCCAAATGGAACTACAACAGCGCCGTCAAGTGGAGGATGCCCTGCGGCAACTGAATCAAAACTTAGAACAACAGGTTTTACAGCGCACCACGGAGTTAAGAGAAACTAACCGCAACCTGTTGGCAGAAGTTGCCCAACGGCAACAAGCCCAAGCGAAACTGGAGCAGCAATATATTAAATCCAGCTTATTTGGGGAAATTACCCAAAAAATTCGCCAATCCCTGCGTTTAGAAGAAATTCTCCAAACTACTGTTGAAGAAATCCAAAAAATTCTTCAGTGCGATCGGGTCCTGATTTACCAAGTATTTGACAGTGGGGTTGGGCGGGTGGTCGCGGAAACCGTGAAACCGCCGTATCCCAAGCTCCTGGACATAGAATTTCCTGAAGAAACCTTTCCCCGGGAATGCCAGGACAGATATCGTGATGGAACCATCGTCGCCATCACGGATGTTTACCAAGCTTATGGGGAACACTGGCCTTGTCTGCGGGAATTCTTGCAATCTTGGCAAATCCAAGCCAAATTAGTCGTGCCAATCTATCAACCCCAGAATGTTCAGGAACTCTGGGGGTTTATCATCGCCCACCATTGTCGCGCCCCTCACCTGTGGACGGATTTTGAAAAAGAGCTTACCGGACAACTGGCCTTGTCTGTTGCCGTTGCGGTCTATCAGGGGAATTTGATGGCTTCTCAACAAAATACCCTGCAAGCTTTAGCTGATAGCCAAGAGCAATTGCAAGACTTGTTTGATAGTACCAATGACCTGATTCAAAGCGTGGCCCTGAGCAACGGTCACTTCATCTATGTGAATCAAGCATGGCTGGAAACCTTGGGATATACCCTGGAAAAAATTCCCCAGCTTTTTTATCTAGATGTGATCGCCCCGGAATATCACGACCAGTGCCGAGAGATGTGGGATGCCTTAAGCAGTGGTCAACGGGATCGCTATAATGCGGTAGAACTTTCCTTTATTAGCAAAGATGGTCGCACGGTGATCTTGGAAGGAGATATCACCTGTCGTTATCGGGAGGGTAAGCCCGCCGCCGCCCAAGCGATTTTCCGGGATGTCACCGAACGGCGCAAAACCCAAGGCCAATTGCACCAAGCGCTTCAGGAATTAGCCTACCAGAAGCAGGCTTTAGATGAAATGGCGATTGTCACCATGACCGATCCCCAGGGGATCATTACTTATGTCAATGACAAATTCTGTGAAATTTCTCAGTACGAGCGATCAGAGGCGATCGGGCAAACCCACCGGATTGTCAATTCTGGCTATCATCCCCCCAGTTTCTTTCAGGAAATGTGGTCAACGATTACCCGTGGGCAAATTTGGCGCGGCGAAGTCAAAAATCGCTCCAAAGATGGCGGGTTTTACTGGATGGATACCACCATCGTCCCCTTTTTGAACGAAGCGGGCAAGCCGTTACAACATCTGGCCATTCGGATTGATATCACCGATCGCAAAGCCGCCGAAGAAGTTCTGCGGCAACAGTTAGCGGCCATCGAAGCCGCCATTGATGGCATTGGCATTCTGCATAACAATCGGTATGTCTTTCTCAACCAAGCCCATGCCCAATTGTTTGGCTTCCCTAGTGCAGCGGATTTACTCGGCCAAACCTGGCATATCCTTTACGATCCTGATGAATTCGATCGCATTGAACGGGAAGTTTTCCCCATTTTAACCCAGCAGAAACATTGGCAGGGAGAAGTGATCGGTAAACGAGTCGATGGCAGCACCTTTCCCCAGGAACTTTCCTTAACTCTGAACGATGATGGCGACTTAATTTGTGTTTGCCGAGATATCAGCGATCGCAAAAAAGCCGAACAACAACTTCGCAAAGCCCTCGCCAAAGCCGAAGAAGTCAACGAACTCAAATCGCGGTTTATCACCATGACTTCCCACGAATTCCGCACCCCCTTAACCACAATTTTAGGAGCCGCCGAAATCCTCAAATACTACGGTCATAAATGGGACGAAGATAAAAAAATGAAATATCTCGATCGCATTTACAGCACCGTCAAACACATGACTGGACTCTTAGATGATGTCCTATTATTAGGGCGAATGGAATCCGGCAGACTAGAACTAAGCCCAGCGCCAATCAACATATGGGAATTTTGTCAATCCTTAGTCGAAGAATTAAAACTAGGCATCGGCAAACAACATCAAATTACTCTAAGTTGCGGCATAAATTGTGAACCAGCCAGTGCTACTTATAACTTAGACGAAAAACTTCTGCGGCATATTCTGATTAACTTGCTCACCAATGCCATCAAATACTCTCCCGAAGGCAGTACCGTAAATTTCCAGGTATCAACCAAACAAAAAGACCAGGTGAAATTGCAAATTCAAGACCAAGGAATTGGCATTCCCCTAGAAGACCAAAAGCATTTATTTGAATCATTCCACCGCGCCCAAAATGTCGGCAACATTCCAGGCACCGGCTTAGGTCTATCTATTGTCAAAAAATCCGTAGATTTACACCAGGGAGAAATCGTCTGTCACAGTCAAATGGACAAAGGCAGTACCTTTATTGTCACTTTGCCATCAATTTACACTTATTAGTTTATTTGGCTTGGCATTATTTGGCATTTTCAACACAAAATCAAATAAATATTCCTAATTAATAGATAGCGATCGAGGTAGTTTATGTATGGCTAAATTGAAAATAATCAAAAAATTATTCAAAAAATATTTTTTTGATAGTAAGTAGGGATGTTAAATACTATAATATAGTAAGTAGGAATATAGTAGCAACCATCATCCAATCTATCAAAACCATTATTTTCCTAACAAAACATCATGCTAGAAAATCAAAAAATATTAATTATTGAAGATGACTTTATGATTCGGGAAGTCATCACCACCATGTTAGAATGTGAACAATTTGAAGTAATCGAAGCCGAAGAAGGCTATGATGGAATCACCTTAGCCAAACAATGTCTCCCGGATTTAATACTCTGTGACATTATGATGCCCAACCTCAGTGGCTATGATGTGTTAAAACGGCTAGGGGAAACCGAAAAAACAGCCACCATCCCATTTATTTTCATTTCGGCTAAAGCCCAGAAAAATGATGTCCGCTTCGGTATGGAACTCGGCGCCGATGATTATATCAGCAAACCTTTTACCAGGGATGAATTAGTATCCGCTGTAAAAACTCGGCTGAAAAAACAAGCATACCGACAACATTACTACGATCAAAGAATCGATCAAATAGAGGATAAACTGCATGAATTAGAAGAGAGATTAAATAAATTATTTTATGCTGATTCAGAACAGATTTTTACTCCCACCCAGGGGTGGCAAGGCCGGTTTGAACAAGTGATAATGACCGCTGACAAAATTATCACCATGACTGGCGAAATAACTCAAGCTTTAGAACGAGAAGAATTTCAGCTATACTATCAACCTCAAGTTGATATCCGCACTGGACAAATTATCGGATTAGAAGCATTGCTACGGTGGCAGCATCATAAAAAAGGCATGATTTATCCTGTTGAATTTATTCCCATAGCGGAAGCAAAAGGCTTAATTATACCCCTGGGGGACTGGGTACTCAAAACCGTATGTAAAGACGCCAAAAAATGGCATAACATGGGTTACTCTTTACGGCGAGTTGCCGCGAATATCTCAGCCAAACAATTGCAGCAATCAGATTTTGGTTCTAGACTACTAGAAATTATCGGGGATACCGGGTTGTCTCCTCAATATTTAGAACTAGAACTTACTGAAAGTATGGTTGTTCAAAACATAGAACTGGCAACCCAGATTTTTAAGCAAATTAAAAATATGGGTGTGCAAATTGGTATTGATGACTTTGGCACAGGATATTCATCGTTAAGCTATTTGAACAACTTTGATTTTGATACATTAAAAATAGATCGCTCTTTTTTGCACCAACTGGACAAGCATCCTAAAAAACAGGCGATGGTTCAGTTAATGATTGAACTGGGGCATACGTTAAATCTAAAAGTATTGGCAGAAGGAGTAGAAACCGAAGCCGAACTCAGTATTCTCAAAGAACTGCACTGTGATGAATTCCAAGGCTACCTGTTCAGTCCGCCTTTACCTGTATCAGAAATAGAGGCTTTACTTCAGGAGTACCAGAAACCGGGTTTCTGAGACAAACCCGGTTTCTTAAGGGTTTGCACGCCAGTTGCTCTACTTGGGGTTTCCCGAAGACCGCACAGGCTCCTGAATGAGGATTCATTCCTCAGAAAAATCTCAGCCTGGGTTAGATTTTTGGGTTAACCGTCTCAGACCAAACCATGTAAGATGACTATGAGCCAAAATATGAGCCAAAATATGAGCCAAAATATGAGCCAAAATATGAGCCAAAATATGAGCCAAACAAGCAAAATCTTGGTAATTGAAGATGAAGACCATATCCGAGAAATCATTGTAGAAATCCTCGATGCCGAGGATTTCGCAATAATAGAAGCCAACAATGGTCAAGTGGGGGTGAAACTGGCAGTAGCAGAACTGCCAGATTTAATTATTTGCGATGTGATGATGCCAGCATTGGATGGCTACGGGACGATCACCCGCTTAAGAAATGACCCAGTTACTCAACATATTCCGGTGATCTTTCTCACCGCCAAAGCCACCAAAGGAGATATGCGCCAAGGGATGAATTTGGGGGCGGATGATTATCTGACCAAACCCTTTACTCGCGATGAACTAATGGATGCGGTTAATGCTCGTTTAGCGCGAGTTGCCCAGCAAAATCAAAAACTGGCGGAAGTCTCGCAAAAACTGGAACAATTAGAACAGTTTGATAGTCTGACTGGCTTACCAAATCAGTTAGTTTTAGGGGATTATTTCCAGCAGGCACTCCAGCAAGGCCAAGTCGATAATAACAGCCCGCATAGCAGCCAACAAACCCTAATCCCATTTCTGCTTTTAGGTCTAGATCGCTTTACTCAGATTAATGATACGATTGGCTATGAAAATGGGGATTTAATCTTAAAAACTCTAGCTCAAAGATTGACAGATTTTATCCAGACCTTTGAAGCGGTGGGAGTCGTGCGTTTGCCCGGAGATGAATTTGCCCTAATCCTTGCTCCGGTCAGCCACGAGGATCAAGCATTGGTTCTGGCGGAAAACCTTTTAAAAATAATCGCCCAGCCATACAACGTGAACCATAAAATGATTCCGGTTACTGGTACGATTGGTATTTCCTTTTATCCCGAATCCAGCACTCTGGAGACCCTACGGCAACAAGCGAGTATGGCCATGAGTCAAGCAAAGAAAGAAGGGGGCAACCGTTGTAAAATTTATGTTCGGCCTTTGTTTGGGGTAGATACCCCTAAGGATTTGCAAATGGCGGGATATTTTCAAACCGCATGGCAGCGTAAAATGCTCAAAGTGTTTTACCAGCCCCGAATTAATATTAGAACGAGAAAAATTGTCGGAGCCGAGGCGGTAGTATATTGGCAGGATCCAACGGGAACTGTGGTTTCTCCAAGAAATATTGCGACCCTGGCAGATAAAACTGGACTGAGACAGGCGATCGCTGAATGGGTACTATCTGTCGCTTGCGAGCAAGCCAAACAGTGGCAACAATCTCGGAAAAAACTGCGAATGGCGGTGAATTTGCCCTTACAATTGTTCATGTCCCCGTCTTTGTTGGATACGATCGCCCAGCGGATCGAAGCCGTTTCATTAGACCCAAGCTATTTGGAATTAGAAATCTCGGCTGACATCATTACTCATGCCACTAATTTAAATCAGGTTGCCTCGAAATTATTAGGGCTGCAACGGATGGGAATTCAAACCACCATTACCGATTTTGGTTTAATCCATAGTTCGGGTCCTTTTGCCGATCTGGGATTATTAGCCTTAGATAATTTAAAGTTAGATAGTGGTTTGGTGCGTAATTTGCCGCAAAACGAACCGGCGATCTCTGCCTTGCTGCAAATTGCTCGCGGCATGAAATTAAAGCCGATCGCCAATGGCGTAGAAACCGAAGCTCAAATTAAAACCTTAAATAAACATAAATGTGATGAAATTCAACAAAACATTTCTTTGGCTCCCGCCGAATTATTAAAATTCTTTTGACTTACTGTCCTGACACTTTGCTATTGGTTATTAGTTCTTGTTGACTTACCCGAAAATCCTTTCTCCGGCAGCAGCATACTTTCTCTTTTACAAGACCAATAACCAATAATCAACAACTTTTACTTGGCAAACAATAGGCAAACAATAGCCAAACAATAAGCCAATATTAGACAAACAATAAGCCAATATAGCAATCCTACTCAATCAATGGAGAAATAAGCCCTCACCCCCAACCGACGGCTGCCCATGGGAGAGGGGAATCTGAAAAATTCACAAATCCTGCACGGATAGCTATATTAGACAAACAATAAGCCAATACAGCACTTGGCGATCTTATGAGGTACAATCAAGAGCAAGTGAAAAACAGATAATCGTGAAAGCTTATGAAATCCTATTCCGTTGACCTCCGATCAAAAATAGTAGAAGCGCACTTGAGCCAAAAAATATCCATCAGAAAACTAGCCCAAATATTTGCTGTTAGTAAAACTTTTGTGCAAAAAATAGTTAAGCAACAACGAACCGAAAGAAATGTGTTTCCCAAAAACCGGGGTAAACATCGATTCAGTCAGTTGATTTCCTCTGAATAAACAGTCCGATCCTTAATCGCTGAATATCTCCAGGCGACTTTGGCATAATTCTGTGAATTATGAGGACAAAAAACCGGCAAATGGGTGAGTGAGACCGCCGGAATGTCGTTACTTTAAAAAGCGCGGAATCACTCGTAAAAAAAACAAGTTACAGTAGTCAAGCTGAAACAGAAAGATTACAAAAATTAAGACTATTGGCAGCAAATTAAATATATTGAGGCTAAAAAATAGTATTTATAGATGAAAGCGGGATTATGCTAGGGTTAGATAGAACTCATCCCGGTAATCAATCGGGACAAGAGTCCGAAAAATTAAGCTCTTTTATCGAGGGTCAAAAGTCACGATTGTCGGATATATTACGCTGGAAAAATTCTTGGCTTTTATGAGAATATATAACTCAATGGATGGGTCGGTATTTGCTGTATGAAGATTTCAAAGTTTTTAATCCTTCAATTGTGGCGGGTATCCGTAGTCGTGATGGATAATTTATCCGCCCATAAAATGACCTTAATTGAACCGATGATTTCCAGGGTCTGTGCAAGAGTCATTTATTTATCTCCCTACTCTCCACATTTTAATCCCATTGAAATGTGGTGGTTACAACTTAAATCTTTTTTACGGAGCTTTACTCCCAAAAATCCAGCAATGATTGATCGACTCATATCAATTGCCCTAAATTTGATTAATCCTCAGCATTTAAATGGTTAACTCATTGTTGCTATTGTACTTCATAACATCGCCAAAAGCTGTATTAGATAAACAATAAATAATTATGACTAAAATTTTAGCGATTGAAGATGACAATCACGTCAGAGAAATTATTTGGGAAATTCTGGAAGCTGAAGACTTTCATGTCATCGAAGCTGAAAATGGCTTAATCGGCTTAGAAATGGCCATCCAAGAACAGCCAGACTTAGTTATCTGCGACGTAATGATGCCCGGAATGGATGGGTTGACCGTGTTGAAAAATTTAAGAGAAAACCCAGTCACCCAAACAGTTCCCTTTATCTTTCTCACCGCTAAAGTCACCAAATATGACATGAGGGAAGGCATGGATTTAGGTGCAGATGATTATCTCACCAAACCTTTTACTCGCGATGAGTTATTGGGATCCGTCAGTAGTAGACTGAAAAAATCTGCTGCCGCGCAACAACATTCTGAAGAAAAGTTAAATGAATTGCGGAATAATCTCACCCGAACATTACCCCATGAACTGCTGACGCCATTAAATGGAATTCTGGGTTTTACAAGTTTTCTGATTGACGAATATCAAGAAATGGAACCCACAGAAATTCGCCAAGTGCTGCAAGATGTTAAGTATTCTGGTGAACGACTATATCAGTTAATTCAAAATTTTTTACTGTATGCCCAACTAGAACTGGTGGGCAAAGACCCTGACAGATTAAAAGTATTTTTGCAGGGAGAAACCCTTTCCTCCCACC
Organism: Planktothricoides sp. SR001; assembly: GCF_001276715.1. Taxonomy (GTDB): domain Bacteria; phylum Cyanobacteriota; class Cyanobacteriia; order Cyanobacteriales; family Laspinemataceae; genus Planktothricoides; species Planktothricoides raciborskii. The sequence goes on along the minus strand of NZ_LIUQ01000023.1, from coordinate 44,867 downwards.
TAACAATTAATGCCGTCAGTTACGAGAAAGCAGTGTGGTTCAATCGAGTGGATGATTTACATTTAAAATTGGTAGATACTGAATTGTCTATCGATGAGCATTGGTTTAGTAAAATTGTCAGTGAACTGGTAGAAAATGCGTTTAAGTTTTCTGAAGCCGGACAACCCGTCAAGATTTCGAGTTTTCTAGAAGATGGACAATTTATCTTATCAGTGTGCGATCGCGGTCGGGGGATGACCCCAGAGCAAATTTCCGCCGTAGGAGCTTATGTTCAATTTGAACGAAAACTTTATGAACAGCAAGGATCCGGCTTAGGACTAGCAATTAGCCAGCGACTGACTCAATTAAATCAAGGACAGTTGAAAATTGAGAGTATTCCTGGGGAAGAAACCACCGTCACAGTAAGCTTCCCTTTGAGGTCTTGAACGAGCATCTGGACAAGAAACCAGGTTTATGACCCCAGGGACAAGAAACCTGGTTTCTATGAGATTTGTTGGTTGGTGGCAGAATTTTGCGTCAATTAACCGGTTTCTAACCTCTCCCGGTTTATGACCCCAAAGACAAGAAACCGGGTTTCTATGAGATTTGTTGGTTGGTGGCAGAATTTTGCGTCAATTAACCGGTTTCTAACCTCTCCGGGTTTCTCGCCTCTGAGTATTGAGATTACTTCACCGTTTCTAAGCCTCTGGTTTGGTTAGTTAAACGGCTGATAAATAACTGTAAAACAGTGCGCTTGCCAATCTTAATCTTAGCTTGTACCGCCATCCCCGAATGTAGACGAACTTGTAACCCATTATCGAGAATAAACTTATCACTATCCAGTTCAATCGTGGCGGGAAAGGCATAAAAATTCTGACCTTTTTGGGGATCTGGTTCCAACACATCTGAGCCAATGCTGGTTAAAATGCCATTGACTGTACCAAATTCTGTAGCGGGAAATGCTTCGACCATTACTTCAACAGGAACGCCTTTTTTCCCTTCCGTTTGATTTTTCCGTAAAGCATCTAAGACTAAAGCAATATCCTGGTTTTGAATCAGTACAGAGGCTTCTAATTTAGCATCACGAACTAATTTTAACAGGGGTTCAGTTTCTCTCACCACAAAACCCGGAGCATTCGGTTGTAAATCAAACACTTCACCGGCTACGGGAGCGCGTAATTCTTGATATTGCAATTCCAATTGCGCCCGGGCTAATTGACCGTCAATTTGGGAAATCCGTTTTTGATTTTCCAGGAGCGATTTGCTAAATTGCGAGTCAATATCAGAGATGCGTTTTTGATTGTCAGCGATTTTAGTTCTAATATCTTTTTGAGACACAAATTGGGTATTTTCCAACTGTTGTTCAGACCTTCCGATCGCCGCATCAAGTCGCTGCACCTCATTTTGCAGCCGAGTCAGTTCTGCTTCCCTAGTCACCACCTCTTCCCGACGCCTGTCCAGTTCCGCTTGTCTGGCCAAAATTTCATTTTGCCGGTTGAGTACCTCAGTTTCCAGGGCAGAAATTTCATTTTGCCGATTTAACAGTTCGGCTTCTAGGGCAGAAATTTCATTTTGCCGATTTAACAGTTCGGCTTCTAGGGCAGAAATTTCATTTTGACGGGAGAGCAGTTCCGCTTCCCGGTTGGAAACTTGGGCTTCCTGGTTTAAAACTTCTTGCTCCTGCCGTTGTTTTTGCAATTCCGACAAAGCTCCTTGATCGACTAAAGGCTCAATCCGGGAAAGAATATCCTCATTTAGCGCCAATGCTTGTTCGGCTGTTTCCAACTGGGCTTTGGCGGTAGGAATTTGGCGGCGAGCGGTTTCGACTCGCGCTTGGGCGGTGGGAATTTGACGACGAGCGATTTCGATTCGCGCTTGGGCGGTAGGAATTTGGCGACGAGCGGTTTCTAACCGAGATTGCACCGTAGGCAATTGTCGCTTTGCAGTTTCTAAACTCGCTTGGGCGGTAGTTTCTTGTTCCCTGGCAATGTTTAACTGATTTCTCACGCTGGGGATTTGTTGTTGCGTTTGACTCAGTTGAGCTTGGAGTTCTTGAACTTGGAACCCCGCCGCCGCCACACGAGTATCATATTCTGAACGGCTGGCTCTTAACAGTTGTTCTTGGTTGGCATCAAAAGCCCCACTCCCCCCTAAACTGGCAACGCCATTCGCCGATGCTTCCAAGAACTGATTTTCTGAGATCAAATCCGATCGCAGCTTCACCAGTGCTTGCAACTCGGCACTAGCGCCAGGCACCGGGTTGCCATTCATAGCCGCCTGGTAAAACTGATTTTCTCGCATCAGAGACTCTCGTAACTGCCGCAAGGACTCAACATCCGCTTCCGGGGCTGTCGGGTCAAAGGTAATCAACAAATCCCCTTGTTTGACTAAATCTCCACCTTTAACATGAATCTCGCGGACTACCCCCCCAGTCGGGGCTTTTACTTCCACACCGCCGCCTGCGGGTTCCAGTTTTCCGGCACTAGCAACTGACTGGTCGATTTCCGCCCAGGCAGCCCAAGCCACGCCAAAAACTGTCATGCCCATAATTGTCCAGACAAAAATACTCGACCAAAACGGGCGACGTTCTAAGATTACAGGTTGATCGAAAATTGGGGTAGATTTTATTGTGTCATTGGTCATAGGTCAATTTTTTGTTATTTGTTATTCGTTATTTGTTATTCGTTATTTGTTATTAGAGCGAACGAATAACCAATAACAAATAACCAGGGATTACATTTGTGATTCTTGCTGTTGATAGAGACAGTAGTAGAAGCCTTTGAGAGCCATTAATTCATCATGTTTGCCCTGTTCAACCACAGACCCCTGATCCATCATTAGGATAACATCTGCTTCTTTAACGGTTTGCAGGCGGTGGGTGATGAAAAAGACTGTCCGACCTTTGAAGGCTTTTCTTAAGTTGTCACAAACTTCTCTTTCGGAGCGATAATCCAGGGCACTGGTGGCTTCGTCCAAAATCAGCAGGTGAGGATTTTGCAATATTGTGCGGGCGATCGCAATCCGTTGTCGTTGACCCCCAGACAAAGATGAACCCCGTTCACCGACAATGGTGTTATAACCATTAGGCAAACTCATAATAAAATCGTGAGCCACCGCAGTTTTTGCCGCTGCCACCACTTCATCGGTGGTGGCATCGGGATTAGTTAGGGCAATATTGTCCTGTACCGAGCCATTAAACAGCAAAGTATCTTGAAGGACGACCCCAATTTGCCGCCGCAGAGAATACAACTCTACCTTAGCAATATCGTAACTATCAATAAAAATCCGTCCACTGGCCGGTTCATAAAGACGCTGCACCAGCTTCATCAAGGTACTTTTGCCGGAACCACTCTGACCGACAATTCCCACAAACTGACCCGCTTCAAAGTCCAGATTCACGTTGACCAAGTTTAATGGGCCATTTTTGGTAAAACGGAAAGAAATATCCTCAAATCTCACCGCCCCATGAATTTCTGGCAGAGGGATATTGTGGCGATCGGCTTCATCGGCTTCTGGGTGGGCTTCTAGAATATCTCGCAGTCGTTCCACGGACATGGCGGTTTCTTGGAAAGTCTGCCACACCTGGACAAATCGCAACAAAGATCCAGTCACGTTAGAGGCAATAATGCGGAAAGCGATCAACTCACCCAAGGTCATGTCGTTATTTAACACCAAGGTTGCCCCCACCCACAGCAGCAACAAACTAGAAAGCTTGTTCAAAAAGCCACTAATAGAACCAGCAGTGGTTTGGGTTTTCACCGTATCAAATCCCGCACTCACATACCGAGCATAGCGCTCGTACCAACTCCAGCGAGAACTTAACTCAATGGTTTGGGCTTTCACGGTTTGAATCCCTGATAGCACCTCCACCAAATAGGACTGAGCATCGGCATAACGCTCGGCGCGATAGCGCAATAAACGCTGCACCAGGGGAGAAACCAGCAGGATTAAGACGGTAAATAATGGCACCGTCACCAGAGCAACGGCGGTCATTAATAAGCTATAGGAAAGCATTACGGCGATATAAATCACCGAGAATACCGCATCGAGTACCACGGTTAAAGCGGTGCCGGTCATAAATTGGCGAATTCTTTCCAGTTCTCCCACCCGACCGGCGAGTTCGCCGACTCGTCGTTTGTCGAAATAATCTAACGGCAGTCGCAATAAATGATCGATGACCTGAGAACTGAGACTTAGGTCAATGCGGTTGGTGGTATCGACAAATAAGTAGGTGCGTAATCCGGTCAGCAAGCCTTCAAACAACGCCACCCCGACCATTAACACCCCCAAGACATTCAGGGTGTCTAAACTTCTTTGACCGATGACCTTATCAATAATGACCTGGGTCAGCAGTGGGTTAGCCAAACCCATCAACTGCACGAAAAATGAGGCCAAAAAGACTTGGAATAAGGTGCCTTTGTATTTGGCTAATTCTGGTAAAAACCACCAGAAGTTGAATTTTTCTTTGTTTTCCGTATCCAGTTTTTGCAATAGCAATACTTGGATTTGGCCGTTTTCAGCGTCACATTCTTCGGCAAATTTTTCGGGTTTTTTGCGGACGATGCCTTTTTCGGGAATGGCCATCACCAGTTCCCGCTGATTAATGTCAAATAACAGGGCAAAGCTATCTTTCCAGCGAATCATCGCTGGGGCTTTGAGTCTGCCGATTAAGTTGGGCGGAATGCCTACCAGTTGCGGATTCAAGCCCATGCTGGCGGCAACACCTCCACAAGCTTGCAGGGTTAAACGTCCGGTGGTGGCCAGTTGATCTTTGAGGACGCGGCGTAATAAATCTTTACGGATGCGGAGGCCGGATTGTTTGGCCAGCATTTCAAAGCAAGCTAAGGGCGCGTCAATTTTGCCACTGCCCCGGACAAAGGGATATTTCGGGCGCGGGGCGTTGGGGTCAAATTCCGGTTCCGGGGGTCGGTCTGGAGCGTAAGGAATTTCTACAGGGCGATCTACAGGAGCAAAAGCCCCTCCCGCTTGGTCTGTCACCTCTGAGTCGGTAATTTCCGCCACCTCTGGGGTTAAGGATTGGGAAATCAGCGCAAATGGCACGCCAATCAACCGAACCCCACCATTACTGGGGAGTTTTTTTTGCTGAGTGCGATCGCATAACAGTAGCTTACCGGCGTTAAAGTCTCCCAGGTTGCCTTGACTGACGAACCACAGGTATTCTGGATCGAGTTTGGCTAGATCCACATTGCCGTTGGGGAAATTCACTGCTGTGGCTTCTGGAGTCAGTTTGAGGGTTAAATCTTTTAAATTCGTGAGACTATCCGCTCGTCGCTGTAATTCCAGCGCCAGCAGTTCAAAGACTTCGGTTTCTGATATGTGGGTTTGAAAATAGTCCCTCACCGTTGAGTGAGATTTGACAAAATCTAAAAACTCATCTGCTGGTAGGGTGATGGCGATCGTGTCCGTAGAAGCGATGATGGTATCTGAGGCCACGCCGCGAATTAAGGAAACCCAGCCCAGGATTTCTCCTGAACTCACCAAACGCAAGCTGACCAGGGATTGTTTTCGTTGGTCGTAGGCTAACTGTCTTGCTTTGCCCTCGTAGATAATCACTATTTGAGTGGGCATTTTTTCCCGTTCAAAGACTGGTTGACCAGGGCGATAGCGTAATAGCTGGCATTTGGAAGCTAGGGTATTTAATTGATTCTGGTTGAGTCGCTCAAACGGCGTCGTTTGCGCTAGGAAGTCAGGAATTTGGGATTGTGAAATGGTTGTGGTCATGATCCGGAAGTAGCTGAGGGCTGGACAGACTGCAAGGAGATGACTTTTTGCACCTCTTCTTTGAGCCATGTTTCAAATAATTCATCGATTAACCGCCGACGCATGGCGTCGTCGAGTTGCGCTGGCATAAATTTTTCTAATCTAATAATTACAAACCATTCGGCGAGAACTTGCGGAGGCCAGAGTTGACCCGGTTGACTAATGGATAAGAGTTTACCAATCCGAGGATGAGGTTGACTGACCGGAACTGGGCCAAGTAATCCTCCGGTACGACTTTCCGGCCCTTTTGAGTATTCCCGAGCAAGGTCGGCAAATTTGGCTTCCCCTTCTTGAATCCGAAAATACAGTTCGTAGGCTAGTCCTTGGTCTTGAACCCGGATTAAGGAGTAGATTACTTGGTCAAGGAACATTTTCCGTTCCATAAAATAGGATTCAACTTTTGATGACCAAGTGGTTTGCTTAAATTTTTCTACTCGCACCGGATGGGTGGCTAAATCTTCCATTTCTGCGGGAGTTAGCCCTTGACTTTTTAGCCAAGCTTGTCTGGCTTCCGGTGATGTGAGTTTTTGCTGGACGGCCAGGTCTTCGATCGCCCTTATGCGTTCTTCTTCCGTCAGGGGGATATCGGCGATCGCTGTATCTAGCACTATGCCACGCAAAAATTGCGGCATCAATTGATACCGCTTTAACAACATGGGGATTTGCTCCCCCTGAATCACTCGATTGCCAACTTGGAACAGGTCAGTCATATCACTCCTATAATAACCTCACCAATGGTATTTGGTTTTGGCAGGTAGTCACTCCATATCCGTTAGACAGCTTGTCACTATCTTGAGATTTTATAACTTACGATATAAGTGAGACCATCTCTACTAGACTGAAAACCCAAAAACCGGGTTGCTTCAATAAATATTTGCTTTCTTACTTCAAGTTAACCCAGAAAACCGATTTCTGAAAACCCAGAAACCGGGTTGTGAAATCAATCTTTGCTTTCTTGCTTCAAGTTAACCCAGAAACCCGGTTTCTATTGCAAACGTCTGGAAAAATGAACTTTCAGAGGTTTGCCCGGTGAGCGATTCGAGTAGCAATTCGGAGCTTCGCTTCACGGGCTGATTAATTGGCTACAGACCCATAAGTGTTGCCTCTTTGCTCCGTCGTGTACATCAGTAGCGAAGAGGGTGCGAAATCGCGATCGGCGGCGGCTTCAGGATTTCATAAAACAACCCGGTTAATTAAATCAACCGGGTTTTTGCCTTTAATTAATCGACTTTTATCAGGAATTTTTCTAGATAAAAAACCCCTGTTTTAATACTTTTTGATCTGGGCTTAATGGCTTTCTAACCAAGCGGATAAATCATCCAGACTGCTAAAATCTAATAACGCCTCGCTTAAATCTTCCAACACCGATAGGGGTAGATTGGAAATGCGATTTGTCATCCCATCCGATAAATTTCCCAAACGACGCCGCAACTGACGCCGAACTAGATTAGCCGCTTCCTGTTGTTGTCCCTCTTGGCGACCTTCTTGGCGACCTTCTTGGCGACCTTCTTGGCGACCTTGAACCAGTCCTTGAAGAATTCCTTCTTCTTTGGCTTCGCGATAAACTTGGGTTTCTTCTAATCGCAGTCCGAGCATGGCTTCTACCTCCCGCCGACTTAATTTAGTGAATTTATAGACCATGATGGTCGCGATCGTATCTATGATGTCGCGACTTGTTTCTGCTGAGGCAACTTCGGTTTTTACTCGTTCTAACAAATATCTGGCTTCAACGGGTGCTTGTTCTTCTTTTAAGATCGTCAACACCATTAAAGCAATTCCTAACGGTGATTGTCGAATATCACCGAGTTCATTTAGGAGCCAGTGCGGTCTTGGGGTTTCCCCAAGTAGAGCAACTGGCGTGTAAACTCGATGCACTTGGTGCGAGTTGAGCAGTGCTTGATAGGGCTGAATATCACTCTGTTCAATACTGCGTGATGGATAAATCACTACCGCTTGCCAGTTGGAGTAGCGATCGCGATTTCGATAGAAATACAGAAACGCTTCCCCGAATAGACGCTCGTATAACCGTTCATCTTTCTGAAATTGTACCTCGCAAAAATAAATCATGCCCGGATTGCCATCCGGGGGCAGAAATACCCCATCAATTTCAAATTTTGGTTCTTTGACCGCTACGGAGTCAAAGCGGTAGGCACTGGCATTTTCCGGGGGATTTGCCAGGAGGTCAAATAACAGGCTGGGGGCTTGTTGGAATATTTTGTAAAATATGGAGTCTCGCCGCATGGAATTTTTTTCGCGGATGGAGCAATTTTTATTTTACTACACCGGGGCGATCGCTATTTTCTAGCGGCTGTTCTTCCCCTTCTGTCAAATTATAGATAAGGTGGAAAGCAAATAGAGTAAGTTTAGGAGTAGAAATGGTTGTTCATAAGTTGTCCATGAATTCCTCTACAAAAAATTGCCCACACCCAATTAGGGTGGGGCGATACAAACTAGGAATTAGATTCGTTGGTTTGTCCGGCAATTTGGCGAACTGTTTCTATGGGTAAATCTAAAATATGGGCGATCGACTCTACGCTAATTCCTGCCGAAATCATATTGGGAACCGCTTCGAGTTTGCCTTCGAGTTTGCCTTCGAGTTTGCCTTCGATTTTACCTTCGCTAAAGACCTCTTGATAGAATCTGGTTTGTTTTAAGTCACTTAATCCAAGCATGGCTGCAATTTCCTCCCGACTTTTTTGCGGTAACTTGTACACAATAATTGTCTCGATTAAATTGATGAAGTCTCGGCGCATATCTGCCGATGTGATTTGAGATTGGCTGCCAGATATTAACTGTTTGGCGCGATTGGCGGCTTTATTTTCTGTCGGTTCGATGACCAGTTTCAAGATTTGAATTCCCAAGGATTCGTCTGAGTCATCTAACTCATCGAGATAAATCCGCGAAACCCGACTTAATTCTAGCATTTCCGCAAACTGAAAGTCTTGTTCGCGTTCGATTCGGCGGTTGGGATAAATCACCACCACTCGCCAAGGATAGGGAGGTTGATTCTGTCTTAAATATAGAAACAGTTCTCCAAAAACGCGATAATATAAACTATCATCCGGTTGAAATTGAACTTCTACTAGGTAAAAAGGTTGGTTGGACTGTTCCTGTTTGGGCAGAAAAACCCCATCAATCCGAAAAGCCAGTTGTTTGAGTTCGACGGAAGTAAATTGATAAGCCGTTGCTTCACTAGCAGGGCGGTTGATCAGTTCAAAGAAACTGGCGGGGAACTGTTGAAATATTTGGTAAAAGATGCTGTCGGTTTTCATCGGTTTGTCGGCGGTGCAGTTGGGGTTTTGGCTGGGAAACTTTCCTGAATGACAGTGCCTCTATTTTACTAAAAGTCTTCCTGAGATATCTTTGTTCGGTTTTACCGAGGTGCAGATTTTCCGTCCATACCTGTAATTTTTCTTTGGTACTGTTTGGCAACCTGTTTAGGAAAATCTATATATAGTGTTTATTTTTTTGTGACACTATATATAAAGTATTTTCTCAGTAAAAGCCTTATTTTGTTCTCTATTGAGAATATTTTTTGCCCTCGTTAGGGTCGGATGAGGAAATTTTGCGATCGCACTTGACAAACCCTGAAAAGTGTGCTATAGTAATTAAGGCAACTCAATAGAGAAACGCAAGCACTAAGCTTGGGTTCTCGTCTCATGAGCAGCACCCTTGAACCTTGAATCATTAATAAAGTTCTTGGCCTGGTCTAGCATCAATTTCAGCCAGACCTTCAGATAAGAGGTATGAAAATTTGTTGCGGTGAATGGTTTTATTCCAGTCATTCATTTCAACTGCTTTTCATGTCTCTTATCTGAGAGTCTGTCTGAAGTTGATACTAGATCCCGTTAAGAACTCTATGATGATTCAGGGAACGAGGGTCCTGCAAGGTTTGAGACGGCAACCGATTCAACAGTTCCAGAATGGATCTGGATTTTTGCTGTTTGCATATAAAGCTATCTTTTGAGACTGCCTCAATTTATTACTTATTGAAATAACAAATGTTAAATCATGTAGCTATCTACTGGGATTTGCAGAATGTCCGCCTTAAATCCCAAGGTAAATCCAGAGATCAAGTAGCTATCTACTGGGATTGGCAGAATGTTCACTTTAAATCCCAAGGTAAATTCAGAGATAAAGTTATAGCTTTAGTGGAATTTGCTAAAAAACTTGGGTCAGTGAAGGTTATGAATGTCTACGCACATTGGCGTAAAGAAACTCCTCTAGTCGAGGACACTTTCGACGATTTGGATTTTAAATGTCGTAACGTTCCTGCTAGTAAAGCTAAAAAAAATAATGCTGACAAAAAATTAATAAAGGATTGCCAGGAAGATATTAGCAGTAATCCACACATATCAACGGTTATTTTGCTTTCAAAAGATGGTGATTTCGTTCCATTAGTGCGGGAGCTAAAAGCGGCTGGTAAAAAAGTAATTCTGATATCTGATTCAGACAAAACTACAAACCAAAAGCTCAAAAACATGGTCGATGAATTTTACACTTTAAGTAAAAGTGAAGCCGGGTTTAGCCCTTTAAACGTGGCAGCCTAAAGTATGCCATGAGCAAAAACGTAGTAGTTTTCCAGCACTTTTCTATTGCCTGAATCACAAATACTGGGTTAGGGCGAAGCATGACCGGATTAAATTTATGGTTTTCAGAAACCGGGTTTATTGTAGGGGCGATTCGCGAAATTGTAGGGGCGATTCGCGAATCGCCCCTACTCGGTATGAAGCATAGATTGTTGCAGAAACCCGGTTTCTCCTGCGGTCATGCTTCGCCCCTACAGATTTGTTTTTTTCTGTAAAAAACGCTGTAACATTGAGCGATTATGGGCGATGTTACAGCGGTTATTTGTGGTAAAATACCTAATAAATGATATAATTTACATGGGAAACAAGTCAGGAGAACTATTCAAATGCATGAATTGTTAAATTTTAAAGATGAAAAGCTCTTGCGACAGGCTTTGACTCATCGTTCTTATACTAATGAAAGTTTTGGGGAACTACATAATGAACGCCTAGAGTTTTTAGGGGATGCTCTATTAACCTTTATTAGTGGCGAGTATCTCTACTGTCGTTATCCGGAAATGGCAGAAGATGAAATGACTCGACGGCGATCGGCATTAGTTGATGAAAAACAACTCGCTAAGTTTGCGATGGAAGTAGGGTTAGACTTTAGAATGCGTCTCGGAAGAGGCATGATTCAAAATGGGGGATTTCAAAGTCCTAATTTATTGAGTAGCACTTTTGAGGCAGTGGTTGGAGCCTATTATTTAGATCACGATCGCAAGATGGAGGTACTTCGTCCAATTATCGAAGAGTTATTTGATTCTGTACCTGCCACCACTGTTGAAATCCGTTCTAACATCGATTCCAAAAATAGATTTCAAGAGTGGGTACAAACAACCTTTGGATCTGTACTGCCCAAATATGTCACCGAACGAATTGGCGGACCCGATCATGCCCCCGAATACCTGTCTACAGTTTTTGTCAATGATAAATCCTATGGAAAAGGCAAAGCTTGTGGCAAGAAAGAAGCGGAAAAAAAAGCCGCTGAAAATGCTCTATCTGAGCTTAAAAAACAAGGGTTGATTTAATAGTCAACTTGAGGGTTTGAGAAACCGGGTTTCTTTCCTTAATTAATATCGGTATTGTTGTCTTGTCTCAGAAACCCGGTTTCTTGAATTTGGGGTAGGGGCGCGATCGCTGTTCATAAACCGGGTTTTTTTCCTTGATTAATATCAGTATTATTCCATTGTCTCAGAAACCCGGTTTATTGGCTCCGAGATAAAAATAATTTTGCTAACAATTTCCCCATAGCTGCTGCATAAACCCGACTATCCAAAAATGGAGGTAATTGACAGAATTTATCCTGTAGATGCTGTTTTAAACCCTGTCGTTTTACCCGATCTTTAGCCAATGCAATGGCTAACTGAATATAAGACGCTTCACTGTTAGTAATTAATTCAGGATGTCCCATTTCTTGTAATATTGCCGCCCCACGGCGCGATCGCAAAATATCTCCTTCTCGCACCACCACCGGCAAACCCACTTGTAACGGTGCTAATAATGATAAAGCCCCGGTATAAGGATAGGCATCCAGATAAATATCTGCTAACTGCAAACAAGCATTAACATCCGCTTGACTGGGCAAATTGCCATACAAAAAAACTCGATCTGAATCAAGGCCATATTGCTCAAAAACCTGTGCCATTTGTTTAGCAAAAGAGCGCTTGGGATATGCTTTCGCCCAATTTGCCCCAAAAGGATATAAGACTAAAATAGAATTCGGTACTGCCTGGAGAATCTTTGCCCAAGTTTCTCTTAATTCGGGAATAATTTTATAAAAATTAGCGCCGGAAATAAAAACGACGCTTTCTGAATTTACTCCCCAGTCGCTACGCTGAAATTTTAACTGTGGTTCCGGTAACGTTAAAGGATATTTAAAGCAGAAACCTGAACCGGGCAAATTGACTAATTTTTCGGTATAATATTGCTGGGATGCGGGCAATGGTGCGGTTAAGTTTCCGGCTATATAATAGTCTATATGCCGCATCCCCGTGGTAATTAAAGAAACGCTATTAATTACCTGGATTTTAGCCAGTCGATGTATGGCTAAAAGTTCAATGCTTTTATTGCGTCCGGTGGCATTACTGCCAATCAATAAAATATCGAGGTGATCGCGCCGAATTGTGTTCACTGCTGCTGCCAAACCTTCCGGTAAATGCACCAATCGATTAACTGGACTAGCGCAATAACTTTCTATAGGGTCAACTGACTTTTCAACTGCATATAATATGACATCAAATTCCTCCTGGTTCAGAAATTCAAAAATAGGCAAATTAGCCAAAGTTTCTGAGTTGTAACCAAAGTTGCTTTGCAGAATTCCTAAGCGAATTTTTCCAGAATGGGGGGCATTGTCAAACCGATAATCAACTTGATGGCTGGTTGTAATCAGCGCAAATTCAATTATTTCAGTTTGTTTAATCACTAAATCACGAAAGTTCTTTTCGGCAAAAGATAAAGGTATTCGATAGGCAATATTCGACAGTTTAATTGCTATATCTTTCCATTGAATTTCACGATTTACTGAAAATGCGGTGAATATTTTATAATGAATCTGATTAATTAAGTCTTGAATATACTGGGAATATTTTTCAATATCGCCAATTTGGGTAAAATATCTGGGAGCAGCAAAGATAAATTCTAGGAAATACTCAAAAAACCAGTCAGGAATTTCCGCCCATTGTTCTATTTGAATTACCCAGGAAAATTGGTAACTCCGACGGTACAGCATTGCTGCTAGAAAATACTGAAGATTAGAGGGATTTATTCCTGTGGCAAATTTGGGCGTAATTTGATCCAATATTTTTTGTTCTGTTGGACTTAAGGGTTCATCTTGGGTTGCCAGTTTGAGGACATTTTTATGGTCAGTTCCCACCCCTCCCAAGTAAGTCATTTTTATCTGGTCAATGGTGGTTAAACTCAGCCAGCGATCGCATATTTGTTGCCGAATTGTGTGCAAATCACCTGACTCAAAAGCGGCAACCTTGACATCCCGAAAAATTGGCTCACTATGCCACGGATCAAAGGTAATTAACTTTTGACTAGGTAAGTGGGGACGCACAAATAGTTTACTCCTTTGATTCAGCATACAAGCGGCAAAGGAAAAGGTACTATTAGAAATAGCCACGAGATCGCCTTGACTCAGAATATAAAAATCAACATAAAAATCGGCATTAAAATCAGCTTCGGGTAATTCTATAGGTAAATCTTTAGCCGTAACGGGATGATATGCCGAAAAATGATGCAAAACCGTTTCCGGTTCATCGGTAGCAATATATAATATGGGATTTTCTAAACTTGGCCATAGCTCATTTAACCAGTCTACATACCATGCAAATGGCGGAATAAAAAAATAAGAGAATCCATAGTCTTTGAGGCGAATATGCAAGCATACAACAGTTTTTTGACTTAAACCTAATTTGTGCCAAGCTTGCTGGATTTTTTGCTCAATTTCGGCTCGCGGTTTAAATAAATCACAAAAATAATCTTTATATTGGGCATAATAACTGGTATGATATTGAAAGTATCCCCAAATATCGATATTTTGTAAGGGCGGATTAGCTGTGATAATTTCACTTTCAGCAATTTCTTGGCTAGATTCCCGGATTTGCGGTAAAATTTGGCTAATTTCTGGATCCTGATGGCCAAAGAGATATTCTCCGATTGGCCATCGGGGAATTTGCACCTGTAAGTCATGTTCTTTGGCGTAAATTTTCAGAAAAGCATATTGGAAAATTTGATTGCCAAATCTGCCATTTGTGCCAAAGGTGGACATTGTAATTAGATGTTTTGTCATGTTTTTTTAAATTAACAAAAATTACTGCACAATATATATATATAATACTTGAAAATATAAAATTTAAATCAACAATTTTTCCTCTTTCCTCTTTCCTCTTTCCTCTTTCCTCTTTCCTCTTTCCTCTTTCCTCTTTCCTCTTTCCTCTTTCCTCTTTCCTCTTTCCTCTTTCCTCTTTCCTCTTTCCTCTCTCCTCTCTTCCTAATTAGCAATGACAAATAGTTATGAAAATTATCGTTGCGATCGCCCATTTTTTTAATCCTCAAGGTCAAGGAGATTATGGCTGCCTAAAAGCCGGGGCAGAATCTCGGATTTCCGCATTAAGGGAACAAATCACCTCTTTTCATCAATTATTTGGTAAATTTCAGGAGTCTACCGACTATGGGGAACAACGAATTTTACCGGCAAATCGATGTGAAACTCGTGAAGTCACGATGGTGATTTGCACCACCCAAGATTACCATGTTTTACCTCAATTGTCTCTGGGGGCAAAACTTTGGCATCATTATGGGACAAATGTTCAACCGATGCTGTTGGGTTTTGAATGTCAAAGGATTCTCAGAGAAAGTTTAGGGGCTTATGATTATTATTGTTTTATGGAGGATGATTTAATCTTACATGACCCGGATTTTTTTACAAAACTGAAATGGTTTAATCAACAAGTCGGCGATCGCTATCTTCTGCAACCCAACCGCTATGAAATTTCTGTCAACGACTACATTAAAAAAACCTACATCGATCCCGAATTAGCCGAAAAGCTGACCGCCCGGTTTCAGAATATTCGCGAACAACCCCAATTAACGGGTACAGTGATGGGCAACCCCGTTACTTTTCGCAGAACGGGCAACCCTCATGCCGGTTGCTATTTTTTGAATGCTCAACAAATGGCTTATTGGGCGCAACAACCCTATTTTGGCGATCGCGATACCAGCTTTATTGGCCCGTTGGAAAGTGCCGCCACTTTAGGAATTATGCGAACCTTTAAAACTTACAAGCCTGCTCCCCAAAATGCTAATTTCCTAGAAATTCAACATTTTGGCAACCTCTGGAGTCAAAAAATTCTCCACTTAATCCCTAGAACAAATTCTTGATATAGCAATCCTAAAGTGATGCGAAAAGTTTTGTAGGGGCAATTCCTTAAGGCGGTGGCTGCCCCTAGACGCGCAGGGGCAACCACCGCCATCGGATTGCCCCTACAAAAATATTACGATTGAAAAAGGTAATACATTCGTTGGCGCGATCGCGAAGCGGCGCGGTGTACTATCGCCCAAAAAAGTTTTCTGCTATGGATTTTAAATCTCTCGATCAACTATTAAAGAATGTGGCGGGTCTACCGATCGCCCAAAAAATCAAAGAACATCAACAATTACTTCAAGCTTGGCAGCAAGCGGTTGGCTTTAGCGTCGCCAAAGTCACTCGTCCGATCGCCATTGACCGAGACATTTTACAAATTGCCACCGCGTCAGCAGTCTTAGCCCAAGACCTCACCTTTAAACGGCGACAAATTTTAGTCAAATTAAATCCCCACCTCCCCACTCCGGTTCGGGATATTCGCTTTTCTGCCCAAAAGTGGACTGAAGCACAAACCAGTAATGGGCGATCTGGCTCCGCACCGCTGTCGCGATCGCCTCTCACTCAACCGCAAACTTTATTACCGCAACATCCCAGTCGGATCAATCCCCCCACGGAGCAAATCATCTCCGATCAAAATACCCCAACCGCAACCCCCCAGCAAGCCTTTCAAGCCTGGGCAACTCGGATCCAGAACCAATCAAAAAATTGGCCTCTTTGTCCCCAATGCCAATGTCCCACCCCACCGGGAGAGATCGAACGTTGGACAGTTTGTGGCATTTGTGCGGTCAAACAGATGAAACTATAGTTCATTCTGCCCCTGGGTCGGGATTTTGTCTGACTGAATTGCATAGACAATTTTTCAGCAAAAAGCTTTCCGCCAGATATTTTCCGCCATATCAGATATCTAGATCCTGGGGCTAACTGAATCAATCAATCAAACCCCGATCCTCACCGCTCCCAAATCACCCTTGATACCGGATAGCTTTTGAGCTTCTTTTGTATTGAATCGGTGGAATCTGCCTGTCACCAAATTGTGAAAATAGATCCCTAAATTATTAAGAAAAGGTAAAGCAGCGATATTGCATCCGCAACGCAACGCGCCTTCGGCAATCAGGGTGGATCTTCCCCGCAAGTTCCAGAAAGCCATAAAGGTTTTACAAACAGATCAAAAAAACCCCGCCTAGCGGATCCTCACCACGACAAAAAAATCAAAATCGCGATTTTCTCCAATTGACTTTGTGCATCATTGAATTGGATCCCCACTCCGTGAATTTTTCCAGGAGCAGTAATTTTTGGATCCCTAAATTTGGGCATCGATCTGGACTGAAAATACCACAAAATTTAAAGGTTTTAGTTGATCCCCATTTGCTTTAGCCCCAAAATTCGTCTATATTATCTGACCAAAGCATATTCCAGAAAAAAGTAATGTATCAATTTATCACAAAAATATAAAGAAAAAATTAAGGTTTATTTGCCAGCGGGGATCGCTAAAAACTACATGGCATAATAGATTTTAATCTGCTATATGCTATCCAGCATTGGTTCACAATTAATTCAAAAAGTTTTGGAAGATAACCCTTATGGCCAAATCAAATTGCTTGGCATCTACCTGTGAATCCTGTCGCTATTGTCGCTACTTCACTCCTGAAGGTCGTCGGGGTGGGTATTGTGAGCAACTGGGTGTGCCAGTCCAAAGCAAATGGAAAGCGTGTATGCTGGCTTTGCCTCCGTTTGCACCTTCTTGGGAAACTCTAGAACAAAGTATTACTTGGCAACCAAAACCATTTATGGTTGAAGAAGAACTCACCTTGGCAAAAACCTGGAATGCTGCTGAGTTCAAAAATGTAGATTCTCTTCGTCCCTCTTATCGGCATCAATCAAATGTTCGCGAAATCTCAGTATAACCTGTTGGGACTTGAAGAATAGAAAAACCATTTGTGAATCAAAGGCAACATTGACTGTTGATCCATGAGTAAATGGCCTACTGAATTTTAAGATTTCTAAAGGTTATAAAACTTAACATTTTTTTCAGAGACAAATTAAAACCAATTTTTAGCTAAAACCGCACCGAGTTAGATCACTCGGTGCGGTTTCTATGGGCGGAAATTTTCAGCGGCATCTGGGCATCAAGGCATTAGGGCAACCAGGGAAAAGACCGAAAATCCGGGGGGCGTTTTTCCAGGAATGCTTGTTTTCCTTCTCGACCTTCTTCGGTCATGTAATAAAGTAAGGTGGCATTGCCTGCTAATTCTTGGAGTCCCGCTTGACCGTCGCAGTCCGCATTAAAAGCCGCTTTCAGACAACGAATGGCGATCGGGCTTTTTTGCAGAATTTCCGTAGCCCACTGAATGCCTTCCGCTTCTAGCCGATCTACGGGGACCACACAGTTGACCAAACCCATTTGTAACGCTTGGTCAGCATCATATTGACGACACAAAAACCAGATTTCCCGGGCTTTTTTCTGGCCGACGATGCGGGCTAAATAACTCGAACCAAATCCGCCATCAAAGCTGCCGACTTTTGGCCCGGTCTGACCAAAAATGGCATTATCGGCAGCAATGGTTAAATCACAAATCATATGCAGCACATGACCGCCGCCGATCGCATAACCCGCAACCAAAGCAATCACCACTTTGGGCATGGAACGAATTAGCCGTTGTAAATCCAGCACATTCAGCCGGGGAACTCCCGCATCATCGATATAACCGGCTTCTCCCCGGACACTTTGATCGCCACCGGAACAAAAGGCATATTTGCCATCGGTGTGCGGCCCTGCCCCGGTAAACAGAACCACGCCGATTTTGGAGTCTTCGCGGGCATCGCAAAAAGCATCGTATAACTCAAAGACGGTTTTCGGGCGAAAAGCATTCCGTTTTTCGGGACGATTAATCGTGATTTTAGCCATGCCGTCAAACTTGTGATAGAGGATGTCTTCGTAAGTTTTGACGGTTTGCCATTGGACTGTTTGCATGGTGAATGGGATGGTTAATGGTTAGTTTTTTTCAGGACTTACGCATAAACTCTATCAGTAGGGTGTTGTTCCGAGCGGTAACGCACCAATACTCTATATATAGATTAATTGCGTAAGTCCTATTATTGATGGGTGGTTAGTTTTCTTGAGCAAACCCGGTTTTTATCTTCCCATTCCCGGTAATCGGGCCACGCAAAAATTTAATCAATCAACAGTCACTCGACAGTAAATAAGTATAATTATTGACTCATGGGCGGTTAAGGCAGGCGGAAAACCAGCAGTCAAGAGTTAAAACCATGAAATCGCCCCAAAATTAATAATTCTTCACAACAATCTAGATTTCACCAGGAGTAGCTAATCATAGCCAAGGATCCGTTGATGTCAGATCGGATTTCACATCAACCAGACTCTATGACCAAATAGCTAGGCAAAGTCATTTTGACTTTGGGTATCAGTCTATAGTCAGCAGGGGTGAGTAATTTGGCTGAATCGGATCCATTGTATTTTGGCTCTGGGCTCTCTTGGCTTTATTTTGTTTATTGTTTCTATTTTTTATATTGTTTTATCTAAAAAATTATTTTTTAGGATAAATAGCTAAATTCATGGATTCATGCGAAGGTTAATCCGCATTGATTTTCCAGAAATTTTATCGCGGCGATTTAAGCTCCAAGTTAGTCCAGGGAGGGCTTTACTTCCATAAGGCGATCGCACCATAATGCCAACAACAGGGCAACCAAAAACCACCGTGGACCACAGGCTCATCACCAGAACCCAGAGAAACCACGGTTTACAGATAAAAAATCTCAAAAATACGCAAAAATCAGGAGAATAACAAAGTGAAACTCGCAGTTTACGGAAAAGGTGGCATCGGCAAATCTACAACAAGCTGTAATATCTCCGTCGCCCTCGCCAAACGGGGTAAAAAAGTGCTGCAAATTGGCTGTGACCCGAAACATGACAGCACCTTCACCCTCACGGGATATCTCATCCCCACCATTATTGACACCCTTCAAGAAAAAGACTTTCACTATGAAGACATCTGGCCGGAAGATGTGATCTATAAAGGCTATGGTGGCGTAGACTGCGTAGAAGCCGGTGGCCCGCCCGCTGGTGCCGGTTGCGGTGGCTATGTGGTCGGGGAAACCGTCAAACTGCTCAAAGAACTCAACGCCTTTGATGAATATGATGTGATCTTATTTGATGTGCTCGGTGACGTGGTATGTGGTGGCTTTGCTGCACCTCTGAACTATGCAGACTACTGCTTAATCGTCACGGACAATGGCTTTGACGCTTTGTTTGCCGCTAACCGCATTGCCGCCTCGGTGCGGGAAAAAGCCCGGACTCACCCCCTGCGACTGGCTGGACTGATTGGCAACCGCACTTCTAAGCGTGATTTAATTGACAAATATGTGGAATCTGTCCCCATGCCTGTGTTGGAAATTTTGCCTCTGATTGAAGATATCCGCGTGTCGCGAGTCAAAGGCAAGACCTTGTTTGAAATGGCAGACGCGGACCCATCCTTAGATTATGTTTGTGACTATTACCTGAATATTGCCGATCAAATCTTGGCGCTGCCAGAGGGTGTGGTGCCTAATGATTCTCCCGATCGCGAATTATTCTCTTTATTGTCAGATTTTTACCTCAACCCCACCAAAGGGGCGATCGCGGCAGAGGAAGAACTAGACTTGATGATGGTCTAGAAATCACCACGATTCATTCTCAGATTTCAAGTGGTTGACTGAGAAAGCAGTTATGATTCAGTACAAGACTTTGTTAGGTCTTGAAAGAATAAATTTAGATGTGATTTCAGCAACCCTTGGGAGAAGTATATGGCTTTTTTTGAAGATTTCACTCTCGTCTTAAAACAAAAGTGGTTGCAGTATTACCAAGATAATAAGCATTGGCTGGTACTGCATATGAAGGTGGCAGCGGTGAAAACCCCCGATGGGGGAATGCGACCTCCTGCCTACTTCATTCTGGGAGTGATGAGTACATTAGAACCGAAGTTAGCGCAGTTGATGCTACCTTTTTCCCAGCTAAATCCTGATGCCGAGAGACTGATTGAGGTTTTAGGTCTCAACTTTAACCCAGACAGTAGTGATGCAATTGCCGCAACCGATAAGGCATCGGATCATGGATTAGCGCCAACCCCAACGGAAAAACCAAAACCAGAACCAAAACCAGAACCTGCCGCAGTTGCGCCAACACCCACCCCTAAAACTCCGCCAACTCCCCTCGCTGTCCAGGAAGTGCTAGAAGAGTCTGCCCCTGTAGTCATCATGGCCGAATCCGAACCGGACGCAACTTTTGACACCGAAGATGCAGCAGTGGCGACCGCAGCGGCAGTTTTTGGTGCGGAAGCCCTCGATGACGAGGAAGAAGATTCCCTGAAACAAGACGTTTGGGGGGAGGAATCCGAGTCCCTCACCGAGGAAAGCACCACTAATGAATTAGAGGGATTTTCTGAATCCGCCGATGATGACCTCGGTGGCATGGGACTCGATGCCTTGGAAGATGAATCCGCCGATGATGACCTCGGTGGCATGGGACTCGATGCCTTGGAGGAAGAATCCGCCGATGATGACCTCGGTGGCATGGGACTCGATGCCTTGGAAGATGAATCCAGCGATGATGAACTCGGTGGCATGGGACTCGAAGGTCTGGGGGATGCTTCTGGAGAGGATGATGACCTGGGCGGCATGGATCTCGAAGGTCTAGGAGATGCTTCTGGAGAGGATGATGACCTGGGCGGCATGGATCTCGAAGGTCTGGAAGCTGATTCCAGCGATGATGACCTGGGGGATCTCGATCTCGGTGGTCTGGAAGCTGATTCCAGCGATGATGACCTGGGGGATCTCGATCTCGGTGGTCTGGATGATGACGCCGATGATGACCTGGGGGATCTTGATCTCGGTGGTCTGGATCATGATGCCGACAATGATGGTCTTGGGGATCTCGATCTAGATGATTTAGGTGGGGATATGGACTCAGATGATGATGCTTCGGATCTTTTGAAGGGTTTGTAATTAATTTTCCGCAGCAAAATTTAAATAAAGGAGAATTGTTTCATGGCTGTTGCTCAACCTGAAGCACTGAACTTTGAGTGTGAAACTGGAAATTACCATACGTTTTGTCCGATTAGTTGCGTGGCGTGGCTTTACCAAAAAATTGAAGATAGTTTCTTTTTGGTGATTGGCACGAAAACTTGTGGTTATTTCCTGCAAAATGCAATGGGCGTGATGATCTTCGCGGAGCCCCGCTATGCGATGGCTGAGTTGGAAGAAGGTGATATTTCCGCTCAGTTGAATGATTATAATGAGCTCAAGCGCCTGTGTTTGCAGATTAAGCGCGATCGCAACCCCAGTGTGATTGTTTGGATCGGCACCTGCACCACAGAAATCATCAAAATGGACTTAGAAGGTCTAGCGCCAAAACTAGAAGCGGAAATTGGCATTCCCATTGTCACTGCTCGTGCCAATGGTTTAGACTACGCTTTCACTCAAGGGGAAGATACCGTCCTCGCGGCAATGGTGAATCGTTGCCCCAGCAAAGTGGTCGAAGCGGAGAAACACGAACGCAACGCGATTCAAAAACTTCTCAGCTTTGGTCGCAAAACGGAAGTAGAAACAACTCACGAGTCTGAGTATGTGGATCACCCGCCATTGGTGCTGTTTGGCTCCCTGCCTGACCCCGTGGTGACTCAGTTAAGCTTGGAGTTGAAGAAACAAGGGATTAAGGTTTCAGGTTGGCTGCCAGCGAAACGATACAGTGAACTGCCAGTCATTGAAGAAGGCTATTATGTGGCGGGGGTAAACCCATTCCTCAGCCGCACCGCCACAAACCTGATGCGGCGCCGCAAGTGCAAGCTGATTGGGGCGCCGTTCCCCATTGGACCCGATGGCACCCGCGCTTGGATTGAGAAAATCTGCTCGGTGTTGGGAGTGGAACCGAAAGGGCTGGCAGAACGGGAAGCCCAAATTTGGGCAAATCTGGAAGATTATATTCAACTGATTCGGGGCAAGTCGGTCTTTTTTATGGGTGACAACTTGCTAGAAGTGTCCTTGGCTCGCTTTTTAATTCGCTGCGGGATGACTTGCCCGGAAATCGGTATTCCCTATATGGATAAGCGCTATCAAGCGGCTGAGTTGCAGTTGCTAGAACAAACTTGTCACGAAATGGGCGTCCCAACTCCGAAGATTGTGGAAAAACCGGATAATTACAATCAGGTTCAGCGGATTTATGAGTTAAAACCGGATTTGGTGATTACCGGGATGGCCCATGCTAATCCTCTGGAAGCTCGCGGGATTAATACGAAGTGGTCGGTAGAGTTTACTTTTGCTCAAATTCACGGATTTACTAATGCTCGTGACATTTTAGAGTTAGTCACTCGTCCCCTACGTCGGAATAATTCTCTGAAGGATTTGGGCTGGGATAAGTTGGTGAAAGAAGAAGCCAAAGTTTAATTTTTTCGTTGGTTAATTAGAGGCGATCGCGCCTAGGAAATAGCTCGCCAATGCGGGCTATTTTTTTTACAATTTGTCAAAACCGCTTTCACCGGAATCCCCAGCAATTTGTCAAAACCGCTTTCACGGGAATCTATTTTTAAACCTGTCATTCCCGCGAAGGCGGGAATCCACCGACAAACATTAAATCACCAAACTGTCAAAACCGCTTTCACGGGAATCTATTTTTAAACCTGTCATTCCCGCGCAGGCGAGAATCCACCGACAAACATTGAATCCCCACCAATTTGTTACTCCCGCTTTCACGGGAATCTATTTTTAAACCTGTCATTCCCGCGCGGGAGTCCACACCAATTTGTCATTCCCGCCTTCGCGGGAATCCACTTTCACACATTGAAAATCCATGAAAAACTATTTTATCTACATCCTAGCCAGTAAATACAATGGAACCTTATATATAGGAGTCACCAATGATTTACTCAAACGAGTGTACGAACATAAAAATAATTTCGTGGATGGATTCACGAAACAATATGGAGTTCATCGATTAGTCTATTACGAAGTGTTTAATAGTATCGAATCGGCAATAAATCGTGAAAAACAGATTAAGAAGTGGCGCCGGGAATGGAAGATTAATTTAATTGAAAAGGATAATCCCAAGTGGGATGATTTGTATGATTCTCTGTTTTGATATAGCGGAACTCTTGAAGGCATAGACAGTGTATGGATTCCCGCCTTCGCGGGAATGACAGTGGGGGGCGCGGGAATGACAGTGGGGG
>NZ_LIUQ01000023.1:2427-21410 GCF_001276715.1 Planktothricoides sp. SR001 | reverse complement strand
GACAGTGGGGGGACGCGGGAATCACCGTGTATGGATTCCCGCCTTCGCGGGAATGACAGTGGGGGGGCGCGGGAATGACAGTGGGGGGACGCGGGAATGACAGTGGGGGTTATTGCTAGAAAACACCGGCTGCATTTGTGTTATATTTGTCAGTAGCATTTGAGGATCAACTCAACTGGAGTCAGAGAAAAAATATGCCAGCAGAACAATATCCTTTTGCCCAAGAATTAATTACAGATGTTTCCGGTCAAATTCGTAAAGTTATCTTGGATTTTAATGACTATAAGCGACTGCTAGAAGTGATTGAAGACGAAGGACTTTATCGAGCCATGATGGAAGTCAAAAATGAAACTTCCTTGGACTTGGAATCCGCCCTAGCTGAACTTGAGAAAGAATGAAAACCGAGTATAAGCCGAGCTTTTTAAAAGACCTGAAGGCTCTGAAAAGTACGCCTAGCTTTGAAACAATAAAAGCGTTAGCATTTACAGAAATCCCTAATTTACAAAAATTTGAAGAGATTGGTAATTTAAAAAGGCTAAAAGGGGATGACAATGCTTATCGAATTCGCATCGGCGACTATCGCCTGGGAATTTTCTTTGATGGCGAAACAGTTATCTTCGCTCGCGTTCTACATCGTAAAGATATCTATCGCTATTTTCCCTAGCTATACGCGACATAGGCGATATAGGCGATCGCGCCTAGGAAATAGCTCGCCCGTGGCTATTTTTTGGTCTTGATATTCTGGACTATGATTGACTATATTGGTCAGAATATTTTATAATCTAACCAATGTTTCTTATCGGATAGATATATTTCGTGTTTTCACAATCAAAGAAGCTCGATAAACTAATCAATCAAGGGATTGACTACTACAAGCAAAGTCAGTATGAAGCCGCCCTTGAGTGTTTTAATCAAGCGATCGCGTTAAATCCTAATTGTGCCAGAGCCTATCATTACCGGGGTTGGTTGCATCTAGCCAACAATAATCCTGGTGAACTTCTGAATGACTTACAGACTGTATGTAGATTATTAAACGATAAATATTATGAGCGATTAGTCAATAAGATTGAAAAAATAATCCCACAATTGTTTTATCGAGAAGACTCCCTTTCATGGATTTACTGTGAAGAAGATGACTCTTGGTACGAAAGTTACAGCGATATTCCTGGAGGAGATATTTATATCGGGATCATCGGTGACATAGAAGCAGAATTAATGGAGCAGCGATCGCAAGAATTCTATTGGCTTAGAAATTGGCTCTTTGCTAGAATAGAAGAAATAAATAATCTTCAGTTAAAGCGCAATAAAAATGCCAAGTTTAATCAAGAAAAATTAATCAGATATCAGTTGCCTTTGTGTAATTCACACTCAGAAATTGCTGCCGCGATCGGATTAAGCGTTAATGGTTTGCGGTATCTCGCTTTTTCTCGTAATAAATTGCACTACACTAGATTCAATATCCCTAAGAAAACTGGAGGAAAGCGGGAAATATCAGCACCGCTGCCGCTGCTGAAAAAGGCGCAAAATTGGATTCTACATAATATTCTAGAAAAGCTAGAAATTCACCCCGCTGCTCATGGCTTTTGTCGCCAAAAATCTATTGTCACCAATGCTCTACCTCATGTAGGCAAAGATGTCATCATTAATATCGATTTGAAAGACTTTTTTCCATCAATTTCTTATCCACAAGTCAAAGGGCTGTTTAAATCATTAGGATATTCGGAAACCGCTGCGGTAGTTTTCGGTTTGATTTGTACTGAACCCAGAGTAGAAAAACTAGAAATAGACGGAGAAAGCTGCTTAGTTAATCTCAAGGAAAGACGCCTTCCCCAAGGGGCGCCAAGTAGCCCAGCGATTAGTAATCTGCTGTGTAAAAAGCTCGATCGCCGACTTAGTAATATGGCCAAAAAAATGGGTTTTATGTACACTCGTTATGCAGACGATCTAACTTTTTCTTGTTCTATAGATAGTCGGGAGAATATTGGTCGGCTATTCAAAGTAACCAATTTGATTGTTCAAGAAGAAGGCTTGGCAATCAATCCAGATAAAACGAAAGTTCGCTGGAAAAATCGACAGCAAGATGTGACAGGATTGGTGGTTAATCACAAAATTAATATTTCTAGGAAAACGCTGAAAAAATTTCGGGCGACACTATATCATATTGAGCAAGATGGCTTCAGAGGTAAGCATTGGGGACAGACTAATACCAATGACTTAATGGCATCGATCGAGGGTTTTGCTAATTTTGTATGTATGGTCAATCCAGAAAAAGGGGCTAAATTCAAGCAGCAGGTGCAACGGATCAAAGATACCTATAAAAAAACCGATCAAAAAGCCCATCAAGCCAACCATGAAAGCCCAAAAACATCGGCACAGATTTATGATTTAGTATTTCTGATCTTTTCCGCATTATTTTGGCTCGGCTGGACTTATAAGAAAAAACTTGAATATCTGCGCCAAACTTATGGAAAGACTGCAATCAAACAACTGAGACCAAACCAGCAATGGGAATTTTTAAATTACCTTTTAGAAGCGATTGTGTCTCAGGAAATTAAGACTCATTTATCTTTAGCTGATTTACAAAGCAAGGAAATTCATAACTTTAAGCAAGTTTTATGCTGTTTAGACTATTACAAGGGACGAAAATGTAAATCTTACGCCATACCCAGTTTTATCATAAATAATACTCCGATATGGGAAGATAAAATGGCTGATTATTTAGATTTTTTATGTAGGATATATAGAGAATATCTACGATTAGGCTGGACTGACAACCAAAGAGAGAATTCCGCTGCAAAAACCTATTTGCAAGAAACCTATCATGTGCTATCGCCTTTGGCTCTGACCCTAAAACAATTGCAAGACTTTCTCGAATATCTAAAACTTCAGCCCACACCAGAAGTGTGTTCTAATTCCCAGCCTGATTCTTATGAATATGATTTTTCTGATTCTTATGAATATGATTTTTCTGATTCTTATGAATATGATTTTTCTGATTCTTCTGATGATTTTTCCGATTCTTGTGAGTATGAGCCTCCTTATTAGGGAAAATTCCGAGCGGTTGGGCGCTAAATCTGTTATAATCGAACCGTCACGCGCCAATGTCAACAAGTCAAAAGCCTTGCAAGATGTGGGAGGGTAGATATATCCTCTCCGAGGACGGTGGATCGCCGTTCCTACATTTAAGCTAGTCCAAAATCGCCCGATGCCTATCGGCTGGCTGGCGAAGTAAGCATGAATGTCCTCTGATTAAAGAGATAAAGTCGAAGGCACAATCTTGAGGGCGCGTGACACCCCATTAAAAATGATGATCGAGAAAAGAATCAGTTTCATCGAAAGACTATCAGGGCTGATGCCGAGCAATTTCCTGCAAGTCTTTGTCAATCACAATTATAGCTGTTCATGTAAGTTTTTTTAAAGCTTTTTAAAGCCACGGGTTTAAACCTGTGGCGACCATATTATGAAAAAACCATGTAGCGATCGCGCCCTTGTTGTTTGGCGCGGTATAAAGCCACATCCGCTTGTTTTACCAATTCCTCTGGGAGATCATTGTGATGCAAATCCCCATACTGACGGTGACAATATCCCTGATATCGGAAGCTTGATGGGGAATTGAGAGCGATATTGCATCCGCAACGAGGAGCGATATTGCTCCGCAACGCGAAAGCTGCGATATTGCTCCGCAACGCGATCGCGATCGCACCTGAGACTGAATGCGTTGGGCGATCGCCACTGACTCAGGTTGCTGAGTATTGGGCAAAACGACGACAAAAGCACCATTTGCGGTAAAAGCGGTTTTATTTTTTAATGAACCACAAATTTTCGCAGAGGGGAAGCCTGACTTAACATATGGGCGCAATGCTTGCTTGCGCCCGGACAAAATATTTTCAGCAATAAATTTTCAGCCATAATTTATCTGCCGGAAATATCGTAAACCTACACCCTATAAAGGCTGCTGATGCTCTCTGGTCTTGGTCTATATAAAACCGCTGTAAACCAGACTGAATTTATTTCATTCTATTGACTACATTAAATAATGCGGAGTAATCTTCCTCCCCCAGGTTTTCAGTCATGGCAATTTCTAAAATTTCTTTTACTCCGGCTAAACTACTCACATTTAAACCTAAAGCTTGGGCTTCTTTAAGGATTAAATTAGTGTCTTTTAATAGATGTTTGGTGGGAAAATTAGGATTAGCAAAGTTCCGGTCAATCATCCGCTGTAATTTTTTGTCAAAGGTCGGTGCATATAAGGCACTTTCCCGGAGAATTTCCATAAAAACTTCTATATTGACCCCTTGTTTTTGGATTAATCCTAAACTTAAGGCAAATCCAGTGGTTAAATTAGCAATCAGTTGATTTAGTGCCAGTTTTAAGGTCATTGCCGCACCTACAGGGCCGATTAATTTAGGTTCTGGACTAAAGTTTTTTAGCAGCATTAACCATTTTTGAAATTGCGCTTCTGTGCTGCCAACCATGACAATGAGTTGACCTGTTTTTGCTTCGGGGATACTGCCAAGTACCGGGGCTTCCATATATTCACCTCCGAGATGGGTTACTTCAGAGGCGATCGCCTGACTTTCGCTGGGGGCAATGGTACTCATGGAAATGATTATCCGTCCCGATAATTGGCTACGAGTCGATTCAGAAAATAACATTTCCCGGATGGCATTGGCATCGGTTAACATTAAGAATATACAATCGCAATAATTCAAAACTTCTTGAGGCGAAGCGGCTATTTTTGCGCCTTTTTCTGCCAATGGTTGCACTTTTTCGGCAGTGCGATTATAGACCATTACTGATAAGTCTGCCTCTAATAGTTTATTGGCCATTGGTAATCCCATTAAGCCCGTACCGATAAATCCAATATTCATTATATGCTCCATATATGCTCCATAATTTGTTGTTGGCAACGGATAGATGAATTATGGCAGAAAATGGATCTATTTTTGGCGATTTTTTGGGCGATCGCTCCACGGGTATGATGTTTATTGCAACTCGGTTTTTTAAACTACGGAATAAACAACCGACCGGCTCCCATGTAATCTTGAATATCCAGCACAATCTCCACCAGTTTTTCTACACAAGAGTCTCGATAATCATATTCTGATACTCGCGACCGATCGCCAATGGTGATAATAGGGAATGAGGTGGAGGTATTTTCTTCGCGCATAACTCTTTCCAAAGAGTCTTGCCCCTTGGCATTGCGGTTAGCTGTTAGCAAAATCATTCGATTCGCTTGAGCAAATTGCCAAACAGCACGGTCATTGCTATTTGCGGGTAGTCCAACATCTGCAAAAGTTATTAGCCGAATAGAAACGAGGTCTAACCACCCTCTAGAAGCAAGAATTCCAGCAAAGAGAATCGCTTCCTGATTCAAATTGTAATCAACTAGAATAATCATTGATTTTTTGCTTCCCGGCGTCTTCTTTGTTCTATAATCTTAAGTCGAGCCGCTTCGTGACCAGGACGGGGAGGCATTGCGGCAATGCGAGCAAAATGTTCGCGGTTACGTTCTTCCCAATATATTCTCGTCTCTTCTGCTTGACGCAAAATTTCTTGATACTCTGCTTCTACCGCTGAGTTATGAGTTTGAATATAAAAAAGAGCCCCATCGATTTGCTCGTCCGTTAGCATGAAGGCATCGCGAATGTACTTGCGTGGATACTCCGCTTTGAGATAATCCATTATGTCATAGATAGTGATGCGAGTACCCGCGATGGTTAGTCCCCGTTCGGTACGGATAATTATCTCTTGTTCTTGGTGATTAATCGTCATCAGCACTTTCTCCTGTAGTCTTATCCAAGATTTTCGACCCGATCGTATCGATGATAACTCAAGTAGCCCCTGGGAGGAACATAAAGCCAGTAGAAGTAATTGTCTGCTGTGCGATCGCCTGGAGGGAAGCATTACGCCCCTACTGGCGATTATTTTTGATTATTTTTGATTATTTTTTGTTGGGATAAGCGATCGCCCACGTCGATCGCTTATGCCAAATTACCAGAATATTGGCTGGTCAAATATTGTTGAATCACTGGCTTAACTGTAAACACGGTTTCCTGGTCTTGGGTAATTTTTTCAATGAGCGATCGCCTGGACAAAGATTTAATCGCATTCAATATTTCTGAGAGAGATAATTCTAATTCTTGGACTAAAGCGGAAGTGGTTACAGAATCCTCGGCTGTGACTAGATAAAGCATCACTTTTTTCTCCACCTTTGATAAGCGATCGATCTGCTGCTTTAATTTCTGTTTAAAAGCATCATCCAAAAACAGCGCCTCATATTTTAAAAATTCAGAAACTCCACCGGAAAATAAATCGGCGATCGTGGTCGCCACCATTTTCAACCAAAAGGGATGACCTCGGTATTGGTGAATCAGGTCAGGCCATGTTTCTTCATCCCCTAACTCTTTTTCTCGGAAAAATTCCCCAGCGGATGATGCGGACAAGCCCTTTAATTGATAACAGCGAACCGGCGCATTTTCTCCTTCTAATTGACCAATTTCTGCCGGAGGTTCCCAACCCAGTAGCAGCAAACAACTCTGATGATAAAATTCGCCGATTCTGCGGAAAAAGTCCCCATAATCTTCATAGCCCGGTTGGTAATGACCGGCCAATTGACCCCTACTGAGAATCATTTGCCCATCATCCAAAATCAGCAAACAACGATATTCTTGCAGCGATTGCATCAGTAAAGATAATTGGTCTTCTGTATCTGCGGGGGACTCTCTTTCTGATTGATTAGAAAGCGATTTCAGCAAATTAGTCAAAAGCTCTTTTAAGGGAGGAGAAGACCGCAGACTTTGCCAGATAATATAGTCAAACTTATCTTGAATTTGGGTGACACATTGCACCGCCAAGGTAGTTTTACCAATTCCGCTTAACCCCACCAAAGCTACCAGTCTTGTGGATTCTTTTACGATCCATTGTTCCAGGGTGTTCTGTTCCTCTGTGCGTCCGTAAAAACTGGCAAATCGCCAAAACCTGGTTTCTTCAAGAAACCGGGTTTTTGTCTCCCACAAACCGGATTTTTTATCTTCTTCTGAGTTGGCTGCGTGATCGCCCTTTTTTGAAGGGTGGGTTAGGGGGCGATCGGCTTTATCGCTTTTAGACTTCCGTTCTCGTCCCTTCTTTTCTGGTCGTTCTTTCTCCTCCCCATAATGCACAGTATCCCCACAAACACTGAATTTACTAATATAAATTAAATCTTTATTGACTTTATTAAATAAAAAATTTTTAGAAAAGTTTAATCGCTCAACTGTAGCGCGAAAATTAAACTTATTAACCTCTTGCCCTAATGCCTGGGACAATACTTTCCATAACTCTGAGGCCACATCTTTCACATGACCCTCACTACAGTGGAATTCCTCAGCAATTTTCGAGTATTTTTTCCCCTTGCAAGCACCGCGTAAAATATCCTGCTGTAAATTATCCAGATGTTTGCCCGTTTGCGTAAAAACCAGTTCGTCTGCCAATGTCAAGATTTCGTGAACATCCATAAGTCGGGGAGATGCAGGAATTTTGATTATTTTAGCCGACTTTACCCGACTTTTTCCGACTTTAACTGACTTTTTTTGCCAAACCAGCTTTCGGTGGGTTATTCCTGTCCAGGACTTGCGCCAATCTTGTGATTCAAAGCTATCGGTAGGGTGTTGTTCCGAGACGGTGACACACCAATACCCCATATATAGAGTCGTTGCGTAAGTCCTAATAGGGTTTTGTAGGGGCGCAATGCTTGCGCCCCCAACCTACAGCGGTTTTCCGATTACTGAACCACGGTAGGGCGAAGCATTCCGGTAGGGGCGAAGCATTCCGGTAAGGGCGAAGCATTCCGGTAGGGGCGAAGCATTCCGGTAGGGGCGAAGCATTCCGGCAGATAATTGATTGCTTAGAATATTGTAGGGGCGAATGGCCATTCGCCCCTACTGCCGGAATGCTTCGCCCCTACAATGCCGGAATGCTTCGCCCCTACAATGCCGGAATGCTTCGCCCCTACAAAATTCCCTCGTTCCCATGCAGAGCATGGGAATGCCCAACCAGAGGCTCTGCCTCGCGAGAGTTGCCGACTTAATCCGACTTAATCCGACTTTTTGACAGTTAATTTTGCCATTTATTAAAAATAAAGTCCCTACTAAACAAGACTTTTTCCGACTGGACATTAATACTTAATTGATAAATAATTTTATAAGATCATAGCAAGCAACCGAATTTTTTTGATCGGCTCAACGGCGATATATTCACCTGAATACATCGCAGCCCATCCATTTTGTCATCTCATCGCTTTACACCAGGGAATCTTTATATAGCAACACTCATTGCTCATAGATTACTCGTTTCCATATCGCTTTTATGCTCTGCATTTCCATACTCAGGACTTACGCATAAACGCTATTGGTAGGGTGTTGTTCCGAGCGGTAACGCACCACAACCCCATATATAGAGTCGCTGCGTAAGTCCTAATACTCTGCATAGAAACAAGAACGTAAACCTCTATTTCCTTAGAGAGGAATTGACCTATGGCTGTTAACTTATTTGACGCCAACTTCTACCGCTCAGTTAACCCAGACTTGGCCGGTTTAAATGATGCTCAAGCCTACCAACATCTGATTAGTTTTGGCCTGAACGAAGGGCGGACATTTTCATTGTATGTAGACTTAAACACTTACCGAGTCAGCAACACCGACTTAGCTGCTGCCGGGTTAATCACCAATCAGCAACTCTACGACCATCTCTCAATTTCGGGGGCAGCAGAAGGACGGAATTTTTCCCCAGTATTTAATGCCAATGTCTATCGGGCATTGAATCCCGACTTGCAAGCGGCTGGTTTAAATAACGAGCAATTGTTAGACCATTTTCGCGCTTTTGGCATCAACGAAGGTCGCCAAGCTTCAAACTCTTTTAGTGTCGGTTTCTACTTGGCAGCTAACCCTGACTTGCAAGCTGCTGGTTTCAACAATCAACAAGCATTGCAACATTATGTATTCTTTGGCATAGCCGAAGGACGCATTGCGGCACCGGGAGGTGGAGTGAAGCCAGTGATACAAGCGCCGCAAAATGCTGGCGATCCTTTTCCTCCGGGTGGTACTACACTCAATGCTTCTAGCAATCTCGGTGTGATCAATGGCTCATTTAGCCTAACTGATTTTGTGGGGACGGACGATCCCAACGACTATTATCGCTTTGTCTTAGAAAATAATAGTGAGTTTGATTTAACCTTGGGTGCTTTAACTGGTGATGCTACTGTGCGGTTAATTAAGGACTATAGCCAAAACGGAGAA
Source organism: Planktothricoides sp. SR001 (assembly GCF_001276715.1). GTDB lineage: Bacteria > Cyanobacteriota > Cyanobacteriia > Cyanobacteriales > Laspinemataceae > Planktothricoides > Planktothricoides raciborskii. The sequence goes on along the minus strand of NZ_LIUQ01000023.1, from coordinate 12,135 downwards.
TTCGATGATGGAGATGGAGACGTTTTCTCTGGCGACTCCGGCAGTTCCAGTGAGAATGCCAAGATTAATCAAGCCTTAGCCGCAGGCACTTATTTTATTGAAGTCTCTCCTTATTATTCCTCTGGCAAAGCTGACTACGATTTGAGATTGAATGTCACTCCTAAACCGGGAAATACAGCCGTAGATCCGGGTAATACCTTGAGTACGCCTCTGGACATAGGGTTTATCAATGGTGAGATAAACTTTAAGGAATTTGTAGGCGAAACCGATCCTAACGATGTCTATCGCTTCAACCTTAGTAATAATAGTGACATCAAGTTAACCCTAAGTTCCTTGACCGATCGTGCACACATAGAACTGATTCAAGATAAAAACGGCAACGGTCGAACCGATCAGGGAGATGGGGATCTTTTAGGAAGCGACGACAACTATTCCAATAGCAATGGCTATATTAACACTGCTCTTCAAGCCGGTACTTATTTAATCCGAATCTATACTTATTCCAGTTTGTCCGGTGTTAACACCAACTACAGTCTGACAATTTCGACTCAACCCAGCGCTGAAGTCATCAAAAATAACAGCAATATTGACATAATTGCTAACATTGACCCTCTGACTAACAGCAGCACCGTAAATGAATTACCGGCAAGCGCTGACTTTGGCAATGTGTCGCTAATTCAACAATTCACTGGCAATAGTGCCGTTGAATTGGGCAATGTTGCCAGCAATCAACTGCCGAATACGACTCAGGATTTAATCGGTGATGGTTTGGGAATAGGCTCCGATTTCGGTAGCGGTTTCAGTAGTAATCTACTGGATAATGCCAACTTTAACTCCACCCTAAGTTTGCTGTAATACCAGTCACCGATTATTATGGTGAAAATGGTGCGTTACGGCGAACAGATAAATTAACCGTGGGAAATCAAAGATTATCTCCGCCTAACACACCCTACCAAACTAGAGAATGTCCCTCATTCCTCTGTGTATCTCTGTGTCTCTGTGGTGAAATAATAGTAACGCACCGATTATTATAGTTAAAATTGTGCGTCTAGGCGGACATATAAATTAACCGTGGGCAATCAAAGATTATCGCCGCCTAACACACCCTACCAAAATTCGCCCAAAAAATAACCCATGTAGGGGCAAAGCATCCGCGCCAAAATCTTGAAAATCCACTAAAATTTATCTACGCGGATGCTTCGCCCATTGCCAATTTTACAAAATTAGGCGCAATTCCTATGAATAAAAAAAAAGTCTTTACCCAATTGCCAGCGGTTTTTATTTTAACCCTTGGTTCGCTAATTCTCAGCCCAACAATCGCGAACTCTCAACCCCAAGAAACCATCGATCGCTGGGCGGATAATTTTTTCTACAGTGTTAATCCTCAACTATCTCGACGAAAAATTCGGGCTGATGAAACCCTATATATCCGAGAATGGAATGCCATTGCTAGAGTGGTTCCAGATATTTTAGTTTATGAGAATAGTACCTGTGGCGGAGACAAGCCAACTTTTGAGTGGCTGCTAGAAAATTATGATGGTCAATCGCGCAATGGACTGAACTTAGTCAGCGAGGATCTTAACAAAATTGCCGATGCCATATTTTATGTGCGTAATCCTGAATTGGGAGGTCGCAGAATTCAATCAGGAGAAACAGGGTTAGCCAATGAATGGATGAGAATTAGAACCGCAGTAAGTCGGTTACATCCTTGTGATTAATCAGCTTTTGTTGGGTGCGTTAGCGGGTGATAAAACCTAGGGAAAATCCAGTAAATTATATTCCCGCGTAACGCACCGATTTTTATAGTTAAAATTGTGCTTTACTGCGGACAAATCAATTAAATTTGATCTTTTCTTTGTGTATCTCTGTGTTTCTGTGGTAAAATAAATCTTCAGTTAAAATGGTGCGTCTAGGCGGACAGATAAATTAACCCTGGGGAATCAAAGATTATCGCCGCCTAACACACCCTACCTTAAATCTATTATGCCTGAGAATTGCTATAATAAAATCACCCAACAGCAATTGAGGGGAAAATTACCATGATGTCACCCAAATTACTAGAAATCGATCGCACCATTAGAAATTTGTCTTTGGCAGAACAACAGTGGCTTTTGGATCGGTTAACCAAGCAAGTACAAGAACGCACCCAAAGCAGGGGCAAATTTTCCGATTTGGAAGCCATTAAGCAACAACTAGAAGATATGGCTAACGATCCAGATATCCAAAGAGAAATTGCCGAGATAAATCAAGAATTTGCGATCGCTGAAATGGATGGACTAGAGAATGTCCCTCATTCCTCTGTGTATCTCTGTGTCTCTGTGGTGAAATAAATCTTCAGTTAAAATGGTGCGTCTAGGCGGACAGATAAATTAACTCTGGGGAATCAAAAATTATCGCCGCCTAACACACCCTACAACCTACACCGTTAAAAATCAATGGTCATCGGCGCACGGGGGAAAGGAATTACATCCCGAATATTTTGCATCCCGGTCATAAATTGCACCAAGCGCTCAAATCCTAAACCAAAACCAGCGTGTTCTACAGTTCCATAACGGCGTAAATCTAAATACCACCAATAGTCATCTAATGCTAGTCCTTGCTTTTGAATCCGGGACTCTAAAACATCCAGCCGTTCTTCTCTTTGGGAACCGCCGATAATTTCGCCAATTTTCGGGGCTAAAATATCCATCGCCGCTACGGTTTTATTGTCATCATTTAACCGCATATAAAACGCTTTGATTCCTACGGGATAATCTGTGACTATCACCGGCTTTTTAAACAGTTCTTCCGCTAAATAGCGCTCGTGTTCCGATTGTAAATCTAAACCCCATTTTACCGGAAATTCAAAAGTTTTCGAGGCTTTTTCTAGGAGAGAAACTGCTTCGGTGTAGGTAATCCGTTCAAATTGGTTATTGATAATATTATCAGCGGTGGCTAATACGGTATTATCAATGCGTTGATTGAAAAATTCCAGATCGTCCGGGCAAGTTTCTAGGACGAATTTGAAAATATATTTTAAGAACGCTTCGGCTAAATCCATGTCCCCTTTCAGGTTACAAAAAGCCATTTCCGGTTCCACCATCCAAAATTCCGCTAGGTGGCGAGAAGTGTTGGAATTTTCCGCCCGAAAAGTTGGCCCAAAGGTGTAGACATTGCTAAAAGCCATCGCCATGACTTCCGCTTCTAACTGTCCGCTGACCGTGAGAAATGCCGGTTTGCCAAAGAAGTCTTGACTATAGTCAATGTCTTGGGATTTGGTGCGCGGGGGTTCTTTGAGGTTAAAGTTGGTCACGGCAAACATTTCCCCCGCCCCTTCGCAGTCACTTGCGGTGAGGATGGGAGTATGAACCCAAAGAAAACCCCGTTCTTGGAAGAATTGATGAATGGCGTTAGCGGCAGCGTTGCGGACTCGGAACACGGCCCCAAAGGTGTTGGTGCGCGATCGCAGATGGCTAATCGTCCGCAAGAACTCAAAAGAGTGCCGTTTCTTTTGCAAGGGATAAGTTTCTGGATCCGACTCTCCCAACAGTTCACAAGTTGACGCTTTCAGTTCAATGCGCTGTCCTTTTGCGGGGGATGCCACTAATACCCCGGTTAATTCTACCGAAGCCCCAGTATTTAAGCCCTTGACTACTTCCTGGTAGTTGGACATCTCAGGACTGAGGACAACTTGCAAATTGCCCATAGAGGAACCGTCGTTAATCTCTAAAAAGGCAAAATCTTTTAATTCTCGTTTGGTGCGAACCCACCCTTGAACTGTCAAAGCGTCATCAGGTTCGCCACTGCGTAAAATTTCAGCAATCCGTTTAGTCATTTTTTTTCGCGGTATTTGAGAGGTTATCAATAAAAATCCGGTCAACCAGCACAAGATTTTAAGATCCAGCCTATAATAAGGCCCAACCCGCCAAACCGGATCGCTTGCCAAAAAGGTTCTTTTAAACTGGATAAGCTAAAAAGTTGACTTTCTAAATTGAGTTCAATGGTGTCAAGTTGTTCCTGGATATGTCGCAGTTCGTCGCGGAGGGGTTGACGACGCGATCGCTCATAACTGGGAGTACGGCGTAATTCTTTTTTTAACTCTGCGGCACGTTCCCTGAGTTGCGCTTGCAGGGCTTGATTTTGCTCGATTTCGCTGTAGCGTTGCTTTAAATCACTGAGAGATTTTTCGACTTCTTGCAAGGCTGTGGCAAAATCCAAGTCATCATCAGACTGTTGATTGCTTTCTGGGGTGGGGGTGGGTTCGTTGGGGTTGGGAGTAGGCGATGTCATCGGCAAACCTAAAATATCTGTAGAGTAAAACTATTGTTGTCTTAACTGCTGGATTTATTTTATGGCCACAATGCCGAACAATCCCTTATTTGCCGTTTCTGCGAATTTACAAAGTCCCACCTCTGCCAAATTGCAGGATGTCAGTACCTTAGAATTGGCTCAAGCTTTGGCGGAACGCTTGAGTATCACCGATCTGAATTGGCATAAAAGCAAATCTAACCGCAATGCCCGATCGCTGGAACAAACTGCGGTTGCTCTAGTCTTCTTGTTAAAAAATAATCCTGAAGAAGCCCTGGCTCATTTACAACAAGCAACAGGGTGGTTAGATCGGTCAATTTCGGCGCCCCCTTGTCCCACTCATGGCGATCGCCGTCAGCCCAAATAAGTCAATAGAAACCAACTTTTATCAATTTAAAAGATGATTCCTTGGTTGACTGATGAAGATTAGATAATTAACCACTATTATGTAAGCATTCAGTGGGTAGCCAAAGGGCGATCGGCAAGGCGGAAAACCTATTAATCGCTTAAAAATGAGCGCTGCTCTCTGAACGCTTACCGCCATCATCAATAATTCACGGTTTACCGTGAGGGAGCAAAGCTTAACGCAATATTGGGCTACGAGAATAGTGATTTACAACCTTACATAGACTTAATTCTCTCAGGTTATTATTCCAATGAACTTTATCGAAAATCTGGTGTAAAATAAACAATCCTCTGCCGCATTCCTCTTCCTCGTGCGGGAATTCTTCATTAGTTTCATTGGCGTAAGCGGAATTGGGGCAATAAAAACCATTTCCTTGATCGGAAATGATCCACCAATACTCATCACGAACTACGGAAAACCGAATTTCAACTGTTTTACTTGGGTCTAGGTTATTGCCATGTTGAGCTGCATTCACTAAAGCTTCTTGTAGTCCCAGTCTAATTTCTGCCTGCCATTGACTGGGAACTTCTGCCAATAGCAAATCTAAAATTGGACAGAGATATAGCGTAGAGGCAAAGCTAATTTTGTTCCAGCTACGTCCTTTGATCCGAGGTGATATAGCAATCACAGAAAAACCCCGCAGTTTTGATTAATAAATGAACATGGTTTGTCTAGGTGTCATCCTAAATATCCTTGAGGAGTTGCTAATTGCCTAAATGCTAATCAGCGCTAATCACCGAGTTACTTTGTTACTTTCGCAGCCATGTCAGAATCATAGACAAAAATCGTCAATGATGCTTGAATGTATCGAAAGATACTTATGAAAGATACTGATGATTGCATATGATGGCAACTCACCAAAAAAGGGATATTTGTGTCACCCCGATCGCGAATTGTTGTGGATTCCGGCAACAAAGCGATCGCATCCAAAAAGGTAAGTTGCTCCCCAAGGTGGATCATTGAGTTTCAGATAGATATAGGGTCAAACCCGCACAATCTGTGACTCGTTAAGCAGGATCCAGTTAACCGATTAAATATTAATTATTGATCAGTGCGTGTGCGGCATTGACAGCCGATGGATCGGCATTTGTTTGTCATCAAACTTGCCAGCCTTTTTTGGCGGCAGGTCACGGAATTTGTAGTTGCCAAATCATCCAAATCATACTGCTCGTGACCCAAGGTTCTCACTAAGTATATTTTTATTTTATCTCAAGAATCAGCAAAACACCAGAGGTTTAGTCAGATTCAAATAATTCCCAGGGAATCATTGCATCTTGAATTCCACACATTTGATTCCGTATTTAGGCATTCATAGTTATAATAGCCTATTTGTCGATGGACTGGATCGTGCGAGTTTTTACGGAATCAGGCCATCCAGAAAACCGGAAATAGCTTAGGGCGATCGATGTTATCCCAGGAGTTCACCCCCTTATCTGGACTATTTTCTCGGTAATTACACATAATCAGATCCATCAACGACCCCCCAGCCAAATCCGGCAAAATAGAGTGATTTCCATCCCATGCTTAACCTGGGTCTAAATAGGAAAAAAGTTAAATTTTTATTAAAATTTTTTATTGAATAATCACTCATCCTTTGGATTTACAAATCTATCCGATGGCGGCCCTACACCCCAGGAACCAAGGACAAAAAAATCTGCTTAAGATACAATTATTCACAAAACTTATTATTTCTTAATCATCATGGCGGATAGTGCAGTCCTAGCTTCAGCAGAAATTTGCGGTGATTACTGGCAATGGCGCGAACAGTCGATTTATTATGTTCGGGCCGGAAACCGACATTCGGGGCGCCCACCGTTGTTATTAGTACATGGTTTTGGGGCTTCCACCGACCATTGGCGGAAAAATATTCAGGAATTACAACAAGATTTTGAAGTATGGGCGATCGACCTGATTGGTTTTGGCCGTTCGGCGAAACCGAAATGGGTCTACGGGGGGGAACTTTGGCGCGATCAACTGCATGATTTCATCCAAGCACAAATTGGGTCGCCCGTGGTGTTAGCCGGTAACTCCCTGGGGGGTTATGCTTCCTTATGTTTGGCAGCCCAGCGCCCTGAGTCTGCCGCTGGGGTGATTTTACTTAATAGTGCGGGGCCTTTTAGCGAGACATCAACGGACACATCATCGGACACACCATCGGCGCCCAAACCATCACCCGTTCGGCAAGGGATGAATCAACTGATCCGAGGAGTTTTTCGCCAAGAGTGGGTCAGCTTTTTGATTTTCCAATGGACCAGACGGCGATCGGTGATTCGGAAAACCCTGGAAAAAGTCTATCTGGATACCACTGCGGTGACGGATCGACTGGTGGAAGAAATTTATCGTCCTTCCTGCGATCCGGGGGCGGCGGGGGTTTTTGCTTCGGTGTTCAAGTCTCCTTCTGGGGAAAAAGTAGACCAGCTACTCCAAGAGTTGAACTGTCCCCTGTTGACTCTGTGGGGGGAAGGCGATCCCTGGATGAATGTGCGCGATCGCAGTCAAAAGTTTCGTCAATATTATCCCCAACTCACCGAATACTTCCTCAAAGCCGGTCATTGCCCCCATGATGAAATTCCCCAACAGGTCAACGAATTAATCAAAACGTGGGTTTTCTCCAATTGTTTAATGTAGGGTGGGCAAAATCTTGCCTACCCTACCACTAAGGTGGGCAATTTTGCCCACCCTACCATTTAATAAAATCGGGGATGAATCCTGGGGTGGAGTAACCGATCCACAGGTTTACCCTCTTGAAGATGTTGTTCGATAATCTCCGGCACATCGGTGGGTTTAACCCGGCAATACCAAACATCATCGGGGTTTACCTTCACCGTTGGGCCGGAACTGCACTGACCGAGACAACCACAGCCACTCACCGTGAACTCCGGCAATCTAAGTTGCTGAAACATCGCCAGCACCTCTGCGGATCCGTTGCGCTGACAAGATTGATACTGGCAAATGGAAACACACTTATATGTTGTCTGTGCTATTGACGGTGCCGTTGACGGTGCCATTGACTCTACCATTGACGGTGCCATTGACGGTGGCGTTGCTTGTGGATCATTTATGGGTGTCATCGCTCAAATCTCTACATAAATCTTTACAAAAGATCATAACAAGGTCAACGATAGTTTGCCGATCGCCTTTCCTTTGAAGTAATAGTTTAAATTTCCAGAAAAGATCGACTTTTGTGCGGATATCTGCGAAAATTTTTCTAGCACAGTCAAACGTTCCAGTAATCTAACCTGATTGATTAGGATCTGGATCCGAAGTCATTCAAACGCCTGGGTTAGAGAAAATATCACCTAGGCTAAAAATTAGCTAGACTCTAGTCTCGTTTATTGGGTTCGGTTCAGCAAAATAACAGATCCATCATCTTAGATAAAATTGGGGCAACCCATCATCTAATCTGGTAATAAGCTGGTAAAAAGAAATGCTTGTTTAGCTTCTTGTTTAGCTTACTTAGCAGATAGCCTAGATGTCTTGATGCGGATAAGAAATATTCTAACCAAGATTCTAAGCAAGCAGATTTCGATGGCTGAAAATTAGTTATAAATGTAATCAGAAGTATGTCAAAAACAGTTGGTGAAGTAATGACCCGCGATCCGATCTTAGTGCAGCCTCAAACTTCTTTAGAAGAGGCGATTAAGATTTTAGCGGAAAAACGAATTGGCGGTTTGCCCGTAGTTGATGAGTCAGGAAAACTGCTGGGAATCATCTCAGAAGGTGACTTGATGTGGAAAGAAACGGAGGTAAAACCGCCAGCTTATATTATGTTACTGGATAGCGTGATTTATTTGGAAAATCCAGGGCGTTATCAGCGAGAACTCCATAAGGCATTGGGCCAAACTGTAGGCGAAGTGATGAGCGATCATGTTTTGACGATTAAACCAGGAAAATCTGTTAAAGATGCCGCCAGGTTGCTGAATGAAAAGCGGATCGATCGCCTGCCGGTAATTGATGATAATGGCCATGTTGTAGGAATTATTACTCGTGGAGATATTGTCAGATTTATGGCTTCCGGTGAAGATTAGTTGATTGTATCCTTGTAAGAATCTCTAGCGAATAATAATCGAGCATTTATTAAATTACGAACATGACGATAACTCCTGAGTCTATTCAGCAACAGCTACAGTCAGAAAATGTGGGCGATCGCCTCCGTGCAGTCAATGATTTACGTCACCTTGACCCGGCGATCGCATTTCAACTGATACAAACAGCCATTAAAGACCAAAGTGCTCGAGTTCGCTATGCTGCGGTGAGTCAGATGACGAGTTTGGGTGAGCAGGATCGAGAAACAGCCTTAACTGTACTGCGCGATCGGCTACATAATGACTCAGAAGCCGATGTCCAAGCAGCCGCTGCGGATGCTTTAGCCGCCTTAAAATTGACCGAAGCCTTTGATGACTTGCGCCAACAATACGAAACCACTAAAGAGTGGCTGGTTAAATTTAGTATTGTGGCAGCCCTGGGAGAAATGGGAGATCCGCGATCGTTTGAAGTCCTAGAAGATGCTCTGCTCAACGGGGAACAACTGGTAAAAACTGTCGCTATTAGCGCATTAGGGGAACTGGGCGATCGACGGGCGATCGCGTTATTGCTGCCTTATGCCACGGATCCCGATTGGCAAATTCGTCACCGACTGACCCAAGCATTAGGGACACTTGGTGGGGCAGAAGTACGAGCGACTTTAGAGCAACTGGCAAGTGATGAAATGGAAATCGTCGCTCAAAGTGCTCAAGTCCATCTCCAGCAAATATAGCGTTTCTCATACTTATGAGGTACTGAGCTTTCTCTGTCATTCCCGCGAATGCGGGAATCCACAGAGCCACTACACCTCACAATATTTCAAACTGCTATATAAAGTCATCCCTTCAATTCAGGAGCAGTCACGAACCCGGTCTAATCAACCGGGTTTGTTGTTTGTTGGTTGTTGGTTGTTGGTTGTTGGTTGGGGTGTGGGGAGTGTGGGGTGTGTGGGGTGTGTGGGGAAGAGAGAAAAGAGAATAGAGAAAAGAGAA
>NZ_LIUQ01000023.1:0-2356 GCF_001276715.1 Planktothricoides sp. SR001 | reverse complement strand
ACACCCTACACCCTACACCCTGTTGGTTATTTGTGATTTGAAAAATAAAAAAACTTTTTGTGGCTAGATTTCGTATAATTTTTTATGAGTCCAATTTAATCACAACCGGAGCGAATCATGGTTCAGAGAGTAGAAAAAACCGAACAAGAGTGGAAACAGCAATTAACCGAAGAACAGTTTAAAGTTACCCGCAAAAAAGGCACAGAAAGAGCCTTTACTGGGGCTTATCACGACAATAAAGAAAAAGGAAAGTATCAATGTATTTGTTGTGGGGCTGATCTCTTTACTTCAGATACAAAATTTGACTCTGGGACAGGTTGGCCATCTTTTTGGGCGCCGATTCAGGATGAAAATATCAAAGAAGAGAGTGACTTTAGCTTCTTTATGCGGCGAACCGAGGTGCTTTGTGCCGCTTGTGATGCTCACTTGGGTCACGTTTTTAATGATGGCCCAAAACCCACGGGATTACGCTATTGCATTAATTCTGCTTCGTTGAACTTTGTGAAATCTGAATAGTTAAACCGATTCAGAAAATACCTCACAAAATAAAATTTTTGATCATAGGAGCAATTAATTAATTGCCCCTATTTTTCTTTTTAAATTTGATTGAATAATCTTGATTATCTGCCTAAGTCAAATAGTAAAAATTCTGCATCGCTTTCGGCAGATAAAATAATGGTTGATTCATCCACCATTGCCACCGCATCTCCGGCATAAATTGCCTGATTGTTAATAGTGATTTGTCCTTTGATAAGCTGGAACCAGATTAGGCGATCGCGCTTAATTTCCGATTCAATTTTATCTCCAGCAGCCAACAAACTAGCATATAAATTCACATCTTGATGAATTGTCACTGAACCATCTCGACCATCCCTAGAACCCACTAAACGTAACTGACCGATCTTTTCTGCGGGGGAATACATTTTTTGTTCATAACTGGCAGGCAGCCCCTTTTTTTCCGGCAAAATCCAAATTTGTAGCAGATGAACTAACTCATTATCCGAATGGTTATATTCGCTGTGACTGACTCCGGTTCCCGCACTCATGCGCTGCACTTCTCCGGGACGAATCACCGAACTATTTCCCATACTATCTTTATGTTCTAAAGCCCCTTCAATAACATAAGTGACAATTTCCATATCTTGATGGGAATGAGTGGGAAAACCCATTTTTGGTTGCACTCGGTCTTCATTAATCACGCGGAGATTGCCAAATCCCATGAAATTTGGATCGTAATAGCTGGCAAAGGAAAAAGTATGATAGGAGTCTAACCACCCACGATTAGCGTGTCCGCGTTCTTGAGATTTTCTAATTGTTAGCATAATGGTTTGGAAGATGTTTGGGAAAATGTTTGGGAAAATAAAAGGTTATACCAAATCCGGTTCGTAGGGGCGATTCGCTTGCTCGCCTCTACGATGAAAATGTGATTGTTTCTCCCTTGTCTGGAAATCCTAAAGTAATTTATAATCCCAGATGAGCACCATCGCAAAATGGGGCATTATTGGTATGTTTGCACTGACATAATGCTACCTTTTTTTTCTCGTCTAATTTAAATTGCATGGGAGTAAAATCTGTACCTTGATGTTTGCCATCACAGAATGGTTGGTTGCTGGATTGACCACAAGTACAATAATAATAAGTTCCAGCTTCTAGTTCGAGAACGGCAGGTTTTTTGTCAGCAATTACAGGTTTGCTCATGGGTTCTTCCTCTATTTTAAAATTAGTTAATGAACCAGAGTGCAGCAGGTGGCAAGATTTTTGTCTCTGGTTTGATCCTGTTTCCAGGTTAAAATATTTACAATCAAAATGTAAAGTACGCACTTTAAAGTGGGGTACTTACCAAAAAGATACTATGAAGGGACTATGGTAAGCAGTACGACTCAGCAAGAATTTCAGATTACCGATCTGTCTGTGGGGCAGATTGATCGAGAGGATATGAGCGATCGCCTCACTTGTGCGGTGGAAAGCACGATTAAAGTGATTGGGGGACGCTGGAAAGTGTTAATTTTGCGAGAACTTTTTCAAGGAGTGAAACGTTTTAATGAGTTACATCGTGTGCTACATGGGATTACCCAAAAAATGCTGACTCAACAACTCAGAGAAATGGAAGCTGACGGCATTATTCATCGAGAAGTTTATGCCCAAGTTCCGCCAAAAGTTGAATATTCTCTGACTCCGTTGGGGGAAAGTCTCAAACCAATTTTGAAGGAAATGCACCAATGGGGGTTAACTTATTTGCAAAGTCAAAGAGATAAATAGACGAGAAGGCTTTCATTATAAGAAGCCCCCCTTTTTAAGGGGGGTTGGGGGGATCGATCCGGTAGTTTGCGCTTTTGTCTAGGGCGTGTCATCAATT
>NZ_LIUQ01000066.1:5209-29219 GCF_001276715.1 Planktothricoides sp. SR001 | reverse complement strand
AATTGATGACACGCCCTAAATCATTCAAGTAAGCCCCGATCTGTTTGCCCCGATCTGGTGGCGATGATCTCAATTTAAAAATTTAAATATTATGGTTTTGATTCGCGTTCCCCAAATTTGGGACATTCCCGAAAGTCAAATTACCCCAGAATCCGTTTTTATCAATCGGCGCAAGTTTCTCAAACAGGCGATCGCTGCTGGAATTGGCGTCAGCATTTTACCGATCATGGGCTGTCAACAGCAGTCCGAAGGGGGCAACGACCCCACAGCGGGAACCATTTCCCTCGGTCAAGTTCCCGTCAACCCTGATTTTGCCACAGCCGGACGGTCGATCACCGATCAATCCCTCAGTTCTCGCTACAATAACTTCTATGAATTTGGCGGCACCAAATCCATTTGGCGGGCAGCCCAAGCCTTACCCACAGACGATTGGAAAGTCGAAGTCACCGGCTTAGTCAACCAGCCCAAAACCTACGACCTCGATGACCTGCGGAAAAAATTTCCCATTGAAAAACGGGTTTATCGCTTTCGTTGCGTAGAAGCTTGGGCAATGGTCGTCCCTTGGATTGGATTTCCCATGAAGAAAATCATTGAAGATGTCAATCCCACCAGCGCCGCAAAATTTGTCCGCTTCTCCTCTTACTACGATCCGGAAGTCACCCCAGGACCAGGTTTTGCCTTTGGTTCCTTGCCTTGGCCCTATCAAGAAAGCTTGCGGATTGAGGAAATGGCTAATGACCTCGCTTTCTTTGCCACGGGAATTTACGATCGCACCTTACCCAAACAACATGGCGCCCCCATCCGCATGGTGGTGCCTTGGAAATATGGTTTCAAAGGGGCGAAATCGATTGTCAAAATTGAATTTTTAGACCAGCAACCGGCGACTTTCTGGCATACCTTGGTGCCGAATGAGTACGATTTTGAAGCGAATGTCAACCCCAATAAGCCTCATCCCCGTTGGTCTCAAGCGAAAGAACGGTTAGTCGGGCCAGGTCCTGCATTAAGTTGGGAAACTGTCCCCACTCAGCCTTATAACGGTTACGGTGAATATGTCGCTGGGCTGTACCAAACCTAAAAGTTATTGGTTATTTGGCATCACCCACAAATAATTTTGAAATTACTGACTTACCATGAATCACGATCCAGAAAAACGCCATACATCTTCCGAAGATGAATTGATCGATGCCTTGGAAAAATTAGAAGCAACTTTAGAGTCCAGCGATCTCCCTCTATCCCCCAAAACCCCCGCCACACCAGCGGCTAAAGTGGCCTCACCCCCGAAAAAACCTAAACAGGAATTCCTGTTGAGTGCTTTAGAAGATGCGGCAGCGGATATTGATCAATTTATGGCGGCAAAACATTTGGATAGCGATCGCATTTGATTTGTTATTTGTTATTTGTTGGTTGTTGGTGGTTGGTTGTTGTTTGTTATTGATGGGTTTCTTTAAATAACGAATAACTAATAGCAGGTAAATAACAACTAACCAGCAATCAACTAATAACTAAATAATAACTAAATAACTAAATAACTAATAACTAATGATTAATAGAAAACCTGAGCAATAACCCACAAATTACCCCAAAATGTCAAGATTTACTGACTTTTTGCCGCTGCGCTTCGTAGAGAATTAGGGCAGCAGCGATCGCCACATTCAAGGACTCCACTCCCCCACTCAGGGGAATCGTCACTGTTTTGTCAGCAAGCGCTGACAATTCCGGGGATAAACCATTGCCTTCATTTCCTAACAAAATTAGAGTCGGTTGACAATAGTCAAGTTCCCAATAGGTGAATGAAGCATGAGCATCCGTGGCCACAATTTGCCATCCTTGATTTTGGCAATGTTTCACCTGAGTTACTAAATCCGCACTCACCGCTATTGGCAAACGAAACCATTGCCCAGCGGAAGAACGCAAAACTTTCGGATGATCTAAATCTACGCTATCGGCACTTAACCATAAACCCGCTGCATTAGCCGCCGCTGCGGTTCTAATAATTGTCCCCAAGTTGCCCGGATCTTGAATTGTTTCTAAAGCTAAAGCGATCCCCGTTTTGGGCATCTGTTGGGGATCGAGGGTAGGACGGGGCGCGGTAGCTACGATCCCATCAGGATTCACCGTAGTAGCGATCGCTTCTAGTACCAATTGACTCAGCACTTGGCACTTTTTTGCCTGGGTGGAAATTCTTTGCCAAAGGGATAAATTTTGGGCAATCCATTGGGGAGTTGCACAAACATTAAGCAAGGGATAATTTACTTCACAGGCTACTTCCAGTAAATGGGTGCCTTCTAACAAACATTGATTTTCTCGGTGTCTTCCTTTGGCGTCATGTAGCTTACGAATTTGCTTGACTAAAGGATTTTGCCGACTGCTGATTTCAATTACTATTGAAGCGGATGGTGGTTGTGCCAAGGCTGCTACAGGTCTCACAGACTTAAAAAAAGTGCTTTTCCTATTGTACCATAATCATCCTAGAGGAGAATAGTCAGAGACGATTTTATAAATTAATTAAATTTTTTACGGATTGCCTGAATAATATTTGTGAAATATAGTAATAAGCGTTGAGGATTTTCTAGATTAATTGCTACATCATTGCCATCATCATTTTATGACAAGAACTTATGACAACAACTCTCGGTGAAAACAAGATTCAAGGCGATTTCGGTCAATGGGCGATCGCACCGAAAAAAAATATTCCTCAAGGCTTGTTTTTTTACCCAGAGGAAGCTAGTTGGTATCTGTTAATAAATATGAGGAAGCTAGTTGGTATCTGTTAATAAATATGCGGAACCCGGGACTTGAACCCGGAAGTCTTTGCAGACACTAGAACCTGAATCTAGCGCGTCTACCAATTCCGCCAGTTCCGCTTGTTGACCTTGTGATTTCAGACAATCTATCCTTTCATAAATATTTGCTAATGTCAAGTACCTCAAAGAAAAATTTTTTAGGTGACTTGCCAGGGGGCAACGACACCAGTCAGATGAGATCGCGGAAAAATAGCCCAAGTAGAATATCCAGAATTGTCAATTGACCGCAAAATAAATCAAATATATCTGGACAATTACCATCTTTCCGCTAGAATCTAAACCAACTTAAAAAACTGTAATATTATCCATATCGGAGGATACCCCTATTACTCTCTCTCTTGCTTCGCTAAACAAAAAAGCTTCACCGGAAGCGTCTTTTGCCACTGCCCTAGAAATTCAAGGACAATACCCCCTCAAAGGTCATGTCAACATTAGCGGGGCGAAAAACGCTGCGTTAGTTGTAATGGCTGGAACCATCCTCTGTTCAGGGGATTGCCGCCTACGCAACATCCCAAATCTCTCAGACGTTCAGCGTATGGGGCAAGTGCTCTCATCCTTGGGCGTCCAAGTCAGCCATAACCCTGATGCATTGGAATTCAATGCGCGGGATTTCCACTGCACCGAAGCACCTTATGAATTAGTCAGTCAGCTACGGGCCAGTTTCTTTATTATTGGGCCGATGTTAGCCAGGTTGGGAGAGGCTTCTGTACCCCTGCCCGGAGGCTGTGCCATTGGCGCTAGACCAGTGGATCTCCATGTGCGAGGTCTGCAAGCAATGGGTGCCCATGTACAGATTGAGCATGGCGTAGTCAAAGCAGCGGTTCCCGGCCCCAATCGACGCTTAAAAGGAGCCAAAATCTATTTAGATTATCCCAGTGTGGGTGCTACCGAAACTTTGATGATGGCGGCAACTTTGGCTGACGGGGAAACCACGATCGAAAATGCAGCCCAAGAACCGGAAGTTGTGGATTTGGCTAATTTCTGCAAATCAATGGGCGCTCGGATTTGGGGCGCGGGCACCAAGAAAATTGTCATCGAAGGTGTTGCTCGATTACATTCCACTGATTACGAGATTATTCCCGATCGCATTGAAGCGGCAACATTTTTGATCGCTGGGGCGATTACTCGTTCCGAGATATCGTTATCGCCGATCGTTCCCGATCATCTGACAGCGGCGATCGCCAAATTGGGCGAAATTGGCTGCAAGATTGTCATCGAATCCCCAAATCACCTGCGGATTATTCCCGCTTACGAAATTAAAGCCAGCGATATTACCACCATGCCTTATCCCGGATTTCCTACGGATATGCAGGCACAATTTATGGCCTTGTTGACCCTGAGTAATGGCGACAGCACCATCTCAGAAACCGTGTTTGAAAATCGGATGCGCCATGTGGCGGAGTTAAATCGCTTGGGTGCTAATATTCGGGTCAAAGGTAACACCGCGATCGTGCGTGGAGTCCCCCTGTTATCGGGAGCCCCCGTATTAGCCACCGACTTACGAGCCTCTGCGGGACTGATTTTAGCCGGACTCGCCGCCGAAGGAACTACCATTGTCCAAGATTTACAACATCTCGATCGCGGCTATGAAAGGTTGGATCTGAAACTGCAAAAACTTGGTGCGAGATTGCGCCGATTGTCAGTAAATGATACAACCGAAATTGCTACAGCCACAATCCCACCTTTACAAGTCGCGGCTCAATAAGCCCAAAAAACCCTTGATGGTGCGGATGATTGGCAATCGATCGACCCTCGATCTATCTGCGGTAAAATAGCTGAATTTCCTAAGTCCCAAGTTCTGAGTCCATAACTGGCATGGCTGTCTCTAAGGTACAACTGATTGGTTTACGAGCCGACGCCTTTCGTCATCCGCTCGATTTTGAAGCAACAAATTCACTCAAACAGTTGCCCGGACTAGATTTAATAGTGCGGCAACTGCTTGGAGCCCTGGGAGAGCAATTTTTTTACTTAGAAAATATTGCCTCTAGTGTTCTGGTGAACGAGCAGCAGTTACCCGAACTGCATCAGGCGCTGTTAGAAGCCTGCCAGATACTGGATCTGGAACCCCCACAATTGTATGTCCGCCAAAATCCCGTCCCAAATGCTTATACATTTGCGATGCGAGGCAAGCAGCCTTTTATCGTGCTACATACATCACTGATTTCTATGTTGACACCGGCAGAGATTCAAGCAGTGATGGCTCACGAACTGGGACACTTGAAATGCGAACATGGGGTGTATCTCACTTTAGCCAATTTGATTTTATTGGCCGCAGGGCAGTTGCCGAATTTAGGCGGGTTAATTGCCCAAGGTTTACAGAGTCAAATTCTCCAATGGTTGCGCTGTGCGGAGTTTAGCTGCGATCGCGCGGCTTTATTAGCCACCCAAGACCCCAGAGTCGTCAGTTCTGTACTGATGAAACTGGCCGGAGGCTCTCCCACTCTGGCTCCGCAATTAAATTTAGATGCATTTCTTGCACAAGCGAAAACTTATGATATAATAAGCGAGACTGAGATGGGACGAATCTTTAAAGAAGCACAGTCCTCCCAGTTGACGCATCCCTTGCCAGTCCTACGTGCTAGAGAAATCCAGCGATGGGCCAGCAGCAAAGATTATGAATCAGTGTTGCAAAGGCAAGAAATCGTGTATAATAAAAAAGTCAAGCCCAATCCCAAGGGCGAGTGGCGAAATTGGTAGACGCACCACACTCAAAATGTGGCGGTTTCGGCCTTGCGAGTTCGAGTCTCGCCTCGCCCATATCTCTTATAATAATTAAACTCTTATAGGCTAAGGCTTATAAGAGTTTAATTTTATGTTTATTTCAAAAGCGGAGCTTTCAGAGCTTTCTAAAGCCCCTTACACAATATCTGGTGGCTTGGCATCTGTAGGGGTGCGGCGGAAAATCCCCCGCGTTGGCGTTGGCAATGCTTGCCACGATATTTTGGGGGCGCCTAGCTGTATCAAGCTTAATTGAAATGGCTAGATGGCTAGATATATAGATATAAGGTTTTACATATAAGGCGGCACCCAGATTCGAACTGGGGGTAAAGGATTTGCAGTCCTCTGCCTTACCACTTGGCCATGCCGCCTTGGTTCCAATTTGTTTTGGTTCCGGCTTATTATTGTAGCAGAGCGATCCAGAAAAAGGCAAGGATTTGGGTAAAAAAGTTTTCTGGAGAGCGCATAAGCTGATATATAAATATAGTTGCCGGTTTTGGAAACGCATCAATGGTTTATCCTGCCCCCCTGCGAATTGCTCAATTGACAGATTTACATTTGTTTGCCGACCCTGGGAAGAAGATGATGGGTCTGGCAACGGCTCGGTCTTTCCAAGCAGTGATTACACATTTGCAACAGTTAGAGCATCAGCCTGATATCTTGTTGCTGACTGGAGATTTGTCTCAGGATGAGACCCCGCAGTCTTATGAGTATTTGGGTAATGTTTTACGTCCTTTGGGGATTCCGACTTATTGGATACCGGGCAACCATGATGATTTGTTGGCAATGGAGCGGATTTTGTCTCAACCACCGATTTATCTGAATAAGTCGGTGCAGGTGGGTAATTGGCATTTTATTCTGTTGTGTTCTAATATTCCGGGTCGCGTGGATGGGGAAGTTTCGGCAACGAGTTTGAGTTGGTTGGAGAAGCAGCTAAAGTTGGCAGGAGATCGCCATGTAGCGATCGTGATGCATCATCCCCCGTTGGCGATCGGGTCAGAATGGATCGATCGCCTGCGCTTGAAAAATGCCGATGCTTTATTTGCCATTCTCGATCGCTATCCGCAAATTAAAATTATGCTCTGCGGTCACGTTCACCAATCATGGGACACGAAGCGAGAACAAATCCGCTATTTCACCACCCCCTCTACTTGCGTGCAGTTTCTGCCCAAGAGTGTGGATTTTGCGATCGATCCCGAAGCATTTCCCGGATATCGGTTATTAACGATTTATCCTGATGGCGGTTGGGAAACCAAAGTTGAGCGCGTGGCGTTTGCTTATCCCCCTCACCTGGGAAAAGACTGATAAATTATCGGAGATGTTAATTACAGCCTTTTTCAGAATAATCGATCGCCTCTGTAGGGGCAAAGCATTCCGGTAAAAACTTCCGGTTTTTCACCACAAATTTATCTGCCGGAATGCTTCGCCCTTACCAATAAAAAATTTACGCAGTCTTTTTGATAAAGGAGATTCTCCGGCTTCTAAGCGTAGTTTCTCGCTATACTCAAAGCGACGTTTCATATCCTCATCAATTTCTGCTTTGTGTTCCCAATAATAAGCTAAAGCTGAATGAATCTGACTCATATTCAAATGAGGATACTGAAAATGTAGTTCTTCTGGACTCCATCCATAAGCCTGAACAGAAGTCACTAATTCTACAACTTTCATCGATGTTCCGTTAATAAATGGCACTTGATGCTCATCAAGGAGAATATGTTTATACTCAGTGGTTGTTACTAGGGTAATAATCTTAACTAACTATTTAATGAATATTTTTCATGCTATTTCCGAATAAATTTTACCATTTAACCGTCCTCTCTGGACGGAATTTTGTAGCGCTTCTGACAAACGACTGTAATATTGCGGATATAGGGGCAAACGGGGGACTAATTCCCAACCCCCTGGGGCTAAAATTTCCGCCAGTTGTTGATGGTGGGGATGGGGATAATCAGGGTTTACTTCGTCCCACGGCCCGATTCCTCCTAAGTCTCTAGCCCCTGCGTCTAAACAAGCAAGTAATATTTGGGGTTGGGTGACAAGGTTGGGGGGAATTTGAATAGTTATATTATTCGGGAGAATTTGACGGGCGATCGCTACTACTTCCGGCAATTGTTCCAGATTAAAACCAGGTGCATCTGAGATTTGTTGGCTGCCTAAACTATAAGGTTGCAGGATAACTTCTTGGATATGTCCCCATTTTTCCTGGATATGCGCGATCGCCTCTAAAGTTTCTTGCCGATCGGCATCACATTCGCCAATTCCTAATAATAATCCCGTCGTAAAAGGAATCTCTAATTGTCCCGCCCATTCTAACTGTTCCAGTCGTAAAGATGGCAACTTACTAGGTGCATATTTATGTACATTTGTCAATAAATTAGGATTGATTTGTTCCAACATTAATCCCATTGACACATTCACCTCCTTCAGTTTTGCCATTTCCGCAAAAGTCAAAATACCAGCATTAGTGTGGGGTAAAAATCCCAGATTTAAAGCTAATTCTCCCAAGTCATAAATTATTTCAAACCAGGCTTTGCGGCGAGAACTTTGGGGATGAACTTCCCCACTGAGGATCAAAATTTCTATGGTATCTTTATTTGCTAAAGACTTCAGCAATGCTTCAGCTTCAGATAAACTTATCCAAGGACTTTTACCCGGTTCTTCCCGAAAATTACAGTAACTACAACGATTAAAACATTCGTAAGTTGGCACCAGGGTATAGGCTGGACTATAGGTAATAAGCTTAGATGTTAAACTAGGGATTAGCATTTATTGATTTATTTTATATTTTGTATAAAAATATATTAAACGATATAATTTTTATTATGGGAGTATTTATGAGCTTATTTCTAAGCGGTTTTTTTGTCTGATTTTTCTCTATATATGTTTTGATTTCTAATCATTCTTAGAATTATTTTTTAGAATTTATAATTATGTGAGTTTATTTGATTTTTGAGTAATCAATCTGATGTGATTCAGGCTACCTCCAAAATTACGCCCCGGATAATAATTAGGCATGAAGGACACAGTAATGCTGTGTCCCATAATATATTGAATAGCTGATTGAACAGGTGAAAAAACAACCGAGTAACTGTCACGATATTCCAGGCATATCAGGTTGTTCTTATAAATATCTTATCAATAAAATATCAAGCTTTGCAGGATTATTTTTGGGCAGCAGGTTATTAGTCATTATTCATTATTCACTGGTCTTTTTCCTGATAGCTGATCCGCTATCCACTGTTCGCTATCTGCTGTTCGCTGATAGTTGATTAAAAAAAAAGCGATAATTAGCTGTATGATTAACCATGAATGATATCTAAAATCAAGCCTTCTCGTGCCATCACTGAGTTAGGAAATGCTTCTTTAACTTGTGCCCCAATACCATCAAGCACTTGATCGCCGTGGGTGGGTTCGTGGTGAAAAATGACTAATTTTTTCACTCCGGCTGCTTTGGCAATTTTCACCGCTTCTTGCCAGGTAGAATGTCCCCATCCATGTTTAGGGGATTTAGGGTTATTGTACTCTTCGTCGGTGTACATTGCATCATAAATGAAAACATCAGCATTTCGCGCCAGATGTAGTACATTTTCGTCCATGCGATCGGGAAAGTGTTCGGTATCGGTACAATAAAATACGGAATGCCCTTGCCAAGTAATCCGATAGCCCATTGCGGTATTTGGGTGATTCAATGGCCCGGTTTCAAAGTAAATATCATCAATACTGAACGGTTCCCCACAGATTAATTCATGGAAAGTGATATCAGCTTTCATTCCCGAGAGGGGAACCGGGGAATTGGGATGAAGTACCCGTTCGAGAAAATGCTGTTTCATGGATTCGCCATTGGGGGGAACCGATCCATAAATGTGAAAGCGATTGCCAGAGATAAATACTGGTTTAAAAAAGGGAAAGCCTTGAATATGATCCCAGTGATAATGGGTAAAAAACATATAGGCTTCTAGGGGCTGTGCTTCGAGCAAGCTTTGACCGAGAACTTGTAAGCCGGTTCCCCCATCAAAAATTAGGTGTTTGCCACCGATGTACATTTCCAAACAGGAAGTATTGCCACCATAGCGAACGGTGTCTTTTCCTGGAGTGGGAACGCTGCCACGTACCCCCCAGAATTGAACGAAAAAGTCAGAAGAATGGCTCATGGTTTATTTGACGATTCCCGCTAGGTGAGCATACGCTTCCCTGGTTTTCCTTTGAGGAAAATATATTGAGGAAGGGATGAGAGAAAAACGGGGCGGGTCTTACCGTTTTTCTATCTATATTATTCGTTATTCGTTATTCGTTATTCGTTGTTTGTTGTTTGTTGTTTGTTGTTTGTTGTTGGTTGGGTAGAGATTCTTTGGTTGTTTGTTGTTTGAACCCAACTTTACCCCAAATAACAAATAACAAATAATAAATAACGAATAACGAATAACAAACAACTAACAACTAACCACTAATTTATCTTTAATGCACCACATTGACCCTGATGACGCAAAAGATGATCGCACAAGACAAGTGCAACCATTGCTTCTACCATTGGCACTGCCCTGGGTAGGACGCAAGGATCGTGGCGGCCTTTGGCAGCCAGCACGGTTTCTTCTCCGGTGCTGGTGACAGTACGCTGCTCTTTCCGAATTGTAGCAGTTGGTTTAAAGGCTACTCGGATAATAATGTCCTCACCGTTGGCAATGCCACCTTGAATTCCCCCGGATTGGTTGGTGGCGGTGCGAATATTGCCAGTTTCATCTATATAGAATTCATCGTTATGTTCTTTGCCGGTAAGGAGGGTACCCGCAAACCCTGAACCAATTTCAAAGCCTTTTGAGGCCGGTAGGGACATAACTCCTTTGGCTAGGTCGGCTTCGAGTTTGTCAAAGACCGGAGAACCTAAGCCTTTGGGGACTTTTCGGGCGACACATTCCACGACGCCGCCCAAGGAGTCCCCTTCGCGGCCAATTTGTTCGATGAGGGCGATCATTTGTGCTGCGATCGCAGTGTCAGGGCAACGCACGATGTTGCTTTCTACTTGTTCCAGGGTGACGGTGGCTGGGTCGATCTCCCCTTCTAGGTCTTTGATGCGTTTGACATAACCAATGATTTCTACCCCGGCGACTTGGGCGAGAATTTTTTTGGCGATCGCCCCGGCAGCGACTCGACCAATGGTTTCTCGCGCCGAAGATCGCCCCCCTCCTTGCCAGTTTCTAATGCCATATTTAGCATCGTAAGTGGCATCCGCATGAGAGGGGCGATATTTAGTCGCCATGTCGTTGTAGTCTTGGGGTCGAGTGTCCTGGTTCCGCACCAAAATGGCGATCGGTGTCCCCAGGGTTTTACCCTGAAAAACCCCCGAAAGAATTTCACAAGTATCCGTTTCTTTGCGCGGGGTGGTGATTTTACTTTGTCCGGGACGGCGCCGATCTAGCTCAAACTGGATTTCGGCGGCGGAAATTTCGAGTTGTGGAGGACACCCATCAATCACAACGCCGACGCCACCGCCATGAGATTCGCCAAACGTGGTAATTCTGAAAAGATGTCCGAATGTGTTGCCCATGATTTATGAAAAAGCCTGTGAAAAAAAGCCTCTGGGTCTAGTATTTTAGCCGAATTTGATCCAATCGGCTGCCCATAGGTTGCTTTGCATTATAGCGGCTTGTTTGTCAGACAATAATCTGGATGGTATGACAGGGGCGATCGCGAGTCCCCGGTATTTGTCCCTGACATTTGTCCCTGGCATTTGTCCCTGGTATTTGGCTATTTGTAGATGCGATCGCCAATGGATTAAAGAAACTATCTGTATGCATCAACAGGATTAATGTCTGACAATGTTATTTAACATGGATATTTAACATGGATATTCAGCATTGATTTAATACTGAAGTTGCGGCGTATGGGGGGGTCGGGAATTAGATGTGCGATCGCGATCGCTTCCAGAATGAAGCAAACTCAAATAAGCGGGCTGTTGCCCACCAGGGGGATAATGGGGAGAAGCCTGACTATCCATCGGATGTCTTTCCATCGGCGGCGATTGATATAAACCGATCGCCCCATCCAACTTCACCTGAGCCAAATTCGCCCCCGTCAAATCTGCCCCGCTTAAATTTGCCCCGCTTAAATTCGCATTCAGTAAATTAGCATTTCTTAAATTTACCCCAGTCAAATCGGCATCACTAAGATCCGCATCCACCAACCGAGCATCGGTCAGTTGAGCATTACTGAGATTCGCGCCTCTCAGTTTACTTTGCCCCAAGTTAGCCCCGGTCAGGTTTGCTCCAGTCAGCTTGCTGCCATTCAAAGTAATCCCAATCAGGTTCGCCCCTTCCAGGTTGGCTCCACTCAGGTCAGCATTGGTTAAATCGCTATTAACTAAATTCGCAAACACCAAATCCGAACCCCCCAAGTGGGCTTGGATCAGTTTAGCATCCAAAAAGTTCACCCCTTGAGCATCGATGCCACTTAGATTTGCTCCCTGCAAATCCGACCCGACAAAATTGGCAAAACTCAAATCAGCCCCACTGAGATTGGCATGACCTAAGTTCGCCCCATTCAGGTTAGCAAAGATCAGATGCGCTCCACTGAGGTCAGCCTTACTTAGATTGAACCCTGCCAAGTGAGCATCGCGCAGATCCCCCCCTTGACATTGTTTGGTGGATAATAAGCGTTTAATATGCGTGGGATTGCTGGCCATATTCTGTTTTTATACTCCTACTTCGTTTGGTTGGTTTGGTTGCTCGAAGGTTTTCCGTCACTGTCAGGCGATCGGTATCTGGCTACTGCTAAAACGCCAACATTTACTAGGATGTACAAACCAACTCTAGGCAAGTCAGGATAATTATTTTGCAGCAGAGGGGCAGGGGGATTGTAGGGGCAAAGCATTCCCGCAGAAATTCTATGGGTAAGAAGCGTCAATTTTTTCCGGGAATGCTTCGTCCTTGCAGACGGGCAGAAGGGCTTGTAGGGGCGAAGCATTCCCGCAGAAATTCTATGGGTAAGAAGCGTCAATTTTTTCCGGGAATGCTTCGTCCTTGCCAATATTTGTGGTTCACTCATCAAACAAACGCTGTAACCGGCTGACTGACTGGCTGATAGGTGGCAAAAATCTTTCTTACTAAGGGCACATGAGCCGCCGCTTCAATCCACAGCCGAGCACCGCATGGGCCGGTTTCGTGGGGAGTGTACACAATTCGGCATGAGCCATTTATCTCTAATTCATGGCATTCATGCTGGTTTTTGCCTTCTTTGACCACAATCGGCGGCTCATTCTGTCCTTCTTTGGCGTTTTTGCCAATAGTTTGCCGGTTGACCAGGATGCAGGTTTCGACTTGGCGGGGGCGCTTGTACCAGGTGCCTTTGGGTCCTTTGCCGCGTTCTTCGATGACCGGCATTCCGTTAAATAAGGGGATGATCCAGGCGCGGCCTTGTTTTTCGGCACCTTTGACTCTGCCTTGCTGGAGGAGAATGCGGAGTCTGACGGTGGAAATGCCTAGGTAGTGGGCGGCTTCGGTGGTGCCGATATGGGTGGGGCTGCTGGTTGGGTTGCTCATTTTTCCTGGCTTTTTACTACATCGCAATAGTAATTTAGCAGGGATAAATCAGAATGTCAAGAGGTTTTTTATTTTTTATTTTTTGTTGTTTGTTGGTTGTTTTGATTTACTACATCGTAATAGTAAGGATTGGCAGCGGATAGCTGATGGGATAACGGATTGGCAGCGGATGAATTGGCTATTTTATTTTCGGATAGCGATCGCCTCCAAGACCAAGAAACCGGGTTTCTTTCGGGCATCCCACAGATAACTGTGATTTTCACCACAGAAACCCGGTTTCTTGGGCGATCTGCGAGGATCAAGAAACCGGGTTTCTTGTTTGTATCCCGTAGATGCACTGTGATATCCCGAAAATAAACTCGGTTTCTGCCCGGTTTCTGGGGTATCTCTGAGGACTAAGAAACCGGGGAAACTGGTTTTTATCCGACAGATAATTGTGATATCCCGAAAAGAAACCCGGTTTCTGAATCCTCCCAAATAGTAAATACGAATCATTATTTGTTAGTTGTATGCCGAGTACATAGTTATTTTATTTATTTTTTAAATAACCATTTTTATTATTTTTAATAAATTATCAAATATAATTATAAAATTAACCTTTATTGGGTTGATCACTGAGCATAGCCGCGCATAAGTTTATATCAGAGATGAGTTATTTTGGCTCAGTTGCGGCTCAATTGCGGCTCAGTTGCGGCTCAGTTAGGACTCGGTTAAAGCTCATTTAGAGCGAGTTGCGGCTCAGTTTCGGCTCAGTTGCGGCTCAGTTGCGGCTCAGTTAGAGCGGTTTTTGGCTCAGTTTTTAGTCGTTTTAGATCGTCGATGGATCAGTTTTGTCGAAAAATAAATCAGCCAAAAATATCAGTAAAAAATATGTAAATTCTTGAAAAAGTATTGGCATTTTTGTGATAAATGATTAAAATATAAAAAGCAAAATTTATTTTGCAACGATCGCCCCGAACAACTGAATATATCATTCAAAACTTAGGAGCATATATATGATGAATACGCGATCGTTAGCCAGCTTTTTCACTACAGCCGCGCTAACTTTAACGACCGTAGCCGCCTTCCAGTCACCGAGTAAAGCGGATAACACTACTTTCCACTGCGGAGTTTGGGTGACAGGGCCAAATGCAGGTGTTCCCGTCACTTTCGCTCAAACCCCTATCGGCGCGATTCCGATTATTAATTGGGTATCCCATCAGTTCAGCGATTCTGGCTATACCCCAGAACGCCGTTGTCAGGAAGTTTCAGGGCGATTCCAAAGTGCTTATAACCAGGGGACTTTGAATTACATCACCACTGGGTATAAAAACGGGCAGCCCGTGGTTTGCACCAGCAGCAATAATGGCGGACCTTGCAGCATGGTGTTATTCACTCTGAAACCGGGTAGCGACGCCAGTCGGACGGTTCAGCAGTTATTCGATATCCGCAACTTGGCCGCTGGCCCTTTGAATGAATCAGAAGGAAAGGTTTATCTGGATATGAACGCCTTCTTGGAAGGGTCGTCACCAGTAGATGCCAGTCAAATTCAAGGGGCTGGTGGTTCAAACGCTTCGTCCCCAACTCCTTCGCCAGCACCAGGGGCGACTTCTCCGAGTCCGATGCCTCAGCCCAGCAGTGGGGGTGGTGGAACAGCTTGGTAGATTTCGTTTTTTGTTTTGCTATGTCGCAAAAAAGATCCTCTGCTTGTGCCACCAAGCGAGGATCTCCAGAGATGAAAAGCAGAGGATTTAGGCCGCTCGGATATGCCAACGAATTCCTCGGCTTTTCCTAGAAGCCGGGGAATTCTGATATCCCAGCGAAGTCCCCGGCGGTGCCAAAACAGAACTTACGCATTATTTCTATATATCGAAGATATCGAAGGCTTGGTATTGAAGGTTTGACTCGCGATCGCTCCTAAAATTCAGCGCTTGATAGTTAATACGGCGTAAGTTCGGCAAAAGCCGGGGGCTTTTTTATGTTGAAAGTAACTTATCACAGTTTAATGATGAATTTTCTTTGGCTATCGACAGCGGCTTGTTTGGGTACGGTTTGCTTGGCTTGGCCATCACAGGCACAACCAGCGGTTTTTCCTGAAGGCTTTTCGGAATCCACAGAGTTTGCGCCGGAGGAAAGTTCGGCGCAGGCAAGCTTTGATGCTACTAGGCTTTACCAGGTCGCCCGGTCTATTTCGGTGAAGGTTTATACCGGCTCTACCAATGGTTCCGGGTTGATTATTCAGCGCCAGGGGTCGGTTTATACGATGGTGACAAATCGTCATGTGCTGACTCCAGGGGCTCCTTACCGAGTGGAGACGGCGGACGGTCGGGTGTATTCGGCTGAGGTGCTGGAAAATGTGGCTTTCGGCGGCAATGATTTGGCGCTGTTGCAGTTTTCTAGTACCCAGGATTATCCCGTAGCTTCTCTGGGGGCGGGGGCAAGTTTGACAGTGGGCGATCGCGTCTATGCCGGGGGATTTCCCAATGGGGTCGATCCGTCTCAGGCTGGGGGCTTTGTGTTCCGGGATGGGACGGTGACGTTGTTGCCCGATCGCGCCTTGGAAAAAGGCTATCAACTTGGGTTTAGCAATCGGATCGATAAGGGGATGAGCGGCGGGCCGTTGCTGAACGATCGCGGTGAAGTCGTGGGGATTAACGGAATGCACGCTTATCCTCTGTGGGGCAATCCTTATATATATATAGACGGTTCCGAACCGAGCGCGGCAACTCGTGAGGTAATGGTGCGCTCTAGTTGGGCGATTCCCATGGAAACTTTGGTGCAGTTGGCGGCAGGTTTGTCCTTACGGCATTCTGGCTTATCCGCAAATTTGCCCACTAATTCCTCGGCAGGGTTATGGCCAAATTCATCAGGCAACCTACCAGCAAATTCATCGGCCAATTTGCCGCCAGTAGCTTGGGGAGGTTTTGGTCAAGGAATCGGGGGAGATACTGGATTACCCACTGAGGATGGCTTTTTGATTCAGCCGTTGGACGAAACATTGGGGGGAGATAACGGGACTGGTCTGGGGGCAATTTCGCCGTCAACCAGTAACGGTCAACGGTCAACCATGAACAATCAACCATTGGCACCATTACCTCCCAACCCAGATAGTTTCTTGAATCCACAAATAAATCCGCAACTCAGCCCGCAATTAAGCCCGCAACGGAACTCGCAGCTAAACCCACAACTAGGGGGAACGCTTTCTACGTCCGATGGCTTGTTAATTATGCCCCTGGAGTCGGGAACGGAGAATAATTTCTCTAATTTTGCCCCAGAGGTGGCGTCTCCTCAGTTGGCAAATCCATCTGGACAGACTGCTTGGTAATTAGGGGGAGATGAGGGGATGAGGAGACCGCCGACGGCGGAGGGGCGGAGGAGCAGAGGAGCAGAGGAGCAGAGGAGATGAGGAGATGAGGAGATGAGGAGATGAGGAGATGAGGAGAAAAATATCTCCCCCGCTCCCCCGCTCCTCTGCTCCCCTGCACCCCCTGCTCCCCTGCACCCCGTCCCTGGGAATAAAAGAAGAAAAGTAAGAATAAGAATGAAAAAGAGGTAAGCCATGAGATTTCCCTACGAACTTTCTGCCGCACTGATGGGAACTACAGCGGCGATCGTGATGTTTCAGCCGCAAATCGCCCAAGCTTTAACTGTGGAAGAACTGTCTCAACGAGCTCGAGAAATTACGGTTTTAATTAGAAATAATGAATCGGCGTCTGGGTCTGGGTCTGGGGTGATTATTGGCAAAAGTGGAGACAGTCCCCAGGTCTATTATGTCCTGACTGCTTATCATGTGGTTCAAGATCGAGAGTTAGGAAAAGAAAGGGGATATACAATTGTCACCCCAGGCAAAGAAGATAAGGCAACTGAAGAAGTTATCCTCGATTATGCTACGGTTCAACAGTTAACGGACGAGAATGGGGAACTGGTGGATTTGGCAATTTTGCAATTTACCAGCGATCGCGATTATCGCATAGCGACCTTGGCTAATTATGACTTAAAATCTCAAGTAGGCAGCAATACTTCTCAATTGGTTTTTGCCTCTGGTTGGCCCGCAGGAAGAGAAGAAGCACAGCGATTATTTAGCCCAGGATTACGAGTAGGCAAAGATTTGGCTGCGGCTTTAGCAAATCGTTCAAGTCAATTAGGTTATGAGTTACTTTACACCAGTATTACTTACCCCGGTATGAGTGGTGGCCCGGTATTGGATGCTAATGGCTATGTGATTGCGATTCATGGTCAGTCAGAAGGGGATCGAGTCAATGAAGTTGAAGCCGGAACTAATGATTTTCGGGTTCGTTCAGGATATAGTATGGGAATTCCCATTCAAACTTTTTTAGGTCATCAAACCGCCCAAGAAATTCAAACCGTTTTACAAACAACTACGGAAGCACCGAGGAATGTAAGTCGGGAAGATGTAGCAGCGTCTTTGACTTCTCTTGTGCCAGAAACTCCTGAAGGTGAACGAGCAGAAGATCCTCGCGTATGGGTGAATTATGGGAATGAATTGTGGCGCATTGGGGATGTTTTTAAGGCTACAGGAAATCAAGAAGGGATTAAATACCAAAATTATGCGATCGCGGCTTATGATAAGGCGGTAGAAAAAGCCCCATCTTTCTATCAAGCTTGGTTGGCGCGAGGCAATGTGTTTACTGATTTAGGAGACTTTAAAAATGCGCTGATTTCTTATGAAAAAGCTATTGAGACTTTTCCTTATGAGCAAACTCGTGACAATTACCAAAATCCGAAGAAAGAAGAGGAGAAAACTCAGGCTGAACGGGATTTAGATTTATATGCTAGTCTGTGGCGCTATAAGGGCTTAGTTTTATCTAAGTTAAACCGCTATGATGAAGCATTGGGTGCTTTTGAAAAAGTATTAGAAGTTAATGAAACTGACTTTGTGGCGGTAGATTTAAAAGGCTTTGCCCAGATGGAGTTAGGAGAAAATGAGACAGCTTTAGCATCTTTTGAACGGGCAATTGAGCTTAACCCAGAATATCTTTTCGCTTGGGTTCACAAAGGTGATGCTTTAGCTAAGTTAGACCGTTTACCTGCCGCTGTTGCCGCTTATGAACAGGTGTTAAGAATTCAGCCAAATTATTATAATGCTGCTTTCCAACGGGCTGATGTTTTGGCCGAATTTTTACGACAAAATGGAGAGACTCCAGAGGCGTTGGCGGACATTTTGGCGATTAATTTGGCACAGTCTGATGGTTTACACCGGCTGGGTTTAGCCCAATTTGGTTTAACAGACCGAGAAGGGGCGATCGCTACTTTTGGCGAAGCAACTAACCGTAATCCTGATGATGCCGCAGCTTGGGCAGCGAAGGGGTTAACTTTAATTGTGGATAACCGCTATGCCGAAGCCCGATTAGCTTTTGAAAAAGCCCTAGAAATTAATCCTGAAAATGCAGCAACTTTAGATGCTTTAGCAATATTAAAGCAGCTAGAAGAGTTAGATGATTCACAGTCAGGTTTGGGAGGGGTATCGCAATGATATTTAAGCCTGTTTCCCGTGAGACGGGAAAACTTACCGAGGGCGCGATCGCCTTTATATCTATTTTGGCGATGCAAATGTTTAGTCAGATGTTTAGTCAGAGTATTTGCGCCCAAGAATTAGGCCAATTTGTTCAATTTGCTCCCCCAGATCCTCCGAATGTAGAAACTCCTACCAGGGGCGAAACATCACGGGAATCATTAGAACAAGAGTGGTTATTGCCTCTTCCTCCTAAAGTAGACGTTACGGTGCCCCAACAAGTTCAAGGAGTTGGTTCACAACGTCGCGTTGCCCCCAGTTCCAGTATTCTTTCTCCCACCGCTTTTACTGCGCGTTGGGGTCAAGCTTTTACCGGGGCAGGGTTTCAAGAAAGAACCAGATTTACTGATAGTTCTGATGGGGCAATATCCACAGGTTTTGGGGTCGGCGATCCTCGGAAAAACGTAGCTTTTCAAACCACAATTACGGTCTTGGATTTATTTAGTAACCGGGATTATGATGACGGTTTTATGAAGCGAGGTAGTTTTAGCTTTAAAGCCGGTCGAATCCTTGCTAATAATTGGATGGTTGCTGTGGGCATAGAAAACGCTATTGTCTGGGGTTTTACCGATGCGGGAACTAGCGTTTATGGGGTCGCTTCGAGAACATTTAACCTTAAAGAAAGTACCGCCGAACCTTTAAGTAGACTGACGGTTTCTCTGGGATTAGGTAATGGGCGATTTCGCACGGAAGATGATTTTAACGATGATACAAATACGGTCAATGTTTTTGGCAGTGTTGGTTTAAGAATTGCCCAACCTGTTTCCGCGATCGCGGACTGGTCGGGGCAAGATTTATCGTTAGGATTTTCTGTTGTTCCATTACCAAATATTCCCCTGGTAATTAGTCCAGCATTTACCGATATTACTGGCAGTGCGGGGGACGGAGTTCGGTTCCGGGTGGGAGTTGGTTACAGCTATTTTTTCTAGTTACACCAAAAACTTGTCAGGTGTAGGATGTGTTAGGCTGGCAATTAATTTTGGCCATAAAAAATTAACTTTCATTCCAGCCGTAACGCACCTTTATGACTTTTGCTGTAATCGGTTAATCCACAAATACCTGCGGGAAAGGGCGAAGCATTCTGGGATAAAAGTTAACCTGTTAACCGATAAATACCTGCCGGAATGCTTCGCCCCTACGGGTTGGAAATCTTGAAATTATTGTCGCGACTCATAAAGCCATGAAAATGCAATCATTTTTATTTAGAATAACTTTGGCATTACTGCTAGGAAATAGTAGCCTGTTACTGCTGGCATCAAAAGCATTGTCTAATTCAGATTCAGAT
This sequence comes from Planktothricoides sp. SR001, assembly GCF_001276715.1. Classification (GTDB taxonomy): domain Bacteria; phylum Cyanobacteriota; class Cyanobacteriia; order Cyanobacteriales; family Laspinemataceae; genus Planktothricoides; species Planktothricoides raciborskii. Next base: position 9,368 of record NZ_LIUQ01000066.1, on the reverse strand, counting down.
GCAGGAAATTGCTCTGATTGTTCTATTCCAATAATTATTGACCCACCGCCACCAGTAAAACCAATACCAGTAACTAACCCAGTAACTAACCCAGTAATTAATCCAGTAACTAACCCAGTAACTAACCCAGTAACTAACCCAGTAACTAACCCAGTAACTAACCCAGTAACTAACCCAGTAACTAACCCAGAAATTAAGCAGCCAAATGTAAACAACAATGGTACTGAAGATGATCCTTTTGAACTGCTGCCTGAAGCAGACTCAGAGGGAACAGAGGGAACAGAGACAGAAACCGCCGAAACCGCCGAAACAGAAACCACAGAGGCAACCGAAACCGGCGAAGCTCCACAGGCAACACAGCCAACTCCAATAAACGCCCCAGGAGATACTGTTTCCGCGCCGCAAGTGGAATTTGCCCCCGTTGGAGAAGTGGGTTCACCGACACAAGTTGTCGCAGAAGGCGTGATCGTGCAATTAGGGGCGGGGACTTTTGGCAGCGGTGACGGTGCGGGTGGTGCTGGGGGTGCCTCCATTCCGGCTTCCGTGCAACAGGCGTTAAGCACCTTGTTAACTGGAGACCCCACCAGCAAATCCTTATTTGGCGATCCACTACAAAATCCTTTAATTCGGGCGTTAGGACAGGGAGGGGCGGGACAATTATCCGCGTGGAAACTGGCAGAAAGTTTGCTGGGACTATTGCGCGGTGGCAGGGTAGATGCAAAAAAACTTTTGGCGGCTGTAGCTGCTTACAATGCTTTAATCAAAGCCAGTAATGACGAATTCTTGCTCAACCCACCGGCAGAATTAGTCGCCATTCGAGCGGTTCTGGCTGAATTAGTCAGTGCAGCGGAGGCGGAATTCAGAACCCCCGACTAAGAGGACTTAGAAACCGGGTTTCTGGTTTGCATCCCAGAGATAATTGTGATATCCCGAAAAGAAACCCGGTTTCTGGGCGATCTGCGAGGACAAAGAAACCGGGTTTCTTGTTTGCCACCCACAGATAACTTTGATATCCCGAAAAGAAACCCGGTTTCTGAACCCCCACGAAGAACCTAGAAACCGGGTTTCTTGCTTGGATCCCACCGACAACCGTAATTTTCACGACAGAAACCCGGTTTCTGAACCTACCCCAAGGACCTAGAAACCGGGTTTTTTTTGCCGCCCACAGATAACTTTGATATCCCGAAAAGAAACCCGGTTTCTAGACTATATCTGTTATCCTAAAATTTCCGCTACGGTGAGAGCAATATCGGGAAAAGCTAGGCTAGAAATGCTGTCATTTTTACGGCAATATTTAATTTCTTGATATCCATTGGCTGCCGGTTGCCGATAAATTTCTAATCGCTGTTCAATTAAATTTACTAACCAAAGTTCAGTGATTGCCGCTGCTGCATATAAGGGTGCTTTTACTTCGCGATCGTAAACTACGGAAGAGTCAGCAATTTCGATTAATAGTAAGATATCTTGGGGTTGAGGATGAGCATCAAGATAAAAATCATCCCGATAGGAAACTATGGCTAAGTCCGGTTGCGGTTCTGATATATCATCCCCCAAAAATATCGGGTTTTGAACGCTAATTAAAGCATTTTGTCCTAACTTTTGAGAAAAAAGTTGGGTGAGTCGGCGCACAGAAGCAGCATGACGAGAACCAATGGGGGACATTTGGATAATTTCTCCTTTAATTAATTCAATCCGCTCATCTTCTAATAAAATACCTTTTTCAGCTATTTGATGATATTCGCTGATGGTAAATTTGCGGGTGTTAAGTTTAATTGCCATGACTATGTTCTCTTGTTTTTGTGATATAATAAAGAGAGGAAAAAAAACCCGTTTTCTGGTTTTTATCCCATAGATAACTGTGATATCCCGAAAAGAAACCCGGTTTTTGCCCGGTTTCTGGGTTATCTGCGAGGACTAAGAAACCGGGTTTCTTTTATGCCACCTACAGATAACCGTAATTTTCACGACAGAAACCCGGTTTCTGAACCCCCACGAAGAACCTAGAAACCGGGTTTCTTTTATGCCACCTACAGATAACTGTGATATCCCGAAAAGAAACCCGGTTTCTGCCCGGTTTCTGGTTATCCTACTTTTCTAATAATAATGTAACCGGCCCGTCATTTTCAATTTCTACGTTCATCATTGCCCCAAATTCGCCAGTTTCTATTTTTAATCCACTCTGTTTTAAGCGGTTGACAAAATTATGATAAAGTTTTTCGGCGATTTCTGGAGGCGCGGACATATCGAAGGAGGGACGGCGACCTTTGCGACAGTCTCCATAGAGGGTAAATTGGCTGACTACTAGGATTTCTCCACTAATTTCTAATACGGATTTATCCCACCTCGCTGCGGGTTTTTCTGGGTCAGGAAATAGCCGTAGTTCTAAACATTTTCGCGCCATCCATTCGAGTTCTTTTTCGCTGTCAGTTGGGGCAATTCCTACGAGTAAGTTTAATCCTTGGCCAATCTTACCAATGATTTGGCCGTTGACGGTGACTTGAGATGATTTGACTCGTTGAAGGATAACGCGCATGGTTGGTGGTTGGGGAACGGGGAACGGGGAACGGGGAACGGGGAACGGGGATAAGGGGCAGAGGGGATAAGGGGCAGAGGGAAACGGGGAGCAGGGGATAAGGGGCAGAGGGGATAAGGGGAAAAATTCTCCCCTGCTCCCCTGCTCCCCTGCTCCCCTGCTCCCCTGCTCGATTGGCGGCTACCTTTAATTATTATTTACCAAAGCCTTTTGCCCGGGTTTTTGAGGGGAGACAAATGCAGTTTTCTAGCTGCGATCGCAGGGTGTCATGGTCGAGGTTTTGACCAATGAGAACTAGCTGATTTTTTGGGGCATAAGGCCATTGATCGTCATCCATTGTAAAGCGTTTGCCGCTGAGGTGGAAAATATGGCGGCGATCGCTTTCATCAAACCATAAAATCCCTTTCGCCCGAAACACTGATTCTGGCAATTGGTTATCCAAGAAATATTGGAATTTACGCACAGAAAGGGGGCGATCGCATTGGAAAGAAAGGGAAGTAAACCCATCCATTGCCAAATGATCGGAATGGTGATGATGGTGATGATCGTGGTCATGGTCATGGTCGTGAACGCAATGGCCGTGGTCATGGTCGCATTCAGTATGATCGTGATCGTGGTCATGGTCATGGTCATGGTCATGGCTATGACTGCGATCGTGGGCTTCTTTTTCGTCGGCGGCATCGAAATATTTATCCGACTCAAATAAACCCACACTCAAAATCAAAGGCAAGGGAACTTTTGCTTGAGTGGTTCGCAAAATTCTGGGGTCTTTTTTAATCTCATGCAGTCGGGTTTCTAACGCATCTAATCGGCTGGGTTCAACCAAATCAGATTTGTTTAATAAAATAATATCACCGTAGGCAATTTGATTGTAAGCGGCTTCACTATTAAATAGATCCACACTGAAATTTTCCGCATCGACTACAGTAACAATAGAATCCAAGCGAGTTAAATCTCGGAGTTCGGTGCCTAAAAAGGTTAAAGCTACCGGCAACGGGTCAGCTAACCCGGTAGTTTCTACTACTAAATAATCGATTTTTTCCGAACGTTCTAAAATGCCGTAAACCGAATTCAGCAAATCCTCATTAATGGTGCAGCAAATACAACCATTACTGAGTTCTACCATATTATCTTCGGTGGCTACAATGAGTTCGTTATCGATGCCAATTTCCCCAAACTCATTAACTAAAACGGCAATTTTTAGGCCAGTTTGGTTGGTTAAAATATGGTTCAGTAGGGTAGTTTTACCACTGCCCAAAAATCCGGTAATAATAGTGACAGGTAAGCCTTGTTTGGGGGCATCCATTGTCAGAGGTTCTGTCAGGGTCGTTTCGGGTTTAATTGCTGATTGCATAGGGTTGTTATTTGATGGTTCTGGATATCTCAAGAGTTGACTGTTGAACGAGAAGCCGAGAATGGGGAACAGCTAAAAAAGTGTTCACTGATTCATTTTAATTGAATCAGGAGGCATTGTCAGGGATTGATTTTGAATTCTTGGCGAAATGTCTTGATGGTGTGGGGCCGCCATCGGCCGCCATCGGCCGCCATCGGTGTGTGGGGTGTGTGGGGAGCCGCCATCGGAGCCGCCATCGGAGTGTGGGAAAGAGAGGGTGTGGGGTGTGGGGG
>NZ_LIUQ01000066.1:0-5184 GCF_001276715.1 Planktothricoides sp. SR001 | reverse complement strand
GCATCCTCTTTCCTCTTTCCTCTCTTCCCCTACACCCTACACCCTACACCCTACACCCTACACCCTACACCCCCGCTTCCCTTACAGAACAATACCTGGCCAATTTTCCATCGGTTGAGTAGATTTTACTAGGTTCATTCCGGCTTGGGCAAAGCGCTGAAATGCGGCATCCGCTTGGTCGGTGAAATCAATCACCCCAGGGACAACTACCGGGGAGGTGCAATCTTCTAATAAATAGACTTTTTTGGCTAAATTTGGGTCGATCGCTGTGATTTCTGTGAGTAAATCATCGATTGTCCAGGCTACACAGTGACTTTTGGCTTGACCGGCAATAATTATTACATCAAAGTCTAATATTTTTTGGATCAGACGAGTATTTTTTTGCGCGATCGCCTGACCATCAGGTCCTTGCAAAACCTCTGGACGGAGTACGGAATAATTCTCGGTTAAAGGATTGTTCCCTTTAATTTCAAACATAGTTTGACTTTGCCGTGCAATATTGTGGAAAAATACCGCTTCTTCTACGGCGGAGACCAGGGCGTTACCAATGCCCCCTAACATAGAATGATAAGGCCAAATAGTCAGAGGAAACTTACCATCTTGACTCAGCTTTTGCACATAATGTAAAGCATATTTTTGCAAGAGGGAATAATTGTCCTCATTCAAGCTACCAGCTAAACTATAGGCGACGGCTGGATTAACTTGCCAAACTCCTGTTTCTACATCGGCTAAAGTAATCATCGTGGCAGCGGGTGTGGGATGTTCTCCGGCATGATTTACCCAAAAAATTGGATGAAAAATCTGCATGGCGGTGTGAGTATCTAGGGTGGGGACAATACTGCTAATAAACCCTAAATTACGATAAATAAACTCACACAAACGGACATTATCGTCTACTGCCCCAGTACCACTGCGATCGCCCACAAATAATTCAAATTGGGGAATACAAAAGGTGTTTTGCACATCGATCGCCACTAAACAAATCCGAGTTTTATCTTCGGCTGCGGGTTTAATTTCATGGTCTTTTGCCCAAGTTTTTGCCGCCGCTGCCAGGTCTTGATAATTTACCCGCCAAACTTCACCAACTTGGCGGCGATCGAAGTGAGAGGGTATGGGTAATTGAGGTTGATTTGTCATGGTTTTTACCTGTTCCTAGTTATTTTTAGTTCTTGGTTGTTGGTGATTGGTTCGCTGGAGGAAAATAATTACAGGAAATAAAAGGCGATCGCGTTAATGATCGATTATAAATGATTAAATAACTGATAATATTTTTATCTTGACGAGATTTAAAGGTAATTTTATTGTACAGGCAGCTTGATTGTTTATTGGTAATTGGTTATATATTTAAATATTGCTAATTACTAATTGCCAATATTTATTGGGAAAAAGACGGCTTTCTAGAACACCAAAAAGTTAGCCGTGACCACATATTATTAAAATTCTTAAACTAAATTATTAAAATAACAAATTTTTCTGAAAAAAGGATTATAATAGAACTAAAAATAAATCTATTAAATTTTCTGGGGGCTAACGGCCATGACTAAAGTTAAACACCCAGTGGTTTCTAAGCTATCGCAAATAAAAGATCGGTTAATAAAAAATCCAGTGGTTCACGGCATGGGAAATATAGTCATTGCTTTAATAACTCTTTCTCGTGAATTTTATATTGCCAATCACACCTTGCATCAAGATCATTCATCTGGGAATCATCGCCGGATGCGACATACTTAAGGGACAAGAAACCGGGTTTCTTTAAGAAATGCCTGCCTACCCACCGAACCCTACATAGAAACCAGAAACCCGGTTTCTAACCTCTCCCGGTTTCTAAACCCCAGGGACAAGAAACCGGGTTTCTTTAAGAAATGCCTGCCTACCCACCGAACCCTACATAGAAACCCGGTTTCTAACCTCTCCCGGTTTCTAAACCCCAGGGACAAGAAACCGGGTTTCTGCGTAAACTTTTCGCCCTCAAGCAGAGATTTAATTAAGAAACCCGGCTTCTAAACCCCAGTGGTGCGTTACGGCTGGAATAGGAGTTAATTGTTTATCCCTAAAATTGTTTGCCAGCCTAACACACCCTGCATTTAAGAAACCGGGTTTCTGGAATCGCGCAATATAAACTCCGCGATCGCTAAATCAACCGGCGTTGTCACCTTTAAATTAGTCTCTTCTCCGGCCACAATTTTGACTGGTAAACCGCACTTTTCAAATAATGCCGCATCATCGGTGACTTCCCAACCGTTTTGTCGCCCGCGATCGTGGCAATCTTTTAATAATTTCACCTCAAAACCTTGGGGAGTTTGGGCAGCCCATAAGTGGCTACGGTCAGGGGTATCCACAATTACATCCTGGTCATCGACTACTTTAATCGTATCTTTCACCGGAATCGCCGCAATCAAACCGGGACATTGGCGCAAAGCAGTCGCACAGCGATCGAATAAGCCCGGACTGGCCAAACACCGCGCCCCATCGTGAATTAATACCCATTGGGCGGTTTCCGGCAGCGCTTGCAAGCCGTTATACACCGACTCTTGGCGGGTGGCACCGCCGCGAATCAGTTTTACCGGCTTGGTCAGGGATAGACTGGCCAAAATTTCCTGAAAATCCGGTTCATCCTCCGGTTGACCCATAATCCCAATCCAGGTAATTTGCTCGGAAGCCTCCGCAGCTTTTAAGGTCCAAGCCAAAATCGGTCGATCCAGTAACTTCAGCAGTAATTTATTGCGGTTACTGCCCATCCGCCGTCCCATCCCCGCAGCGGGAATTAATAAATGCACAGCGATTCCTCAAAAGCAAAACTATCACGATCAATATATCAATACAGAATTCGCTTAAAATGTAACCGATCAGTCGGAAAAACCTATATCAGATGCGAATACTAGCCCTTGTCCCTGGCGGGATTGGCGATCAAATTCTATTTCTGCCAACAATACAAGATATCAAGCAATTTTACCCCAACGCTCAAATTGACGTGGTTGTGGAACCGCGATCGCTGGGCGCTTACAGGGTATGTAAGCATTTCCATGACAAGTCTCTCAGACCGATTAAGTTCGATTTCAAAGATCGAAACAGTCTGGCAGATTTTGCCAACTTGTTGGGGATATTGCGTGATGGAGAATACGATGCGGTCATTTCTTTAGGACAGCGGTGGGCGGTGGGGTTTCTCCTGTGGTTGACGGGAATTCCCACCCGCGTTGGTTATGCCGAAGGAGGCAGCGATCGCTTCCTAACCAACCCGGTGCCCCTCAAAACGGAACAATATGCAGCGGCAATGTATCACGATTTGCTGCAAGGTTTTGATATTACCTGTCCCACCCCTGAATTGTCCGTGACTTTGCTCAAAGAGGATCTGAAATGGGCGGAAAAGGAACAAAAGACCCTGGGAATTGCGGAAACTGGCTATATTTTAATTCATGGCGGTTCTAGCCAATTGGCTTTAACCAAAGGATTAAATAAAATTTATCCGGTGAAAAATTGGCTAGAGATTTTGCAAAAGTTGCAGCAATCTCAACCCCAATTACCGATAGTCGTGGTCAAAGGCCCAGAAGATGAACAATTTGTCAATCAACTGGTAAAATCTTTGCCGGGAATTAAGGTAATTTCGCCCCCAGATATCGGTAAATTAGCCGCTACAATTGCTGGGGCTAATTTAATGATATGTACCGATAGTGCGCCTATGCACCTCGCCGTAGCGGTAAAAACTTACACCGTAGCCCTCTTTGGCCCCACTGACCCCAGCAAACTTTTGCCCAAAAATGAGCGGTTTGTGGCCATTAAATCTCCTACGGATAACATGGCTGATATTCCGCCAAAAACTGTCTTGCAAAAGATTTTAGGCGGTTAATCCCAGATTTCTTGAGTTAGAAACCCGGTCTCCAGAAACCGGGTTTCTTGCGTTAACCTTTGCGAAAAACCCCAAATAAAATAGAAACCCGGTTTCTTTTTGTTCCTTGCGTTAACCTTTGCAAAAAATCCCAGAAACCGGGTTTTTTCCCAAATAAAATAGAAACCCGGTTTCTTTTTGTTTCTTGAGTTAACCTTTGCGAAAAAACCCAAATAAAATAGAAACCCGGTTTCTTGAGAAACTGTTCCTAGTAAATTTGCCAGTCTCAGCTTCATTGAGTTAGTATGGTAGATGCGATCGCTTCTCAGGAAACTGGCAATTTGTTGAAGACCGATTCACTAAAGTAATTAGATAAATTCTCAACAAAGGCGATCGAGGCTTTTTCCCTTAACCCAGTAAAGATGCCATGACTAAATCAAACGAAACACCAGAATCCAAAATTACTATGAACTTTAATCGTCCCGTCTCTGGAGTCGCGGGCTTTAGGGCGACCAAATAATTTATAATCGCCAAGACTTAAATGGAAAAAACGGAGCAAAGTAAAAAAATGCCTAAAATATTTTGTAATGATGAAAACCCGAAGAAATCTTTGATTGAACGAATTAGAAGAGGTCAGAAGTCGGGCCTGAGTGGGGCTGACCTGAGTGGGGCTAATCTGAGAATGGCTGACCTGAGTGAGGCTGACCTGAGTGAGGCTGACCTGAGTGAGGCTAACCTGAGTGAGGCTGACCTGAGTAATGCTGACCTGAGTAAGGCTAACCTGAGTAAGGCTAACATGAGTGAGGCTGACCTGAGTAATGCTGACCTGAGTAATGCTGACCTGAGTAATGCTGACCTGAGTAATGCTAACTTGAGTGAGGCTGACCTGAGAATAGCTGACCTGAGTGAGGCTAACCTGAGTGAGGCTAACCTGAGTGACGCTAACCTACGTTGGGCTAACCTGAGTGAGGCTAACCTGAGTAAGGCTAACCTGAGTGAGGCTAACCTGAGTGAGGCTGACTTGAGTAATGCTAACTTGAGTGAGGCTAACCTGAGAATGGCTGACCTGAGTGAGGCTAACCTGAGTGAGGCTAACCTGAGTAGGGTTGATTTGAGTAAAGTTAGTTTGTATATGACTAACATGAATAAAGTTAACCTGTGTATGAATTACCTGAGTGAGTTTAACCTAAGTGGGTTTAATTTAGGAGAGGCTAATCTGAGTCAGGCTAATCTGAGTGAGGCTGACCTGAGTGAGGCTAACCTGAGTAAGGCTAATCTGAGTAATGCTAATCTGAGTAATGCTGACCTGAGTAATGCTGACCTGAGTAATGCTGACCTGAGTGGGGCTAACTTAAAAAAGG
>NZ_LIUQ01000036.1:36020-72657 GCF_001276715.1 Planktothricoides sp. SR001 | reverse complement strand
CGCGAATCACCCCTACAGGCGGTTAAAACCGACTATTTTACCAATTTTAATACCGTTTCCAATTAAAAATGCAACAGTCGGTGCTGACTTTATATATAGGGGATTGGTGCGTTACGCGCCAGCGCTAACACACCCTACCGATACGGCAAAAATTAAAGCCAACTGCCGACTAGGATAAAGCTTGCCCAATAATATGGATGTCGAAAGTTGGAGTATTTTTCATCTTCTAAAAAAGCAAGCTGTGCTTGACGTAAAGCTTCGGCTTTAGTTTCGCCATCTTTGAGTCTTTGGTAGAATTCTTTCATAAATTTTGGCGTAGAAGGATCGTTGACATTCCAGAGACTTGCCACTGTACTTCGGGCTCCCGCTTGTAAGGCAACTCCTGCTAATCCTAAACCGGAACGTTCGTCTCCCTTCGCAGTCTGGCAAGCACTCAAAACCAGTAACTCAATATTATCCAGACTGCTTTGGGTTTTACTCTGAAGTAAAGACTTTAATTCTTTAAGAGTAATCGGTTGGTCATAAGCTTCTATTCTGGTTTGTTCCGGATCGGAACTAAATTTGGCGTGAGTGGCGATGTGAATGATTTGAACGGGCAAATCTGCAACTTGCTTTTGAAATTTATTTCGAGTAAAGTCTTCACCTTCCAGACGCGATCGCGCCACCGTCAATTTTTCAAATTCGTCGAGTTCATCGGTTATATAGTTCAGCGGATCCAAGTTTCTTTCTTGAGCATTTTGCCATTGGTCAGCACCAGCAATTAAAGCCGTTGATTTTTCTAAATTCAACTTTTTGGGTTCTCGCAATTGCGCTCCTAAAATCGTAGAAATTCGATATTTCTGTACTAGATATTGATTATGTTTATCTTGCAGCAGCCCCATCGGAATATTGCTTAATGAGCTATCGACCACGAAAACTAAATCGCCTGTTTTTGGCAAGTGGTTTTCAGCGTGTCCAATGAAGAGTTCGTAAAGTTTTTTCGTATCCGTTGATATCCAGTCATTCGGTTCGTACTGATAGAAATATTTATCTTGTAAAATGTCTTGTAGATTATCAATATTTTTCTTGACATCCGTCCATCGGGTACTGTTGTAATAATATTTATCCGTAGTTTTCAGAATCACTTCGATCGCATTATGCTGTTCTCTTTCTAAAACGATTGTGTAAATAATCGCGTCGGGCAAATCATAGTTATTTTGTGGTTCGATATCTTTGGTAAGATTAATTAGCTCTGATTGGATACAGCCAAAAGCATTTTCAACTTCAGCTTGTTGAAATTGGCCAATCAGTTCAGTGACTCTTTTCAAGTCTTTTTGTTCTGATTTTTGTTCGGGTGTTTCCGCTTGATGTAACAGTGACCAAATTAAATCTTCATAAATCGGCTTAATTTTTTCCTGGAAATAAAACCGCATTTCGGCATTAATCGCCAGTAAATCTCGGCGGACGATTTCTAGGTTTTTCACCGCTGCTTCATAAGCCGCGATCGCCTCCTCAATATTTCCTTTATCTTGGTAAATTTTGCCTAACTGCCATTGCCATTCATACAAAAGATTTGCCGAATCAGGAATCTTGTTAGCAATGACTATGGCTTCTCTGGTTAACTTTTCAGCTTGGGTTAAATCTTCATCTTGCTTTAACCGAACATACCGATCGTAAAATAATTCACCAAGAACACCCAAAGCATAAGATTCAGCCGATGGATTTCCCAGAGTTGTAGCAATTTTTCTGGCTTTTTCCGCATAGGTGAAAGCCATCTCAGATTGACCAAGCTTGCTTAAGTTTAAGGCAAAATTAATCTGGGCATCAACCGCAAATTGGCTGGGAGGTAAATTTGTCAAATTTGATGAGTTATTTAGCCAATCAATTAAATCAGTTATTTCTGATTTGTGAGTGAATGAATCACTTTGCTTAATCTTTGACAACCAATCCTTGAAATCTACTAATAAGCTGAGTTGATTGAGTTGGGATTTTATCTGAAGTAGCGGGTAGGTTTCCCGAACTTGGCGATAGGATGCTAAAGCCAAATCAGCTTGAGCGATCGCATCTTTTCTCGTATTCGCCTTATTATCGGTTCTTTCGTATAAATTGGTAAGTCTGTAGTAATTTGCGCGATGAGTATTGCCTAACTCTAGCTGCACCAGATTTATTTGTTCAGAAATGTTAAGTTTTTGAGATATTTCCAGACTTTTTTCTAATACCTGCTGCGACTCATCCAGTTTACCGATCGCCCGCAGCACCTCCCCCAAATTCCGCAATGCGATCGGTCTGATCTCATTGACTAAAGATGGGTCTATTGCTGATAAATCTAAGGTTTCTTCGCTGGTGACATCACAAATACTATAGAGGCGATCGGCATATAAAGCTTTAACTAAAACTTGGCAAGCTTGCCGAGATTGACCTAACCCTTGTAAAGCCATCCCTTGATTAATTTTACTGCCGATAAATCCCTCTGAATTTTCTGGGTAAGCTGCCTCAGCTTTTTGCCAAATTTCTAGGGCAGCTTGGGCATCACCTCGGTTGAAATAGTCGTGACCTTCTTGAGTTAAACAAGCCGCATAGTTTTCCGCTGCTAACTCACATTGGGCGATCGCAGAACTTGTTGAATTGCCCACAGGATTATCTACCTGAGCGATTAATTTTCCTTGTCCGCCAATAATCACTATAATGAGGCTGAATGCTAATAAAACATATTTCCAAACTGACCAAGGTTTTGTCATGTTGCTATCTCCAACTAAAAAGGAAAACGTAGGGACACGGCATTGCCGTGTCCCTACTAAGTTTACTCGTTCCCTGGTACAACCTGGGAACGAGAAAAAAATCTCTCTTTGTGTCCTCTGTGTCTCTGTGGTTTTGATCCAAGAGAAATACTGCAAAAATTAAACCCAACTTCCGACTAAGATAAAACTTGCCCAATAATATGGATGTCGGAAGTTATTCTCCGCAACGAGGTGTCGGTAAAAAACGATCGGGGGTAGCGGCATCAGTTTGCCCCACCAATATGATTTGACCTTGTTCGTTGAAAATCCAACCTTGGGCTTCCACAATGGCATTATGTGGCATCAGAAACCGGGTTTCTGTCAGTCTTTCTTGACTTTCGGCCAAAATCGCTGAAGAGAAACCTGGTTTCTTGTCAGTTGGCACTGAGGCAGTGGTCGATACCTCAGAAAAATTGGGGTCTACCCAACCACCATTACTACTCAGAGGATCTCTGGGAGTTGCCGGTTGACCACCGCGTCCAATATTAATAAATGAACTTTGCTGTGGGTTGCTAGGAGTACAACGGCGATCGACTAAACTGGTTACATCCACAGGAGTCTGCGGTAATTTTAATAACCCAGAAGTGGGGTCAGTATCAGGGGTATTAATTTCTACCGTGCCACTAAATTGCGGGCCTAGTTCGGAAGTGGCGGTGATATCGCTGGCTGAACTGAGAGTCTCGCGAAATTCCGTGCCAAAAATTCCTTGGGCATTAATAGTGACAAGACCGCCAAACCCCGCCAAGGCATTCGCCGTAACGTCGCTATTTTCCAAAGCGGCTAAGGTATCGGTATTAATAGAAATATTGCCGCCGCTTGCCGAACCTGCATTGGTGGTAATCCTGCTATTCTCGCGCAGTTGGATATCGCTGCTTTGGATGCGAATATCGCCAAAATCCCCTTGGCTGGTTTCCGCAGTGAGGCTGCCATTTTCCAATCGAATCAAAGATGCGTCAATAATCAGGCTGCCAGCGGCACCAACACCCGCTGCGGTCACGGAAAGTGTTCCCGTGTCCCGAACAGTTAACTGTCTCGTTTGTAGGGTTAAGGTTCCCCCAGGGCCGGTAGAGCCTTCGCGAGTATTAGCAAATACTCCGCTGAACTCTCCTTCATTATTGCCAAAAATATCTTTAAATAGTAAAGCCCGTTGAGCAAAACTAGAATCGCGACCGGAAAAGATGATTTCCTCGGTAGCATTGATGGTTAAATTACCGGCTTGTCCGCTGTTGGTCGTTGAGGCCACGACTTGTCCGCCGTTAGTGGCTTCAAATACCCTGGCGTTAATCGTAATGTCACCCCCCGCGCTTGCATTTAGGGTTTGGGAGTTAGCGACGGCTCCACCTGACACGCGGAAAATATCTGTATTGACGGTAATATCTCCACCACGACCGATCGCACTTTCTTCAGTATTAGTAAACAATCCGCTAGATGACAAATCCTCACCCACTCCAGAAAGCATCACAGACTCAGCGGCATCAATCCAAATAGTTCCCGCATTCCCTTGTCCGATAGTTTTGGCAACTATCACGCCGCTATTAACCAGCAAAAGCGACCCAGTTGTAATTCGGATATTGCCACCGTTGCCCACCCCTGTCTCTTTTACAGCGCTGAAAATACCACTGGATTGTTCTCCTCGGATAACCGACTCGAAAGGACCTAACCCATCTAAGACAATGCGATCGCGGACGTTAATCGTGATATCGTTTGCATTACCTTGTCCTGCCGTACTGGTTGTGACGACAGCACCATCCGTGACGAAAAGCGAACCTGCTGTAATATTAATCTTGCCCCCATCACCTACCGTCTCAATTTTTTCCGCTCGGCTATAGACACCACTCAGACTATCTTCGCCACCATAACCACTAAAAGAAACTGTATCCCGGACATTAATATTGACATTTCCGGCATTGCCCCGACCGAAGGTACTAGCTTCCAGCCGAGCTCCATTTGTGGCTGAGAGACTTCCCGCAGTAATATTAACGTCGCCTCCCTGACCTGCCCCTTGAAATTGCACCTCATTGGATGCATTACTGGAGATAAAATCATTATCGAGTCCATCGAAACTGGCTGTATCGCGGACATTAATATTGACATCGCCCACATTCCCCTGTCCACGAGTGCTCGCAGAGATTTGACCGCCATTGGTGACAGATAGCGAGTTGGCGGTAATATTCACATCCCCACTATTGCCGATCGCATCCCACAATACCGCATTAGAAATAAAACTGCCCGTGTTGCTGATAGATACATTTCCCGTAGCGTTAATCTCAATATCTCCAGCCTGACTATCAACAGAACCCAACCCCAATGCAATCCCTGCTTTAACCGTTGAACCCTGCAATAGCTCAAAATTTCCCCCATGAATGGCAATATCACCACCTGTTGCCGCACGCACATTAACTTCAGCACCGTTAGTCAGCAAAATATCTCCTCTCGCGATCGCATCAGGAAAACTCAAGCTGCCATCTTGATTTAACCCCACTGTTCCCGGTTCTCCTAAACTGCCTAACTCAATGCGACCTCCGGGGGCAGTAATGTAGCCGCCATCTAAAGTCACGTTACCCCCCACCAAAGCCAAAGTTTTCCCCGGTTGTACCTGCAAACCAACAGTTTGCTCATTACTATTACTACTAACTCTGGATTGATTTGATATCGCCCCTGGACTTGCCCCAAACTGCAACCCAATAGGCACATTAATCGTTAAAACCGGAGATGCTTCTGGGTCTGTGGCACTAAAAAAACCGCCACCGGCAAAATTAATCCGGTCTGCGGTACTGGCAAAAAACGACCCACCAATATCCAGCCTCGCATTGGGGCCAAACATAATCCCATTGGGGTTCAGCAAAAATAGATTCGCCGTCCCATTTGCCCGAATTAATCCATCAATTTCGGAAGCTGAACCCCCGGTCACACGACTAAAAATATTTTGAATATCCAAAGAATGATTGAAAAAAGCCGTTTCCCCAGTCAAAATCGAAAACTTTTCAAAACTGTGGAATAAATTGCCGCCCGCTTGGGTGCCCCCAGTAATTTCCCAAATTTGCCCGTTAGGTGTCACCAGCGAATTCCCTGGCAGAGTGGAATCTGGAAGGATTTGCGCTGTGGAAGACTGCCAGGGCAAAACCCACCCAGAGAGCATCACAATGAGACCGGGAAATAAATGACGGGGTAATTTCATGGTAGTCCGATCCTCTAGGGATTGTCGATTTAAACTCTCATATTTAAACTATCATATAATCATATAAATTTTCCATAAAAAAAATCGATAGTTTTGCCAATCTTTATCAAGATTTAACATATTAACATTTCAACATGGGCAATCAATCGGGGTAAGTAGGTGGGCAGAAATAAATGCACTACAGACCATAACAGAAGAAAAACTGTCATTCCCGCGAAGGCGGGAATCCAAAGCCTATTGGCGGAGAACGAAAAGTGCAATTAATTATGTTCACCTACTTAAATCGGATTCCTGAATACAGAATCTTTTCTGTTTCCAGGGCTTTAATTCTAAAACGTTCAAGGGATTTTACCCCCGCCGAAGTGGGGGCAAGCTTCGGAATCCGATATGCACGCGGAATCGCCCTTTTTCATTCTTTTTCCTTTCAACTCGCGACACCCACACCGTGCCTTTGTGTGCTATGCTAACAAATAGCTATTTTACGCTTCTTTCTGGTGTTGATGATTTGAAAGTCAAAACTCTCATAAAAAAATTATAGAGAATATGAATTCAGGGATTTATTCAGAAACAAACTTAATCAAGAAAATCCGCAATTTACCTCCCGAAAAAATTACAGAAGTAGAATATTTTGTGGACTTCCTGTTAGAGAAAAATGACAGGATTCTCTTAAATCGTGCGGCGGGGAAACTTTCGGAAACCGCTTTTGCCAAGATTTGGGATAACGATGAGGATGCTGACTATGACCAGTTATAGTTTCGGCGATATTATCTTGGTTCCATTTCCCTTTACAGATCAAACGAGCGTGAAAAAACGTCCATATGAAGTAATCTCCCAAAGAATAAGACCATCAGGCGATGTCCTGTCCTTACAGAACCGAATTTTATCGCCAAAAAACCCGGTTTTCGTGAAAAAACCGGGTTTTTGGTTTTGATGCTGGTAATGCGGAAAAATCCCACCACGAATCATTATTGACACAAGATAGTTTTGGCAAAAGAAAATGGACGTTGAGGCATCGGCATTTCCTTTATGGTGCGGGTTTTTCCGTTACGGAGATGATCTCGATCTAAGATTTCTGCCTCAATGACTTCTAAAGTCAGTGGTTGCCAAGGTTGGGTGATTCGGTGATAGGAAAATTTCATCGCGTTTTTTACCATTTTAGATTATTTGATTGCGATCGCTTATAAAATCGGTGACATCAGATGTACCGCTTGATAGCCCTGTTTGTTGCGCCAGCAATGTCACCTGAGAGTCTTGGCGGTTACGTTGACGTTGACGCTGACGGGCAAGTAAAAATCTGGCTTTGGCTTGGGTAGTCATGGCAATACTCCTAAAAATTGAGGGATTACGCGAATTAATGATTTGTCAGTGATTCTTGTTATAAGATTCAGCCCTTAGAGAAACTTTACCGGAACCTTTTGTATTTACTGATACAAATTTATATTAAATATTATGCGCGATCGCCCCTATCCCTGTGGTTAAAGGCAATCAAAGCTTTCATTAGACTTATGTTAAATTTTCTTAACCAAGGATTTTTTGTTGTTAGTTGTTAGTTGTTTGTTGTTGACTGCTAGTCACTAACTGCTAGTCGCTATCAAGTAATTTTATTAAATAACAAATAACAAATAACTAACAACCAACAACTAACAACTAACAACCAACAACAAACAACAATTTGTTGTACAGTGTCAAAACCGATCAAAAGATCAAAAATCACCCAAAGGATATGATTCAATTAGCCGCTAACCAGGTTTCCAACACCACAATTACCCCGTTTCAGCAAAAGCTAAATGCCCCTTTAAGCAAAAATCAGATTACGGTTTTACAAATTAATCTAGGGAGACGTTGTAATCTGGCTTGTACTCATTGTCATGTAGAAGCAAGTCCGACGCGAACCGAAGAACTTTCCCCGGAAATTTGCCAGCAGATTTTACAGGCGATCGCCCAATTTCCCCAAATTAAAACCGTGGATATCACCGGAGGGGCGCCGGAAATGCTGTATGGATTCAAACCCATTGTCGAAGCCGCTAGAAACCAAGGCAAAGAGGTAATTGTCCGGTCGAATTTGACCATTTATTTTGAACCGGGATATGAAGATATTCCCGAATATTGTGCCAGTCAAAAAGTCAGAATAGTGGCATCTTTGCCTTGTTACCTAGAAGACAATGTAGATAAACTGCGGGGCAAAGGAGTTTATAATGACTCAATCAAAGCCTTGCAGAAATTAAACCAGCTTGGCTATGGCACCGACCCCAATTTAATTCTCGATTTAGTCTATAACCCGGCACTGCCTAAATCGGAAAAGTTTGCTTTAACCCCAGATCAGTATCGACTGAAAAACGCCTATGAATCGTTTTTAAAAAAACATTTTAGCATTCAGTTTAACCAGCTATTAACCATTACCAATCTGCCCATTGGTCGGACTAAGTTTCAGTTACAACATCACCAGCTTTATCAGCCTTATTTGAAGTTTTTAGAGCATAATTACAACCCAGCTACTATTCCTCAATTAATGTGTCGCCATGAGTTATCCATTGACTATTTAGGCAATGTTTATGATTGCGATTTTAACCAAATGGAAGGTTTACCCGCCCGCACAGCAAATGGAGAAGCTTTAACGTTAGCTAAGTTACTAGAAGCCGAAAATTTAGATATAATTTCAACGGTACAAACTGCTAATTATTGTTATGGCTGTACCGCTGGGTCTGGGTCGAGTTGTGGAGGGGCATTAGTGTAAAATTAGATTTAGATTAGGGAATGGTTAGATTGTTTCAGGGTAAAATTTTTGAATTTTTCATAGATGGGTGTCAAATATGAACAACAATCGAATATTTCAACGGGTGAGAGAAGAAGATGAGCAAAAATTGTGGGCAGATTTAGGGCGCAATTGGGCGATTTTGAATCTAGATCCCACCGGATTTACGAGGACAACGGCAAAATATGGAATTGTTTATTATCTCCAGTTGCTGGCCAATTTGCGGGAACTTGCCGATCCAGTGATGAAACAACATGAAGCGATTAAATGGCAGCCGAAAGCGGATAATCTTTATGCTTGTTTTACCCATCCCGATCGCGCTTTAGAAGCAGCGATCGCCATGAATAAAGTAGTAGCTGATGCCCGAATGATGATTGCTGAAGATGAAGCCTTGGGGGTGGCTATTGGCATTGGTTATGGCCTAATGCTGGATGCTGGAGATGAGGGAGTCTATGGCCATGAGGTCAATTTATCTTATAAATTGGGGGAAGATATTGCCAATGGCGGAGATATTTTACTCACAGAAAAAAGTTATGAAAATTTAACTCTTTCCGGTTATCAATTTGAGCGATGCAGTCAGAATGTTTCTCGTTACCTGATTCACTATTATAAATTATTGTATTAAATGCGATTACCGTCCCCAGCAACTATCAGGCAAGACAGCGGTTTTCAGACTGGTAAACCACAAATACCCGTAGGGGCGAAGCATTCCGGTATTAAATCTCTGCTTTTAACCAGAAATATCTGCCGGAATGCTTCGCCCCTACAAGCCTCGATAAAATATACAAAGCATCTGTGGTCTATTCAACAGAAAACCGCTGTAGGGTTTAGGGTGTGGGCTGTCGGATAAGTAGGGAGGCAGAGAGCAGTAGGGGCGAATGCGAGAACGCCCCTACGAGTGACTAAATAACAAATATAGGACTTACGCATTATTTAAGATCCAGGTGTAAAAGTAGGGTTGAGAAAGCGAATCAACCGTAAATATTTAGGGTTTATGCGTAAGTCCTGAAATAACTGAAATAACTTAGTTAAGCCAACTTTCTTCTAATTCTTGACGGGCTTGTTGCCAAATTTCTACATCTTGCCCTTCAGGACAACCCATCCGTTGCCATAAGTGATAAGCGTGAACTTGGATATCCTGTTCCGTGGGTTTTGGTGGAGGCAGAAAATATTCACAAGTTTGATTGGTAAAATTATAAGGAGGACTGCCGAAATAATTTTGCCGCCCATAAAAATGGGGTGGGGTTCACTTACCGGGCTGGTTGAATCGGGCAGATGAGAGAGAGAAATTTATTAATCAGTAATTAAAAAGCGATCGCTTACAGAAGATAGGCGATCGCTTTTACCGTTTTTGTTCAATTGTTCCCTGCAAGTGGAAAACCATTTGCAGCAATGTTTACGATTAAATTTCTGAGGATGGTCATGGCGTTTCCAATCAATTAGTATCCCCAGCGAGTGGGGAGTAAGCCTGTTGCACAAGTTTGAGTTTTAAAAGGGTGTCTTTGGAGTTTTCCAAAAGTTGAAGATTTAGAGCTTTTGTCGCTACGGAAGTCTCTGATTTTTTTTAGTTCTTATTTGCGGAGTCGAGGGGAGTCGAAGCCTTTTCGATTTCCGCATTAATATAAGACTTCGACTAATTTTGTCTTAACTGACAAATGATTTTGCCGTAACTTTTCGGCTTTCGGCTGGGGAATGCCTTTGCCTTTACTGCTAGAGCGTCAGGCTGGGGGTTTATGCGGTAGAGGTGCCCCCAACCATATATTACACGAAATCCACTCTTTTTATAGAGTCTCCATGGGGTGTAAACTCCCAGTTTGTTTGCCTCACCATAATTATATATTACGCGAAATCTACTCTTTTGTCAACATTAATATAAAACTCCCACTAATTTTGTCTTAGCGTTTCCATTCAATTAATATCCCCAGCGAGTGGGGATGATTGCTGCCACTGCCAACCTTAAGCTTTACGTTTAGTTCTAGTTTCCATTCAATTAATATCCCCAGCGAGTGGGGATGCGGCGGAAAGTCCAGTGGACTTGAAAAATGTTGCGTTTCCATTCAATTAATATCCCCAGCGAGTGGGGATATGACAGAAAATGAACAACAACTTTGACAATGGTTTTGGTTTCCATTCAATTAATATCCCCAGCGAGTGGGGATTATCGGTTCACTGACAAACTGGTTAAAACTGGTTGACAGGTTTCCATTCAATTAATATCCCCAGCGAGTGGGGATATCGTTACTATTCAATCTACAATACCCACTTCTCGCTCTAACTCGTTTCCATTCAATTAATATCCCCAGCGAGTGGGGATACAGTGTGGTGGACCAATGGCGTAACAAAGCTGCCTCGTTTCCATTCAATTAATATCCCCAGCGAGTGGGGATTCGGTAGTATCTTGTAGTGAAAATCGACTGGTGACGTTTCCATTCAATTAATATCCCCAGCGAGTGGGGATCCAGCCAAGAAAGATACGAGCGCGAATACAGTTATCCTAAGTTTCCATTCAATTAATATCCCCAGCGAGTGGGGATTGTTCTCTCTTGCAGAGAACACCTTAGTGTTAAAGATGGGTTTCCATTCAATTAATATCCCCAGCGAGTGGGGATTTGAGGTTTCACTACCTGAAGAGTCTAGTGGTAAGACTGTTTCCATTCAATTAATATCCCCAGCGAGTGGGGATTGCCTTTGCGGGATTCGCTGTTGTTCTCCTAAAAGAAAAACAGTTTCCATTCAATTAATATCCCCAGCGAGTGGGGATGAACCAACTGGCACCACGCTGAAAGCGTTGGCTAAGTTCAAGTTTCCATTCAATTAATATCCCCAGCGAGTGGGGATAACCATGATTAACTATTATGTGCTAGATAAAATCGAATGTTTCCATTCAATTAATATCCCCAGCGAGTGGGGATATTCTTAAGTTCGCAACCAAGTATAGTTATAAATTCAGGGTTTCCATTCAATTAATATCCCCAGCGAGTGGGGATCCAGCAAAAATATCGCCTTACTGCGATTGACGTAGAAAAGTTTCCATTCAATTAATATCCCCAGCGAGTGGGGATTCCACACGGTCTTTTGCGCGATCGCTATGAATCTTGTTTCCATTCAATTAATATCCCCAGCGAGTGGGGATTATTAGGCCAGTCCCGGCTGTACATGAGACTTCGGGAAGTTTCCATTCAATTAATATCCCCAGCGAGTGGGGATCGGGGAAATCGGCGTTCATCCATTACCCAAAGGCAGTGGGGTTTCCATTCAATTAATATCCCCAGCGAGTGGGGATACAAAATCCGTTTGTCATTCAATCATGGAAAGGCAGTTTCCATTCAATTAATATCCCCAGCGAGTGGGGATCTCCTATATACCTGGGAGGAATGGGCCATCCCCGTTGTGGAAGTTTCCATTCAATTAATATCCCCAGCGAGTGGGGATAGGAATGCGTAATACCAACAGTAGTATTTCATGTTTTCTTTGTTTCCATTCAATTAATATCCCCAGCGAGTGGGGATCTGTCACCCCGGGCCGACGTACTTGGTCGGGTTCTAATCAGTTTCCATTCAATTAATATCCCCAGCGAGTGGGGATACCTGAAGCGACCACGCCATTGTTGTAAAGGCGATGTTTCCATTCAATTAATATCCCCAGCGAGTGGGGATACAAAGTGTATACTTACACAGGAGGAATGTTTGGTGCATCGTTTCCATTCAATTAATATCCCCAGCGAGTGGGGATGATCGCCCCCAAACGCTTCCTTGCCCCAGAATATCGAGTTTCCATTCAATTAATATCCCCAGCGAGTGGGGATAAGAACAACGACCCAAACCTATCCTTAAAGTTCGATAGGTGTTTCCATTCAATTAATATCCCCAGCGAGTGGGGATATGACTGTTAACTACTTAGTATCAGCTCCTACTTCTTTCCATGGTTTCCATTCAATTAATATCCCCAGCGAGTGGGGATCCCCTTGTTGGTATCAAGAAGAGAAAATAGAAGGGGTTATAGTTTCCATTCAATTAATATCCCCAGCGAGTGGGGATTTCTCCTCACAGGACTTGAGAGCTCATCAAAGGGGTCAGTTTCCATTCAATTAATATCCCCAGCGAGTGGGGATTTCGGATGACTCTACTAGCTCAAACCGTGGAGGAATTAGTTTCCATTCAATTAATATCCCCAGCGAGTGGGGATTTTAGAAGTCCTTGCTACTTACCTAGCAAGTCATCCTGATGATTCCTATGAGTTTCCATTCAATTAATATCCCCAGCGAGTGGGGATGGATTGCCGAAGGCAGATAGAACCTATTCAAATTAAGTTTCCATTCAATTAATATCCCCAGCGAGTGGGGATATTATAGCGCACTTCGGGTATCGGGGTGGACAGCAGAGTTTCCATTCAATTAATATCCCCAGCGAGTGGGGATTTGATAGCGTACTGCCACAGCAGTATGGAAAAGGAGCAATCACAGAAGTAATGTTTCCATTCAATTAATATCCCCAGCGAGTGGGGATAAAAGTCCACTATATAGATAGACTTATATTTTTGCCAATCGAGTTTCCATTCAATTAATATCCCCAGCGAGTGGGGATTCTACTACTTTACATTGACTTAAATACAAATTATGTGTTTCCATTCAATTAATATCCCCAGCGAGTGGGGATTATCCTTCCTGAATGGAGTCAGAATGCTGACGTATTCGAAGTGTTTCCATTCAATTAATATCCCCAGCGAGTGGGGATGGCTTTCCTTTCCACTTTCACGGGTTCTTACCTGAAGTGGTTTCCATTCAATTAATATCCCCAGCGAGTGGGGATTCTATTGCTTAAACAGGCATCGTAGCTACATTAGCTACGATTATGTTTCCATTCAATTAATATCCCCAGCGAGTGGGGATAGGAGCGATCTACTTCAAGCCAGCCTAATTTGTAACCAATCGGTTTCCATTCAATTAATATCCCCAGCGAGTGGGGATAATTAAAAGCCATTTATTATCTCGCCGTATTTTTGACCGTTTCCATTCAATTAATATCCCCAGCGAGTGGGGATTGTACTTCACTCCGCTTGGTACGGCACTGATCAAAAAAGTGTTTCCATTCAATTAATATCCCCAGCGAGTGGGGATCGCGAATCCGACCAGACCTTCTCCAGCTTTGCGAACTAATTTAGTTTCCATTCAATTAATATCCCCAGCGAGTGGGGATCTTGTTGTAGCCGACACAGGTAATTACGTGGCCAGCAGTAGGTTTCCATTCAATTAATATCCCCAGCGAGTGGGGATAGGAGTGCGGACTGCTTCAATTAGTACCACTCTATCTGTTTCCATTCAATTAATATCCCCAGCGAGTGGGGATTAAATTCCGCGATCGCTTCTGTGTCCACATTCATATCCGCTTATAAGTTTCCATTCAATTAATATCCCCAGCGAGTGGGGATAAGAAGCAAAAGCATTAGAGGCGAAAATAGACGAAGGTTTCCATTCAATTAATATCCCCAGCGAGTGGGGATGGACTTAGAGAGCAATGGTTATCAAGTAATTAATTAAGTTTCCATTCAATTAATATCCCCAGCGAGTGGGGATATCGTAGGCATTTTCACGTTGAACTGAGCCTGAAGTGTTTCCATTCAATTAATATCCCCAGCGAGTGGGGATTGTGGAAAAATGCTTTGCTTAAAGGATTCGATGAACTGGAAGGTTTCCATTCAATTAATATCCCCAGCGAGTGGGGATTTCCAGATGGTACTTCCATTGAAATCAAAAAAGCAGTTTCCATTCAATTAATATCCCCAGCGAGTGGGGATATCAAAGTCAGGAGCTAGGGATGACCCTAGCAGACGTTTCCATTCAATTAATATCCCCAGCGAGTGGGGATTGTTATCTTTTTTCCAATCTAGACAGGCCATGTAATGTTTCCATTCAATTAATATCCCCAGCGAGTGGGGATCTCCTACTTTAATTGCACAGATAGAGGAATGTGGAGTTTCCATTCAATTAATATCCCCAGCGAGTGGGGATAACAAAAAGGCATTGCTTTTGCAATGCCTTTTTGTTTGTTTCCATTCAATTAATATCCCCAGCGAGTGGGGATTGTAACAGAAGCTAGTATAGTCGTAACGGAGACCATACGTTTCCATTCAATTAATATCCCCAGCGAGTGGGGATGTTCAGTCTCGTCTAGTCTTTCAAGTCAGCCGGTTAAAAAGTACTGTTTCCATTCAATTAATATCCCCAGCGAGTGGGGATACTCTTAAGCCCGGTATGCGTGTACCCTACAACTTGTTTCCATTCAATTAATATCCCCAGCGAGTGGGGATTCTATAACGTACTTAGGAGAAAGACCAATGTCTAACTTAAGTTTCCATTCAATTAATATCCCCAGCGAGTGGGGATTCTACTCCTAAGCCCTTTGCTGGTATGGCTAATGACGAGTTTCCATTCAATTAATATCCCCAGCGAGTGGGGATAGAGGATTTTGCAAGGCGTAACTTTTCGCTTTGGTCTTGTTTCCATTCAATTAATATCCCCAGCGAGTGGGGATAGCATTTATACACTTAGAAGAAAATAAGCCAGTAGATATGTTTCCATTCAATTAATATCCCCAGCGAGTGGGGATTTGACTACAAAACCCAGTTGTTAATCAAAACTTCGACGTTTCCATTCAATTAATATCCCCAGCGAGTGGGGATCATCTGGGCGGAACCCTCTATTTAGCATTTTATATTTTGATTTCCATTCAATTAATATCCCCAGCGAGTGGGGATTCGATATCGGAGTAACTTCTTCTGTATTGAGTGGCATTTCCATTCAATTAATATCCCCAGCGAGTGGGGATTCAGGACAAGTTAATTCGCCGCAATTGATGTTGAATTTATTTCCATTCAATTAATATCCCCAGCGAGTGGGGATGCTAAAATTATAACCCTTACCCAGCAAGATGTCTAGAGGCGGTTTGCGAGCCTCAGCAATTTTGTTGCTACAATTTTGCTAAACCTCGAAAAAAAAATCGCTGAAACCCTTACCCAGAGAGGCTGCGAGGTTCCCGACGAATTAGCTAAGTTACAGCGATTTTCCGTGAACCTCGCGGTAGTTACTTATTAGGTAGTTAATAGTTTATTGGTTTGTTTACAAACTTATAACAGCTAACAGAATCATTAATCAGCAGTCTCTAAATTAGACAGTTAGCAATTTACGGAGATTTTACTGAAGCATTTAGGCTGAAAAAAAGAGTGGCCGACTACCCGAAGATAGCCGACCGATTACCCCCTAGTAACTGTTCGGGGAATAATTACTTATTTTACCATATAACGATACGCCCAAAGTTACGCTGTGAAGGGTTGAAACTGGGTTGGGTGGCGATCGCATCGCATCTCAGTCTGGTTGCTGTGCTAAGTACCTTTCTGTGGCTTCTATGGTTGTCCCGGAATTGTCCAGCAGACTCAAGCTATGGCCATTACCCGATACTTATGGCGCGATCGCTACTAAAAGCCGCCAAAACTGACCCTTGCAAATTCCCCGGCGTCACATTTGCCACCACGGTCAAAATATCGCCACCGCTCAACTGAATCACCGTATCACTACCACTGGCGACTAACTGAATGGTTTCCTGATTGCCCACAATTACAATTTCATCCCCAAGGGCAAAATCAGTAATCAGGTCTGCCAAATTAGGATCAGTTTCGCCCACCACCGTATCAGCGCGGATAATAAACTTATCGGCACCAAGACCCCCAGTGAGGGTATCAGTACCAAAATCCCCAATTAACACATCATCCCCATCACCGCCAATTAACAAATCATTTCCCTGACCGCCGCGCACCAAATCATCTCCGGCGCCGCCATATACCGTATCATCACCCCTATTGCCATTGAGAATGTCATTCCCATCATTGCCTTCAAGCCAATCATTATCTTGACCGGCACGCAGGTAATCATCTCCCCCACTACCCTGGATGGTATCGTTCCCTCGGTTGCCGTTGACAATATCCCGATCGCTCGACCCCACAATCAAATCATCCCCATCAAAAGCCCGCACTCCTCCGGGGTTTTGGCGGCTAATTTCCGGGGTTAACTGCACCACATCATTCCCCGCTGAAAAATCTGCAAATACAAAAGACTGATTTGCCGGTTCCGTTATCCCCGCGAAACTCTGGCGGCGAAATTCTGGTATCACCTCTCCCAACATAGGGACGAATGATATTAAGTCTGTGCGACCCTGCTCGTCTTCATCTATTGTTGAACCTTGGTTTCTTACTGGTTCACCAGTGGGGTCTGGTTCCTCCCCGAACCATAAGGCAGCAAACCCCTTATAGATACCAACTCCCAAAGCGTTCCAGGGGCGATCGCTCCAGATACCCTGATTCAGAATCACCGCATTATGAGGCGGGCTATTTTTCCAGACTTCCAAAGCCTGTTCCGCAGACATAAAATCAGCCGTTGTTCTGGCAAAATTCTCATATCCATTTCCCGGATAACCAGTATTTAGTCGCTGCGGCGCCGTCCACATATTCGGCCAGGTGCTAGAATCGCTCCCATCATAAGCGCCATAACTCCAGGAATGGGGATTGCGGGGGTCATCCAACCTCACTATTTGCAGATTTTCCGCCACATCCTGCACATGGCGATTCGCCACCGTAGTCAGAGCATTGGATACAGGGATAGAGGGCAGTCCGTTTTGGTTGCGGTAATCGTTAATTAAGGCATAGAGTTTGGCCTCTTCCTCTTCCAAACCGTCCAAGGGTGATTTTGCATAAATATCAATAGCCATCTGTTAATTACCTTTAGTTCAGTTTCAAAGGAATCTTAAAGTATGGTTTCTCCTGTTAGTAACAACAGGAATAGGGACGTCTCCATTAATTCATATTTAAGGAAAGCTTAAAGATTTACACGATTGTTGATTCATGCTTTGTTTCCACTAACTCACCTTCGAGTGGGAAAATGAAGCTGAAAGAGAGCAACTTGGTACAGGAGTCTATCAGGCGATCGCACTACCATACTAATTCAGTGAAGTTGAGACTGACATACTAGGGACAGCCCTCTATCTTTAAGAATACTATTTTAAGCAACAGAAACTCCCGCTGGTGAATATGGCAAGTTACAACATATCTATCCAATCAAGACAGGCGCCCTTACAGCGATACGGTGAAACTGGGTTGAGTGACGGGCGATCGCATCGTATCTCAGCCCCCCCCGCCCCTCTGCTCCTGAAGCCCCCCTGCTCCTGAAGCCCCCCTGCCCCCCCTGCCCCCCGCTCCCCTGCTCACCCATTCACCAGCACGGGCTGAATCCATCGCCACTCGCGCTGCTGCCGTCCCTTGCCAAAAGCCACTCTACGCCAATGACCTCGCCGCCAATGAGTCCTAGGGGTGGCATGGGTGCCGTGGGCAGATGAGACGCGCTCCGTTTGAGGCTGAAATTGTTGACCGATGATGAGCGGAGTTAGGCGGTCTTTGTTAGCTTTCTGGCCAAAACCTTGACCCTTATAAGAAACCGAAACCTTCCGAGGAGGCGCTAAATCATCAGGTCGAATTTGAAGATAAAGCAGGGTTTGGATAACAATTTTTTCAACCCGATTCAGAAAATCTCGTTCGAGGTCAATATCGCGGTTAGCGTCTGGTTTTCCTTTGTCTCCAACCGTCTGAAAGTTGCCATGAACCAGGTGGTCTCCAGCAAATTCTACAGTGCTGGCATAACGAGTCCCATTCTGAAGCACCGTCAGCCAGCGCAACTTTTCACAGTCAACGGGCACAGAGGCGATAGTATGTAACCCAAACTGCATGATGGGAAACTTATACCCTGGGAGAAAATGCTGGAAACTAACCCAGTTGCAAAATTCACCATCGGGGTTTGGGATGCTTTGGGGCAACATGAGAATGCCAAACGGGACGGATAATTGCAAATCAGCGATCGCCTTGGGAATGTCGGATTGCTCAAACGCAGCAAATAAATCTTTATCGAGCCACCAGACGGGAAACGGATTGTGAGCCAAAGTCCAGGCTGCCATTACCGTCGAACTCCAGGCAAGGTCATTTAAAAAATCCTGCGGCGTCAATAACTCTTGGTCTAAACAAAAGTCTAGGGAAAATAAGTTGAACGCCAGATGTTGAGCTACGGTGGAAAATGACTCGTAACCGGCAACATCTGGATAAGACCGCTTGAGCTTGTCAAACCAAGGGCTTTTCTTAGCCAGTTTGATGCCCTCTGTATGGATATGTTTCTGATTCCGATTATTTTCCCTCAATTTTCCCTCAATTTTCCCTCAATTTTCCCTCAATTTTCCCAAAAAACATCAAGAAATATCCAGAAAATGCTAGAAAGTATCAGGCTGACTTACAACTGGTCAACCGATGAAACACTTACCCAGTCTGGGTTTTAGTTAATGGAGAATAGGGAACTCGAATCCCTGACCTCTGCGGTGCGATCGCAGCGCTCTACCAACTGAGCTAATTCCCCGCGTTTGTTCTCAGACATTGTAGCACAAGTCAGAGCCAAGGGGAAGTGCTCTGAGGAAAAGAGATGAAAAAAAATCACAAATCCCCTATGCTGCCGACTGGCTGTACACTTCCTGCACTCGTTCCAGGTTCAAGTCCCACAGATAGTCTACTGCCCAGTTAGCGTGCCGTTGCAGCATATGTAATGGGTAAGCATGGGCGACTCCGACCACAGGGATTTTGGCCCGTTTCGCCGATTCAATGCCGGGAAACGTATCCTCAATGGCCAAACAATTTTGGGGTTGTAAATTCAAGCCCGGATAGACGCGGTTCAGCCGTTCGATCGCCAGCAAATAGCCATCCGGTTCGGGTTTGCTGACTTTAATATCATCCCCACTGACGATCGCGGAAAAATACTCGGCAATTTTTAAACGGTTTAAGACCAGTTCAACTTCCGATCGCAGGGCGCCACTGACCACCGCCATTTTTAGTCCCAGCCCTCGGATCTGATAGATTAAGTCTTCGAGTCCAGGGTAAACGGGGATTTTGGCCAAGGTTTCTATGTGAGCTTGATAGGCTTGTGCTTTGCGTTGAATAAGTTTGGTGAGTTCCGGTTCTTCGAGAATTCGGCCTCGTCTGGCAAATAATTCAAGGATACAAGCGCGATCGCTGCGCCCCAAACACAACTCCCTAAACTCACCGTCCTTGGGACGCAAGTTTTCTTGAATCAGCAATTCCGCCAGCAACTGCTCATGGATCGGCTCATCATTAATGATGACACCATTGAAATCAAATAAAATTGCTTTCAGACTCATCACTATCTCCTGGTTTCGGTTTAGAGGTGTCCTGTGGACTCAACTCACAGGATTTTTCTCAGCTTTGTAAATCACTGAAAAAAATTAATGATTTTTTTTATATTTTAGCGAATTTTCTGGCGATTTTTGGCTCGGAGGCGCCGGGGACTTGGGAAACCCCCCATCCCCAGAGGGGGATCTTTAGGGATGATTGCATATCAGCCATCACCTGTGGTATATAAAACTCAGCCTATTGCCAGCTTGAAAATATTGGCAATACAATCTTGGCAAAGTCAACAAATATGTTTAAAAATTTTCCCCGCTTAAAATCCAGTAAGTTTTACTTAGGAATTACCACAGTTTTCTATACGATTGGCGGCTTATCTTCTCCTCTCTTAGCGCAAGACAAAATCGACTTTTTGCCTGAAGATTTGTTAAGCAATCCGGTGGCTAAAGCCCAAATAAATGAGCGATCGCTTTTTTTATTTGACAATAGTCTGCTGAATTCCGGGCAAATGCAAACTTTCTCGTTAGAGTCGTTAGAGATTCAAGACCCTTTAATCTCCGGCAATTCGGCCCAGTTTTTATTAACTCAAGACGTTGACTGGGCAGTTTTTTGTGAGAAATTTCCCCAAAATTCCATGTGTCAAGGAGAGCGAGAAAAGCCACAAGAATCAGACAGTCAATCCCCGGCGATCGAACCCCCGGCGATCGAACCACCAGCGATGGAAGTGCCAGAGATAAAACCCCCAGAGATGCAAATTCCACAGAGCGAACCTCCAGGGATCGAAATTCCTGAAAAGCCATCATCCGGATCCAGTTCTGAAGACTCAAATAATCAGGAAAAACCCCGGAAATGGGGGCCTTTGAATGAACTCAGTGGAGTGGCGATCGAGCCGCAAGTCAGTAGCTTAGGATTAGGATTAGATATTACAGCCAGAGTCTCAGAAATTTTGAATGCCCGCGCTGGATTTGGGATTTTTTCTTTGAGTGGAGACTATGAAGAAACCGATGTGAAATATAGCACAGATATTAACTTAAGAAGTGGCGCGGCGGTAATGGATATTTATCCGCTTCCAGAGACGGAATTTCGCCTTTCTGCGGGGGTGATGTTAAATGGAAATAAAGCAGAGGCAACCGCTGAGTCTCAAACAGTAGTTGTCGGTGGGGTAGACAGACAAGTTTATACCATTGGTGGGCGGACTTTTACCGCTGAACAAGTGGGAACTTTATCGGGAGATGTCACGTTTCCTTTAGTCGCGCCCTTTGTGGGCATTGGTTGGGGAAATGCGGTGAAACCAGGAAGAAGATTAGGATTCACGATAGATTTAGGAGTGATGATTCACGGAACCCCAGAAGTTTCTCTCAGAGCAACTAATCAAGCGGTGACGCCACAACTTCAGGAGTCAATTGATAAAGAAATAGAGGATTTAAATGCCAAATTAGACGGGTTTAAATTTTATCCGGTTTTACAAATTGGCATTAGTTATCAATTTTGATGGCTTTGGCTCAGGCAATATTTGAGGTTATTTTTTATTTAGGCAAATTTTTTACTCAAATTTAACCGAAATTTCTATTTCTTTATTTGGGTCGAACGGGTCTAAACCGATATATTTCGCCCGAATTGTGCTATTCGGTTTTACGGGGATTAAGGGTGTAATGGTTCCCAGGGAAAGCAAGTCACCTTTTTTAAGTTGTTTTCCTTGGGCTTTAAGGGTATCTTTGATCCAGAGGACTACGCTTAAAGGATGACCCAACAATGCACTACTATTTCCGGTGGCTAAGGTTGTGCCATTTTCATCGATAATTTCTAAACGAATGGCGGCTAAACTGGTTTGCCAATCTTGATTATTTGTCAGAGGAATTGGCTCCCCTAAAATTCCATAGCGAGCGCCAATATTGATGGCCGCGATCGCATACACATCCATTTTCACCTCTGACCCATAAACCAGATCCGGAACTTCGATAAATGGTATCACTGCATCCAAACTGGCTAATGCTTCTGACATAGTTTTTGCCTGATTAATGGCATCACTACCGACCCGGACAATTAAATCTCCCTCGGTCATGGGTCTAGCCCCAAAATTAGCGGGTAAAACTGCCCCATTGGGTAATAACATTTTCTCTAATAAAACCCCTAACAATGGCTGAGAAACCCCAAATTTTTCTTGGGCTGGATCACTGGTTAGTGCGGCTTTATAGCCTACGGGATTGCCCAATGTCTGGCTTAAAATTTGGACAAATTCCGCTTGAATTTGTTCAGCTTGGGCTAAAGTTAAATTCGCGGTGACGGCGGTGGCTGGAGTTTTGCTGAGGTAGCTATTTGCTAATTCTTGGCTAGGGCTGAGAATATTTTTAATGTTGGTTTGTGGGCGGGAAATATTGCTATTATACGCTGTATTGATGTTTTCTTCAGCTATTTTTTCGGCAACGGTGGTTGATGTACATTGAACCAAAGTGGGAGCCAGCAACAGGGCAGCAGCGACTCTAATTAATCTTAATTTTTTGTTCATGGGTTGGAAGCCAATACAGGAAAGAAATACAGGAAAACTTAAAAGATCGGTTTTTTTGGTGAACAGCCGAAGCAGGAAGAGAGAAAAAACCCGGTTGTTGGGATAAATTTGGGTGACAATAAACCGGGTTGTTTGTCGCTCCACAGCTTAGGGAAATCACTAAAACCAGGTTTCTGGGATGTTATGATAATATACTGGCGAGATTAAGCAAAGTTTGCTTGCGCCATTGAGCATCAAATTTGCGATCGCACCTTAACTCTAATACCCGAATGCCCTGACTCGGTAATGGGTTTAATAATTGCCTTAATTTTTCCCAAGAACTAATCAGTTGATGCTCAACTCCATAACTGGCAAAAAGCTGACCAAAATCTACTTGTTGCGGCGTGGCGAAAAACTCCTCAAAGGGTGGGTCAAACTGGGCTACAGGTAACATTTCAAAGATGCCACCGCCGTTATTATTAATTAAAATAATTGTCAGATGACCTTGAAATTTAGGGCAAAGTAAAAACCCATTGGTATCATGGAGTAAGGCTAAATCTCCGGTTAGCATAACGCTAGGTTGTTGGCGGTGGGCAATGCCCAAAGCGGTGGATAAAGTGCCATCAATACCATTAGCCCCGCGATTAAAAAATGGCCGAATTTGCAGGTTTCCCGGTTGCCAAAAATATTCTACATCCCGCACGGGCATACTATTGGCAATAAATAGAGGAGTGCCAATGGGTAAGGATTGGGAAATTACCCAGGCTAATTTCGGTTCAATGATGTGATTGATTGACGCAAATGTTTGGCCGATCGCCTCTCTGACTTGGCTCTCAGCGTCCGCCCACTTTTGCCGATATTCTGCCTGGGCTGAATTAACTGAATTGAAAGGATTGGGGGGGTTATTTGCGGCAGCAATGGCTAATTGTCCCACGGAAATTGTTAAATGAATCGTGGGGCCGTGGAGGGGGTCGAGATTATGGTCAGATGGATCAATTACAAACCGGCGAATGTTTTGAGTTTCTAACCATTGTCGCAGTTGTTTGCTAATAGGTAATTCGCCGATTTGCACCACAATTTCCGGGGTCAAGGTTTCGGCTAGATTCTGGTTGCGTAAAATTAGGTCATAAGTGGAAATTAAATCAGGATTTATGGCGGCATAATTCCGCACGGGAGAAAGCCCTTCGGCTAATACCGGCCAATCAAAGGTTTGGGCAAGTTGAGCGATCGCCTGACAATAGGTTTCTGGTTCGGAAGGTTGGGCAGGCCCAGCAATAATGATTCCCGGTTTACCTTGCCACTGGGGAAATATTTGCTCAGGGATGAATCGTTCTCCAACCGTCCCAACCCCTCCGTAGCCCCCCCGTTGAAGGGGGGGTTGGGGGGGTTGGGGGCTAGGAGGGCAGCA
This sequence comes from Planktothricoides sp. SR001, assembly GCF_001276715.1. Classification (GTDB taxonomy): domain Bacteria; phylum Cyanobacteriota; class Cyanobacteriia; order Cyanobacteriales; family Laspinemataceae; genus Planktothricoides; species Planktothricoides raciborskii. Next base: position 48,858 of record NZ_LIUQ01000036.1, on the reverse strand, counting down.
ATGAGCAAAAAAATCCTCGGCGTCGAACGTCTGCCGTAAGCGATCGATCGCCAAAGCCCGATCCGGTTCGGGCAACGGGGGCAACGGGTCGCGCAATGGCACATTGAGATGAACCACACCGGGAACCGGAAACAGAGTTTTTTGCCACCCATAGATTAAGGTTTGGCGCAAATAACGCAGCATGGCTATGTCCAACGATGGCGCCGCTAACTCCGCTTGCCAGTTGGGGTAATGACCATAGAGTTTTAGTTGGTCGATCGCCTGTCCCGCATGACAATCGCGCAATTCTGGGGGTCTGTCAGCGGTCAACACCAACAAAGGCACGCGACTTTCCCGCGCTTCAATCACTGCGGGGTAAAAATTCGCCCCAGCGGTTCCAGAAGTACAGACGATCGCCACGGGCAAATTACTTTGTCGGGCGAGTCCCAGGGCAAAAAAAGCCGCCGATCGCTCATCCAGTACCGGAATTGCGGCAATTTTTGGGTGAGCCGCAAAAGCGATCGCCAATGGAGTGGATCGCGAACCGGGACAAATTATTGCGGTCGTTAATCCTAAATGGTGTAATGTCTCGACTAAAACTGACGCCCAAACCGTATTTGTATTCCGAAAATCTATCATTGCCTTTAATCGCGATTTTTTAATTAAGCGATCGCACCCTAATGGCGGTCAGGGTAGGCCGTTCGTTCCTACCCTGAAATAGGATCGCTTATGTGCTCAAACTAATGTTTTTAAAAGGGCTTGAAGTTTGAGGTCAATTTCTGCCAATTCTCGATCGGGATTTGAGCCTTGAACAATTCCAGCACCGGCATACAGTCTAGCATGATTTCCTGTAATTAAAGCCGAACGAATACCGACAATAAATTCTCCATTTCCTTGGGCATCTACCCAGCCAATTGGCGCTGCATATAAACAGCGATCGAAGGTTTCATAGCGGCGAATTTCTTCACAGGCAATATCTCTGGGAACTCCCGCCACCGCTGGAGTCGGATGCAGTTCGGCTAAAATATCTAACGGATGCACGTCCGGGGGAATCGTCGCTTTAATCGGTGTCCATAAATGTTGAATATTCGAGAGTTGCAGCAGCCGAACTTCGGGATAAATTCGGGGATTTAATCCTAAATGAATTAGGCGATCGCGAATAAAATCAATCACCACTCGATGCTCGTGCCGTTCCTTATCACTAGAGATTAATTGATTGGCTAACTGAGCATCTTCGGCGGGAGTTTTGCCCCTCGGTGCAGACCCGGCCAAGGCATCCGTAACCAGTTGGTGATTTTGAATACTGAGTAATCGTTCTGGACTGGCTCCCAGAAAATTTTGTCCCTGGGGATTGCTGGTGACAAAGAGATAACAATCGGCATAAAATCGGCGCAAATTCTGTAAAGATTTGACCAAATTAAAAGGTTTCGGTGAACTGACATCAATGGCATGAGCTAAAACGACTTTACTTAACCGCTGATTGGCGATAGAATCTAATGCCGAATTCACCGCTAGTTTAAAATTATCCGTTTGGGTAATATGCCGTTTTTTATTCAGAGATTGACCATTGGTTTCTGCCCAGTTCAACCCCTGGGATTTAATTAAATTAATTTTTTGGAGTTTTTGCCAAATACTTTCGGCTAAATTTTCAATATTATGATCGGGTTCAATGAGGCAATTAGCCACTAATAAACAGTGATTGTTAGAGCGAGAAACTTGCCAACGGGGTAAAAAGACGGTGGCCGCAGGAAAGGGGGAATCACTGGATTTATCTGGCGGGAAAAAGGTAAAACTGCAAAAAAAGTGGGGGCCGGCAAAAGGCAAGTTTAATGCCCCTGTGCTCAGAGTATTGGCCAGGGTAGAATGAATAAAATCTTTGGTTTGGGTAAATCGATCGCCACTGTTAGCCGTAAAATCTACTGCGGCATCAAAAGCAGCGATCGCTTCACCGTTTCCCCCTTTTTCCAGATAAAAATGTAAGGGAGATTCTGGACTGAGAACTTGAAACACCGCCAGGGGATCCACTGGGGGAATTTCCAGGGAAATGCTGATAATTTGACCACAGCCTTTTTCTCTGGACACTTGCTGACAAGCGACCAGAAACTGGCAGAGTTCCCGATGACCTTGCAATAGATTGGCATGAAACGGTACAACTGGCATGGAAGAGAAAATGGCAGATTTTGGCGGTTGGGGCACAGGTGTCCCCTTAAAGGTTGGCTACTTAACTATAAACGAATCAGGTGGAACTAGACGCACCACTGATATGTACACATAGATATATATAGATAGGACTTACACATTACCTTTATATATGGTAGGGGTGATTCCGCGAATCACCCCTACCTAAAAGGGTGACATAAGGAAATTTGCGTAAGTCCTATATAGACATATTTTGGGCATCCCGATGGACTGATTGGCGCGATTCGCGTTCGCGATCCGCTTCAGGCGGAATCGCAGAATTTACCAGTCCTCAGACCAATCATTCCTGATTTGTCGCGGACAGGAGTAAAATTCCCTGGTTTCTGTAATATTTCTCAACAATTGCCAGGGATCATCCACCGATCTGCAATTGTAAAATTATGAAGTTCCTTAAATTCTCTGGGGCACAGCCACCTGGGTTTGTCACTGGTTAGCTGGCGATCGCCCAGGGATTCAAATGCTCAACTCTAACCGAAAATATCTGTTATTTTCCTTCTCCGGATAGTCTGCGATCTAATATTTACAGTTAAAATGACCACCCAAACCATTCAAACTTCCAAACGCCAACTGTGGCTTGCCGCCATTAAACCACCCATGTATAGTGTGGCGATTATGCCCATTTGGGTCGGTAGTGCGATCGCTTTTTTTCAAACCCAAACTATGAATTGGGGGATTTTTTCCACCTTTATGACGGCGGCGATTTTAATTTTAGCCTGGGAAAATCTCTATAATGATGTCTTTGACTCAGAAACCGGCATTGATAAAAATAAACATCATTCCTTAGTCAATCTCACCCAAAATAAATCCTTAATTTTTTGGATTGCCAATCTGTTTTTAGCTGTTGGCATTCTAGAAATTATCGCGATTAGTTGGTGGCAGCAAGACTTCACCGTCTTAGGCTTAATTTTGCTGGCCTGTTTCCTCGGCTATATGTACCAAGGGCCACCGTTTCGCCTGGGTTATCACGGATTAGGTGAAATTCTCTGCTTTGTGGCTTTTGGGCCCGTAGGAGTGGCCGCTGCTTACTACAGTCAAACCCAAAGCTGGTCAATGCTCAATCTATCGGCGATCGCCGCATCTATCATTGTAGGCATCGCCACCACCTTGATTTTATTTTGTTCTCATTTCCACCAAGTAGAAGATGACATTGCCGCCGGAAAGCGATCGCCCATTGTGCGCCTAGGAATTGAAACCGGAACCAAACTCCTGCCGTGGTTTTCTGGGAGTATTTTTGTATTTACGGGAATATTTGTGGCATTAGGAATGTTTCCCCTTTCAACCTTACTCAGCTTGGCGGGTTTACCCTTTGCCATTAAACTTTCTCATCAAGTCCAAACTTACTATCAAGAACCACACAAGTTAATCAATTGCAAATTTATCGCCGTGGGTCTTCATTTTATTAGCGGTAGTTTATTAGGCTTAGGATTTCTCTTCTAGTTTATTAATGATTGGTTGTTGGGTAGGGATTCTTTTGTTGGTTGTTGTTGGGTAGGGATTATTTTGTTGGTTGTTGGTGGTTATTAATGCTTTTAATATCCAATAATCTCCAATCGAACAACCAATAACCAAAGAATTCCTACCCACCAACTAATAACCACTAACAAACAACAAACAACAAAATAATCCATAACCAACAACCAATCATCAATCACCATGAACATTCACTATTCTTTGTCTGGAAATCGCCATAAACCTGTCATTTTATTTTTACATGGATTTCTGGGAAGTGGGGATGATTATAGGGAGATTTGTACAGAGTTAAAAGACAAATTTTGTTGTTTAACCGTTGACTTACCGGGACATGGAAAAACCACAGTGAACGGGGATGAAACTAGCTACCAAATGCCCCAAACTGCTCAGGCTTTGATTTCTTTACTTGATCGCCTCCACATAGACCAATGTTTTTTAGTGGGCTATTCAATGGGGGGGCGATTGGCTTTATATTTAACCTTACATTTTCCCCAGCGATTTTACCAAGTGATTTTGGAGGGAGCCTCCCCTGGATTAAAGACCGAGCCAGAGCGATCGCAGCGCCGTGCAGCCGATGAAGCACTTGCCCAAAAATTAGAAACAATTCCCTTCAAATCTTTTTTAATTGAGTGGTATCATCAACCTCTGTTTCAATCTTTACTCCAGCATCCTGATTGGGGAAAATTAATGGCACGTCGGATGCAGGAAAACCCCAGAGAGTTAAGCAAATCTCTCCGTAATCTGGGTACTGGCAACCAACCTTCTTTATGGGAACAATTACCCCACAATTCCGTTCCTATATTACTCCTAGTAGGAGAGTATGATGATAAATTTAGAAAGATTAATACGGAAATAGTCCAGCGCTCTGCCTTCGCCCAGTTGAAAATTATCCCCCACACAGGTCATAATATCCACTGGGAAAATTCGAGAACATACGTCAACGAATTAATTCAATTTTTCGGAGCGTGCGATCGACTTAAATCTTGCTAAATTTTCTCTATGATTGCTCTAAAATGTCCCTAAAATGGGTATCGTTAATTAGCTAAATGCCAATTCTTTATTAATTATTCGTTATTCGTTACTCGTTATTGGTCATTCGTTATTGGTTCGGGAAAATTCTCAGCCTAAACCAAACAGCAAATAACAAATAGCCAACAACAAATAGCAAATAACCAGTAAAATCCGGCATCCCTGATCTGCCCTGATCTGCAAATCCCAAACAGATAGCAAAATAATGGAATACAAATTTGAATTTCGTCCCTACCAGCGCCAATTCCGAGTCCCGGTCAAAACCAGTCATGGCACCTGGGATCTCCGAAAAGGTATTATCCTGCGTCTCACCGATGAGAAAGGGAAAGAAGGTTTCGGTGAAATTGCCCCAGTGAGTTGGTTGGGGTCAGAAACCTTTGAGCAAGCTTTAGACTTTTGTCAACAACTCCCCAAGGTGATTACACCAACGAATATTTTTTCAGTTCCCGACGAGTTACCCGCTTGTCAATTTGGGATTGAATCAGCCTGGGAAACCATTACCACTCATGCACTCACCCTGAGTGGAATGCCATTAGAGGATTTGCCAGATCCTACTTCAGAACCGGAAATGTGTAGTGGTTTACTTCCCCCTGGACAAGCGGCCATCCTTGCCTGCAAGATTCTCTGGAAAAAAGGATATCGTACCTTTAAGTGGAAAATTGGTGTGATTCCCATTCAGTTAGAACTGCGAATTTTAGAGCAGTTAGTCCAGTCAATTCTGGAAGATTTTTCTGCCGATGACTCGATTTCCCTTCGCTTAGATGCCAATGGCGGACTGACGGATGTGGAAGCGAGTCAATGGTTGCACGTTTGCGATCGCGCTGGGAAAATTATTGAATTTTTAGAGCAACCGTTGCCGGTGGATCAGTTTGACCAGATGAAGAAATTAAGCGATCGCTTTTCCACCCCCATTGCCTTAGATGAATCAGTCGTCACCCTGAAGCAAATGAAAGAGGTTTATCAAAAAGGTTGGAACGGAATTTTTGTGATTAAACCGAGTATTGCCGGTTCTCCTTCCCAAATTCGTCAGTTTTGCAAATCGAAAAATATTGATGCGGTCTTTTCATCGGTTTTTGAAACCGAAATAGGCCGCGAAGCTGCCCTGAGATTAGCTTCAGAATTAAATACTAAACATAATCGGCCTGTGGGATTTGGGGTCAACCATTGGTTTGATGATAATTTTGATGTTCATCAACTTTGGCATGATTAAACCGCTGTCCGGGAAAATTATCCTCTATCAGGGATATCTTATTTAATTTTTTAAGTTTATAGTTGTAAATTTCTAGTTGTTTTACTTGGAATCGAAACCAGCATGAACTATTGGATATTATCAACATTAACCACCCGAAATCATCAAGGTTGGCTCAAAGGAATTGACGGGCAAAAAATCGAGGCGATCGCCCAGCAAAAATTTCAGGAAATTAGCGATCGCTCCCCGGATTGTCCGGGGAAAATTATCCTTTGTGACGCTGACCCGGAGCAATTTATTGGCAATTTTATCGCCGCAGTCGAGGCCAAATGTCCCATTTTTTTAGCCAATCCGCACTGGCAAGCACAAGAATGGCAGCAGGTCTTTGATTACCTCCAGCCCGATATTATTTGGGGCAATGATTTAGCACATTTACAGAAATATCTCAAAAAACCGGCAACAGCCAAAAAATCTGACCAGTTTTTTCCCTTACCCAAAAACCAAGCAGCGATTATGATTCCCACGGGCGGATCTTCGGGAAAAATTCGCTTTACCATTCATACTTGGGAAACTTTAACCGCATCAGTCAGCGGATTTACGGAGTATTTTCAAGTCTCAAAAGTGAATTCCTTTTGTGTTTTACCCCTGTATCATGTTAGTGGTTTGATGCAATTTATTCGCTCGTTCACTACCGGCGGAACTTTGGCAATTTTCCCCTCTTATAAAGAAATTTTAAATGTCCTCAATTCAGAATCTCGCGAGGTAATCCCCTGTCAAAAATATCTGCAAGAAATTAACCCGGAAAATTTTTTTATTTCCCTTGTACCCACCCAGCTTTCTCGCTTCCTAGAACAGGCGATCGCCGCCGATTGGTTATCACAATTTGCCACGGTGCTTCTCGGTGGCGCCCCCCCATGGCCAGAATTATTAGAAAAAGCTAGAGAGTATCACGTTAAATTAGCACCGACCTACGGCATGACGGAAACAGCCTCCCAAATTGTCACCTTAAAACCCAGCGCTTTCTTAGCTGGGAATCAGACTTGTGGTCAAGTTTTACCTCATGCCCAAGTGAGAATTTGTAATGAAGATGGTCAGCCATTAGGGGTTAATCAAATTGGCCTAATTAAGATTAGAGCTAAATCTTTAGCCCTGGGTTATTATCCCGATATGGCATCGTTTTCCCTATGTGAGGATAATTCACCAGAGTTTACCGCTGATGATTTGGGTTTTTTTGATGCCGATGGTGACATAAATATTGTGGGACGCCGCAGCGACAAAATTATTACAGGTGGGGAAAATGTGTTTCCCGCTGAGGTAGAAGCGGCAATTAGAACTACTGGTTTAGTTGCCGATGTTTGCGCGATCGCCTTACCCGATCCTGACTGGGGTCAAGCGATCGCCGCTGTTTATGTTCCTAACCATTTAACCGTTTCCCCGGAATCTCTGAAAATCGAGTTAGTAGATCGGTTGGCTAAGTATAAGCAGCCAAAACATTGGGTGCCGGTGACAGAGTTACCTCGGAATGCTCAGGGAAAAATCAACCGCGTCAGCCTCTATCAAATTGCCCAAGCATGGCGTCTTAGCCAACCGCAAACAACTAACTAACATTCAACCGTTCCATGATTAATTAGCTGACCGAAGTCAATTCTTGAGCGTGAACCTGTTGCCAAAGATATTGCACATAAGACTTACGCGCCGACATCGTTTGGCCGTTTTCTGCCAAATCTTCTGCGGTTTGTTCTAAAATTCGCACGTCAATCGCATTCAGTCTTTGCCGCCGCTTGCTAGAACTCAACAACCAGACCAGTTGAAACATCATCTCTGGGTCTGCGGTGGTGTTGGGATTGCACCAAGCCAGTGCCATTTTATGATTATGGTTTTTGCGGTTTGTCAAATTCAACCGATCCCAATACCCTAATTCTCTGATTCTTGTATAAAATTGTTGTTCCAGTGTCATAGTGCCCTACTTTGTTGAACCGACTAGAAAGTGTGCCTTAACCAACCCGGATTAGATTCACTAATTCTTAATATATCTTAATTTATTAAAAGAATGTTAAATAGTTTGTATTCTGTTACACAAAATTACAATTAATTACTAAATTATTTTCTTTGTCTTAATTTTTCTGTAGATTTATTAAGTTTTTTTAATTTAAATGTAGTAAAATTAAATAACATTACTATTTATTAAGTTTGTTTGAGATTTGTAAGATTTTTCTGAGAAAGTAGCGATCGCTATTAGGTGAAATATATAACTTGTTGGTTATTGGTTATAAATTAAGGGAAGAGGGAAGAGGGAAGAGGGAAGAGGGAAGAGGGAAAAGTGAATAGTGAATAGTGAATAGTGAATAGTGAATAGTGAATAGTGATATTTCTTTTGTACCACACCCCACACCCCCTTTCCCCAACCAACAACCAACAACCAACTATAAATCATCAATTCCTGTGGTCAACCACTGGATCATCGGTGGGGATAAGGGTTGTCGGCGGCGATCGCGGGGATTAATACAGACATGGCGAGTTAAGGCTTTGGCAAGGCAATTCTGAGTGAGTTTGGGATCTGGGAAAATTTCATAAGCAATTTCAAAGGAGTTGTCATTTAATTGATGGGGGGTTAACTCCACACAGAGGCGATCGCCGCAAAACATGGGTCGGAAAAAATCCACACTAGCATGAACAATGGGAATCGCCACCTCCGGGTTGCGAAAAAAATCTTTCAGATTAAATTCTGCGGACAACAGTGAAGCTTCATAAGCTTCATGGCATATGGCCAAAACATTACTAAAATAGACCACTCCCGCTGCGTCAGTGTCTTGGAAGCGAATCGTCCGCAAGTAGGTGAATGACATATTATTAATTATTAGTGATTAGTTATTGGTTAGGGGTGCTGATTGTGGAATTTAACGCTGAGATGTTGGTTGATTTGCCGGGGAATTTGCCGGGGAAATGCGGCGATCGCGATACATTAAAGGTAATCCCCCTTTTTTGCTAATCTAGCTAATGTAGGTTAGACCATTGGTAGGCAACCCAACCCTCTAATCGCCGCGATCGCGATCGGTAAATTCTATTGTCAAGAATTGGTAACATATCACTGGGGAAGAGGGCGGCCTTGCCTGAAAGTATATAGCGGTTATTGTCCGAATGAAGTACAGAGGTTTTCTGGATTCCCGCCGGCGCGGGAATGACAGGTTTTTTTTGTACTTCATAACTATGACAATTGCTATATAGGTTTCCGAATACTGACCAGTCCTAATCTACTATATCTACTATCCCTTATATCTACTATCCCCTGAGCAAAGAATAAAGAATCACGCATAATTTTTAGTCGGTTTTTAGAATTATCCCTCACTTGCCTAGAGACTTGATACTTTGTCAGAACAAAAAAAATGATTTGGCTGGAGATTATTCTTTTTTTATATAAAATTAAAGCCAATCTCTGAAATAGATATTTTAAATAGACCAAAACCTTGATTTAAAGATACCATGAGAAAAGTCTAATTGAGTCACTGAGATCGCCGTTCAATTGAACCAATTATAACTAACTATGATCGAGCGCCAAATGATGACAAAATGATGACAAAATATTTAGTCGTCAAGAACCGTCCATTATAATTAGATCGGGGCGGCGAGATTTAAAGACAAAGCTGTAGCACAAATGAGAGATTTAGGGGAAAATATTAAAAAAATACAAAAATTCATTTGTCTCTGGCGATTTCTGAATGGTCAAGCCGGTTACAGTCATTCAACGGCTGATTCAATATGGGGATGGTAGCGAGAGACTCGCCATTATCAAGGTCAGGAGGCTCTATAAACAATGTCTGAACGGCAACTAGCAATGCAAATCGAGGATCTCAGTAGACAAATAGCCGAATTGCAGACCACATTGCAAGCAGAAATCAAGGCTCGTCAGCAAGTTGAGTCTTTATTCTGGGAACAGCAAATCTCCCAAAACACAGGAGACTTAGCCAATTCAAGCACTGAGGAGCCACTTAGGGAAAATCGCCGAAAATGCTCGCTACAGTGGATCAATCACATTCTGAATACCATTGCGGATCCCATTTTTGTTAAGAATGAAGGACACCGTTATTTAGTTGTCAACGATGCTTTTTGCCAACTGGTTGGATATCCCCGAGAACAGTTGATTGGTCAGTCCGACGAGCAGATTTTTCCCGAAGTTGACATGTTCCGAGAACAAGAGAAACGGGTCTTAGCCTTGGGGTCTCCGGTGGAATATGAGGCGAATTTTACCAACGCCGTGGGTAACACTTATGTTATCTCCACAAAGATATATTGTGTTGAGGATGTGGGGGCAGAAAAATTCTTGGTGGGGATCGGTCGAGAAATTAGCCAGCAAAAGGAAATGGAGTTGACCATGCTGGAATGTCAAGAGCGTTTTCTGGATATCATGGATCAAGCCGCAGTTGGCATTGCTCAACTGTCACTGGATGGTCAGTTTTTGTGGACGAATTCTGGTTTTGGCAAAATTGTCGGTTATTCTGAGTCAGAATTATTAGAAATGAAGTTCCAGGATTTGACTCATTCCGCAGATTTGGACTCAAGTCTAGAGTTATGTCAGGCATTAATTAATGATTTAATTCCTAAGTTTTCGCGGGAAAAGCGGTATATTCACAAAAATGGTGCAGTGGTTTGGGGCAATGTTACTGTATCTTTGGCGCGAAATCACGAGGGAAAACCGAAATATTTTGTGGCGTTTTTGACGGATATTAGCGATCGCAAACGCACGGAACAAGCATTACAAGACAGCGAACATCGATATTATAGCTTGATGCAGGTTTCTCCCGTGGGAATTTTCCATTTAGATGCCAGTGGAGAATGTGTTTATGCTAATCCTCACGCTTGTGAAATCGCTGGGTTGGGACTGGTTGATATGTTGGGAGAAGGATGGATTCAAAATGTTCATCCCGAAGATCGTCTAGCGGTGTTTGAGCAGTTGCAACAGATCCACAGCGATCGCCAAAAAGTGACTGGTAAATATCGGTTTTTACGGGCTAATAATCAGGTGACTTGGGTTTTGTCAGAGGCGATCGCTCAATTTGACCAAGACACGAAAATCACTGGCTATGTTTGGACGGTGACAAATATTAATGAATTGAAAGTCACTGAGGAAGCATTGCGTCAAAGTGAAGAGCAATTTCGTCATACATTTGAATATGCCCCCATTGGGATGGCGATCCAGTCTTTGAATGGGCCATTTCAGCGGGTGAATCAAGGATTGTGTGAACCTTTGGGCTACACCGCTGAGGAATTGTTAGGCAAAAGTTTTGCGGATTTAATCCATCCAGAGGAAGTGATGGCATTTCTGGAACAACAGCAGCATTTATTAGCCGATGAAATTGCTTCTTTTCAAATGGAAAATCGCTATTTGGCTAAAGATGGTCATGTAGTTCATGCTTTGTTAAAAATGGTGTTAGTGCGGGACTTTAGGGGAGAACCGCTACATTTGCTCGGTCAATTTGTGGATATTAGCGATCGCAAACAAGTCGAGCAACAATTAGTTCACGATGCTTTCCATGATGCTCTCACTGGTCTGCCTAATCGGGCGATGTTTTTGGAACGAGTTTCCACCGCACTGAAACGAATTAAACGATATCCCCATCAGCTATTTGCTGTGTTATTTTTAGATGTGGATCGCTTCAAAATTGTCAATGATAGTATGGGGCCGGTGATGGGCGATCGACTGTTAATTGCGATCGCTGATAAACTGAATCAATGTCTGCGGTCTACGGATATGGTAGCCCGTTTGGGCGGCGATGAATTTAGTATTTTACTCGAAGATATTAAAGATATTAAAGATGCCACAAAAGTCGCAGATCGCATTTTAGAACTGCTGGGTTCACCCTTTACTTTAAATGGTTATGAAGTCGTCACCACTGCGAGTATTGGCATTGCCATGCTATCTCCGACCTATGAACAACCAGAGCAAGTCCTCCGAGATGCAGATATTGCCATGTATCGAGCCAAACGCGCTGGCAAAGCTCGGTATGAAATATTTGATAAAGTAATGTATTCCTATGCTTTGGGTTTATTACAGTTAGAAAATGACTTGCGAAGAGCCATAGAAAAACGCGAATTTAAATTACACTATCAACCAATTACCTCTTTAGTATCCGCCAGCTTAACTGGCTTTGAAGCATTGGTGCGTTGGCATCATCCAGAGAAAGGCATGGTTTCCCCGGTGGAATTTATTCCTATTGCGGAAGAAACCGGGTTAATTGTGCCTTTGGGTGAGTGGGTACTCCGGGAAGCTTGTCAGCAAATGAAGCAATGGCAAGACCAATTTTCCTGGGTTGCTCCTTTGAAAATGAGTGTGAATCTTTCGGCAAAACAGCTTAGGGAGAAGCAATTAATTCAGAAGATTGATGACATTTTACTAGAAACTAATTTAAATCCCAATTGCCTGAAGTTAGAAATTACTGAAAGTGTGTTAATGGAAAATACCGAGGTAGTGGCGAAAATTCTCTGGCAACTGCGATCGCGCAATATTGAGTTAAGTCTGGACGATTTTGGCACCGGCTATTCTTCCTTAAGCTATTTACATAGTTTCCCCGTCAATACAGTGAAAATTGACCGTTCTTTTGTCAGTCGTATGAACGACAACGAAGAAAACTCAGAAATCGTCAAAGCCATTGTCACCCTGGCGCATACTTTGGGCATGGATGCAGTAGCCGAAGGCATCGAAACCTCTGAACAATTAGCCCAATTAAAATCCCTAGCTTGTGAACAAGGACAAGGTTATTTCTTTTCTAAACCCTTAGATAGTCAAGCGGCAACGGAGTTATTAGCCAACGCCCCAACTTGGTTTAATCACGGGGAAGCATGAGGGCTTGGGCAGATGTAGGGGTGCGCGGGTGCGGGGGGGCAGGGAAAGTGAAAAGTCGTAGGGGCGAATGGCCAAGAGAGAAAAGAGAGGAGAGAAAAGAGAGGAGAGAATATCTTTCCTCTTTCCTATGCATC
>NZ_LIUQ01000036.1:0-35965 GCF_001276715.1 Planktothricoides sp. SR001 | reverse complement strand
TCCTGAAGCTCCTGAAGCTCCTGAAGCCCCTCATCCCCACTCGATCGCCCCATTGAATCTGTGAATGACAAAGGCTTCAACTAAGTCCTAGTTCTCGTTTGAGCCGATTAATTGAATCCGGGTTGATGTAATGGTCGATACAGTAAACTTGCGGGGCGCGAATTAGGTCTTCTTTAGCCGCTGCGATCGCCGCTTTCACGGAAGGTAAACTGGCGGGGTCACAGCCGATCACCCTTGCCCGACGGACAATCGAATTGAGCTTATAGGCATCTTCCAGTTGGGCGGTAATCACCAGTAATTCATCCCCCCGCATACTATTAATAATCACTTCCGTGGCTCGCAACCAACCGGGACTAATGCTTACCAGACCCAGACAGCTATCCTTGGGTAGCTGTTTGACAATCGCCTCTTCTTTGGCATGGTCATAAATATCAATCGGCAAAACTCGTACCGACTTGGGCTTGGCGATCTCCTCCGCTTTGCCAATAAAATAACGAGTCGTCACCACCGTTCCCGAAGGCGCTTGGGCCAGCACGTCAGCCAACTCCTCCAAAGCCACAAGTTGCACCGGCGTTGCCAGGGCTTCTTCTAACTCCCAACGCATCCACTTACCAATGCCAATATCTTGGGACGGGGCTGTCACCAGAATTCGCGCACTACACCGTAAACGCCAATCAATTTCTCCTAAAAATAGCTCTCTGGTTTCATTGAGCGTGCAACCCAGAGCAATTAGCTTGTCAACACTTTTCTGCACAATCTCACTCGCTTGGGGATGTTGTTCTAAGATGTAAGATTTGATAGGCCGTTGGCCTGGAGAGCCTTCGGCTTTGACATAAATCCCCGAACCCGCTTGGGATTCTACCAACCCGATCGCTTCTAATTGTTCATAAACTTTGCTAATCGTATTCCGGTGTAAACCCGTCTGCATGGCCAACGCACGGGTACTCGGTAGCTTTTCCCCCGGAGAATATTGCCGAGAGGCGATCGCAAACCGAATTTGATTAAATAATTGGTTCGACGCAGAAATTTCGCTATCAGACTGAATATGAAAATCAACCATATCAGGGGCTCCAGGGACAAATTATTTGTTGATTGTTGATTGTTGATTGTTGATTGTTTATTGTTGGTTCTGGCTAACCTATAATAACCAATAACGAACACCCAATAACCAATAACGAATAACCAATAACCATCAACCAACAACCAACAACCATCAACCAACAACCAACTATCAATATAAAATCAAACCAGTTATGTCAGAGAAACTATGTCAGAACAGCAAATACTTACTCATCAGGTTAAAGTTGTCAACGGAGATTTGCAACTTTCCGCCTATTTAGCCCAACCTGTGGGTCAAGGGACATTTCCAGGGGTGATCGTGTTCCAAGAGGTCTTTGGGGTCAATGCCCATATTCGGGATGTCACCGAACGCATTGCCAAACAAGGATATGTGGCGATCGCCCCAGCAATTTTTCAACGCACTGCCCCCAACTTTGAAACCGGATACACCGAAAAAGACCTAGAAATCGGCAGATATCATAAAGACCTCACCACCGCCGACCAACTCCTGAGTGATACCCAAGCCACCATCAACTACCTGAAAAGCTTGCCCGTCACCACGGATAACTTTGGCTGCATTGGCTTCTGCTTTGGCGGTCACGTCGCTTACCTGGCGGCGACATTACCGGACATCAAAGCCACCGCCTCATTTTATGGCGGCGGAATTGCCACCATGACCCCTGGAGGCGGTGAACCTACCATCACCCGCACCCCAGAAATCAACGGCAGCATTTACCTATTCTTCGGCAACCAAGACCCCCTCATTCCCAATGAACAGGGCGATCAAATTGAAGCCGAACTTCAGAAACATCAAATCTCTCATCGCGTCTTTCGCTACGATGGAACCGACCACGGTTTCTTCTGCGATCGACGGGCTAGTTACAACCCCAGCGCCGCCGCAGATGCTTGGACTCACGTCTTACAACTCTATGGCGAAACCCTCAAAACCTCTCACTAAGTGAAACTCTTATTGAGCATTAGGTGACAGGTCATTGGTGAACAAAGAAAAAATGACCTGTCACCTAACGACAACTATCAAAAGTTTTATTCAGCTAAAATTTATCTAAATGCTAAAGTAGTAAACAGGAGTAAACAAAATGGTTCAGGGCGTTTTCACAGATCCCAGCGTTGAATTTTTTCCCTTTGAACAAGAAATATTCGATCGCGATTTTTATCTCGCGGCCAACCCCGACGTTGCCGCCGCCGGATTCAATGACGAGCAACTATTAAATCACTTCCTCAACAATGGAATTGATGAAGGCCGGCGATTTTCTCTCGTATTTGATTTTAACTTTTACCGCGCCGCCAATCCAGATTTAGCTGGGTTAAGTAATCGGGATCTATTGAATCATTTTAAAACATCAGGAATCAGCGAAGGTCGGCTATTTTCCCCATTTATTGACCTGGACTTCTACATTCAATCATATAGAAAGAGAAACGAATTAACCACCGCAGTTCCCGAAGATTTTAACCCCATAGAATCAGCGAACCGACAATGGCTCCGGTTATTAGTGAACCAACTACAAACCGCTCCAGCACAACCAGAAGAAGGAGAAGATTTTTTCCGCTTTTCTCCCTACATTGATATTCAAGAAATTTACCTACCCACTAACCCGGATTTAGTCAACGCTGGTTTCAACGTCAAACAAGCCTTACAACACTTACAACTGTTTGGCCTAAATGAAGGTCGCCGGTTTTCGATTATTTTCGATCCGAAATACTATGTCGAAAATAATCGGGAGCTTCAGTCGGCTAATTTCAACAGTCGCACCGCCTTAGAACACTTTATCCGATTTGGTATCAACGAAAATCGCCGTCCCTCCCTGCTGTATGATACTCAATATTATCGAGATAACAACCAAGATTTAAAAGAACAAAATCTCAATAATAAGGAATTAATCAATCATTTTCGTCTGATTGGTTTGCCCGACGAACAACGGCAATCTTCTGTATATTTTGCCCCTAGAGCTATTGATGCTTTACTCCAAAATCAAACCGTTGCCGAAAATCCTGATGAAGCTTTGGCAGCGAATAACATTTTACAGCCGAAACAAAAGTGGAACACCAGGGTTAATGGCACCCTGACTTATAGCTTTGTGACCCAAGCTAGTGCCGGTCTTTATACCGGGGTAGAAAGTGGGGTCGGGGAGGTCAGCGAAGCGATTAAAAATAATGTCCGGGAAATCATGCGGCAGTATAATGAAATTCTGCCATTTCAATTGGTGGAGGTGCCGGACAGACCCCCGAATACCGGGGAAATTAGAATTATGTTTTCTAACGGACAACCAAATAATTTTGGCAACTTTTATGCTTATGCTTATGGCCCTGGAATTAGTGATATTAATTTACGGGGTGATATCCATTTAAGTAGAAATTTTGAGTCGGATCAAAATAATGCTTTTTCTCGACAAAAAGGCACTTTTGGCTATGAGTCTTTGGTACGGCAAATCGGGTTTGCTTTAGGACTGAAAAATCCGGGGATTGCTAGTACCAATCCTTTAAATAATTCCCCCGTAAGTTCCACAGAATCTCAGCCATTCTTACAGTCTTTTCAAGATAATAATACGAATACGGCGATGAGTTATAATTTTGCCGGGGTAGGCGCGGTTAGCCCGATGTCTTATGATATTCGGGCGCTGCAATACCTGTATGGGTTTAGTGATGCCAGAAAGGGCAATGATGTCTATGCCTTTGATGGCAGTAATTTTATCGGGATGAAACAGACCGTCTGGGATGGGGGTGGCATCGATACCCTGGATTTTTCCCAATTGCCGGGGATTGATAGTTATTTCTTTAATATGAATGAGGGGGGACTGAATACCACCTTTAGTGCCCTGAATGGTTCCACCTATATCGGGGTGTCAGCGGTTAGAGGTGAAGATGGGAGTTTAGAACGGGCTGGAGTTGGTAATGCCCTCTTGACGATCGCCGATGGGCCACATATTACCAGTAGTTATGGCACGGTGATTGGTTTTGGGGTGCTGGTTGAGAATTTGATTGGTTCTCCCGTGAATGATTTTATTTCGGGCAATAATCTGGATAATGTGATTAACGGTGGCCCTGGGGCGGATACGATTATCGGTGGCAGAGGCGCCGATACCCTGACCGGGGGGCAGGGTTCTGATATTTTTGTGTATGCGATCGCCGATGGTTCTGACCGGATTACGGATTTTAGCGATGGGGTGGATAAGATTGGTTTGTCCGCTGGGCTGACCTTTGACCAGTTGTCGATTACTGGAGTGGGCGCCGATACGTTGATTCGGGTTGCCGGTACGGGTGAGCTTTTGGCGGTATTAGCTGGGGTGCCGGATTTTGCGATTAATGCCGGGGATTTTACCTTGGTGTAATCCGAAGCGATCGCCGAAACTATCGCCGAAACTATCGCCAAAAAAGAGCGATCGCCGTAAGAATTAGCTAGACTGGGTAAGCTGATTGTTGATGGATAACACAGATGTTCCCTCTCCAGTCAGCTACGACAGTTCAATGTTGTAGCGGTTCAGTTCTATCAGTATAATTTTACTTTTGTCAAATCCTGAAATTGTTATGAATCAAGAATCGACCCGTTCTCAAAAGGGTAAGCCTTCCTTTTCCGCTGAAGATTTTGCCAAAGCCCTTGCAGAACACGACTATGCGTTTAGTCTCGGTCAGGTGGTGTCCGGTCGGATCGGTGCCTATACAAACGATGGTGTCTATGTAGACATTGGCGCCAAGTCCCCTGGGTTTCTGCCGAAGCGAGAAGCAGCGGTGGCATTCGTTGAGGATCTTGAGGAACTATTACCCCTCGATGAAGAACGGGAGTTTTTGATTATCCGCGAACAAGATGCGGAAGGTCAGGTGACTCTTTCGATTCGACAATTGGAACTTAAGCAAATCTGGGATAAGTTGGCGAACAAGCAAAAAGAAAATCAGTCCGTTGATTTGTATGTGACGGGTGTGAATAAAGGTGGGGTGACGGTTGATATCAATGGGTTGCGTGGGTTTATTCCCCGATCGCACTTGTTGGAAAAAAATAATCCCGCATCCCTGGTGGGTAAAAACTTGACGGCAAATATTTTAGAGTTAGATCGCGATCGCAATAAGCTGGTGTTTTCCCAACGGCACTTAGCCCAATCCAGTCGGATTGGTGAAATTAAGGTGGGCCAACTCCTGGAAGGAACCGTAGTCAGTATTAAACCCTTTGGCGTTTTTGTGGATGTGGATGGGATGACTGCTTTACTCCATATTAATCAAGTGAGTAAAAATTACGTGAAATCTCTGGATGATCTGTTTTCTTTGCGGCAACCCATTAAAGCGGTCGTGATTGATATTGATGAAACCAAAGGTCGCGTTTCTCTGTCAACCAAGTTATTAGAAAATCACCCCGGAGAAATCATAGAAAACTTTAATGAGGTGATGGATAACGCTGAAGCCCGTCATAATAAAATCAGTCAAACATTGCCCTCTTAATTAGTCAAGCAATAACCCTGATTTGTCAACAAATCGGGGTTTTACACTAACCATCAACCATCAACCAACAAACAGGGAACAGGGAACAGGGAACAGGGAACAGAGGTGCTGGGGTGCTGGTGGGCTGGGGAAAGAGAGGGAATAGGGAATAGGGAATAGGGAATAGGGAATAGTGAATAGTGAATAGTGATACTTCTTTTCACTTTTCACTTTTAACTTTTAACTTTTAACTTGTACGGGCGTATGGCCAGAAAGCCCCTACGACTTTTAACTTTTAACTTTTAACTTTTCACTTTTCACTTCTCTTCCCCCACACCCCAACCAACAACCATCAACCATCAACCATCAACCATCAACCATCAACCATTAATTGATGTAAAGTCGCGGTCATTACATCAGTGGTTTGACCAAAGACGGTAAATAGTAACACTTCTCGATAAACTCGTTGGGCGGGATGATCAAGATAATTCGCTTCCCCACTAGCAACAGTGACGGCAGCATGGGCACAACGATTAGCTAAAGCGATCGCCTCCGCTCGTAATTTTAAACCATTTTCATAGATCACCTCTGTTGCCAATTCTGACAAAATTGCCTCGCGACACCGGGTCAACTTCCGATCCAAAACCTCAAAGGTTTCTTGAATAATTGGTAAGTGTTTTGTTTTCGCCGTCTGTTCAATAATATCTAAAGCAGCGCGAGCACAACCTAAGCAGAAAAAACTAAACATCAGCACTTTCTTGCGGTCATTTTGATGTATCCAACCGGGGGGCTGAATGCCCACAATATAATCGTGGGGAACAAACCAATTTTTAATTTCCCCAATGACCGTATTGGTAGACTGCATGGCCGCTAACTGCATAGGTTCGCTAAAATGAATTTCGCCCCCATTCGGTTGGGTAGTATTGGTAAAAGGAATAATGGCGAAGACTGCCCGACCATCGGCTAAGGTGGCCGCTACAATTAATTCGGGAAATATATCAAATCCCGTCGCCCAACGTAAGTCCCCAGAGATGCGATAGCCCCCTTTGACCGGGAAGGCTTTGATCCGGGGTTCCCCAGCACGTCGGAGGTGGGAAAAGCCAACCCCCAAAAGGCGATCGCCCGTTGCCAAATCTGGTAAATAAGCTTGTTTCAGTGCTTTATTTTCACTGGCGAAGATCGTACTACTGGCACTTTGATGCTGAATTTGCAGAAAGGCTAAAGCACCAGAATATCTGGCGACCATTTCCTGAAACCGCCGAAAGTCTTCTTCTGATTCGGTGAGTTTTAAGGCTAATAAGGAGCGATCGCCCAATCCTTGCATTGCCCAACGCAACACCGCCTGGTCACGATCGATGGCAGCGGCTTGGGGCGCGATTTCTGACCGCAGATAAAACTCCGCAATCTCCAGCAGGGGTGGCTGACTACTCATAATTTGGCTTAAAATTTTACTGATTTTAATTTTAGATTTAAATGACCATAACTCAAGCTAAAAAAAACGAGATTTATTTATGCCGCTAAATCAAGAAACCGAAATATTTTTAGAACAAGTAGCCCAGTCCGGTCAACCGCCACTACATGAGCAGCAACCGGAAACTGCCCGCAAAATGAACGCCGTGTTCGTGGCTGCTTCCCACCCCCCCGAACCTGTAGCCCAAGTGGAACCTCGCACCATCCCCGGTCCTGGGGGAGAGATTCCCCTCTTGATTTATACCCCCTTTGGGGCTGGGCCCTTTCCCTTGTTGGTGTATTTTCACGGGGGCGGTTGGGTAATCGGTGATTTGCCAATGGTGGATAGTATTTGTCGGACTTTAGCCAATGCCGCTGGTTGTGTGGTGGTGTCCGTGGATTATCGGTTAGCCCCCGAACATAAATTTCCCGCAGGGCTAGAAGATGCCTACACCGCAACTAAGTGGGTGGCGGAAAATGCGGCATTATTAAATGGCGATTCCCGCTTAATTGCGGTAGCGGGGGAAAGTGCCGGGGGAAATCTTGCGGCAGGGGTGACGTTAATGGCACGAGATCGCGGCGAATTTGCTTTAATCTATCAATTACTGATTTATCCTGCTACTCAATATCAATCCAACACCCCATCCTTTCACCAATATGGAGAAAACTACTTTTTAACGGCTGACTCAATTAACTGGTTTTGGCATCATTATTTACCCAGTCCCACGGAGGGAAAAAATCCTTATGCATCTCCCTTGTTGGCGGAAAATTTGGCCAATTTACCCCCAGGATTAATTGTCACTGCTGAATTTGACCCCCTGCGCGATGAAGGGGAAACTTACGGCGATCGCCTCCGGGAAGCTGGGGTAGAAATCAAAACCATTCGCTATGATGGCACCATCCATGCTTTTATTAATTTCGCGAAATTCTTGCCCCTGGGTCAAACTGCCTTAAAGGAAATTGGGGCAATTCTCCAAACTGCCTTCACCCAGGGAAAAAATCACTCTTAATCACCGATAAAAAATAGAGGGAAATGATGAAACCACACCGCCGAATATTTCATCTTTTAATCACCTTATTTCTCATATGCCTGATGGGATGCGCTCCTGCTCAAGCATCCCTGGATATGTCTGCCCGACTCAGCCGATTAGAATCAGAATTTTTCATGGTGCGATCGCAGATAAATTCCCTGGAATCTCAAGTTTCTCGACTCAACAACCGCCTAGATTTTGCCCAAATCCGGCAAGCCCCCGAACCGGCGATCTTTCCCCTACCCCAACGGGAAATAGTCGAATCCCCCAACAAACAACAATTTGATCGACTAGCCACCCTTTTAATCGAACTCAAAGAACAAATCAACACCCTAGAAACCCGATTTTCTCAGTTAGAAGCACAATTTAATCAGACTAACCAATAACCACCAACCACCAACCAGCAACACCCATAAAAATTACCCCATAAAAAATCATGGCTAAATGTCCAATTTGCTACACCGAATATCTTGAATCAACCCTAGAAACACCCCTAGAAAAATGTGCCGTTTGCGAATGGGATTTAAAATACTATAATTTACCCCAAACTGGGAAATATCGTCAAGCCTTTGCCAAAAAAGAACAAGCCCATCTCGACTGGGCGAGAAAAATGTGGCAAAAATATCTCGTACAACAAAATCACTCCCTGACTCAGCCCGTAAACGTCAACCCTTTAGTCAATAATTCTTATCGAGAATCAGTCAATCAAAGTCTTGAATATGCCATCATTCTCAAACTGGAAGCCCGATTAGAACAATTAGAATCTCGGTTACAAACATCTGAATTAGAAATTAAAAGCTTACGGTCGGAATTGGCCGTTGAACAAGAGGAAAATCGCCATTTAAAATCTCAGATGGAATGGGTTTTGTATGTCTTGCAGGAAGCCAACCCCCAAGACATCCAACAAACTCTCTGGCAACTCCAAGAATGGGCTCATGCTCTAAGCAATTACCCAGCCCAAAATCAACCCCAAAATCAACCCCAAAATTATCTAAAATCCGAGGTGGGGATGGACTATTCTAAGTTAGAAAAACTCCTGGCAGCGGGAAAATGGCGACAAGCCGATGAACGCACTTGGGATATTATGCTTAGAGTGGCTAATCAGGAAGATCGAGGTTTTTTAAATCTTGAAGATATCGAAGGATTTCCGGCTACGGACTTAGAAACGATCGCATGGCTTTGGGACTATTATAGTGGCGGTCGATTTGGCTTCCATATTCAGTATAAAATTTGGCAAACTGTGGGCAATGACTACACTATTTTTTGCGATCGCGTGGGTTGGCGAGTCAAAGAAAATTGGCTGTATTATGATGATTTAAATTGCTCTATTACCGCCGCCGAAGGTCATTTGCCGGTTACAGGATGGCGTAAACGGTCTTGTTATGGCCTCGGTGGGGCTACAGCCCAAGAAAATACTGCCGCTTTAATTGCTCGCTTTAATGAATTGAATAACGTGAATATTTAAATGAACATTTTGTCACTAAAAATCTCCAACTAACAAAAATCTCCAACTAAAAATTTCTGGGCATTGGTGGGCAATGCCCGATTTCCCATCACTCCTGTTCGGCTATTATTACCGGACTAAATACCGGAATAAATACCGGAATAAATACCGGACTAAATACCGGACTAAATACCGGACTAAATACCGGACTAAATACCGGACTAAATACCGGACTAAATTGAGTAAGGTGGGGATTTTTTATCTAGATCGCGGTTGCCTGACGAGATAGGAATTTCTATGGAACGTAAAAACTCAGCACTTTCTTCCGGTAGAGAACTGTTAATAAACATTCCGCTGCCTAATTCAAATCCGGCAGCTTGTGATACTCTGGGAATAATGGCCAGATACCAATGATAGTAATCCGTGTAATCTTGATCCGTAGGAATTGAGCGAATGGTATAGTTATAGTCTGGGTTATTTAATCCATAATAGAGTTTAGCCAGAACCGTTTTCAAAATCCGAGCCATATCGATAATTTCTTCATCAGAAATTTGCTCAAAAGACGAGCTATGTCTTTTGGGAAAAATCCATAGATGAAATGGGGATAATGCCGCATAAGGAATAAAGGCGACAAAATGTTTATTTTCGGAAATAATCCTCTGAGAGGCTGAGAGTTCATCTTTCATTGTTCGACAATATAAACACTCCCCAGTTTCATCAAAATATCGCATCGCTTCTGAGATGCGATCGCGCATTTGACCTGGCACAATAGGGGTGGCCGCAATTTGCGAGTGAGGATGTTCTAAAGACGTTCCCGCTTTCGGACCATGATTCTTAAAAATGACAATTGTTTTGATTCGAGGATCCCGTTTAAGTTGGCGATATCGTTCCCGATACATGCTAAAAATATTGGCAATTTCGCTAATTGTCAGCAGTGCCGGATTGACGTTATGCAAGGGATGTTCAATAATCACCTCATGGACGCCGAAACCGGCGATCGAACGGTAAGTTTTTTGAATTTTGCGCGTGGGTTCTTTTTCCGGGGAAACAGCGGGATATTTATTAAAAACCGCCCGGACTTTCCAGTTTTCGCGATCGCCTAAACAACAGATTTCCTCGGCAGTATCATGCTCATTCCCTGGACAAAATGGACAATCCGCTTGATAAGGTGGAATGATGCGATCGCTTTCTATTTTTTTCGCAAATTGATTCGGTCGTTGTGACCGTTCATGGGCAATAATCACCCAATCTCTGGTAATTAAATTTTGTCTGAGTTCTGACATGGTGTTTATCTAAATAGAAATTCAACGTTTTAATTCAGCGTTATAGCGGTTGATCCGGGAAGGATCGCCCTTCCATAGAACAACCGCTAAGGGAGAACAAATTGAGACAAGGACTCCCTGGAGGTGACTGTTTTTTGCGATCTGCGCCAAATTAGCCCATTAACAAATTCACAAAAGTTAACATTTTGGCTAATCAACAGAAAAAATCTTTGCTGAGAAATCAGTCCCGAAAAAAACCGAGAATATTTTTCTCCGTCACTTACCTTGTTTTTTTTACATCAATCATTATTATAACTGGATTCAGCCCCCTATTTCATGGGACGAGAACAGAGAAAAAATGACTGCCGGATTTCTTAAATTATTTTTTATAATTAGTTTCCTTTGAATATTTAATGCTGAAAGATGAATTTATTTGTTAAAATTTTAATGCCAGCGATCGATAAAAAATAATTAAATTTTAGATTAGCGATATCGCTATATATATTTTTTTTATTGAAAATAAACAAGCAGAATTTAATCATTTTTTTCAACGAATATTTAAAATTATATTTTAAATATTAGTTGAAATCTAATTTAACAATTCTTAACCGATCGCCGCTCCCAGTAAATCAGCCTAGACTGATGGTACTCTAGATCAGACTTTAGCTCGGACTTTTGCTCGTCCCAGATGCAAATTGCCCCTGGGAAGGGCTGGTCTATCTTCAAACCCTGGTGAGGAGCAATTTGCCCGTAAGGAAAAATGCTTATTCTTTTCGACCGTATTCGCCACCCTGTTTTCCATTGTTTGTTTTCGGGAACATGAAGGGTAATTTTCTCCCAGCCCTAAGTCAAACCAACTGCCACGCAAATTTGCGTTGCTAAATCGTCATCGTATTCAGCGGCGGAATTGACCAATTTCTTTAACCGGCTTATTTAACCGGAATTTGATGCATAATTTCAGGAAAAACTATCAACCAATTTATCAGGAAAGTACCCATGTCTCATAAACCATTGCCAAACCTAGACATCAAAGAAAAAATCAAAGAAAAAATCAATGAAAAAGGCCAAGAAAAAGTTACAGAAAAACAGCATAATTTTGGGGGACAAAAACTAGAACAAGAAATCGAAGCAGAAGATAAAGAAGAAGATTATTTTGATTATTTTTACGACGAACCGGGCAGCGCACCGGGAACTTTGACGATTGAATCGGATGCGGCTCCCACCAAAATTGTCTTGATTGATTATAACTTAGAGCGAGCAACTCGCGTCAGAATTAATCAGCCGGAAGAATGCTATCAATACTTAGATACAGAGTCAGTTTCTTGGGTCGATATTCAAGGTTTAGGAAATGAAGCAACCTGGCAACGGATTGGCGGAGTGTTTCATTTGCATCCCCTGGTACTCGAAGATGTGGTCAATGTACCACAGCGACCCAAAGTTGAAGAATATCAAGAGCAATTGCTGATTATTGCACACATGGTGATGCCGATGGAAGATCAGCAGGGTTTCTATCTAGAACAGGTGAGTTTTGTGTTGAGCAAACATTATCTGTTGACGGTTCAAGAAGAACCGGAACATGATTGTTTTGGGTTGGTGCGATCGCGCATTCGGTCGGGCAAGGGCATGATTCGCAAACACGGGGCTGATTTTTTAGCTTATGCATTATTAGATGCTATTATTGATGGGTTTTTCCCCGTATTAGAAGATTACGGCGAACGCATCGAAGAACTAGAAGATGAAGTGGTGGCAAATCCCTCGCGAAAAACCTTAGAAAAAATTTATGAAGTGCGGCGAGAATTACTCGCTTTACGGCGGGCAATTTGGCCGCAGCGCCACTCGATTAATCGGTTAATTAGAGATGATAGTAAGCTGATTAGTCAGGATGTGCGAATTTATTTGCGGGACTGTTACGATCACGTTACCCAAGTGATTGATTTAGTAGAAACTTACCGAGAATTAACCTCTGGGTTAATGGATGTCTATTTATCCGCTGTCAGCAATAAGATGAATGATGTGATGAAATTACTTACCATCATTTCCACGATTTTTATTCCCCTAACTTTTATTGTGGGGGTGTACGGGATGAATTTTAATCCCGACGCTTCGCCGTTTAATATGCCAGAATTGAATTCCTATTGGGGCTATGTCGGCTGTTGGGGAGTGATGATTGCGATCGCACTCTCATTAGTCTATTTCTTTTGGCGTCGGGGCTGGTTTGAGAATTTCTCCTCCGTAGACAAAGATTAAGATTTTCTCTAACTTGAACTTGACAAAAGATATTTTTTATGGGGATAACAAGATTAAGTGCAATAACCCCCAATAAATAACCAACAACAACCAATAACACCAATAACACCAATAACAAATAACTAGCACCAAGACAATGATTTCTATCGTGCTTATTTTGACTGTGGGCGTCATTCCCTCATTAATTTCCGTTTGGGTACTCCGGCAAGCCCAAGCGACAGCCAATGAACGATTGCAACGAGCAATTGCCAGGGCTGGCAGCGGATGGGTTCCTGATGATTCACCGGCCAATCAGCCCCCAGAACCGTGGCAAATTATTGGCGATCGCACCTGCCAATTTAATGCCAATTCTCCCTACATTCGTTGCGCCGTTAATCCTCAAGGGCCTTGTCAAGGTTGCCGTCATTATGAACCGGCAAATTTTAGCCTACAAAATCTAAATTATTAATCATGGATAATTGTGGTTATTAGTTATTGGTTATTCTTTATTGGACTCCAGACAACCAATAACCAATAACCAATAACCAATAACCAATAACCTTTGACTAATAGCCACCATTTAATTCAAGCTAAATGGTAGAATAAATCTTTTCTTGCAAATGAATTTGATCTCGTCGGGGGTCAGAATAACTGACTTGCACATCGAGGCGATCGCCCAACTCAAAAGGACGGGGGAAACGCCATGCCAACTCCAAGCCCAACTCCTCCAACAAAATCAAACCCAAATTATCTTCTTCCTTCAACCAACGCAGCACCAAAGCCTGCCAAACCTCACCGGAATTGCGCCGCAGATATTCCAAAGCCCAATAGCGATTAGTCTGACGTTCCACCAAACTAGCTTCTTTGGCGGTACTGGTGACACTCATCAGCATTTCCTGAAGTTCTTGCGCTGAAAAAGGCAGCGTATCGCCGCGCAGATGGGCTTTAATCTGGAAATGAGCCAACAAATCGCTATAGCGGCGAATCGGTGATGTCACCTGGGTGTAAGCATCTAAAGCTAAACTCGCATGACGGGCGGGATTTGTCCCCATTTCACTGCGGGGCATACAGCGACGGATAGCACAAGAACGCACCGGACCCGGTTCTAATAAAATTAACTCTTCTTCCGGGGGCAGTTCTGGCTGCATTTGCGCCCGGAAAGGTAGGGGAATATTGTTAGTTTGACCGTAGCTTCCGCCAACTTCCCCAGCCAGAATCATCATTTCCGAGACCAACTTGCGGGACATCGAGTCTTCTAAGACATTGATATAAATCTGGTCATCTTTAACTTTAATCACCGCTTCGGGCATAGAAATGCTGATTGCCCCTTGGGAAGTTCGCCATGCTTGTCGGATGTTTGCCCATTTCGCCAAAGTTGCTAACTCTGCTTCCGCACTGATAGCCAAATGCAGCATCTCATCCACATCTTCATAAGTGAGGCGATAGGTAGGTTGGATGAGACTGGGATGAATCGTATATTCCGCGATCGCGCCATCGGGTTCCAGAATAATCGCAAAACTTAGGGCTGGACAAATTTTGCCTTGGATCAAACTCATCGGCCCCGTCGCCAACTCCGCCGGAAACATCGGCACCATTCCCGTGGGCAAATACACCGTGGTGCTGCGTCGTCTGGCCTCCAGATCCAACTCATCTCCTGGAGACATTAATCGCGTCGGGTCAGCAATATGCACCCATAGACGTTCCCGACCATCCTCCAGATATTCCACACTTAAGCCATCATCAATTTCTTGGGTACTTTCATCGTCGATGGTATAGACCTTCATCTGGGTCAGGTCTAAGCGATTGTTTTCGTCAGGATCAGCCGGGGGAGAAATCAAACAACGATGCGCCACTTCCAGCACCTTGGTAGAAAAATTTATGGGGATTTGAGTTCGTCGCAAAAATAAATTTTCATGTTCAGTCCACAATCCTAAGTCTACTAAAAGATCAAAAGCCCCTTCCGGGGTCTCAGGACGTTGCAAGACCGCTAAGATTTCTTTCGCATTCATCCGTTCTTTGGCTTCTTCGCCAAAGACGGCGTATTTTTCGATCGCCTCAATGCGAATGCGATCGCTATTAGACCATTCCACTGGCTCACCGGCCAAACTTTGAGAAACTCGGGACAAAAATTCTGTCCAATCCCGCTGTCGAGTTTCTTCCACCTCTTTTTGATGTTTCAGTTCAGCCACCTGAGAAGCGGGACGAGGTTCATAGCGATCGCCTTTTTGCTTAAAAAACAGCTTATCTTGAGACAACAAAGAATAAGCTGCATAACACTGAGCCGGAGTCTGGTCAGAAAACAGAAGTAAGGCCATTTCTGCGGGAGAAACTGCCTCGGAATCTTCTACCAAAATTTCCCATGCTACTTCCACACTATCTGGATCGATTAGTGGTTCTACCTCTTTTCGGAAGTTAGCCAGATCAGACGGTTTATAGCCGTCCTTAGCAATTTCATAACTTACTTGCTGAGGACGGATACTTTGGGATTGACCGAATTCGTCAATCACAATCCAGTTTTTTTTGCCATCTGGACGTTCGGCGACGGCGAGTCTACGTTCTGCGTGAACGCGATATTCGATCAGTGTTCCCTTTTCCACAATCCACTAACTTTCGTCACAAAGTGTTTTTTTTCCAGACTAACTTGGTTGAGCAGGCTTCTGCACGGAGTCCCAGACCCTCAGCCAACCATCATTCTCAGCTTAACCTTCTTGATTAACAAAAGGTAACAAAGCTAAGATTCTGGCTCGCTTAATTGCTACAGTCAGTTCTTTTTGTTGTTTGGCCGTCAGCCCAGTAATCCGACGGGGCAGGATTTTGCCTCGTTCGGTGACAAACTTCCGCAGCAGTTCTACATCTTTGTAGTCTATGGGGTCTTTGGGATTAATGGGGGAAACTCGGCGACGAAAATAACTCATAGTTTTCTTTTCTTTAATTGATCAATGAATTTTTCTCTTTCTCCAGATGGGTTTTACCCGGAGGAATCATCTGTAATGACCTGCCGGATAGACCATAAAGCCTTGGAAAACCCAGGGAGTCCTAACCAGCTTTACTTGATTTCTTTGTGAACAGTATGTTTGTTACAGTGAGGGCAGAACTTTTTCAGTTCCATCCGGGCCGAGTTATTCCGACGATTCTTTTGCGTGGTATAGCGAGACACTCCGGGAGAGCGCTTAGTCGGATTTGTGCGACATTCTGTACATTCCAACGTCACTACAATACGAACACCTTTAGCCATTTTTCTATATAATCCGCAACCGGGAGATAATTAGACACAGAGGTTGATTATATCACATCATCTTCCCGGAATGGCTAAAAATTTAGTCAAATTTCCATTGTATCTTAATGTAAACAGGACTGACGTATCATTCATCAAGGTTTTACCGTAATAACTGTTATTTTTTATTCGTTATTTGCTATTCTTTATTTGTTATTTGTTGACTGTTCCCTCTCCCCGTCGCTCCTCCCTTGCTCCCTGATTAAGGGGGGAGCAAGGGGGAATTCTTTTTCCCTGTTCCCTCTTCCCTGTCCGGCCTCCCAATAACCAATAACCAATAACCAATAACCAATAACCAATAACCAATAACCCCCCCAACCCCAATTCAAAGGGGGGGCAAAGAATCCCTACCCAAAGAATCCCTACCCAAAGAATCCCTACCCAAAGAATCCCTACCCAACAACTAATAATGATTAATTGTCAATCGTCGGCACTGGCACTGGAGCATAGAACTCCTGTAAATTCCCATTACGGGGTTCGGTTTCCAAGGTTAAAGAAGCCGGAGATTGAGGGGTGGCATTTCCGGTGGCATTTCCGGTGGCATTTCCGGTGGCATTTCCGGTGGCATTTCCGGTGGCATTTCCGGTGGCATTTCCGGTGGCTTGTGGAGAGGAGGTTGCCGGAGTGGGCGATCGCTCCTCTTGGGGCTGTAATGCCTCAGTCGGTGGAGACTGAGTTGCACCTTGATCCGTTGTGGCGCCGCTGGTGACAGCAGGATTACTATTTTCTGCAGGTTCGGCTTCTGGGTTGACCGTTTGAGGACTTTGGGGCTGATTGGCTGCATCACCCTCTGGTTTCTCTGGTTGGGCGATCGCGCAAGTTTCCGCACTGTAGCTAAACTCAAAAGGATATTGATAAGCGGTAGGGTGATCCTGGGCAGGAAAATCATTGGACTCCACATACTGTAAAGCCGCATCATCCAAAATATCCGAGCCACTGCTATGCAAAATTTTCGGTGACTTAATAATGTCACCGTCAGGATTCACCACAGTCCCGACCACCGCCCTGCCTTCCAACTTCTGACCACAAGCCGCTAAGGGATAATTATCGGCGATCGCGCTCGGAGTTTTGGCCGCCACATCCGGCAACTCCTGGCGTAATTGCATAAACCAGGTATAAAACTCTTCCCCACCCGCTAACATCGCTTCTTCCATAGCGGACAAAGACCCTCCTTGTTGCTGAAGGCGCTGTTGTTCCTTTAGCTGTTGGTGATATGCCAACATCTGTTGCTGATGATGAGTCAACGGCTGCGGTGGAGTGGGTTGAGCGGATTCAGGTTTTGGCGACTCGGGCTGTGCATTGGCGGTTATTGCAGCGGATTGACCATCTCGGAAGGCTTGCCGGAGTTTTTCCTTATAGGCTAAAACTGCGGCATTTTCAGCCGGTGAAGGCTCCTGCCCTGGGTTTTGACTGGTTTGTTCTCTGGGTGGTAGTACCAAGTTGGGATTAACTGGCTGTTGAGTATCCAACAAAGGTTGGGATCCGCCCACTTGTAGACCAGGGGTTAGCCCACCGGGTAAAGGAGAATTTTGCGGATTCGGCGAATTCATCACCAGTTCTTGAGGATCGATCAAGGGAGGTGCCAGGTTTTGACCCTGGGGGGGAATCACTTGAGTGGGGGGGAAACTGGGATTAAACCCTTCAAACTGTGGGGCAAACTGTGGGGCTGGAGGCAGTTCCGGGGGAGCATCTGGCAACGCCGGAATGGTATAAACCTGCTGGGGAACTTGACTGAATAAATCAGACTGATTATTGTACGGTGCCACTGGGGGCGGTGGGGGTAATTGACTGAGTAACTCTTCCAAGGGCGATCGCACCGCAACTCGCTCTTGAGTGGCAGGGGTCTGGTTTAAGCCCCGATTATTCTTTAACGGTGAGGAACTATTTTTCTTTGGCGGTTCAGAAGCGATCGCCGGAGGTGTCGGCGGCCAGTTTTCCAAATTGGGTATAGTCGCCACAGATTCACCATTATAAAGAGAAGAACCTTCGGGCAATGTCCAAGGTTGCAGCGGTTCTTTCAGAGGGGGTAACGCTGGCAAACCAGAAAGAGGGGCGCCAGGAGAGGGCGGCACCAAGGTATCGAATTTCATCGCCGCCATATCTGGTTGAGAAAACTCTGGCAAAATACCCAGTTGTTCCGGGGTGAGTTCCACCAGTTGCACTGGGGAAATTTCTTTTTGTTTTGACAGGATTGGCACATACTCCAAACCGACGCCAAAAAGTCCGTGGATCCCCACAGAGGCGACCAGGGCTACCCCTGTCGGCTGACGAAAGACTGTTAAAAAGTTGGTTAAGGGTAGGGCGTAAGACATAGCAAAGGATCTCACCTCGGTTTTTTGGTTATTGCACAGATTGATATTTACTCCCCACTTATCTTAGCGTTGAATGCCAAATTGAGCGGTAGGGAGCAAAGGGCCGCCAATCGAGCGGAGGGGCAGGGCGCAACCCTTGTCTGGCGAAGCATTCGCGTCATGGGTTGTTGGTTTTTAGCTAAGAGTTACTTACGCGAATGCTGTCGCCCCTACGCCGCGAATGCTGTCGTCCGGGCGATTCTCGAATCGCCCCTACAGGCCCCTATTTGGACTAATCACTACATCGGCAAGAAAATTTTCGGGGCGGGGATGATAATGATGACTAAAATTAATAGGGCAATTAAGCCTAAGATATCTCGTTTGTTATCTAATTCTGTGACATCATTCAGGGCTGGACTATCAATGACCGGAATTAGGAATAAATATATTGCCCAAATTAATAATTCTGGTTTGGCGATCGCCAGGATAAAAAACAAAAAACGAGTAATTTGTCCAATGGTGATGGCCATTTTTTGCCCAAACATGGCATGGACAATATGACCCCCATCCAGAGAACCTACGGGCATCAAATTAAAGGCAGTGAGAATTAAACCAATGTAACCGGAGACGGCGACAGGATGTAAATCAATTCCTTGATTCACTCCCAGGGGAGAAGGTAAGCTAATTTTACTCAGTATGGTCAACAACAAGGAAAAGCTAGGATTTAAAGCATCAATAGATAATAGAGTAGCTTCTGAGGGCAAGGGGACGACTGTGGAATGAGCCATTCCCCACATTAAAATCGGTATTGTCACCAAAAAACTACAGATTGGTCCAACAATGCTGACATCAAATAAGATTTTTCGGTTGGGCATGGGTTGGCGAATTTGCATGAAAGCCCCAAAGGTGCCAATAAATTCCGGGAAGGGAATAAAATAAGGGAGGGTGACCTGGATTTGATAAAAAGTCGCTGTGAGAAAATGAGCATATTCGTGGCTGCCGATAATTAGCATCAGCGTTAGACTATAGGGCAATCCTTCCAGTAATAAGTTGGGATTAGATTGTAAGCTCGTTTGCTCAATTCCAACCATTTTAATCGCACCAACTAAAGTGGTGGTAAAGAGGGTGACGAGGGCTAAGGCGATCGCCAGTCCGGGTTTGTTCAATGATTGGAGTTGTTCGCCAGAATTTGGCATTAGCAATGATGGATCGTCGGTTTGGCTGTTGGTTTGGCTTGCCGGGGCTTTTGGGGAAATTCTTTGCGGATTTGGCACCAGAACAAATAAAGGTTTGCCATTAAAATCTTCTTGGAAAATCACCAAAAAGCGATCGCCAAATTTAGCCTCGATATTTTGCTTAATTTTTGCATAAGCCACATCAGATTTAGCCCGCAACTGTCCTCGACAGATCGCCGCTTGTAAACGATAATCAATTTTATGCAAGGGATACATCGTCCAAGGAAAACAATCCCGCAGCATTTTTTCTTCTTCCAGGGTCAGGGCTCTGATCTCAGAAGGGTTTGTCGCTGTTTCAGGATTATTTGAATCAGAAACTTCTAGGTTTGTTTCTGGGTTCACGGAAGATTTTGGTGGCGGTGACGGCACATCCTGCCGCCCCCATTGCACCAAAAACCAGTAGAGAAAGAAGCAAACCACAAACGGGCCAAACACCAAGGTCGGTGGCATTGACTGATTTTGATCGTGGAACGCATACCAGGCGATCCACACAAAAGCGGGCGTCATCAGCACCAGCCATAAAATCCACACAGGGGTGCGGGTTAATGTCGTAACTCGCTGCCGCAAAATGATATAGGTGATTAACCCAAGTATTAGTATTAGTAACCAGGAAACCATGCTATGCCTAAAGAACCACGGGCTGTGCTCGATGCCATTTTTGCCTTTCCGCCAAATCGGGAGACTTTAGGCGGCACAGCCTACTTTATTGTAGGAAAAAATGCTAATTTCTTAATCGATTGTCCGCTCTGGAATGAAGTCACCCAAGAATTTATCCAAGCATCAGGGGGCGTAAAGTCTTTGCTGATCACCCATCGCGAGGCTATTGGCAAAGCTAAAGAAATTCAGGAATTTACTCAGTGCGAGATTGTGATTCACGAACAAATTGCTTATTTGTTGCCAAATTTATCCCTGACTTGCTTTGCTGAGGAGTTGACGATTCCGGTAGGCGATTCCCTGGGCGAAATCGCACCTACTTTGACCTTGATCTGGACTCCTGGCCATTGTCCGGGTTCCACTTGTGTCTATTATGCGGCTCACGGTGGGGTGCTGTTTACAGGCCGTCATCTCCTGCCCAACCAACAAGGGGAACCGATGCCGTTGCGAGTTTTCAAGACTTTTCATTGGCAGCGTCAACTGCGATCGCTTCAAAATCTGCAACAACGATTTACCTCAGATCGGTTAACTTATTTATGTCCCGGTGCGAATACGGGATTTCTCCGAGGACAAGGGACGATTGATCGAGCAGGCGATCGCTTATCCCGTCTAGATATCACTGCCTTATCAGCGGTGTCCCCGATGCTGTAACTATCTGTTATTTGTTATTTGTTATTTATTATTTGTTGTTGGGTAGGGATTCTTTGGTTGTTTTCACCCAATAACGAATAATAAATAACGAATAACTCTTGACCGTTGACGATTATAGCACTTTGCGGAGTTATGAAGTACAAAAAAAACCTGTCATTCCCGCGCAGGCGGGAATCTTTGAAAACCTCTGTACTTCATCCAATAAAAACCGCTATAAATGTCCGGCGTGTTGATAAAATGCAACTAATATTAGTCAACAGTCACCCACCAAAATTCAAGAATAATTATATGACTATTCCCCAGAATTATCCCAATGCTCCTGATGTTTCCGCTGAGGACTATCTTGTGGTCGGTTTGGCGACTTGTTTTGTGAGAAATGATGGCGAAATCATTGAAGTGAAAGTGATTGAACCAATTCCTTCAGCGGCATTAGAAGCGATTATGAAGGGAGTTCCCACCTCATATTTGATGGCTTGTGCCACCACCTTGGGCAACTTATTAGATGGGGAAGTGGTGAAAATGCCCGCTGATTTTCCGCCGGATACCCAAATTAGTGAGGATTTCACCACACGAGCGATCGCGGCTGTGCGGACTTATCGCCGCCGACCGGAAGCCACTGCTTTCATTCCCGTGGGCAGCACTTATCAGAAATTTAACTATTCTCTGGAACGGAAACGAGTGCTGAATGCGGAAAATATTGTCAGCACTGAAGATAATGTGAAACAACACGCTTATACCCATCAAGTGCTGTAATTTTTATCTTTAACTTTTCTGATTCAGCTATTAGTATTTTTGGAAAAATAAGCTGATATTTTTGGTTATTTTGTCATTTTTATGGTTTAATTAATATGACAAAATAACCTATTTTGATGCTTTTTAAATTTTGTTCAAGAGTGGAGAAAAATTATTTCTGTTGGGGATATGACCTGGGAGAAAACCGAGAAAAGCATTTTACGAAAAAGGGAAATTGCCAGACTCAACAAAATTTTACGCAATCCGAGATGACAGGCGATCGCCTCATGGGTAATAATAAGGACTGTTCATCATGGAGTGAGTTAGGTAAAACAGAGCGTGAACCAGGATTTAAAGTTTAATGACCGGGAAAAGATAGAATCGGTGAAAGCTGGCATGATCGCGGCGTTATGCTTACTGGTCGTATTTGCGATCGCCACATGGGGAAATCATTGGCTTCTGGCTCAACCATCAGCAAGTTTGGTGACGTTGCCATTGGTGAATTTGTCACAAGTGAAAGCGGCGCTCGCTTCTGCCGCAGGAGTTGCCATCAGTGGTTTTCTCTTTGGCATGACCTACCGTTATGTGATTCGAGACGATCGCAATCCGCATTTAAAATCTGGGGCAGTGTTGGCGTTTGGATTAGTGCGAGCGATCCCCCAAGTAGAACCCGCCATTTCCCAACTAATTGGGCATATTCCTAACTTGGCAGAAATTTGGCCATTTGCCCTCATAGGGTTAGAAAGTTTAATCTTATTTGCGGCGGCTAGAATTGTCTTAGATTGGGCGATCGCTCGCCAGTGGGTCAAACCTTTTAACTCATAACTTTTTTTCTCACTTTGCTCGGCCAAAATTACCTGCCCAAACAATTTTAGACATTAAATACCTCAAATTCTTGGGGGACAAACTGCATATTTTGGTCAATAGCTGACAAAACTTTATTATTCGCCGTTTCAGAATTCAAGCAGGCACAAACCAACTGAGCGACATCGGCGCGGTGAATCATCCCACAAACTTGAGGATTTTCAGTTAAAACGGCGTTTCCTGTTGCCGGTTCAGATTTTAACCCACCGGGACGAATAATAGTATAAGTTAGGCCACTATTGATTAAATATTCCTCAGCTTTTTCTTTTTCAATTAAAACTTTTTCCAGGGTGGCTAACGCTTGGGGCGATAACGCTCCTTTGCTATTTCCTGTACCAATGGAAGACACCAAAATAAATTTCTTGATCCCAGCGTTCACCGCTGCATCAATTAAATTTTTATTGCCCAGATAATCGGGTCTTTCCCCTTGCTGGGGCAACCCCCCAATGGTACTAATTACGGCGGCGAAAGCTTTTCCTTGCATGGCTGATGCCAGGGAAGCGGGATCCAAGGCATCCCCGATGGCTACTTGAATGCCCATTGCTTCTAATTCTGCTTGGGTATCAGGCGATCGCAGCAGCGCCACCACAGGTTTTTGTTCTTTGCTCAGGCATTGAGCGACTTCTCGACCTACTCCGCGAGAAGCCCCCGCCAAAAAAATTACAGTTGGTTCTTGAGTATCCACGGTTGTTCAGTTAGTGAATGTGATAGTGAATGTGATTTCTAGTTATTTTTTCATAAATTACATAAATTTACATAAATTTACATAAATTTACATAATTTATCTCTCACCAGGCTGAATCCACATAAAGATTAATAGTCACGGTTTCTTTTCCGGGAGTTACTGCACTAATACAAGCACAAATCGTCTCACCGTCATCGAGTTCCACTTCACACGCATGACAAGAACCCATCAAACAGCCGGTCGGAATGTCTACCCCAGCCCTTTTCGCTACCTCCAGCAAGGGTTCGCCCACTTCCGCGTTCACGGTGACATCATCGGGTAAAAAGTTAACTTTTACAGTCATAATTGTTAATAACAAAGTAGGTTTAATTAGACAAGAAATAGAATAAAATCAATCTAACGCCAAAGTAAGGCCAAAGTAACGCCAAAGTAATTGAGCCAACCTAGTCAATGGCCAAAATTTACATCATTCCATTTGCTGGCGGTTATCAGTCATGGAAAAAAATAATCTTCAGGAATTAATCTGAAGGTAACCTAAGAGAAAAGTCAAAGTCAAAGTCAAAGTCAAAGTCAAAGTCAAAGTCAAAGATAAACCAGAGATTTGGTTTAGAGCGATCGCGATTCCAGCAAATCTAAAATCGGGGTCAGATTTAGATTTGACTCAATTATATCGGCCAAATTATTAAACAAAGTTTCTCGTTGTTCTCGATAATTGGGAATTCCCGTGGGTAAAGTTTGCAAACCTCTAGGATAGCGCAGCCGATTTAACCAAGCCCGACGCCAAGGACTATTGTCAAAAATGCCGTGCAGATAGGTTCCCCAGACCGATTGCTCCAAATTCGTCACCCCTAAACTGGGATCGTCAAAAAGCTGATAGATATCTTCATTATTGGTAATTTTACTCCGACCATGATGAATTTCATATCCCATAATTGGCAAACCCATTTGCGGATAATTAGAAACGACTTGGCGTTGGCGGGAAACTTTATGGTAGGTGAGAAATGTCTTTAACGGTAATAAGTTTAGACCGTCAAATCGGCCTGCTTGTCCTTCAATGCCTTCCGGGTCGGCGACTAATTCTCCCAGCATTTGAAATCCGCCACAAATTCCCAAGACGGTGCCTCCTGTGGCTACATAGTTTTGGATTTCTTCCGCCATGCCGCTTTTTTGTAATGTTAATAAATCGGGAATGGTGGTTTTTGAACCGGGAATAATCACCGCATCTGGATGACCTAAAGGTTGACCGGGCTGAATATATTTAACTTTAACTGTAGGTTCCGCTTCTAAGGGGTCAAAATCGGTAAAGTTAGAAATTCTCGGCAGCAAAATCACCGCAATCGTTAGGTCGGTATGGTTTTTTTCGTTGCGGCGTTCTAATAAACTTAAAGAGTCTTCCGCAGGGAATAATTGATTTAGCCAAGGAATCACCCCTAAAACGGGAATTCCCGTGTATTCTTCTAGCCAGTCAATTCCAGATTGTAACAGGGATAGCTGTCCGCGAAATTTATTAATCACTACCCCTTTAATTAAAGCCCGTTCTTCCGGTTCCAGGAGTTGCAACGTCCCGACTACATGGGCAAACGACCCGCCGCGATCGATGTCAACCACCAAAATTGTGGGGGCATTTAAATAAGTGGCAATCCGCATATTAGTTAAATCGCGGTGTTTGAGGTTAATCTCCGCCGGACTGCCAGCCCCTTCACAGACTAAAACATCAAAGTTGTTGCCCAAGACTTTGAGGGAGTCTTTGATCGCTTCCCACCCTGGATTAAAAAATTTTTCATAATATTCGCTGGCTCCAACGGTGCCAACGGCTTTGCCATTAAGAATCACCTGAGAGGTCATGTCACCCTGGGGCTTTAATAAAATTGGGTTCATTTGTACCGCTGGGGTGACTCCCGCTGCCCACGCTTGTACCGCTTGGGCATAACCAATTTCGCCCCCAGTGGGAGTGACATAAGAGTTGAGGGCCATGTTTTGCCCTTTAAACGGACTGACTCGCCAACCCCGTCGGGAAAAAGCCCGACAAAGCCCCGTGGCAAGCATGGATTTTCCCGCGTGGGAAGTGGTTCCGACTACTAAGATTGCTTTCATTGATACTCGATCGAGTCTAAAAAATAACTAGGCGCCAATTCAGGCAATGCTTGAGGACTTACCGATCAGGGTTATACCGGCAGTGTCAACCACCGATTTACGGCATTTTTCACGCGATCGCACCCGGTCGCTGGGGGTAAACTACCCGCTGGCTGCCATTTTTCCACCAGTTGACGCCCCAAGGGAGTTAAGCGAAAACTATCGGTGATTCCCTGACCATCGACTTCACGGCGGAGTAAACCCACTTGGATTAGCCATAGTAGATGATTTTCCGCAATGATTTCAGAAATGGGCGACTGTGTATATCCATTTTTTACCCCAACTTCATCAGCGATCGCTTTTAACTCCACCCTAGTGGTTTGCATGGTTGCCAGCAACTTCAGTTGAAACGGGGAACAACGGATCGCCCGTTCCGCCCGTTCTATGGTCTGAACAGGATAAGAAATCGTTTGGTTTTGCTTTGATTCAACAGCAGTCATTTCAATTTCCCAGGGTATGAACGTCATTGATATCTCAAATATTGATATCTCAATTCTCAATGGTGACATAGCCGGGAAGCAATTAGCTAAATTCTTAAATTTAATATTGTTGGTTATTTGTTGTTGGTTATTTGTTGTTGGTTATTTGTTGTTGGTTATTTGTTGTTGGTTATTTGTTGTTGGGTAGGGATTCTTTTGTTGGTTGCTTGATGCGATCGCTAAATCACCAACAATCCCCCCAAATCCCCTTCCAAGGGGAGCAAAGAATCCCTACCCAATAACTAATAAGAAATAATTAATAAATAACAACAAATGATTAATAACAAATAACTAATAACTACTCTGCCGCTGCCTGAATCAACTGCCAAGCTTTCTGCACATGGTTTCTATTAGTTTGCGCCTGACCAATGGACATTCGCAAAGTAAATCGATCGTCTAACTTGGTATGACTGAGATAAATTTCCCCCGATTGATTCAGTTTTTCCAGAATCTTCTGATTCACCGCATCGCCCCCTTGATGACGAAAACAAACCAAATTCAAGGGCACCGGCGCCGCTAATTCAAACCGGGAATCATCCTGTACCCACTGGGCAAATTCTTGGGCAAGTCCGATATGTTTGCGGACATAAAATTGCAATCCTTCGATGCCATAATGCCGAATCACAAACCAAAGTTTCAGGGAGCGAAATCGGCGACCTAAAGGAATATGCCAATCCCGATAATCAAACACCGCCCCAGATGCCGTAGCCTGATTTTTTAGATATTCCGGTAATACGCTCAAAGTGCGGATTAAAATACTCCGATCTGCCACATAAAAACAGTCGCAATCAAAGTTAACCAACATCCATTTATGGGGATTAAAGCAATAGCTATCAGCCAACTCTAAACCATCATGGATAAATCGATATTCTGCACAGAGGGCGGCGGTGCCACTCATGGCCGCATCGATATGCAACCACAGCCCATATTTTTGGCAAATTTCCCCGATTTTCCGCACCGGATCGATCGCCTGGGAAGAAGTTGTGCCAATAGTGGCTGTGACAAAACAAGGGGTTAGTCCGGCTTGAATATCGGCTTCGATTTGTTCGGCTAAAATATCCGCTTGCATGGCATAATTTTCGGCCACGGAAATCAAGCGTAAATTTTCTACTCCTAACCCGGCGATTTTCACCGCTTTCTCTACGGATGAATGGGCTTGAGTTGAAGTATAGGCAATCAGTTTATGTGCTGAATTTTGCTCTAAACCTTGGCGGTTACTATCAAAATCTGTCGCCCGTTCTCGTGCGGCCAATAATGCACATAAAGTCGCACTGGAGGCAGTGTCTTGAATGACTCCGCCACCGCTACTTGAGGATTTAAATTGTGGCGGCAAATCCAGCATTTCTACCAACCAGTCAAGGATCAGGGTTTCCAATTCGGTGCAAGCGGGACTGGTTGCCCACAGCATTCCCTGCACCCCTAGTCCAGCGGACAATAGTTCTGCCAAAATTGACGGGGCGGAGTTGTTGGATGGGAAAAAGGCGAAAAAGTTGGGGGACTGCCAGTGAGTTAGTCCGGGGATGAGGATTTCCTGCACATCCTGCAAAATTTGCGCGAAAGATTCCCCGGTTTCTGGGGGGTGGGGCGGCAGTTGGGCGCGAATTTCACCGGGAGAAACTTGAGATAATACCGGGAATTTCTCAATGTTTTGCTGATATTCCGCGATCGCATCTACCACCGCATATCCCCAACGGCGGAACTCTTCTGGACTCATATGATAGCTGTTTTGTTCTTCGAGCATTCCCTGTATTCCCTCCTCCCACAGCAGCGGTTTTTTTCACATCACCGCCGAGATAATTTTTTGACAATCCGGCTCTGACAATATAGCCCGGATTTTTGATTTTCATTATTTTACCAGTGAATTGCCATATTACAGGTTTATTAAAAAATTCTATAATTTTTCCGGGATGTAATCCCCAGAAGAGAAGAAATCAGCTAAAATAATTACAGCAGGAATTACCGCAGGAATTACCGCAGGAATAGAAACAGATAGAAAAATTGTCTCCGCTGGTTTCCCTGATGACTTTCCTGATTAATTCCCCGAACGATTCCCCGAACGATTCCCCGATAAATTCCCCGATAAATTCCCCGATGAAATATGAACAGACGAATTAAAACCATCGCCCTGGGAATTAGCTTGATGCTTTGCTTAATTTTCCTAGCGGATATGCGGCATTTTTCTATTGCTAGAGAAAACCTGTCCTCCCCGGAGCGGAACCCAGCCATCGTCAGTGCGATCGCGCATCAATTAACCGTGCGATTGATCGGCGATTATGCAGCGGGTTCTGGGGTGATTATTGGTCATCAGGGTTCAACCTATCAGGTTTTAACCTGCGATCATGTGATTGCCTTAGATCCCAGGGCAGTTTTTCAAGTGCTAACCTCCGATGGGGCAGGGTATTCAGCAGTGAGAAGCGATCGCTTTTATTTTGGGGATTTAGATTTAGCCGTGGTTGAATTTACCAGCGATCGACCCTATCCCGTCGCCACTCTTTCTCCTGACCAAAACTTATCCTTAATGGAGCCGATTTATGTGGCTGGTTTTCCCAATTCCCAACAAAACTTAGATAAATTAGAAAGTACCCTAGACTTAGGAATTCAGCCTTATTTTATCAGCAGTGGAGTAATTTCATTACTACTGAATCAACCCCTAGAACAAGGATATCAAATAGGCATCACCAATGAAGTTTATATCGGCATGAGTGGCGGGCCAGTTTTTAATCAAGAAGGGAAACTAATGGGGATTATTGGTAGGACTAAATATGCCTTTGGAGGGGTTGATGCTTATCGATTTGCTGATGGCAGTAAACCATCTCCAAGACTTTTTGAACAAATGCGATCGGCAAGTTGGGCAATTCCGATTAAAAAAATTTAGTTGTTAGTTGTTGCTTGTTGCTTGTTGGTTGTTGGTTGTTGGGTAGGGATTCTTTGGTTGTTGGTTGGGAAAGTGAAAAGTCGTAGGGGCGAATGGCCATTCGCCCGTACAAGTTAAAAGTTATGCATAAGTATCACTATTCACTATTCACTATTCACTATTCACTATTCACTATTCACTCTCTCCTCTGCTCCTGTGCTCCTCGGTCGGTGAGCGAAGCCTGTCCTGAGCGCAGCCGAAGGGCCGAACCGCCGCTCCCTACACCCTACACCCTACACCCTGTTGTTATTGCTTATTGGCTCTTCCGACCATCAGATTTTATGAGAAAAAAAGGAGGTTTTATGACTCATGCAGACAAAAGAGAAATAGATAAAATCAAGTGGCTGCAAAAACTTGGCACTATTTCTCTCGTGATACTTACTTTGGGGAGTTTGGGGGCGGATGCGATGCCCAAAAAACTCAATCAGGCGGAAATTAATTCTTTAGCCAAGCAAACCACCGTTTTAATTGCCCCACAGCTTCAACCCCAAGAATTAGAAGATTTATTAGCCAAAAAACCGGGGAAAACTTGGACTTTTGGATCGGGAGTGATTGTGGCGAAAGAAGGGCAAACTTATTATGTTTTGACCGTAGCCCATAATTTTGCCCAAGAACAGGTAGAAAAAAATTTGCCTTATGGCATTTTGACGAGCGATCGCCAAGTTCATGTGGTGCAGTCAATTAACGATGGACAGAATTGCACGAATAATTTTCAGGTGGATAATCGATTAGGAACCACAGCGCTGTTAAGATTTGGTTGTTATCAAAGCAAACGAAAAGTGAATGGGTATGATTTAGCCATTGTTACTTTTGAAAGTTCGCTAAACTATGCGATCGCACCCATTGGGGCAACCAAAGAACTCACCACTGGAGAATTATTGTATGTTTCCGGTTGGCCAAATATTGAAGTAGAAGCGAAATTAAATAATGATGGCAGTCCCCAATTAGATGCCCAAGGGCGAATTATTTGTCAAGACCCTTCACCCCGACGACAAAGACAACTTACCTGGAGTCCTTTGCAAGCTTTAATATCAGCTTCGTCAG
This sequence comes from Planktothricoides sp. SR001, assembly GCF_001276715.1. Taxonomy (GTDB): domain Bacteria; phylum Cyanobacteriota; class Cyanobacteriia; order Cyanobacteriales; family Laspinemataceae; genus Planktothricoides; species Planktothricoides raciborskii. The sequence continues at coordinate 6,113 of NZ_LIUQ01000036.1, read as the reverse complement.
CCCAAAATGGCTATAGTCTTTATTATATCGATCGCACTCGACCGGGAATGAGTGGTGGCCCTGTTTTTAACGAGTTTGGTCAAGTAGTGGGGATTCATGGACGGGGTTCAGAAAATAAACTCGTATGCGGTCAAGTTTATCAACCACCGACTAAGCAAAGGTCAAACTCTGGGATGAGTAAAAATGATGGAATTTTTGATCCCGATGGGAATTGGGATAACCCCAACCCAGACAACTCAGAAAATAATGGTTCCCCGGATGCCAATCAACAAAATTCTACCCCAAATAATCAGGGCGATCGACCATCATCTCAGCAGTCTAACCCGCCCACAAATCCTGCTAACTCTAATAATCTCCAAGCCTTCTATAGTAGCGCACAAAACATAGACTATGCTCGTCAGTTGATCGTCCAAGCTGGAGTCAGGCTTTCTTTGAATTTAGCATCCCCTTCTGTGGAGTTAATTCAGGCTGGGATTAGCGAAATTCCCCTTAATCGTAGCACTCTAGAAAGTGAGGGCAGTTTTGAAGATCCCAATGATGTGATTTCTAATATTTACAAAACTTTCTCCTTTGATATTCAAAATATGCTGAGAGACAAGCCCTCAGATGGCGGCGGAATTTTACTGGAATAATTCGATCATACTTAAGCATATTTTTTTGATTAATTAAAATCAAAAATAGCCCAGAAATTCATTAAAATATTACCGATAAGTGCCTATGTGGAGCAAACATATATGCTTTCCGTCTATTATTAGCGTTATTATTAGCGTCTTTTTAAACAGTGTATTGGCTACGCCAATCCGGGCAGAATTTTCCCTAGAAGAAATTAATTCTATTGCCCGACAAACTACCGTACTGATTGCCCCAGCACTCACCCCAACCTTACGGGAAGATTTAGAAAATAATCGCAATAATCCTTTAAATAAAGAAGGTTTTTGGAATCCTGGGTCTGGGGTGATTATCGCCAAAGAAGGGAAAAAATACTATGTTTTAACGGTCGCCCATAATTTTTTTCAAAGACATTTAGATACGGCAAAATATTGGCAAGATTCTCAGGGAAAACCCTACTACGGCATCCGCACTTGGGATGGACAAGTCCACGTGGTGCAGGAAGTGAATGATGGCAGAAATTGTCCCCTCCAAGGACAACCGGATCGGCAACATATTTTAATTAGATTTGGTTGTCGCGATCGCTTTATTCCGGGGACAGATATGGTCGATCGCACTTTAGGAGCAGATCAAGTCAAAGGCATTGATATTGCCCTGATTGTTTTTGAAAGCGATCGCGATTATCCCGTTGCCACATTAGGAGATGCCAGTCAAATCAACTCAGGGGATACTGTCTATATTTCTGGTTGGCCCGATCCCGAAAAAGAACGAGATCCCGCCACAAATCAATGTCGGGGTCGGCAGGCAAGGCGACAACGGCGGTTAGCTTGGGGGCCAGTCACCGGCAAAGTCAATCCCGATCCCACAAATTTAGGATATAGTATCTTTTACCTCGATAATACTAGGGTGGGAATGAGTGGCGGGCCAGTGTTCGATCGCCAAGGCCGAGTCATTGGCAGTCACGGACAAGGCAGCTTACTCAAAGAAAGATGTGGGGGCAGTCCCAATATTGAGTCTGCTCCAAATTCCGGTTCTCCATTGGAGTCGGAAAATAATTCGCCGTCTCAGGGAAATTTCCAGCAATTTAATCAACTAATTCAGCAGTTTAGTAGTGGCCAAAATATTAATTTTTTTCTCAATTTAATGGCGCAATCTGGCTTAAATTTACCCTTTAAACAAGAGTTGCCCTCGGAGAAAATGATTCAAACGGGAATAACTCCTCTAGAGCAAATTGCCCAGAGTAGTGGCATCTTGGAATTTGATCCCGGACAAGATGCGTTTGCGGATCCCCAAGATGTGGTGGAAGATGTCTATAAACTTTATTCTTTTACCCTAGAATCGATGCTGCGAGATGAACCGTCTGGAGGGCCGGGGAGTATTTTGTTGGATTAATTAGACCATGCAAGGCTTTCATTCGTGCAAAGCCGTTCGCGGTCGATCGCCGGTTTAGGGGGATCGATCCGTCCTGTTTGCCGTCTTCGCTATTATAAGATCGGTGAATTTTCCCAGATTTTTCCAGGATACCACGGGCTAAGTTTAGGGTTTAGCCTTGGTCGGGAATTTGGCAAGTTTTAGCCATCAACCTCATAAGGTGGCTGGGAAAAAGCACAATTACGGGAACAGTTTTGCCCAAAAAATCAGCCTATTTGTCAAAAATAATCGCTGCGCTCCCATCAACCCCCCTTTAACAATGGGAATTAACCAGGAAAATTTTCTCCCTGACCACTCTATTGCGCGATCGGCGAAAAAGCCGATGACTCATCGAGAAAAACTCAAATTTCGTTTTATAATTTTATGAAGATGCTGTTTAACAAAAATTTTTAAGTAAAAAAGTAAAAAATCAGCCTCAATGGACCCAAGAAGACCATGAACAAAAAGCCGATTCGAGTTCTGCTGGTAGAGGACTCACCCGTCGCCATCATTATCCTCAAACGTATTTTAAATTCCTCTCCAGATATCGAGGTGGTAGGAACTGCTCGAACCGGCGTTGAGGGATTAAAAATGATTCCCTTGGTTCAACCCCACGTGATTTGCACCGACTTGCATATGCCCCAGATGAATGGGTTGGAATTCACCGAACAAGTGATGTCCAATTGTCCTAAACCAATTCTGGTGATTAGTGCTTCAGTCCAACCGGAAAATAAAGAAAATGTTTTTGAATTGCTGGCGGCGGGTGCGATCGATGTATTTCCCAAGCCTCGCGCTGGCATTAATGCCGATTATGAATCCATCAAACAAGAGTTAATTACTAAAGTCCGAGTTTTGTCTGGGGTGTCAGTTTTTACTTTACGTCGCAAGCGCAATATTAGTCCCATTCAAACCCCCGCGACTCCAGTCAAACCTGTGCCAATTTCTACCGAGAATAAATCTTTTTCTCCCGAAAATAAATCTTTCCTGCCAAAGTTAATCACAACTGTCAACCCGACTGTCACCCCGACTGTCACCCCGACTGTCACCCCGACCGTCACCCCGACCGTCACCCCCACTGCCACCCCGACCAGACCAAAACAAATCTCTGTCACTCCATCGTCAAAAGATGATCGGTCTACATTTCTCACCCAACGTTACCGGATTGTGACGATTGGTGCTTCTACGGGGGGGCCGCAGGCGTTACAAACGATCCTCGGTCAGTTGCCCGCGAAATTTCCCGTGCCCGTGGTTTGTGTTCAGCATATTAGTCAAGGTTTTTTACAGGGATTAGTTGATTGGTTAGGAAGAGAATGTCATCTGCCGGTCAAAATTGCTCCTTTTGGAGAAGTTCCCCAACCGGGACATATTTATTTTTCCCCAGAAGGCAAACATTTGGAATTGGATCAATGTGGTCGATTTATTTATTCTTCAACGGAACCTTATTCTGGTCATCGTCCTTCGGTGACGGTGACGTTTAACTCCTTTGCTAAATATTATGGTCGTTCTACGGTAGGGGTTTTGTTAACCGGAATGGGTCGAGATGGGGCGGATGGAATGCTGACGATCGCCCAAGCCGGTGGGTTGACCATTGCCCAAAATGAGGAAAGTTGTGTGGTCTTTGGGATGCCAAAGGAGGCGATCGCTCTCGGTGCCGCCACCCATATTTTACCCGTGAAAGACATTTCCCCCCTGTTGGTGAATCGCTTATTTTTTAATTACTTCTAAGTTCATTTCGCCATTTTTCCGACTTTGGCTTCTGAAAATAAAATACCTGAGCGATCATGGCTGAGGGAACAATGGTGAATTCTGACCGATCCAACAGGTGGGAATCAAATCAGGGGCGATGCCCATGTTCAGGGGGCGATCGTGTCAGAATTCAAATCTCAGCGATGAGCCTCTCAGGTTAAGGTAAGCTTTGGTTGAGCGATCGGTTTTTTCCGCAAAAGTTCCTGTAAAATTCGCTGAATCCCAAAGCTTCTGTCAAGACCAGCAGTGGTGAAAACCCTTGGAAAAATTAAGCTCTAAGCAATTTCTTCTAGGTCTTCTACTTGTTTCAAGTGAATATGCTTACGTCCCACAGTAATTTCAAACACATCACCGGGTTTTAGACCCATTTGTTTGGTGTAAGCAGAGCCAATCAGCAAGTTACCGTTTGACTGAACAGTAATACGATAGCTGGCTTTCCGTCCACCTCGACCATTTTCTGATTGCTGACTGTCAATATTGATGCCTTCTGCATCGATTAATGCGTTCAGGAACTTCATCATATTGACTCTTTCGAGTCCGTTTTTGGTGACTGTGTAGTAACCACAAGCCTTGGCCTTTTCTTCTTTGCTCATGTTGGCCAGCTTTTTAACTTGCTCGACCAGTGCTTTGCCAGTTAAAGGAGTTGCTTGTTGATCTGCACTCATGAATCAATATCCTTAGATGATTAAGCTGATAAAAAGTCTAACATTGATTTGTTTAATTCGTATATTTTTTTTGAAAATTTTCTTGATTAAGGTCAAAGATCGCCCTTGGTAACGACCTTGAATGGCACAAGTAATCGGTATAAATAGAATCTTTAACCCCTAAATCCCATCAATGACTGTAACTGGAACCCTTTCTGTTCCATGACATTCCCCAGGGAAGTACCCCTGGGAAAAAGAAAGTAAAGATAACCTTCGCTCCTTTACCGGGCTTAAAAAAATTAATCTAATTTAGTCCTTGGTTGTTGGGTAGGGATTCTTTGGGTAGGGATTCTTTGGGTAGGGATTCTTTGGTTGTTGGTCAGTAGGGGGGAAAAATATGCACGCCCTGATAAAACTTTACAAAAGCTGATAGCTTATAGCTGATAGCTGATAGCCGGTCGTAAGGTTCTTGGTCATAAGTCCTTTTTTTAACTTTTTATATTTATATTTTACCAGTTATATGTTATTTGTTATTTGCTATTCTTTCTTAAAACTTAATTATTGGTTATATGTTACTTGTTATTTGCTATATATGGCTGAGGGTTTTTTCTCGGTTGATGTTCCTGATTGTCAGTAATCCCTGAAAATCGATCGCGCATCGATGACAACCCCGTACAGACCAAAACCAAAAAATAACCAATACAAAAATAACATATAACATATAACTGTTATTTTACAAAAGACCATAAATAGCCAGCAATAAATAGCTAACAATAGGTTGCTGACAACAGATAATTAATAGTTTATATTTTCAGGTCGATTCGATCTGGCTCCTATGTACAAGATACCTGTGTAAAAGAGAGGCGATCGCGCAATTAATCTACAAACCCAGATTTATTGATTGGTTAATTTACTTGTAACCACGGGTCTGTCCATCGTTCCTTAAATTTTGGTTATGTTGGCTGGGTTCATGTTAATGGCTTACAGAAATTGATGCGATTGAAGCAGAGTTTGGTTAAATGTGCTTTGGTTAAATGTGCGATCGTCGGGCATCGACTCATTAGCAGAAAACAAATTTTTGGGGACATTAAAATCTAGATTAATTCTCAAAAATAAATAGGGTGGGCAAAATTTTTCCCACCCTACTCACAATTGAATACATTTGAAAAGAAGATGGAGAAATCGAACCCCTACAGTTTCCCATACTCCTGTTTTCAAGACAGGTTGCCGACCATTCAGCAGCATCTTCCATGAATCAAACCAGTGGGAATAACAGGAATCGTAGACGCTTTCGCGGCTTCTCGCAGAGTACCACCGCATCCGACGTTCGTAGCGTCAGTGCTAAATCCCGGCTTCAGAGGGAAAAAAATATAATAATGGAGAGGACGGGAGTCGAACCCGCATCGATCGCCGACAACTTTCAGGAAACGCGCTTCCTTACTACCCGTAGGCAGATGGGAACTGCCCCCACCTCGGACTATTAATTCCTTTCAGTGCCTCCGCAACCTGTTGCCCGTTTACGGTTTCAGGGAACGTCGCCAAGCAACTTTTGACCTTACTCAATAAACCCGATCGTCTTTTTAGGAGCCGCTTCTCAAGTTTTTACGGTGCCTTGCCAATTTAGGCCACCTCCCATTAGGGGTCGATGGGGGAATCACTTCCCCCACCTCCCATTCAGAACCCAGCGTGCCACTTTCACGGCAC
>NZ_LIUQ01000070.1:12430-26879 GCF_001276715.1 Planktothricoides sp. SR001 | reverse complement strand
ATTGTTGCAGTTGGTTTTTTAGGCAGGAAAGGGTGGGAGTTTCTGTGAGACTTTTCCAAATAATATAGTCAAATTCAGGCTTGATTTGTTCGATGAGTTGCCTGGTTAGTAAGCTTTTGCCAATGCCACTTAATCCATAGATGGTGATTAAGCGGATCTGGTCTTTTAAGATCCACTGTTTGAGGGTATTTAGTTCGGTGGTGCGGTTGTAAAATTCCGTGAGGTCTGGGGCGTCGGTTAGGTCGATAATGGGTGAGGGATTTTGGTTGGGGGAAGAGTCGGGGGAAGAGTGAGGAGAAGAGTCAGGAGAAGAGGGCGATCGAGGTTGTACATCTTTAATAGTTTGTATAAACTGACCAACAATGTTAATATCAATTTCTTGTAATACACAATTGTCACACCGGGAAATTTCAGAAACCCGATGTTTTTTCTCTATCTTGGAACGAAAATTATATTTATTCAGGTCTTCTCCTAATTCTTCCCGCAACTTTTCCCACAACTTAGCGGCTTCTTTTTTAACGTGAGATTCACTGCACTTATACTCTGTAGCAATTTGAGGATATTTTTTACCTGACCACACCCCCGTCAGTATAGCCTCCTCTATAGATGTCAGATTTTCTCCAGTTTTATCAAGTATCAACCGATCCGCCCATTGTAATATATCTTCAACATTCTTCATATTTGGATACAAATAGAGATATTTTTTAATCTTTTTCAAAAATATCCTACCGAATCCTACTTTGTCAACCAAATCCTACCAAATCCTACTAAATTCCGTCAGGATAATTAGACAAATTGTGTACCAAATGTACTGTTTTAGGCTTGTCGCATATAAATGTTACAGGATAAAATTAGGGAAACCAGCAAATTAGATTTCGTTGTTTAACTCCTTTTAAGACTGAATAAAAATATGAATATAAGCTAGAAGATGAACCAGATAATTTAAATCTATCTATCCTGTAACGTAATTAATTTAATTTATAATCAAAGCTATGAGTAGTGATGATCTTCTCCTGTTGTTTTTTTTGTCGTCTTTGATAATTTTTATTTCTGCGTTGGGTTATTCGATAGAAAGGCAAAAAAAAATGAACAAAGTATTTTATGCTCTTGTAAAAGCACAAAAAGTTGTTACTGCTACTGATTTCGCCGTTGCTTGTGCAGAATATCGTTTTGGTATATTCAAAAAAGGAATTATCATAGAGGCCGCCGAGTCTCAAATGTTTTTAAGCATAAAATGTAAACAATTAGGAGGCCGTGAAGTCAAGCAAGGTAATACAAGTATTTATCATTTTGACCTTGAATAAATACCTTGGTTATTTTGCTGATTTGTTAAGATTAATTTGCTCCCAACAATAAGAAATGTTAGGGAAAATAAAATTATGTACCATAATCTAAAAAAAATTTCAGCGATCGCCATAACTATCACAGCTATAGTAACAGTACCTAGCTGTGGTTTCGATTCCGATCAACCTTCTGAAGTTGCAACAACTAATTCACCAGAAGAATCTGTTGTTTCAGACGATCCTTCAGTAGAAACACCTGAGCCACCAACTCAAGAAGAAGCTTTGGCAGAATGCGGGGAACAAATTACCTGGAAAGTCGGGGAAACAATTCATGGAAAACAAATTTGGTTGGTACACGAAGGTTTTGTTATATTACCAAGTCTCCCACGTTGGGAACGATTATCTATGGCTCAAAGATGTGAATATGCTCAGAAGATTTGTGATAGGCTAGAAAGTAGAAGTCAAGTACAGCAACAAATTGAACTAATGGCTTGCGAATTAGGAGGCAATTGTTCAGGCTTTCCTCCTTTGAAGCAAGCCTTGGAAGCTAATGCGTTAATCTTATCCAGTCAAGAGATCGTTTGCAGAGAAAAATATGTGCGATTCGCGCAAGAAACAATTGAAGAAAGTAGGCAAAGAATGATAGAAAACAACCAAGAAGCTTATCGAAAACTTATCGACTCAATGAACAGAAATTAGTCAATTAATGGATGGACGCACTCTCACCGTTACTCTAGCTTGGTTTCCTCGACTATTAAAAGCTACTCCCGAACAGTTAGAAAAATGGGTGATTTGTGGCGGCGTTTCTGGGATTCATTGGGAAGAAATTGATGAGGATATTAGTACCGAAGGATTATTACGCGGTGCTCCTGCGCCTCGGAATCAAACGCGATTATAAGGCAAGAAACCCGGTTTCTTTAAGCAACCGGGTTTCTATGTTTCTGTGGGGGCGATTTCGCGAAGCGGATCGATCCAGAGGCAGGAATCGCGCCATTATCGGAGGTGAGGATAGTTGCAAAACATGAGATCATGGATTTAATTCCTGGAACAAAGAGGAGAAATAGCTTGAAACTACCGAATTATGAGCAAGTGATCGTTCCCCAGAAAAAAATTACCGCATATTTACTATCACTAACTCATCCTGACGGCAAAAGTAAGGCAAAATTTTTTCTCAAGTTTGGGTTTACCGTTGATAACTGGAAAATCATGGCTACTGCTTTCATCAATCATGCGGCTGACCATGAATTAGCTAAAATAGAACCATCCCCTTTTGGGACAAGGTACGTTATTGAAGGTGAACTAATCACCCCAGATGGTAGAAACCCAGCAGTCCGTTCTGTTTGGTTTATCGCTACTGGAGATGATACTCCTAGACTGGTCAGCGCATACCCACTAGAATAAAATTCCTCAAATTACCCAAAATGATTAGTGAATTAGATCGAGTTGTTTTAACCGCAGATTTACCAGAATATAATTTAAAAACCGGCGATATTGGCACGGTCGTTTTAGTCCATCAAGAAGGTTTGGGCTATGAAGTAGAATTTATCACCATCGCCGGAAAACCGATCGCGATTGTTTCTTTATTCAATTCTCAGGTTCGGGCGATCGGTGACAGAGAAATTGCCCAAGCGCGAGTTTTGGCATGATAATGTATGGAGTAAGCAGAAACCGGGTTTTTTGAAAAAACCGGTTTCTTTGTTTCTGTGGGGGGGGGCGCGATCGCACATATTCTTAATATTACCTTAATCTATCTTTTGTGCTAATAACTGTTTAACCCAAACTCGATTTGTTTCTGATAAAGCCGGAACAATTTCTGAGGTATAATCAATCCGATAATCATAGCCAGCTTTATCAGAAATTTCGGTAAATAACTGCTGGAAGTTTACCGTTGGCTCAACATCGTCCGATCGCAAAGGCAGACAAAAAATAGGCAGCGCATCTTTTAAATTAAAAGCATATAATTCCGCTGCTGGTCTTTGGGCATAACGACTAATTAAAATTCGATAATCTGACTGAATATTCGGGGCTAAAATTGGCAGACAATCAAAGCTTCTAAGTAAATCAATTTCGACTAAATTGGTTAAACTGCCCAAAATACGCTGACGTTTTTGCAGATAGCTTTCTCGTCCTTCCCCCGGACGTTTATTAACCGGAGATAAAATTTCCACAACCGTGACAACTAAACCGCTGCTTCTATTTCTTACTTCTAAATAATGCTGCTTAATTTTTTCAGACATTGGTGTAAGCTTTGCGATCGCAATTTCATACTTGGGACGAACTTGCGGCACTAAAGAATCTGCCAATGCCACAATTAACCGGCTATGAACTTCAGGCCAAAAATCAGGATTTTCCAGATAAGGATCGAACCCTGGAAACGGTGAAGGCATCGATTGACCTCCGTGCAAATTAAAATTGAATCGCCTCAACTAATCATAGCAATTTTTAATTGCTCAATTCGCCCCACCACTTCCAGGAATGGTGTTATTTGACATCAGATTCCAGCGCATTCGATCGCGAAATCCTATTCAGACGAAATTAAGCGTGAGCCAAGATATTACAAAATCCAACAATTTGGCAGAATGCAACATCTTGGCCCAACAGCTTTAACTTAAGTTTTAACTTAAGTTTTAACTTAAAGGTTATCGGGATCTAGCCCGATCGCCCGCAACCGTTCCGCGAGACGTTCTGCCCGCTGGCGTTCAATTTCCGCTCGTTGGTGTTCAATTTCCGCCCGTTGGCGTTCAATCTCCGCCCGCTGGCGTTCTGCCTCAGCAAGCTCAACCGCTTGTTCAGCTTTTTGGCGTTCAGCCTCTTCCGGCAACAGCACCAAATTGCCTTCGGTATCGTAAAACCGTAACCAAACCGCCTCCTCTCGGTCGATAGTACCCGACCAAGTTCCCAGCCAAAACCCCAAACTCTCACACCACAGCCAACCTCGGTCATTTGCCCCCAAGGGCTGATAACCGTGGGAACTGTGCAAATGCCATCCCTGCAAGGAATTTGGCTCAAACGGGTCAAAGACAAAGTAATCAGGGGTGCGGAAAACCCGCTGATAAATATCCTTCTTGACTCCTTTATCTATCCTCGCGGTACTGGGGGACATGAACTCGACAATCACATCTGGGTAGCGACCGCCTTCCTGCCAGACCACCCAGCCCTGTCGTTCCCTTGTCCCGTCTACATCTAAGACCGCAAAGAAATCAGGGCCGCGAAAGTCTTTGTTTCTAACTTGTTCGCTGCTGTAATAAATAAACATATTGCCGCCCGTGTAAAAATCATTGCGCGAGATCCAAGCTTGTTGCAATGACCGGATCAGGACGTTCATGGCAATGCGGTGGCGGTTAGTCTCCAAGGGTTCTCCATCATCAAAAATCAAGTCCGTCGGCGGCATGGGGGGTTCCCAGTCCGGTTCCACAACGGTTTCGGGGTTATAGGCGGTGAGCTCTACTGACATTTTCGGCTCCCTACGGTTGGTAGTTCTTGTTGATGATTATATCCCTTGGGGCAAATAGCTGGCGGCCTCATCCCACGGGCATTGGAGCCGCCCAATCAGTTCTCAAAAGCCCCCCGAACGGCTGGTCTTGTAGCGGTTTTTGTTCTCGTTGTTCTTCCAGGCTCTAGCAGGGGAACGAGAAAATGCCCGGTTTATGGTTACTTTTCCAGAGTTTCTACGGCTAATTTCCACCCTTGAAAGCTAGGAGGAAATCCTCGGACGTTGCTGTATCCTAACATTTGCAAACTCATCATTCCCCTTGATGATATTTTTGAGGGCGGCGGTATTACCAATGGTCTAATAATCCCCCGGTAGGGAGGTTAAAAACTGGGTGATTTCTGCGGATAATTCTGCTTGGGGCAGGGAACTTTCCGCCATGACTGCTAAAGGTGCGATCGCTCCTATCCCCATTTCTAGGGAAATAGATAATAAAGTCCCCAGGACAACTGATATCAATTTTTTGGCCATTGTTTTTTGCTGCCAGATTAATCAAGACGCTAACTTAATTTATAGAAATTTTCAGATAAATACAATACTTTAGGGGCGAAGCATTCCGGCAATGAATTTCTGATTTTAAGCAATAACGTATCTGCCGGAATGCTTCGCCCTTACGGAGATTTGTGGTTTACCCATCTGCTCTTTGGGCGAAGCATTACAGGCATAAATTTTTGCTTTGAACTGATAAATTAATTGAGTAAGGAGACTAAGTAGCGATCGCTCTGAGGATTTATTAGGTTGGCGATCACGCATCTATAATTGGGCATATATAATATAAAATAAATACCACCAGGTACAGAATGAGGTCAAACCAATGTGGGAAATAGCACGTAGTGAAGTTTGGGAGTTACTGAGCAAAAGTCAGGAAACAACAACAGAACCAATCAGCGAAACAAATATTATGAAACTACCCGAACCAGTGCAACGTTATCTTAGATATAGTGGCGTTATTGGTAAAGAGAAGATTAAAACTGTTCGCCTCAAGCAAAAGGGATTTTTTAGACCCAGTGAAAACTTACCCTGGATGCCGATGATTGCGGAGCAATATTACACAACAAATCCCCCGGCTTTTTTGTGGTTCGGCACTGTCAAAGCTTTGCCGTTTCTGTCCATTTCAGCGAGAGATAAATTTATCGATGGGCAGGGCAGTATGCTGGTTAAACTACAGTCTTTTTTCACCTTAACCAATGCCAGGGGTGACAAAATAGATCAAGGGGCATTGTTGCGTTATCTGGGTGAAATGATGTGGTTTCCCAGCGCATGGCTATCGGATTATATCCAGTGGCAAGAAATAGATTGCCACTCAGTCCGGGCTATTTTGAACTGCAATGGGTTGGAGGTTTCCGCTGTACTACATTTGAATGCCGATGGGCAAATCGTGAAATTAACTGCCCAAAGATATCGAGAAGTCAAAGGTGAATATGCTTTAGATGAATGGGAGGCTATTCCTATGACTAACTATCAAGAATTTAATGGGTTACGCATTCCGGTTAACGTGGAAGTTTTATGGAAGTTGGAATATGGCAATTTTAGTTACTTTCGCGGTGAAGTCGTGGATATTGCTTACAACAATGTCGGACTCTATTAGACTTTTTGCACCCCCCTAAAAAGTCCCCCTTTTTAATGGGGGGTTGGGGGTATCGATCTGGTATGCAAGCCAGAATTGTCTATTAAATGCTGGTTTACATGAAGTGCGATCGCCTAGGCTAATACTACCGGGGGCAATATTAAATCTAGCCAATCCAGCCACTCATTCTAGCCATTAATGCGGCGAATAGCGGCAATAGCGTAAAACAGATTAACTCCCCTTTAATCAGCCAAGAAATCAGGTTTACTTTGCCGATTTCTAATTGGGGCGTTTGACCTCTTTGCAGGCTTTTAGTCCAGGTAATAAAAGTAAATGTAGGATACAGGGACAACAGACTGACTAGGATAAATACCCCGATTTTTGCATAGAAAAATGGATTGCTAAGATAGTAATCGCTGCCTTTGCCGAAATAGATGACTCTTAATATTCCGGTGACTAGAATTGCCGTAGCTGCTATCCCATAAGCGGCATCTGCAAAAGCCACTCTTTTGGCTTCATTGAGGGTCATTTCTTGTTTGAAGTTAAATACTTCTACGGTTAAAGCCCCAAAAGCTAACATGAAACCTAAGTAATGGAAATAAGCGGTAATTGCACTTGCCCACATTATAATGATTTCCCTAAGTATGATGAACAATCGATCGCCGCTTGATAAGTTACTTAATAAGTTAAAAAGGCGATCGCGATTATCTTACCCCATTACCCAGTTGTTTGACAATAATTTGGTGGCAGATTATTGAATTTTGGGTTAAAAATTCCTGACCACATAGTTAATTTAATTATCAAGATTTACCCGTGGCTATGGCTAATTTTAATTGCCGCCATTATACCATGCCGCCGGTAATATTAAAAACCGATTGAAATCCTGATTTAATCAGAAAATCAGCGGCGATCAGACTACGTTTATTTAAACTAAATTTAGTTAAACCCACCAAGGAGTTTCGCCCGTGCGCGGGTCTATTTCCGTCCAAGGAGAAATCAAAATCACGTTATCTTTGACGACCACATTCACTAATTTCAGTGGCAAAGGTGCGGGGCCAGGCAATACAGAACCGTCCGCACTATAGCGAGAACCGTGACAGGGACATTGAAATTCTTGGTCAGTTCCATTCCAAGGAAATGTGCAGCCTAAATGGGTGCAATTATCCACAATTCCTATGCGATCAATCCCATCTTTTTGGATGGTTAAATAAGTCGGTTCACCGGCTAAACCGGCAACTAAAGCGCGAGTGCCTACGGGTTCCGCTAAAATTTGACTGGCAGGAATAAGATTACCTAAAACATCTTTGGCGATAATTGCTCCCCCTTCACCCTTTTCTGATGGGAGAATAAAATATTTGGCGACGGGATAAAGTGCAGCCCCGGCAGTAGAAGCAACGGCAGCACCAGTCAAAAAGTTGAGCAACTTTCGCCGAGACATGGAAGGGCTTTCGAGAGGTAAACTATGATTATCCATTGGAGTGTTTTTGTTATGTTATGATTGATTTCAGAGTGATAGTTGGGATAATTTAAGGGCAAATTATTCCAGTCAGTTTTGGGATTTATTTCTGTAATTTATTTGGGGGATTTACTGGTGTTAATCCCTAGCAAGCGATAGATGCCACAAAAGCCAAATGTCGCACTGAAAGCCAGCAAGCCTGCGCCAATATCTAAGCCAATGGCTAAGGGCGTACCTTGGTAAACATTCACACCTGTATAAAGTAGGGCTGCGGCTAATAAAAACCGCACCATTCGATCTAAGCTGCCAAGATTGTTAGACATGATAACTACTGGTATAATTTTTGACATTAACTAATGCTTTAAAAACCCAATTTAGCTAAAACCGGCTTGACCGAAACAATATGCTTATTCATGCCCAAATTACTCGGTTTAATGCCTAAAGCTAACCCGATTAATTCGGTGATATAAATAATCGGCATATTGTAAGAAACATTGTATTGTTTCTCGATATCCGGCTGGCGGAGTTCTAGGTTTGTATCGCACAGAGGACAAGCCAAAACAATGCAATCTGCCCCCAAAGCTTTGGCCTCATCTAATATATTTTTAGTCAGGTCAAAAGCTACATCTTGTTTAGATACCAAAATCGGGCTACCGCAGCACTTAACTTTGGATTTGAAGTCAACAACTTCTGCCCCACAAATTTCCGACAATCGATCCATTGATGTGGGGAAAACTGGCGAATCCCAGCCGGTGATATCGGCGGGTCGAGTCAACAGACACCCATAATAACAAGCCACTTTTAAGCCGGTTAATGGTCTTTTGACTCGCGAGGCAATATCGATATCATTGGCTAACACATCTACGACATTTCTCACCCGGATATTATATTCAGAAACATCGATTCCCATTTCTGACATAATCGCCGTGATTTTTTCTTTTTCCGTGGGGTCTTTTAATGCCTTCATTGTCCGGGCTGATTTGTTGTAACAACCGGAACAAGATGCCAATAAATCGAGGTTTTGTTTTTGGGCTAAGGCCACATTTCGGGCAGCCATTGCCATGCCCACATCGTGAGAAACACTGGCGGCGATCGAACCTCCACAACAAGACCAGTCTTTGAGGTCTTCGAGTTCAATTCCTAACTCTTTCATCACCACTTTGGTGGAGATATCAAATTCTTTGGCGGTGGTATGCAGGCTGCATCCGGGATAGTAAGAATATTTCTGGGTTTGGGTAGTTTTGGTAATTGTTGCAGTCATGGTTATTTCGCCTTTTCTAATGCTTGTTTAAATGTTTTGGGGTCTTTGATTTTGTCCGGCAAGGGTGACATTTTGCCTTTGAGGGCTAATTGAATCCCTAATGGCGCTTGGTCGATCATGGCTTTTAATCCGCCATATCGCTGCATTAATTCTGGTTCAAAAAGGATGCCGCGTTTTTCAACTAAGTTCACAAAAATTTGATTAAATCGAGTCGAGTCGTTTTCGATTCCTTGACGAATGGCGATCGCTTTTACCGCTTCAATTACGTCGGAAGGAGGGACTCCACGGGGGCATCGGGTGGTACAGATATAGCAAGAACTACACATCCATAAAGTGTTACTTTGCAGTACCTTTTCCCATTCCCCCCGTTGCACCATTAAAATTAGGGTTCGAGGGGACATATCCATCCGGTCAATATTGGTACAGCCACCGCTACAAGTGCCACATTGCATACAAGCAGCGATCGCCGCCCCTTTGCCACCTTCCTCTACGACTTTCTGCATAAAATCGGGATTCATTTTATCGCCATCTAATTGGCGATCGCTTTTCAGTCCAAAGACAAACTTTCTTTTAGACTTCGTTGTTTTTGTTGTATTGGTTGTCATTGTTTTTACCTCACTTCACTGCTGCCATTGTTGCCACTGCTTGCCCATTCATGCTTAAGGCAAAATTCGCGGGATTGCTGGCAAGAAAACTGACCATTTCTGCCGCTGCCGATCGCCCATCAGTAATTGATTCCATAATCGATTTTGGCCCCGTGGCTGCCCCCGCGAGAAAAATCCCTTCCCGGTGAGACGCATTATTAGAATATTGTTGATGAGCAGTGGCATAGAAGCGATCGCAACCAATTTTTAAACCAGCCACTTCTGCTAAATCAGAATTTCCTTCCATTCCCACCATCAAAACCAACAAATCCACCGTCAACCGCATTGGTTTTGCCGTCAAAGTATCTTCTAAACGCATCAACAAACTGCCATCATTTTGCTCTGCTGCTTCAGAAAGCCGACCTCGGAGAAACTGCACCCCAAACCGTTCCTGAGAAGTGCGATAAAGTTCCTCATAACCGCGACCAAACACCCGAATATCCATATAGAGGCAGTAAACTTGGCAATCGGGAATTTGTTCTTTCACCTCAATGGCTACTTTAATCGCATTAGTACAGCAAACTCGCGAACAATAATTATTATTCACCTTCTCATCGCGAGAACCAACACAATGAATCATCGCCACTTTTTTCGGCGGTTTACCGGCCTTAGTTTGCAAATTTTTTGCCTTCAACATCGCATCTAGTTCTACCGAATTGATGCAATTATCATAAACTCCGTAGCCGTATTCTTCCTTTAAAGTGGCATCAAAATGGTGATATCCCGTCGCGACTATAATTGACGCTGCCTCAATTTTTTCTCCAGTGGATGTAGTCACGGTAAAATGCGGGGCAGCACCGTTAATCTCAGTCACCGTAGTATTAGTTAAAATTCTCGTATTCCCCAAACCTGCCGTCAGATTCGCGGTAATTTACGAAGCATCGGTAAAATCAGGAAATACTTTATACTACTTATTTAAATGTCCGCCAATTTTTGCTTATCAATTAAAACCACATTTAGGCCAAAATTTTGCAGTTTTACTGCTGCTGCTAATCCCGCAGGGCCGCCACCAATTACTACTACTTGTTTATTCATTTTTTTTACCTGAAAATTACAATTAGCTAATACCATTTACAAAAATTCATCCAACAGCCCCTAACATTGGTAGGGTGGGCAACAATATTCACCCAAAATTAACATATATTATGGTGGATTATTGCCCACCCTACAATATAAATACTTATTGGTGTATATTTTTTTGTAATTGGTATAATTTAACGAAAAGAAGAGGTAAGAGAAAAAGAAACCGGGTTTCTTTAATGGGTTTAACAAAAAGCTTACTTTAGCCAAATAGAAACCCGGTTTCTCTCTGAGGTATCTAAAACGGTCTTCTCCGTTGTTCAGGAGTTTTAGACTTATCGTAGGGGATGCCAATTTTATCCAGCAAAGGCTCGATCGCCACTACTTTGGCATTCAATCCACAATCTTTAAAGGGGTCATAACCTAACATTAACCCGGTCAATTGTGCGTAATCCAGAACACTGACATTAAACTCCTCTTCCAGCACTTCTTTAATCGTGCCTTGTTCCGCATCCAAAAACACCGTACAACCGGGACAATTAGTGAGGATTAAATTACAGTCTGGATGGGCTTCTTTCAAACTAGCCATTTTCTTATAAACGCTACTGGCAGTATAGTCGCGGTTTTCGGGGAAAGCGCACTGACGGAAACCCATGCCACAGCAATGGCGACGTTCTGGATAATCAACAATTTCCGCCCCAAAAGCTTCGAGCAATCCCACTAAAACTTGGGGAAATTATACCCCACCCATTGCTTCACCTGGAAAGATTTTACCATAGTGACAGCCAAATCGACCGCCTTAATTCCCTTCAAGCTATACTTAGCTTTTTCGGCTAATTTATGTCGGTTAGCATAGAAAACATCAGAAGCATGAACTACTGAAGGTCTGCCCCCAGAAACATGAGGAATCCAGAATTCCCGTCCGGTAGTTTCTTTTAAGGTTTTGGCGGTATATTCTCGTAATTCTGGTTCTTCTTCCCAGAGTTTAATTACTTCGGTGTAGTTGGCAAAAGAAGTGACACAGAATGAGAAGAGATTATCAACTCCTTGTTCATAGTGAGCGAGGGAAAAATTCCGCGCTGCGATCACCATTTGGGCTTCGATGGTTGTGACATCTCCGTGATAGCCGATCGCCCCACAAAAATTATGTCCGGGAGCTTCCCGCAAATCCATACCCAAATCATTTTTCAATATTTTATAAGCAATGCCTTCGGTGTATATGGATTTTGTCTTATTTCATTTCGTAGTTTCTGCTATCCGCAGTCTCTACCCAGTTGTCCCAAAACTTCTCAACCTCTTCTTTGCTCCCGAGTTTCTTTTCCATGCCTTTTTCTACCGCATCCATTAACTCGATCGCCCCGGTTGCTTTATAAATTGCCCGCAATTCATCCATATCTTTTTCGGGAATTACTCGGTGGGAACCGGCGCTATTTTCCTTGTCCATTGGGACATCCCACCATTCGCGCATTTCCGCTCTATGTTCATAATAATATTCCCAGTTTTCGCCCAGTTCCGGGAAATGTTCCGGGGTAATATTTTCTGCCAACAAGGTATAGCCGCGTTTCAGCATATTTTCCCCAAATACTCGCTTGGCAAATAACTGTTGTCTGCCTTTTTCTGACTCGGCAAAATAACCGTGACGCACGGAAAGACGACGCAAAGCGAGAATTACTGAAGCGGTACTGTTGCCTCTCGGACACCGGGTTTTACAAGAAAAACATTGCCCGCAAAACCAAATTTTGTCTGACTTGAGTAACTGCACCAACCAATCTTCATCTTCCGTTTGGCAAATGTTCATCACCTCGCGAGGGGAATAGTCATAAACCTCCGCTGCTGGACAAACCGCCGTACATACACCGCAGTTCAGGCAGGCATTCATCCCATGCTGGTATTGAATGTCTTGTTTCAGTTCGTCAACTAACTTGCCCATTGGTAAACTCCTTGTTGTTCGCTAATGCGTCATATTTATATTCTTTTGTATGGCTATATAATGATTTATTTAAATAATGTCTTCAATAAGTAGTTTTGCTTAAATTTTCCGCAAACCTCAGCAACTTATGGAGATCAAGGGAAATTTAAGGAAAAATTGGCCTGGAGCGAAAATTATGCTTTTTTATTTTAAAAGCTACATAATAATATAGTTATATAATCGAAAAACTTAGGCCGGAAATCTGACAACCGGCTTAGGTATATAGACTTCAGACTTCCTTGTCAGTTGGCAATCAGTAACATTACCCACACCTTACCCAAATAGATAAAATGGCAACTTTAACCTCAGAAACCGCTCAAACTCCCGCATTAACCGCAGTTCCCGCAGTCAGCAAAACCGTCCATTACCAAATTGCGATCGTTGGGGGTGGTGCAGCGGGAATTACCACCGCGTCTGTACTGTTGAAACGAAATAGTCAGTTAGATGTGGCGATTATTGAGCCTTCAAATAAGCACTATTATCAACCCGGTTGGACATTGACCGGAGGGGGAATTTTTCAAATTCAAGATACGGTGAGAAACCAACGGGATTTGATTCCGGCTGGGGCAACTTGGATTCAAGATCGAGTGGTGAAATTAGACCCCGATCGCAATGCGGTGATTACTCAAGAAGGCATTGAAGTTTTATATGAATATTTAATTCTTTGCCCCGGAATTCAAGTTGATTGGCATTTAATTAAAGGATTACCAGAAGCGATCGGGAAAAACGGCGTTACTAGCAACTATTCCCCTAAATATGCCCCTTACACCTGGGAACTGATTCAAAAATTCTCTGGTGGCAACGCCCTATTTACCTTTCCGAATACGCCGATTAAATGTGGTGGGGCTCCGCAAAAAGTGATGTATATGGCCGATGATGTATTCCGCAGTAAATGGGGCGTGCGTCAGCGCAGCAACGTCATGTTTTTAACTCCGGCAACCAAAATGTTTGCGGTGCCGGAATATTACGCTTTATTAGATAAAGTGGTCAAAGAACGGGAAATAGACGTAAAATTCCGCCACAATCTTAAGGAAATCAAAGGAGAAAGTAAAGCAGCTATCTTTGATATTTTTGATACTTCCGGCAATGTGGTGGATGAAGTCACTTATCAATATGAAATGATTCACGTTGCCCCACCGCAAAGTGCCCCGGATTTTATTAAACAAAGTCCTTTAGCCACCCCCAACAATTCTTATGGTTGGGTAGATGTGGATCAATATACAATGCAACACAATCGCTATCCCAACGTATTTGCTTTAGGGGATGCTTCTTCGGCGCCTACGTCTAAAACCGCTGCTGCCGTCCGCAAACAAGCCCCCGTGGTTGCCGAAAATTTACTCGCTTTCATGGCCGCGAAACCGTTAAATGCTAAATATGATGGTTATACTTGTTGCCCTTTAATTACTGGCTATGATAAAACCATCATGTCAGAATTTAGTGGTTATACGGCTACCCCCATGTCTAGTTTTCCCCTCAATCCGATCAAAGAACGTTGGATTATGTGGAAAATGAAGACAGATATTTTACCCTGGGTTTACTGGAATCGGATGCTGAAAGGCGCAAAATTTGAGGGAGATTATATTAAGTTTCTGCAATGGAAAAAATAGAGTTATTACTTTGACTCCAAAAAGCCTCTCTTAAAAAGGGTGGTTGGGGGGATCGACACCTTACAGCGCTTTTCAGATTACTGAACCATGAGCGGGCGAAGCATTCCGGTATTTAATTTAATACTTTCAGTATTGTAGGGGCGAATGGCCAT
>NZ_LIUQ01000070.1:0-12425 GCF_001276715.1 Planktothricoides sp. SR001 | reverse complement strand
TACAGGTATTTGTGGTTTACTCAAGAGAAAATTGCTGTATTAAAGCCAGAATTGTCTAATAAACACATAACGGGAACATTTATTCTATATTTGCTGTAAAATTAGTGTAAAATCGGGGTAGGCACGGGGGCACTACCCCTACAAGTGTTATGTATGCGTTAGTGCTGATTCGTAAGCGAGGTTATTACTTAAAATGGCGAATATTGTCGTGATTGGTGCAGGAATTGGCGGATTGCCCACCGCTTACGAACTCAGGCATTTACTTTCTCATTCTCATCAAGTTACGTTAATTTCGGCATCTCCTAAATTTACTTTTATTCCCTCTTTGCCTTGGGTGACAATGGGGTTAACGGCTTTATCAGATGTTCAGGTCGATCTGAAAACCGCGATCGCCAATCGAGGGATTGAGTTAATCATTGGACAAGTCACAAAACTCGATCCAATTAATCGAGAAATTACGGTAAAAGACCGGATAATTTCCTATGATTTTGCGATCGTGGATACGGGCGCTGAACTTGCTTTAGATGTTATCCCTGGCTTAGGCCTAGAAAACGGTTATACCCAGTCAGTTTGTAATCCCCACCATGCGGAAATTGCCCGTCAAGCTTGGGTAAAATTTCTGGAAAATCAGGGACATTTAGTAGTAGGTGCCATGCCTGGGGCGGGTTGTTTAGGGCCAGTTTATGAGTTTGCTTTATTGGCCGATTTTGTATTAAGAAAAGCGGGCAAACGTCAAGAAATCCCGATTACTTTGATCACCCCAGAACCTTATGCCGGTCATTTAGGGGTTGGCGGCATGGCGAATTCCGCCGAATTGGTGCAAAATTTGCTGGCCAGTCGAGAAATTAATTTAATCGAAAATGCCGCCATTGACCAGATTTTTCCTGACCAGATTACTTTAGGCGATCGCCAAGAAATTCCTTTTAATTATGCCATGATATTGCCATCATTTAGAGGGCCAAGTTTTGCCCGCAAATTTCCCGGTTTGGCAGATGAAAAAGGCTTTTTGCCGGTGTTGCCGACGGGTCAGCATCCCCAGTTTGACTCAATTTATGCGGCTGGAGTAGCGGTGCAAATTCAGCCCCCAGAAACAACCCCAATTCCCGTTGGAGTGCCGAAAACCGGCCAAATGACTGAAGCAATGGGTATGGCGGCAGCCCATAATATTGCTTTAAGATTGGGTGAAATTTCCGGAAGTCCGGTTAAACCAACTTTAGAAGCGATTTGTTTAGCAGATTTTGGGGATATGGGCATCGCTTTTATTGCCAGTCCAGTTTTACCGGATCCTGTCACTGGCAAACGACGCAACGCTGTCGCTTTGCAAGGTCGCTGGGTAAGTTGGAGTAAAGTGGCTTTTGAGAAGTTTTTCTTAACAAAAATGCGCTGGGGTTTAGCAGTGCCTTGGTTTGAAAAATTGGGGTTGAAAATGTTGGGTTTGTCCCTAGTTGAACCCTTAGAGTGAGAGGTAAAAAGTGATGCCTTTAACGAATCTAAAGTGGACTAAAAACATCAGACGGGCTGATGGTGCTTGGGCTTACTCAGAGTTTAAAGCTTATCATTTATTCAAGCTGGAGTGGAAAGATAATGAACCTAATGCCAATAAACCTGAAAAAGACGATCTTATTTTACTCAGACAAAAGGGATATGTCACCCATTTAGTCCGAGTTCTAGACTACAAAGCTGAACGAGAAGTTGGGCAAGGTGATTACAACATTTACCGAATTGTTGAGTCACTTTGGACTATTGATTTTGGTCATCCACCTGGATGGGCAAAAGCAGATCAAATGTTTGGTTATTCAGTCACTTATCAAGGGGGGAATGTGATGGAATTAGAAAGCTTGCCTACTTTTAGACAGCGTTAGGATAATGATGGTGGGCTTTTGGCTTTTCAGAAACATATCCAACAAACCTTACAAACGTTTTCTTTCTGATCAACTACAGACAAAATATGTATGTAGAAGCGATTCGGGAATCGCCTCTGTAGGGGTGATTCGGGAATCACCCCTACAGGTTGTGTGGTTTACTTAACAGAAGAGCGCTGTAAATAACAGGTTTGTAAGCTACCTACGAGCAATTTACTGCGGAACGCTACGGGACGATCGCCTTTAAGTGGAGAGAGGGCGCGATCGCAGGATCATTTCCTTGAATCCAGAGGGCATCAGGCAACGCGATCGCCCCTCGATCCTGAGTATTCAGCAAAATCATCCCGCTAAAAATCCCGCTAAAAATCCCGCTAAAAGCAGGTGCTTAGGTTAGAATTTGCATAACCTCCCAGATACCTTTTCCGTCTCAAGAACCATAAACTAATCCTCATACTGAATTACTACTGAATCCCATGCTGGTCTGTCCCAAATGTCAATATACAAATCCCATTAACCATAAGTTTTGCCAAAAGTGTGGCATTTCCCTTACCCAAAAAGCGTGCTCGGAATGTGGCACTCAGATTTCACTCAGCGCCTTGACTTGCGATCATTGTGGCGCCAAGACGGGCAAAACTTTGTGGGGCATTATTCTGCCCAAAACTGGTGCAATCACTCCCCGGGAGGAAGTTTCACTAGAAGATCAATCTACGCAAGTAGAGACTGAGGAAATCTTTGCCATTAACCCACCGATTCTTAATCAGACGGACATCTCCTCTGAAACCAACAAAATCGATGTACTGAGTTCTTTTGAAGAAGCGGAAAATACTCAAGCGTCTCAGGTGGTGACAGAAATCGGTCAACCTGATGAAGGGACAAAACCAATTGAGGCAGAACCCTCGACTAATATAGAAGAGACAGAAGATACAATGGCTGCGGCTGTTGTGGTAGAAGCCGCAGAAACGGTTGTGGAAACTGTGGTTGAAGATGTCTTGACCCCACAGACTCCAGCCACAGAAACTCCAGCCACAGAAACTCCAGCCCTAGAAACTCCAGCCCCAGAAACTCCAGCAACCAGCAAACCGGATTTTTCTATGGCCCCTGGGGACTATTTAGACGATCAACAGCGGTATCAGTTGATTTCTCAAATCAGCGAAAAGACGAAATCCGGTGACTGGCAAGGTTGTGTATTAGATTGTCAACCCTTACAAGTTTCTCCCTTGTTAACTTCAATTTCCGCCTCATCAACTGCCTCAAGGTCTGGTTCTACTACAGTGATGCAACCCTCGATCAACTTGATTCCCGCGATCGCACAGCCCTACTTGCGGCTTCGCAACCAATGGGCGCCCATAATTCCCTTAATCCATGATGCTTGGGAAAATCAAGACCATTCCATTTTACTAATTGAAGACCGCTCAAACTTCCCTCGTTTAATTGACCAATGTCATCAACTCACCCAGGTAGAACCTTTAGATTTACAGCCATTCATCCAATGGTTTCAACAAATGACCCAATTATGGCAGGTCTTGACCCCGTTGAAATGTCGTCAAAGTCTGCTGAACATCGAGAATTTATTAGTGGATCAAATTAGTGGGGGGTTACGTCTGCAACGACTCTATGGAGATGCCACTACCGCCCCAACATTGGCAGAGTTAGGCAAAATTTGGCAACAACTATTGCCCATCGATAGCAACGATTCAGCATCAAATCATCCAGAAATCATCCAAGATGTGAAATGTGTTGTGAATGATGTCGTCAACGAAAATATTTTCACCGCTGATAAATTATTAGCCACGATTCAGGCAGTTAGCGGACGCAACGCTACCGCGATGTTGCATCCGCAACGCTACGCGATCGCCCATCCCAGGCATGATAACGCTGAACTCAGCCACGGAGATGACCTCTCGACGATGTTGCATCCGCAACGCTACGCGAACGTAATGACTGAAGGCTTAAGGAATTTAGAAGCGATCGGCGCCACTGATGTCGGTCAGCAACGGAATCACAATGAAGATGACTTTGCCATCAAAACGGACATATTCAAATCCCAAACCTCGCGCGATCGCTCTCTCCAATTCCGGGGCATCTATATTGTTTGTGATGGCATGGGTGGACATGAGGGCGGTGAAGTAGCCAGCGCCCAAGCGGTCAAAACCCTACAAGAATACTTTGCCACTCACTGGCAAGATCCACTCACCCTGCCCGACGAAGCCACCATTCGCGCTGCCATCATAGAAGCCAATCAAGCCATCTACGACCTCAACCAAGCCGAAGTCCGCAGCGGCAGTGGTCGCATGGGCACCACCTTAGTCATGGCTTTAGTCAACCAAAATCAAATCGCCGTCGCCCATGTCGGAGATAGTCGCCTTTACCGACTCACCAAAACTCAAGGTCTGCAACAACTCACCGTCGATCATGAAGTAGGGCAGCGGGAAATTCAACGGGGAATTGACCCAGAAATCGCCTATAGTCGCCCAGATGCCTACCAACTGACTCAAGCCCTTGGCCCTCGTCCAGAAAATTTTGTGCAACCGGATATCCAGTTTTTTCCCATAGAAGAAAACTCTTTATTTATCCTCGCCTCTGATGGTCTCACCGATAATGACTTACTAGAAAATCATATTTCCACTCATCTAGAGCCCTTACTCAATTCAGACATCGACCTCAACCAAGGGGTCAAAGATTTAATCGCCTTAGCCAATGACTACAATGGTCACGACAATATTACGGCGATCGCGATTCGGGCAATGGTACAACAATAGTTACAGCAATTTTCTCCGCGAGTAAATCACAAATACCTGTAGGGGCGAACCATTCCGTAGGGGCGAATGGCCATTCGCCCGTACAAGGGCGAAGCATTCCGGTAGATAAATTATTGCTTAGAATATTAAATGGATTGCCGGAAAGATCACGCCCCTACTGCTGAAAATATTAATCTGAATACGCTCAAGATCACGCCCTACCGTGGTTAAGTAAGAAAGAAAACCGCTGTAAACCAATAATCGCGCAATTCAAATTCTTTGAGGACATTCCGACGTGGTTAACCTGGCATTGTTAGACCTGCAAAACAAGACCTTGGTTGCTGAGTGGCACTTTGAGGGAACTGAAAGCGTGCGAATAGGCCGTTCTCCAGATAATGATGTAGTCATTGACAACCCGGTTGTTTCTCGACAGCATTTAGAACTCAAGAAAATCGAGAGTTCTGGGATTGCTTCTGGGATTGGTTCTGGAATTGATGAAACTTGGCAGCTAATCAGTCACGGCACCAATGGCACTTTTATCAATGGCACCCTAGTCACTATCGCCACCCTCAATCATGGGGCACTGATTCAACTGGCCAAAAACGGCCCACTGCTGCGATTTACCCTAGATAAATCTCCAGGGTCTAATGCTGCTGTGACAGCGGCAGCGGGCGCAACCGTTAACCCAGAAATTCCCCTCCCTGCACCCCTAAAAGTTTGCACCCACCAGGATAACCCCCCAAACAACTTATTTTGTATTCACTGCGGAGAACCCCTCCATGTGGAAAGAACCATTCGCAATTATCAAATCTTGCGAACTTTGGGCATTGGGGGCATGGGAACCACCTATTTAACCGTGAAAAAAGTCGAGGGGTTAGTCCCCAGTCGCCAGTTGCTTGTCCTGAAAGAAATGAATGCGGATATGACCAAAATTCTCAAGGCGCAAGAATTATTTGAGCGAGAAGCCCGGGTTTTATCCTCTTTAAATCATTCAGGAATTCCTCAGTTTTTTGACTTTTTTGTAGAAGATGGCAAAAAATGCCTGGTCATGGAAATGATCCACGGCCAGGACTTAGAAAAAATTGTCTTTGCCAAAGGTCCAGTGGTGATGCATCAGGCAATTTCCTGGATGATTCAAACCTGTGAAGTGCTTGATTATTTGCATAATCAAGATCCACCAGTAGTTCACCGGGATATTAAACCGGCAAATTTGATGGTGCGGACTTTGGATCGTCGGATCGTGGTGCTTGATTTCGGCGCCGTTAAAGAAATTGGTACGCCGTTAGGCACTTGTATTGGCGCACCAGATTATACCGCCCCCGAACAAAATCGAGGCGAACCGCTTACTCAGTCAGACCTCTATGGAGTTGGGGCGACGTTAATTTTTTTGCTTACTGGGGAAAGTCCCCAAAAATTTGTGCAATTAAAAGGACAAGGTTATCGGTTTAATTTGGACGGCGATCCCAGAATTCCTACGGAATTAAGAGCAGTAATTGATCGCGCTACGGAACCAAAACCGAGCGATCGCTATCAAACAGCAGTAGAACTTTCCCAAGCATTAGCTGATTTTTTGTCAACAATTTCTTAGCTGGTTTTTATTAGTTATTGGTTGTTGGTTATTGGTTATTCGTTATTGGTTATTGGTTATTATTCCTGAGTAACTCAATAATCACCCATCTAATGCCAAAAAAACCTCGGCGCAAATCAGTTTTATTTGACATTTGTCGGACATTTTTTCAGACCTGAAACGTTAACATTGCATAACGTTTCAGGGTCTATTTTTTAGTGAAATTGCATCCGATTAATATCCCGTAGCGGCGCGTGAATCATATCCGCAAGTTTTGGCAATTGAATTAATCGAAATCATTGGACAATTTTTGATTAAATAATTTCAGTTTTGATTCGTTGAAAGCCTTTATTCATCTTCTTCCCAGGTTTCGACAGCCAGTAATTCGCTAATCGGATCTCTCATTGTGAAGTCAAATTCTTCGAGTTCTTTTTTCCAGTGAGACCAATCGTCACGATACAGAAAGGCAATTTTCCACAGGCTATCGGATGGTTTGATAACGTTGGATTCTACTAACGATCGCACCTGACGTTGAAACTTCACCATCGGGTGAGCAACCTTCTGGATCATAATACCTCAATTTAATTTTGTGAATCTTCATGTCAACAATCGCTTCCCCACCTTCGTTTTTGCATATTCGTAGATGGTTTACAGACGGGAAGCTTATTTTTTTATCCTACCGTTCGGTAGATTTAGGAAATTTGTTGATGGTGTACTAACCATCTGACATCTAGTTTTCACTAGGTGCCTAGCCACATCCGGATTAATCAACCTCACGTCCGCTAATTTTGACCGGGTTGATTAAAGCTAATTAAGCTTTAAGGATGGGTTGAGATTTTGATTGAGCGTTTCATCACTGTCATCTCTATAAGGTTACGGCTCGCGCCTATTAGCCTGTATTCCTTTTTGGATCTGAAACAATTTTTGATTGGTACGAACGCCCCAATCTCTGAAATATATATTACCACTTCTCCGGGAAAGCGATCGCTTTTTTGGGGGAAATTTATATTTAAAATTTTAATATTTCTTAAAGAATCTATAATTTTCTCAATTATCAGCTATCAACTATCAGTTATCGACTATTATTTATTGGTTATTGGTTGGTTAAGGGAACGGGGTGTGGAGTGTGCGGAAGTGGGGGAGCGGATGGTGCGGATGGTGCGGGGGCGATGAGGATATGAGGAGATGAGGGGCAAAGGAGATGAGATGTAGGGGCGCGGCGGCTTGCGCCCATGCTCTCCCCCGCACCCCCAGGGCAGGCGTGGCGCACTCCTGCTCGATTGGCGGAACCTCTGCTCCTCTGCTCCCCGTTTCCCGTTCCCCGTTCCCCAGCCAACAACCAACAACCATCAACCATCAACCATCAATTAAGCCCTAACAACAGTTGCACGTTTTGGGCTGCATATCCTACCTCTAGTTCTGGTTCCCCTTGCAGGAGAGTTTGAATTTGGGTCAAATATTCGGTAATTCTGCTTTCACTTCTAAAGGTTCGCCGCAGTCGATCTTGAATCGGCGTGAGAATATCAGTGATTTGATCGGCTTTCACGGCGGCTGGGGCTTGAGGCTGAACGAGGACATGACTCCGCAACAGAACTAATTTCTCGGTTTTTTTGGTGCGGAACACTTCCCGAATTTCGGCGGATACTTGGTCAATAATTTGGCTGGTGACATATTCCATTAATAAAGGTTGAAGGGAAAACACCGCTTCCTCGCGATCGGGATGTTTTTCAATGAGCGATCGCTGTCCCAGGGAAGCGACTGCTTCGAGTAATTCCCGTTGGGACACTGGCAGGATCATATTTTCCCGCAGTTTGGCCAAAGAAACGGGCTGACGTTCAATGGCTAACCATTGCAGAATTTCCTTTTCTAAAAGAGAGAGGCGATCGCACTGTGTCGCTACTAAACCGCTAATCTGCCCAAAGACCAGGGTATTGTGTTTGAGAAATTCCGCAACCTGACCGCCAAATAAATCTTGAATGGTGGTGGCCACAATTTTCAGCGCCAGAGGGTTGCCTCGATACAGGGAAATCAGAGAATCCCATTTTCCTGGTTCGGCCAGACTTTTTTCTTGGAAAATTTTCCGGGCTTGGGGGGTTTGTAAGTCTGACAAAGCCAGCGATCGCCCCGGCATGGTTTTGCCTTCCAATAGAGCAATTTCCTTGGGTTTTTCCTGACTGGTAATCAGCAGACAGCTTTTATGGGGTTCTTCCCCCAGACGGCGAAAAAACTCACCATACTCCTGATATCCAGGGGCATATTGTGCCGCCAAAGAGCCACTTTGCAGAATCGTTTCCGCACTATCAAGCACTAACAGACAGCGATATTTGCGGAGATAGGCCACAAGAAAGCTAATTTTATCGTTAATTTCAGTGAGGGGATAGTTAAAAGGTCGGCGATAGAGAAATTTCAGCAGATTATCTAATAAATCTTGCAACGAAGGGGCATGACGGAGCGATCGCCAAATCAAATAATCAAAATGATCCTTAAGTTGGTGGGCTAACTTCACCGATAAAGCGGTTTTGCCAATTCCTGCCATGCCAACCAAGGCCACCACACGGCATTCTTGAGACAAAATCCAATCTTCTAAAGTCCCCAATTCCTCAGTCCGACCATAAAAAATTGACACATCTGGGGCTTCCCCCCAATCTTGCCGAGGTTTCGTCGTATCTTCCATCAACAAAGAAAGCTCATCCCCAGAAGTTTGCATTACCATAAGGGCTTGATGGTCTTGATACTGGGTGACTAAAATCTGTTGCAACTTAGCCATTTTTCCCGGACCTGCCCCACCAATATGAAATTTCTTATATACCTCGCCCAAGCGTTTGCGTACTGCTTCGGCGCGGATCTCTAAGTTAGTGGCGATCGCCGTAATCGTTTCACCAGCCAAAGCATGAGACAGCACCTCTAACTCTGACTCCGACACACTGTGTTCAGCCGCCACAGCTTTGAGAAAATCTTGAGGAATCACAGCAGTTCTCTACTTACTTAATGTATTTGGTACGAATAATGTTTCGGCAGGGATAGGCAGACCGCCAATATATCACCTGTACCGAGAATATGTGAGTTCTAATTTCTCTCCCATTACATTACCTCACTTTTGTCATCGCCGCTAATTTTCTAAACTACGGACTGCTTAATCTCACATTTCCCAGTGAGATCAAGTCTCAGGCAAATTTTCCAGAAACCCACCACACCGGCTAATTAGTGCATTCCTGCCTCAACAAGTCTTCAACGCGATCGCAGACAGATTAACCGCCCAAACTCACATCAGCATCCAGCATATATGATCCCAATTCCGCCCCGAATCGCGCTCAATTTCCCCGCCATTTTCTCACTTATCCTTATCTTCTATGCGCTGCCCATCTTCTATCCGCTGCCTCTAAACGCTTTCCCAGAATTACTACATCTCTTTCCACCCCATCCAACTCTGCCACCTGGGGTAAATGACCCCAACGTTCAAAGCCGAATTTCTCAAACAACCTCAAAGAAGCTTGATTATGACCAAAAATAAACCCTAATAAAGTTTTCAACCCCAGTTGAGGAGATTGGCTAATCCCATAAGCGAGTAATTCCTGACCAATGCCTTGATGTTGCGCTTCAGCAACCACATAAATACTGACTTCTGCGGTTGGGTGAAAAGCCGGTCTACCATAAAATGCTTGAAAACTCAGCCAACCAATGACTAGATCGTGCTTCACTTTTACGAAAATCGGATATTTCTGAGGATTATGCGCCAAAAACCAATCTCGACGGGATGCAACGGATACGGGAGTGAGATCCGCTGTGGCCATTCTTTCGGGAATACTGGCATTATAAATGTTCACAATTGTGGGTAAATCGGATTCTGTTGCTAATCTGATGGTCATAAACTGCCGTCCGGGTTTAAGTCGGTGATTACCATATCAGAAGTGAGGGCTATTTCAAATCCAGACCAACAGGAAATCAATTGCCTCCCTAATTGCCTCTTGCCGCCCTTAACACTGATAATCCACGCTTATGACACTGATTAAAATAAATATTTGTTAAACCCCTTTACAAAGCTTAACAATCCGGTTAATCTATAAACATCATCCGAACATTGAAAACTACATAGCACTCATAAAGCAAATGACTACTACTCTCCAACAACGCGAAAGCGCTTCTCTGTGGCAGCGCTTCTGCTCCTGGGTCACAAGCACCGACAACCGCCTGTATGTAGGCTGGTTCGGCGTCCTGATGATCCCCACCCTTTTGACCGCAACCATCTGCTACATCATTGCTTTCGTCGCTGCTCCTCCAGTGGACATTGACGGGATCCGCGAACCCGTGGCTGGTTCCTTACTGTTAGGCAACAACATCATCTCTGGTGCCGTTGTTCCTTCCAGCAATGCGATCGGTCTGCACTTCTACCCCATTTGGGAAGCTGCTTCTCTCGATGAGTGGCTGTACAATGGTGGCCCATACCAGTTAGTGATTTTCCACTTCCTGATCGGCATCTTCTGCTACATGGGTCGTGAGTGGGAATTATCCTACCGCTTGGGTATGCGTCCTTGGATCTGCGTCGCTTACAGCGCTCCTGTGGCTGCTGCTTCCGCAGTTTTCCTGATCTACCCCATCGGTCAAGGTTCTTTCTCCGATGGTATGCCTCTGGGTATCTCTGGAACCTTCAACTTTATGTTGGTATTCCAAGCTGAACACAACATCCTGATGCACCCCTTCCATATGTTAGGTGTGGCCGGTGTGTTCGGTGGCGCTCTGTTCTCCGCCATGCACGGTTCTTTGGTGACTTCTTCTTTGGTTCGTGAAACCACCGAAGTTGAATCTCAGAACTATGGTTACAAGTTCGGTCAAGAAGAAGAAACCTACAACATCGTTGCCGCTCACGGTTACTTTGGTCGTTTGATCTTCCAATACGCTTCCTTCAACAACAGCCGCTCTCTGCACTTCTTCTTGGGTGCATGGCCTGTTATCGGTATCTGGTTCACCGCTCTGGGTGTGTCCACTATGGCCTTCAACCTGAACGGTTTCAACTTCAACCAATCTATCGTTGACTCTCAAGGTCGCGTCATCAATACCTGGGCTGATGTGATCAACCGCGCTAACCTGGGTATGGAAGTGATGCACGAGCGTAATGCTCACAACTTCCCCTTAGACTTAGCTGCTGGTGAAGCTGCTCCTGTGGCTTTGAGTGCTCCTCAAATCAATGGCTAATTCTTAGCTAATTTAGCTAAATAAATAAAAAAACGCTCTCCTGAAAAGGGGGGCGTTTTTTTGTTTGGGGGTATGGCTTTGGTCATTACCCCAGCTAGAACAGGAAATTAAAATATAATGGTGAAAACAAGCTTTGTGCGCTTATGCCAAAAAAAATTCGAGAATTGAAAAGCCTGTTGCTAAAAGCAGGATTTATTTGCCAACCTGCCAAAGGTAGCCACAGCAAATGGAAGCATCCTAAATTGTCACAGGCGATCGTTATAGCTGGTCAAGATGGCAGTGATGCTAAAATTTATTTGGAAAAACAAGTGAATGAAGCTTTAGCAGAACTGAAAAAACTGGAAGATGAGGAGGCAGGAGAATGAACTATACGGTGATTATTCAGTGGTCACAAGAAGATGAATGTTTTGTTGTGTTTCTCCCTGAATTTGAAGATGTGATGCAACCTGTCACTCATGGAGAGTCTTATGAAGCGGCGATTAAAAATGCTCAAGAGGTCATAGATTTATTGATTTCTAGTTATCGCGAAGAGGGCAAACCTTTACCAGCGATGAAGAATTTAGAGCGCTTAATTAAGGCGGCATAAATAAAATGAGAAAACAGCATGAAACGAGTTTGTTGCGTAATCTTAGTAGAGATTCGTAGGTTGGGTTGAAGCATGAAACCCAACATTTATCATAGCGCAAGTTGTGTTTCGTCCCAAGGCTAACCCGACAGGATTTGAGGATTTAATCATTGTAGTTCACATAGATGTACTGTTTAAAGACAGGATTCAGTTGAAACTGCGCTCGCCCTCCCGTGGTCACTTTTTCGACTAAGCCCCGTCTGCCTAAAGATTGCATAGCTTCGGTTAATTCTGATTTGGCAAATTCCCGTAATCCAGGTGGTTGAGAAATATCTACCGCTTCATATTCTGAAAACCTGGATATGACTTTTTTTTCTAACTCCGATAAACGGTCTAAGTGAGATTCGAGAATTGGGGATAAGTCGCCGATAAATATCTCCTCTTGGTCGGCTAAAAATAAGGAAACGCTACCATCAAATAGTTCTAATATCGTTGAGGCGATG
>NZ_LIUQ01000018.1 GCF_001276715.1 Planktothricoides sp. SR001 | reverse complement strand
AGGTGGCTGCGATGATTTACTCGGAATTGCTGAAGGAATTGTCTGATTAGGATTAAGCATAAAACGCCACTGCTGTTTAAAGTGGCGTTTTATAATTTACCAATTATATCCCCGAATTGAGAATTGCCGGAAGATAATTGATATCGATTGGCGGCGCTAGAATTGCTTTATAACTTAAAAACAATTTTAGACGCACGTCAAGATTTGGATCGAGAATATCGGGAGTTAATTATGGAACTATCGCCCCTGTATTTGCAGCGACTATAAATCGCTACCCAACAAGGATTTGAACAATAAATTTAACAATGAATTTAACAAGGAATTCAACAAGGAATTCAACAAGGGCAAAGGCTGATGGTTGAAACCATGCTTCAAGTGAATTTTGGCACAATCGAGCGGGAGTTATCCCAAATTATTGATCCGTTAATTCAACTATCTGCCCTGGAAATAACTCAACTGATTATGCAACTGAATCGAGAAGAGTTGTTAGCCAGATTTCACCCGCAATCCTAGGAATCTTTTTGAGGGATTCCCGCAACCCGGTTTGACCAAAAAAACCGGGTTTTTTGTCGGTAGCAAAACTTAAACCAAAAGTGATAACGCATCGATCCCCCCAACCCCCCTTTTTAAGGGGGGCTTTTTAGAATAAAAGCACTCTTGTCTATTCATCGTGACTATTTTCGAGGGAATAAGGGATGCCCAGACTTTTCGGAGGCAGGGCTTTTCCGGCTAATCCTAGTAAGGCAAATAAAGCCAGAATGTAGGGTGACATGACTAAAAATTGATAGGGAATATTTGCCCCAAATGCTTGAATTCTTAACTGTAAAGCTTCCGTCGCCCCAAATAAGAAACAAGCCCCAATAATCCCTAAAGGATGCCACCGACCAAAAATTAGCGCTGCTAGGGCAATAAATCCTTTTCCGGCACTCATTCCTTCGGTAAAAAAATTAATTTGTACCAAGGTAAGATAAGCCCCTCCTAAACTCGCTAAACATCCACTGACTATCACTGCACCATAGCGCACCCAGGCAACGGAAATTCCCGCAGTTGCCGCAGCTTGGGGATATTCACCCACCGATCGCAAGGTTAAGCCAAGGCTGGTATGAAATAAAAAATAGAGACTAAAAGCTACTAAAATAACTAGCAAATAAACCAGAATATTCTGTTGGAATAAAATAGCGCCTAGGGGTGGGATTTTTGCCAGTCCAGGGATGGCAATCGCCTCAATTCCGGGTAATCTTTCCGTGCTATTACCATTAAATATTAGGCGGGCGAAAAATGAGGTTAATCCCGCCGCTAGTAGATTAATTCCTAATCCTGATACTAACTGATTAACTGCTAAAGTCACCGATAAGAAAGCGTGAAGTAAACCCACTAATCCGCCGCCGATTAATGCAAAGACAATTCCTACATAAGGATTGCCGGTGTAAAAGGTGGCGATCGCGCTAGAAAAAGCGCCGGTTAATAACAAACCTTCCAGGGCAATATTCAGAACTCCCGACCGTTCCGAGTACATTCCCCCCAGGGCGGCAAATGCTAAAGGGACGGCTAAATCAACGCTAGAAATCAAATAATCATTATAATTAATCATTATAGTTAATTGTCATTATTTAAACCATTTAACCATCGTTTTTCTAACGCCAAAGCGATCGCAATAAATAGTACGGTTAATCCCTCGATAATATACACAATTGTAATCGGGACTCCGGCACTTCTTTGGATAATATTCGCCCCACTACGCAAAGCGGCAAAAAATAAAGAAGCCAACAGAACACCGCTAATACTACCACGACTTAAAAAAGCGATCGCGATCGCATCAAATCCGTAACCGGGGGACATTTGTTCAAATAAACGATATTTTAATCCCATCACTTCTGAAGCCCCCGCTAACCCTGCTAAACCACCTGCTAAAGCCATCACAATCATCAGGGTATTTTTCACCGAAATACCGGCATAATGGGCGGCGGTAGAATTAAAACCAACGGCAGTAATTTGATATCCTAAAGGCGATCGCATCAACAATATCCATAAAACCGCTGCGGTAATGAAAGCGAGTAAAATACCCAAATGGGCTAAACTGTCCGGTAAAATAATCGGTAATCTGGCGGTTTTGGCAATTAATGGAGAATATGGACTCGGTGCAGCGGGTGCTTTTAAAGGGTTTTGGACTAGGTAACTGACTAAATTTATGGCAATGTAATTGAGTAATAAAGTAGTAATCACTTCATTAACTCCTTTTACTGCTTTCAGATAACCCGGTATCCAACCCCAAAATGCCCCAAAAATAAAGCCAGAAATTAGGGCTAAGGGAATATGAATTATCGCCGGAATTCCCTGTACATATAAACCCACTAAAGTGCTACCCAAAGCACCAAAATAAATTTGTCCCTCACCCCCAAGATTAAATTGTCCCGCACCCAAGGCGATTAATACCCCTAAACTGGTGAATAATAGGGGGGTCATTTTGGTGAGGGTATTGCCAAAACCAAAGTAAGTAGTCAGGGATTCTTGAAATAAAGCGGTGTAGGCGCTGATGGGATTTGCTCCGGCAAAAAAAATCAGCATCCCACCCAAAATCAGAGCGCAAATCACCGCAATCAGCGGTGATATAATTGGCCGAATAATTGGCCGAATAATTCGCCTAATTAATTGAAAGGGTTTATTCGCGATCGTCATGTCATGTTTGCTCCTCCCATCAATAAACCAATCTTTTCTAATGTAGCGGTATGTGCGTCTAAAATATCCACAAATTCTCCCCGATAAATGACCGCTATGCGATCGCTCATCGCCATAACTTCTTCTAACTCGGTGGAAATATACAAAATCGCGGCACCCCGTTCTCGTTGGGCTAATAACTCCTCGTGAACCGTAGCGGTTGCACCGACATCTAATCCCCTGGTGGGTTGCATGGCGATAATTAAATTTGGTTCTTCTGCCAGTTCTCTGGCTAATACGACTTTTTGCTGATTTCCCCCTGATAGTTGACTAACTTTTACATTTTCTCCTGAAACGCGAATTTTAAATTTTTCTATGCTGATTTGAGCATTGCGTTCGATCGCCTTTGGTTGCAATAAAAAATAACGGCAAAACGGCGACTTAGTAAAACTATTTAATATTAAGTTTTCTGCAATGGTAAACGGCAAGATTAACCCCATTTTTTGGCGGTCTTCGGGAATATAGCCGATTTGCGGATGCACCAAAGAACCAGGGAAAGAAATTTTACCCTGATGGATACTTCTTAAACCGGCGATCGCATCAGCCAATTCTCTTTGTCCATTCCCATCTACCCCCGCAATTCCTAAAATTTCTCCAGCCCGTAATTCAAAGGAAATATTGCGAAGAGAGGGAATATTTCTATCATCTAAAACTTGCAATTTTTCTACGGATAAAATTACTTGTTCGGCTGTGTATACAGATTGATTAACTTGTTGATTAACTTGTTGATTAACTTGTTGATTAACTTTTTTATTAACTTTTTTATTAACTGTTAAACTTACCCCTTGTCCCACCATCAAGTCTGATAATTGCTGAGAAGTGACTTCTTGAGTGCTTCTGGTAGCGACTACTTTACCTCGTCTTAATACGGTGACATTATCACAAAGTTTAATCACTTCTTCTAATTTATGGCTAATAAAAATAATCGTCTTCCCAGCCGCCGCTAATTGTCGCAAGATATGAATAAATCCTGCGACTTCCTTGGGGGTTAAAACGGCGGTGGGTTCATCAAAAATTAATAGTTTTGCTTGGCGATATAATACTTTTAGGATTTCGACTCTTTGCTGTTGCCCTACAGGTAAATTTTCGATGCGGGCATTTGGCTCAATTTCTAGGCCATAACTTTGAGCTAAAGCAAAAATTTCTTGTTGTTTTTGCGACCAATTTAAGCGCCAACTATTTTCGGTGCCTAAAATAATATTTTCCGTAACGGTCAAGTTAGGCACCAGCATAAAATGTTGATGTACCATGCCGATTCCTAACTGAATTGCCTGGTGGGGTGATGTAATTTTGACGGGGCGATCGTCTAGATAAATTGTACCCGTATCCGGTTGATATAGACCACTTAGAATATTCATTAAAGTGGTCTTTCCGGCTCCATTTTCCCCTAATATTGCCATAATTTTTCCCGTTTCAACCCGGAAACTAATGCGATCGTTGGCAATAAATGAATGAAAGTGTTTACTAATATTTTCTAAGCGTAAATCCATGAACCTTTCACATTACCAGAGAATTACCAGAAAATTACCAGAAAATTAGTATCTTAGTATAATTTAGACTTTTTTCACGCAACGGGTATCTTTTCCGGCGTCTTGACAAGGTTCAAAGATTATTTTTTGCTGAGAAATGGCTTGTTCTATTTGCAAGGCATTTTGTTTAATTGGTTCGGGTACGGCGGAACCAAATTGACCTAAATATAAGATATCTTTTCTATCTAAACCGATATTATATATCTGTCCCTTGAGTTCTTTTTTTTGAGCGAGTTCTGCTAAATAGGCGATCGCCACATCCAAGCGTTTGATAATACTGGTTAACACGGCTTTCGGAGCAATCTGTAATTGATCCGTTGTATTCCCAAAAGCATAAACTCCTTTATCACTGGCGGCTTGTAAAACTGCGGGAGAAGAACTATCTAACCATTGATAAATCACATCAGCACCATCGGCAATTAAAGCCAGTGCCGCTTGTTTTGCCTTCACAATATCATTCCAATCCCCCACAAAGGTGGAACTTACTTGAATATTCGGTTTAACGGATTTTGCGCCTAATTCAAATCCCCGCAATTCTTCCTGGGTTGCCGGAAATTCTTGCCCTGCTAGATAGGCTAATTTATTTGATTTAGTCATTGCCGCCCCAATCAGACCACATAAATAACTCCCTTGTAAGTGATCGATTCTTAAAGAGGCAATATTTTCTCCTTGATTATTCCCATTAACCCCGACAAAAAATGTATTGGGAAATTGGGGCGCAACTTGCTCTATAGAGGCATCAAATTGCCCACCATGAGCAAAGACCACATTATAACCTTTGCGGGCAAAGTCGATTAAAACTTCCGCTTGATCGGTTTGGGCAACTTGTTCGAGATATGCCACTTCTGCCCCTAAGTTTTGTTTCGCTAGGTTGATCCCTTCGTATCCAGACTGATTCCAAGCTTTATCGGTGATTAGACCAGGAAGTGCGATCGCAATTTTAAACCCTGCCCCACTATCACTAACGGTGCTAGTTTGATTACTACTGCAAGCTTTCAGTAATAAGCTAGTCCCTAAAGTCGCTGAACCATACACCAAAAATTTCCGGCGGCTAAAATTTCGTTTCATATTTTCTCTGGATGATATCTAGTCATTTTATAGTATTTGCACAAATAATTCGTCAAGCGATCGCCGAAATTAGTTAGGCGATCTAAAATTTTTCCGCAAAATCAGCTATTCTGAGGTTGGTTTTCTTATATAATGCGATAATTTTCTGTGCGAATACAGGAGATTTGCCCATTCTACTTTATTCGGGACAAGACCGGAGCAACCACCGCCAACGGAATTGCTGAATTCCGTCCGGGACAACCACGGAAAACCGGGGCAACCACCGCCAACGGAATTGCCCCTACGGTCTGAATGCTTTGAATATGTTACCGTAAAGGTGAAATCACCCTAGTTTTACTCTAGGTTTTAATTCAACATGACTGCGGAAAATTTTTTAACGATTGGCGAAGAAAACATCTCTTTACCCCAAGCACTGGGTTATTTGCGGGCAAGTGGAGACTTGCAGCAATTTCTGATGCGAATTCTGCGGCAGCACGTGATTGCCAAAGAGGTCGCCCAACGCACGGATCTGGAGGTTGACTCTAGCCAAATCGAACAAGCGATCGTCAATTTTCGACTGCAAAATCAACTGGTAAATCCCCAAAGTTTTGACCAATGGCTGACCAGTCAAGGCACTAACTATGTTGATTTTCGCAAACAAGTGACAGCGGGATTAAAGTTTGAATTGCTCAAACAAGCGATCGTCAATAGTAAGGTGCAAGAAATCTTTGAGCAAAATAAAGATTCATTTGAGCAAGTGATTCTTTCTCGGATTGTGGTGGATAATTTACCCAAGGCAGAAGAGTTAAAAACTCAGCTTGATAAAAAGCCTGCCCAATTTGAAAAACTGGTGAAAGAGCATTCCACAACCGGCGATCGCCTATTTAATGGCATGATGGGGGCGGTGACATTGGGTCAACTCCCAGACCAAATTAGTGAATTGCTCAAAGATGCCAAACCGGGAGATATTGTCGGGCCTGTAGAATTTCAGAATTTATACAGTGTTCTGCGACTGGAACAACGGATTCCCGCCACACTTTCTGGACAACTAAAACAAAATCTAGAAGAGCAAGTATTTGAACAATGGTGGCAATTCCAATTACAAAATCAGCCGGTGAAACTGCATATAGAACCGCCAAAAGTTGAAGCTTGATATTCCCAACCTAACCTAAGTTTAAGAAACCGGGTTTCTGCGTGTATTTTTGATAAGGACAACCTTTTCCAGAAACCCGGTTTTTCTAACTTAGTATTTTTTTATATTAACATTTATCTAAACATTTTTTAGCCCAAGGGTTATATTCAAGATATTTATGTTAGAATGATGGGTAGAGTAATGATTCGCAAGGCGATCGCCTATGAAATTAATTGAAGTTACAGAAACACAAGATCCACTGGCGGAATCGGCTAATTATAAAGAACCGATAGTTTTAACTCGGAATGGACAAGTGATCGCGGTTTTAATGCCTCTAGAAAGTGAGAGCAACTTGGATAATATTTCGACTAACTGGCGGAAAATTATAGAACCAGAGGCGTTTGCTAAAAAAACTGATTTGGAAACAACTTTTTATCAGCTTGTGGAGCAATGGAAAACAGAAACTCGCGGCATTTCATCCACAGAACAACTATCAATGCACTCAGCTTATCAGCAAATCATTGGCATGGGGAGTGAAGTTATCCCGATGCTGTTACGGGAATTGGA
This sequence comes from Planktothricoides sp. SR001, assembly GCF_001276715.1. Taxonomy (GTDB): domain Bacteria; phylum Cyanobacteriota; class Cyanobacteriia; order Cyanobacteriales; family Laspinemataceae; genus Planktothricoides; species Planktothricoides raciborskii. The sequence goes on along the minus strand of NZ_LIUQ01000018.1, from coordinate 111,312 downwards.
AAAAAATTCTGGGCGCTGGTTTTGGGCTTTAAAATCAATTACTCGTGAAGATCCAGTGCTTCCCGAACAGAGAGGAAAGACCAAAGAAATGATCGAAGCTTGGTTAAATTGGGGGAGAAAAAAGGGTTATATATGGTGATGAATGAGGACTGGATTGCTAGGGTAAAAGCTTGGATAGAAAGGGATTTTCCTAATTTATCAGCAAATGGATATGAAATTACCAGTCCTGATACGATCGATTACAATTGTATCGCTTGGGCAGCGGGTGACGATCAAAGGTGGTGGTGGCCAGATTCGCAAAATATCGATTATTGGCCAGAGGGAGTACCACGAGAAGTCACTGTAGAGGCTTTCCAGCAGGCTTTTCAAACCATTGGCTATGAAGTTTGTGCAGATGATACTATAGAACCAGGATATCAAAAAATAGCCATTTATGCAGATTCTCATGGAAAGCCAACACATATCGCTAGGCAATTAGAGAATGGAAAATGGACGAGTAAGCTAGGGCAAGACGAGGATATAGAACATGAAAATTTACCCGGACTTGCCGGGGCAATTTATGGCAATTTTGTTGTGATAATGAAACGGATCAAGTAATCGAAATATTTAATTGAATTATAACCCAAAAAACCAAGTCAATCATAGGGTGCGTTAGGCGGTGAGAAAATTTTAGAGAAAACTACTAATCTTTACTGTCCGCCTAGACGCACCATAAGCAGCATTAAATTTTAACAAGTAATGCACCGATTAACCTAATTATTGGTGGATTGGTGCGTCTAGGCTCGAACAAGATTAATTCTTGCCATCAAAAGTTTATACCGAGCCTAACGCACCCTACCACTGAGATACTACTGAGAGCCAAAAAACGCAAAACCAGACCTCAAGCAGTATATATAAAAGAAATAAGGACACAGTAATAGTGTCCCCTATAGATTTATACAATTAGCTTTTATTCCGGTTTGGTATATATTTTTTTAAGCCATCTCTGCTTCGGCATTTTTTACAACGGAAGAAATTCCGCCAGCTTCATAATCTCTTTCCCATCCATCATTCCATTCCTGGTTGACTGTATGTTTGGCTTTTCTCGTTATTTCTTTAATTTTTTCACCTACGCCCAGTTCATCCGCAACATTATTAAAGATATATGAGCCTGCGTTATTAGCCAACCCTGCCACAGATGCCACAACTATGGTTGTTCCAAGTTCCATGATTTTTGAATGAATTTAATGTACTACACATGACGATTGTAAAACAAGTTATTTATTTTGTCAAATATTCTATACTGTCAAAAATATTTCAAAATTCAGTAATTTTACTGAATAATAGTTTCACCAAACTCTCAGAAAACGTGTTTTTACTTAAGTAAATCTCTGGTTTTTCAGCAAAAATCTTTCAATGTAACCTAGTTTTTCAATCTCCTTGGTAATATCTAAGTAATTTTACATATTTAAAGCTGAGTTATCATACAGCAATTTTCTCCGCGAGTAAACCACAAATACCTGTAGGGGCGTGATCTTTCCGGCAGTAGGGGCGAATGGCCATTCGCCCCTACAATGCTGAAAATATTAAATTAAATATCGCTTGGGCTTCGCCCTACCGTGATTCAGTAATCTGAAAACCGCTGTAAATGATTATTTTTCTCTATCGCTGAGTAGAAGCATAACATAATCGCGTCGATTCAGCAGTAAGTCAGAACCGCAAGACAGTAACGGCTGTTGATATTATTCGGGCAATCAACTTTCGGGCAATGGGGATTGATGCAAAGGCTCATTTTCAGAAGCGCCTGATTAGACAATGCTTTTTTAGATTAACGTACCTGGACTTATGCTAGTCAGAAAGCCCATTCTACTTACTAGCTAGTAGAGTCGGTGCGTCTTAAGTTCTATATGATTTCATCAGGACTTACACATCACGTCTATATTTTGTAAGAGCGAATGGCCATTCGCCCCTAATAAACCCAAGCACCTTGACCCCGGAAAACCGATCGCCCCTACTGACCGATCGCCACAAGATTTGAGCCAGAATATATTTTATCGGTATAATTTCCGATGTCATCCGATAGAAAGTTGTTAAAATAATCAACAACGTCATCACCCAACAAGCAGCCCAGACTGAATGGTTCATATCAAGAGCATTGAACTGACGAATTTTAAATCTTTTGGTGGCACGACCAATATTCCGTTGCTGCCCGGTTTTACGGTGGTTTCTGGCCCGAATGGATCTGGCAAGTCGAATATTCTCGACGCGATGCTATTTTGTCTGGGCATTTCCACCTCTAAGGGAATGCGGGCGGAACGTTTGCCCGATTTGGTGAATCACGATCAAAGTCAGCGCCGCAATAGTACCGTGGAAGCCAGCGTTCAGGTGACATTTGATTTGGGAGAGGACTGGATCGATCGCCCCCAAAAGACGAAACCCACAAAATCGGACAATGAGATAGCCGAAGATGAGACAACGGACGATGTAGAAAATTTAACCGACTCTACAGAAGACCCGGAAGCCAACGAAGCCGATAGTAGCGATTCCGGGAATCGCCGCAATGAATGGAGTATCAGCCGTCGCTTGCGGGTGACAAAACAGGGCACCTATACCTCCACTTATTATATGGATGGGCAACCTTGCACCCTGAGCGAACTGCACGAACGGATGAACGAACTCCGGATCTATCCCGAAGGCTACAATGTGGTGCTTCAGGGGGATGTGACCGCGATTATTTCCATGAATGGCAGGGATCGCCGCGCCATTATTGACGAATTGGCGGGGGTTGCCGCGTTCGATCGCAAAATTGCCCAAGCCAAAAGTAAGTTAGATGAGGTGAAAGAACGGGAAGACCGTTGTCACATTGTCGAACAAGAACTGATTCGCAGTCGCGATCGCCTGGACAAAGACCGGGTGAAAGCGGAAAAATACCAAAAACTTCGCACGGAATTGCTGGAAAAGCAAAAGTGGGAAAGCATTCTGGCATGGCGACAACTGAAGCAGCAAGAGTGGGAATTGCGGGAAAAAATCGAAGCGGGCGATCGCACCATTGGCGAACTCAGCCTGAAAGTTTCCCGGATTAACTATGAAATTGAGCAAGCCAACAATCAGTTAAATGAACTCAATGCCCAGGTAAAAGCCTTGGGTGAAGATCAACTGCTGGCCTTACAAACCACCCAAGCCAACCAACAAGCGGAACAAAAACAACTCCAACAACGGCACGAGGAACTTGTCACCAGCCAACAGGAAACCCAAGCCGCAATAGCACGAATCGAGCAAAAAGTCAAGGAAGACGAGGCAGAACTTGATCGAGTCCAGGAACAACAACAGTTGACTGAGGCCAAACTCGCTGTCTTGCGGACGGGACGGGATGCAGCGGCAGTGGCGTTACAACAAGGTCGGGAGCAATCCCAGGCGATCGCCGCTGCTAACCAAGCTTGGGTAGAACAACAAACCCAACTGCACCGGCAAATTGAAACCTTGCAAAAAACCCTCGACCCCCAAAGAACGGAACAAGCGCGATTACTGGAAAGAGAGCGATCGCTAGAAGAACAAATTGCCAAACAGCAACAAACCATCCAAGACTCAGAGGCAGAAATTGTCCTGAAACAAGACAGCCTCAAACAACTGCAAAACCAAGAACTGGTCTGTCAAACAGACCAAATCCAAGCCCTAGAAGAAGCCCTCAGCGAAGCCGAAGCAGAATTGCAACTGCAACAAGCCACCCAAAAGCGCCTCCTGGAAGAACAACGGGAAAAACAACGACGCCTCGATAAACTGGAAGCCCAAGCCCAAGCCATCAAAGAAACTAGCGGTAGTGGGGCCAGTCAAGCGATCGTGGACGCCAAACTGCCTGGGGTTCATGGGTTGGTCGCCCAACTGGGGCGAGTGGAACCGCGCTATCAACTCGCCTTGGAAATTGCCGCTGGTGGCAGATTAGGCAATATCGTGGTGGAAGATGACGAAGTAGCCGCCGCAGCAATTAAACTGCTGAAACAAAACCGGGCAGGTCGGGCCACGTTCTTACCCCTGAACAAGATTAAACCAGGGCGTTTTGACTTCAACGAAGGACTGAAAAATGTCCCCGGTTTTATCGACTATGCGGTCAGACTGATTGCTTGTGACAATCGTTATCAGCCCATTTTTGCCTATGTTTTCGGCAGTACCGTAGTGTTTGAAACCCTCGATGCGGCGCGATCGCACCTGGGGAAAATTCGCATTGTCACCCTAGATGGGGAACTCCTAGAAACTTCTGGGGCAATGACCGGGGGAACCATCCAAAATCGTTCCACCCTGCATTTTGGCACTGGAGACAACACCGATTCCACGGAAGTCGCCGAATTACAAGCCCGGTTAAAGCAAATTAGCCAAATCTTAGAACGATGCGCGATCGCCACCGAAACCGCCAACACAGCGGTCAAAACCCAATCGCAACAACTCATCCAAGCCAAACAAGTCCAGCGGGAAGTGCAACTGCAAGTGCAACAACTGGTCAAAGAAATCAACGGCTTAACTGTATCCGTTGAGCAAATGCAGCAACAACTAGCCAACAATCGGCAAGAATTGACCGCTGCCAAAGCCCGCTTGCAACAATTAGCCACCGAATTACCCGCCAAAGAAAGCCAAATCGACCAATTACGTCAAGCCCTAGCCGAACTGGAAAATTCCAGTAAAAACAGTGAATGGCAACAAATTCAAACCCAACAACGGCAACTCGAAGAAGCCTTACAAACCGCTCAATCTGCCTTGACCCAGGCAGAAAAAAATCACCAAGACTTAGACTCTGCCTATCAGCGATTGGCGGAAAAAATCGCCGCAGGAAAACAGCAGTTAACCCAACAGCAAACCCAGCAAAAAAACCGAGAAATTGCCATTTACAAAGTGCGTCAGCAATTGTCAGAAATTAACCAGCAAATTCAGGCCACCCAAACAGCTTTAGGGGAAATCGAAGCCAAATTAGGGGCAGAAAAAGCCGCTCGCGATTTAGCCGAAACCAAATTGCGAGAATTGCACCTGTCTCGACAACAGAACAACTGGCAAATTCAACAACTAAGAGAAACTCAGCAACAACGGCGAGAACAACTTCTAGCCTTGCAAGATGAACTCGAACTGAAATTAGCAGATTTACCGGATCCCTTACCAGAAGTACCTGAAGATATTAATGCCAAAATCTTCGAGTCCCTGCAAAACTTACAGAAAGAAATCCGCGACTTGCAAAAACGACTGCAAGCAATGGAACCTGTAAATATGTTAGCCTTGGAGGAATATGAACAAACCACCAATCGCTTGCAGGAACTTCAGTCTAAACTGAAAACCCTCGAAGATGAACGCACGGAATTACTATTGAGAATCGAAAATTTTACCACCACCCGGTTACAAGCTTTTCAAGAAGCTTTTGACGCCGTGAACAGCAACTTTACCAACATTTTTGCCGAATTTTCTGATGGAGATGGACATTTACAGCTTGATGATACCGACGACCCATTTAATAGTGGTTTGAACCTGGTGGCACATCCCAAGGGTAAACCCGTGCAGCGGTTGGCTTCCATGTCTGGGGGTGAAAAATCTTTAACCGCCCTGAGTTTTATCTTTGCTCTGCAACGCTATCGCCCTTCGCCCTTTTATGCCTTTGACGAGGTAGATATGTTTTTGGATGAGGCGAATGTAGAAAGATTAGCTAAAATGATCAAACAGCAAGCACAGCAAGCACAGTTTATTGTGGTTAGTCACAAAAATCCGATGCTGAAGTCCGCAGAACGCATTATTGGGGTAACTCAAGCGCGAGGCGCTCATACTCAAGTGGTGGGATTAAAAGTTCCCTCCTAAGAATGCTTCGGTGTAAATTTGATCGTAATTTAACTTTTATAGAATTCGAGATCGGAATTTTAGCAAGAATGACATCTGAAATAATCCGCCCACGCTCCGAAATATTAAATACTCAAGTCATTACCCGTAATAGCGGCAAACGCATCGGGGTAGTGAAGGAGCTATTGGTAGACATTGACCGACGGGAAGTGGTGGCGCTCGGTTTACGAGATAGCCTGATTTCTCTCGCCGGTATGCCTAGGTTTATGATGCTCAGTAGCATCCAGAAAATTGGTGACGTAATCCTCGTCGAGGATGAAAACGTGATCGAAGATATCGATGTGGAAGCATATAGCAACCTGATTGGCAGCGAAGTGATCACGGAAACCGGGGATCTATTGGGAAAAGTTCGGGGGTTTAAATTTAACGTAGAAACAGGCGAACTCTATTCTCTAATTATTGCGTCATTAGGAATTCCCCAAATTCCTGAGCAAATGCTCAGTACCTACGAATTGCCCATTGATGAAATTGTCAGCAGTGGCCCGAATCGGTTAATTGTTTTTGAAGGGGCTCAAGACCGCTTGACTCAATTATCCGTCGGGGTGATGGAACGCTTGGGCATTGGGGAAGCCCCTTGGGAAAAGAACCGCGAAGAAGAATTTCTCACGCCGAAAATTCGCATTGACAATCAATTGGGCACCGGCGCCAAGATTCCAGAACCAGAACCAGTGCGGTTCCGCGAAGCGGATCGCGAACGCGAATCGCCTGCACGAGTCGTCGAAGAGGCTTGGAGTGAAGACGAATGGGATGAACCGGAACCAGTTCCCGTCCCCGAACCCATCTCAGAAGCCATGTATTATGAGGAAGAACTGGAAGAAGATAACTGGAATGAAGCCAGTAGAGGCGATCGCTATGAAGATTATCGAGATCCGGTAAATCCCTATCCTGAGCCAGATTATCCCCAAGAATACGACTATCCCGATGTAGAAGCGGATGCTTGGGCCGACGAAGGAGAGCAAACTCCCTATACACCCCCCCGCGTCAATATCCCACAGAAACAGAAAACTCCAGAATATGAAGAAGAACCGGGATATTAACTAACATCAAGACTCTCCAAAGTAGTAGGGTGGGCAAAATTTGCCCACCCTACTTTATTTGTTTGTTATTGGTTGTTGGTTATTGGTTGTTGGTTATTGGTTGTTGGTGGTTGTTGGTTGAATTGAATAACAAATAACAAATAACAAACAACAAACAACAAACAACAAATAACAACCAACAAATAACATCAAAAAGCATAATTACTGAAGTTGATATAAAATAACACCAGTCAGAAGTTATATGGTATTTAGCTAATGCTAGACTCAACTCTCCTAGTTCCACTGTTATACCTGGTTTTGGCTGGGGTTTACTTGGTTGTGGTTCCCTTTGCTACTTATCTCTATTTACAACAACGCTGGAATGTTGCCACCTCCTTTGAGCGTGGTTTTATGTACTTTTTGGTCTTTTTCTTTTTCCCTGGATTGTTATTACTCAGTCCATTTTTGAATTTTCGCCCTCAACGCCGGGAAATCTAATCTTTGACTCTGGGAAAGTTGTCGTGAAAATTTCATGGTAATTTTTAGGATTCAGTGATTTTACCTGCTTATAGTAAAGATAAAATTACTGAATCCTCAAACCATTGATGATAATTTTGATAATTTTGATAACTTTATTCTGAATAATTATGCGTAGAATTGATGTAATTGGCATTGGTTTGGGAATGTTTTTGGCCGGTGGATTGGTTTATTTAGCCTTAGAATTTGCCGGATTAGATAGTCAATCAGCGGGAATTTGGAGCCAAGCTGTCCTGGTGGGGGGAGTGGTTGGCTGGCTGTTGACTTATTTGTTTAGAACCCTGACTCAACAGATGACCTTGAATCAGCAAATTAAAGAGTATAAAGAGGCGGTTTTAACGAAGCAGTTAGAAGAAATGTCCCCGGAAGAATTAGCCAAGCTTCAGGCAGAAATTGAAGCGGAGAAAAAATCTTAAAAGTGAAGATTTTGGTAGAAGATTTTGGTAGGGTGGGTTAGGCGGACAGTGAGATTGGAAATAAATCAGCCAGTTAATATTTCCGCGCCCTTCCCACCACAGCCAAATTAATTGAAAAAACGGTGCGTTACGGCTCGAATTGGGTTAATTTGTGCTAATTTAATGTTCATGGCCAGCAAACACGCACCCTACAATTTACTTAGCACTTGTCAGAGTTATTAAGTACAAAAAAACCTGTCATTCCCGCGAATGCGGGAATCCATCAAACCTCTGTACTTCATCCGGATCATAACCGCTATATACAGCGTTTTTCAGGTTACTGAACCACGCTAGGGCGAAGCCCAAGCGGTATTTAATTTAATATTGTAGGGGCGAATGGCCATTCATTCGCCCCTACCGCAGGAATGCTTCGCCCCTACAGGTATTTGTGGTTTACTCGCGGAGAAAATAGCTATATGGCTGACAACTAAAATCTATCGGACAACCAATCTAAGTTACGACCAACCAACAATTCAGTCATTTTCGCATGATGCGTATTTTTCATGGCTACAGTTTGCCAATCAAATCTATGTAAATTTGCCCAGGCTTTAACTGCTTGACTTTCATCATAAGTCATCAGAAATTCTCCAGCCATTTGGCTCGCTAATTGAAATAATTTTTCATGGTTTAATTGAGCATACTGATAAAGACGATGCCCTGCTTTTTTCCCCGCTGCTGTGTAGGGAGGATCGATAAAAAATACCACATTATGCCGATGAATATTCTGGGTAATAATTTCTAAACCATCTCCAGGAATAAAAGTAATGCGATCGCGTATTTCAGCAGCAATATCCGACGTTTCAAGGTTTCTGGATACCAGCGAGACTTTAAACCTTTCCCTTTTTCTCCTTGCTTAATCATCCCGGCACCAGGGGCTAAAATTCCGCCTCGATTTACCCGATTTTTCACAATTGTTTGAAAAGCTTTTTATTGTAATGAACTGGGTTCATTTGACAAGATTTCTCTCACCGCTTCAGCGGTCATTTCAAACTTAATAATTTCCTCTGCTAACCACTCTGCATCTTTAGATAAAATAGTCTGCCAAACTGCTGCCACTTGGTCATCTAACTCTACCATTGTCACATGATTGGCTAATTTTTCAAAAGCCACTGTTAAACTGACAATTCCGCCACCAGCAAACGGTTCAATAAATTCTTGGGCTACATTCGGTAAACTATTTAGCCATTGTCGAATTCGAGGCACTAACCAAGTTTTTCCTCCGGGATAGCGAAAAGGACTCCTTTGAGGAACCGAGGAAACATTAGTAATTTGGTTGAGGTTTTGTTGATCGAATAGGGAAAGTTGTTGCATGGCGATCGCGTAATTATCGCGTAATCATCTCCTAATTAGAGTAAATCGATTAAACTGGGCGCATCTGGTGGATTCACCTCTTCTAACTTTTCATCTAATTTTTCTTGTAGATATGCTACAAAATCATTCATAGTGAATATTTTGCATAGGGAAGATTTTCGTAGGGTGGGTTAGGCGGACAGTGAGATTAGGAAATAAATCAGCCATTTAAATTTCCTCGCCCTTCCCACCACAGCCAAATTAATTGAAAAAATGGTGCGTTACGGCTCGAATTGGGTTAATTTGTGATAATTTAATGTTCATGGCGAGCAAACACGCACCCTACAAGCTAATAGATATTTTGTGACATATATATGAGACAGATCAATGAAAAATGAAACATTTAGGTTAAGCCGCGATCGCTATATTTAAGACTTGATTTTTCGCCGTAATACATTTTATAAAAGGTCATACGTTACTTATGAAGCTGATAGGATATAATTAGGTTATGATGAACGAATATTAGTCAATATTTGCTCTCACTGTATTAATGGGTATTAATGGATCGTGGCTGACAGCGGGAATTTTGGGTATCAATAAATTTTAATTGTTGATACAACATCCACATACGGGGTAAATCAACTCCGGCTAATTTAGCCATGCGAAGAGGGTTGCCTAGGATGGCTTCGACTTCCAGGGGATTGCCCCGATCGCAGTCTAATTTCATACTCGTCAAATATGGCTTCATCTTCTCCGTATGATCCAACATTTTTTCAATAAAAACATCGGGAATCGTGCGGCCAAAAGCTGCTGCACCAGCCACCACTTCTCGCATCAAATCTTCGGCCAAATGGCGAATATGTTTATTGGCCATCAATTGATTAGTGTCAGCATTTAAAATTACAGAGAGCCCATTATAAGGCACATTCCAAACCAACTTTTTCCAGCGAGTCAAGATTAAATCTTCATTCAGGATAGTGGCAATTTGTGCCTGTTCAAAATCCCTAGCAATTACCCGTAAATTTTCCGTAATCCCAGCGGGTTGACCGTTGGGGGAATATTCAGCCAAGGTAATCACCCCATAGTCTAAATGGCGAATATGTCCCGGCCCAACTTTATTAGAGCAAACAAAACATAAGCCCCCAATAATCGGGTGATGGGGAATAAAGTTTGCCAGAAATTCTTCAGCCCCTAACCCATTTTGGAGCAAAACAATCATGGTATTTTCTTTGAGTAAAGGAGGCAACAATTGCGGCAGTAAATGATTTTGGGTAGTCTTCAGGGCAACCACGACTACATCACAAGGAGGCATTTCTTGGACATTTTGATAAGCGTTGACTTGTTCTAAAGTAAAGTCACCATCTTTTGATTCAATTACCAGACCATTTTTTCTGACATACTCATAATCGGTATTCAGTAAAAAATGCACTTCAAATCCGGCTTTTTGGAGTAGACCGCCGTAAAATCCGCCGATCGCCCCTGTGCCAATAATTGCATAACTGTGATTTGTCATCAAACCCGGTAAATTGCTCATGTTCATGGTTATATATAGGCTATATCTGGGAATATTATCATTAGACACTAACCGGGCAAAATTATCGCTCGTCTGAGTGGCTTTTTTAGCCCTGGAAAGCCAGAATTGTCTATTATTTATTAGCTATTGGTTTAATTATATAGCCAGTATATAGCCAGAAAGCAAGAGTTAGTCAATCAGGTTCTTCGGGCGATCGCCCCGTTCAGTCCCCACAGTAACCACAATTTTTCTACCCCCTGAAATGCTACACCCCAGCCCCAGATAACCGGGGTCGGGGTGCGGCATCTAATTTAGATTAACTCAGATTGACTTTGAGGACTTTATGTTGCTCGGCTTCTGCTTAAGGGTCAATTTTAAAATACCATTTTTATATTCAGCTTCTACTTTAGTATTCTGAATTCGAGTTGGCTGGGGAATGACTCGTTGGAATTGACCGTAGCGGAACTCACTGCGAAACTTGCCTTTTTCTTCCGCCGTGAATTGAGATTTCCTTTCGCCGCTAACCGTGACAGCTTCAACGGTGACTTGCATATCTAAATCTTGGGGATTGATTCCGGGAATTTCTAGGTTTAAGTAAACGGTTGTCGAGGTTTCTTGGATTTCTGCTGGGGGAACAAAATTGACTGCCACATTTTCCGATTCAGGATAGGTGGTTAAGCGATCGCATACCTGGCAATAATAAAAATTAACTTAAAAACCTGCTTTCTGACTTCCCGGCAAGACTATAATATTTTGCAGTGTTTACCTACCTAGCAAACCAGGTGCATATTGGCATGAACAAAAGCCAGGAAATCCAAAGCATTATCGCCCAGCGTCAACCGCTGGCCCAAAAGCTGGGAGATATCGAGAGTCGCTTATCGTCCCTGTATGGTTTGATTCAGAATTTGGCACAAGAACGCGATCGCCAGCTTGAGTATTGGTCGGGGGACGCGGCGACCCAGGCAAAGCTAAAAAGTCTCGACTTTGCCCAATTTGAGCAAATTGCCACTTCTTCTCTAGCGTCATTGCACCGACTCCAGAGCCGATTTTCCCGCAAAGCCCTGAATATTGGGGTAACTGGGCGCATGGGACAAGGCAAAAGCACCTTGTTGCAGAGTTTGAGTGGGCTGGAAAACGAGGTGATTCCGGCAATGCAGGGGAAAGCTTGCACCGCAGCGCGGAGCACTATTTGTCATCAACCGGGGAATTTGACCGCCGCCGAAATTCAATTTCACGATCGCGAGTCTTTTTTAACAGAGGTGATTATTCCCTATTACGAGAAACTCAAACTCACCCCGGCGCCCAATTCTTTTGAAGCGTTTGCTCATGCAGAAATTCCCAGGCTGGAGCCGGGGAAAGAGTTAAGAGCGTGTTTTTAAACATTGAAAAATACTTACTTTGGCCATGAAAAAAGTAAAATTTGTTCTACTGATTTCGGGGTTACTAGCTTCTCATATGCTATTCTCAGACAGAGTTATGGCGGAATCTTGCTATGCTCGAAGAGCCGATACTCAGGGTAGAACTGCTTCTGATGGGAGTTGTCTTGCTTTTCCTATTTTTGCTGGAAATGCGTGGGGTAAAAGTTATGTAGCTCCTTATGTTATGGGTTTTGTTACTAGGGCTATACAGGCAGGCAGTGCGGGTGATTATAATTCGGCATTATTGCATTTTGAGGAAGCCAGCCAATCCCTTCTTAATAATGAATTGATATCTGCAAGAGACGCGGAGCCTTATCAAAGAGAAGTTAATCGAGGGTATTTAGCGGCTCAAGTAGCAAAAAAATGGGTAGACCAAGGAGATTCTGTCGCAGCGCGACAAGCTTGGATTGAAATTAGTGGGATTGATTACTGAACAAAGTACGGGCTGAATTTTTCTAACGAAGGTTGTACACCTAGAGAGTTGAGGGCGATTTAGGGCGATCGCACATAATTGGGTCAACAGCCTTTGACCCCTACCGTCGCCAAAAATAGTTATCCTATAAATATGTAACCGGAGTAAACCAACAGAGATGGAAACTATTACAATTCAAGTCGATGCTGAACTAGCCCAAGCTTACCGAGAGGCTGAACCCCAGCAACAAAAAAATGTCTCGTTCATGTTTAATTTGATGATTAAGGAATTACTCACCTCTAATTCTTTTAACGACCTTGTAGCACAAATTAGAGAAGAATCTGCGGCCAATGGATTAACTGCTGAAATTTTAGCCGAACTCTTAGAAGATGCATAAAAAATGTTTTTCCCCTGGCTTATAAATGGAGGAATAGCCTCAAAGAATGCATTCCCATGCTGGAGCAGGGTAAGGAGTTAAATAAATAGTAAATATAGAAAATAAAAAAGCGATCGCACATTTTAAATCTATCCTCTGTGTCCTTTGTGTCTCTGTGGTAAAAAATCCCAATTACACCTCCATGACAGAAACCGCCAGGGAATGAATTCCCTGGCTAATAGCGAAAGTCGGTTAAAACCGACTAAAATTTTTTTAATATAAGCATTAAGAGTCGGTTAAAACCGACTTGCGCTATGAGGCCGCCATCATTTTAATCCCCGCCGGTTGTGGTTGATTAATCTAAAAACCGCTGTATGTCGTGCGATCGCGCTTTCACCAGAAACCCGGTTTGTCAAAATCCCAAATTTTGCTAAAATGGAAACCCTATACAAATTATTAGATAAAATCAAGCATAACCCAGGACTTTATATCGATTATTCATCGGTGACAAACCTATATATGTTTCTCTGTGGATATGAATACTCCCACGCACAACTGAATATTTCCCTCAGTGAAGAAGAAGCAGAATTCCAAGAATTTCAACCGTGGCTACAAGAACGGTTTGGCGTAAAAACTTCTGCATCATGGGCGCGGATTATTTTGCTTTATGCTATTAATGAGGAAGAGGGATTTAATACTTTTTTTGATTTGCTAGAGGAGTTTAAGTGCGATCGCGCTACTCAGTCGGATCAACTTCCATTTGCCAAAACCTCAGAAAATGAGTTTGTTTTATCAGGAAAATAAAAAGGCGATCGCACATTTTAAATCTATCCTCTGTGTCCTTTGTGTCTCTGTGGTAAAAAATCCCAATTACACCTCTATGACAGAAACCGGGTTTCTTTCTGTGAAAAATAAAAAAGCGATCGCAATCAATCCTCTGTGTCCTTTGTGTCTCTGTGGTAAAAAATCCCCTGGTTTATTTTACCGGGAAATAAAGAGGCGATCGCTGCTACTCCAGATAGTATTGGTGGGTTACCACACCGAACGGCACCCTACTAATAGAAAAGTATTGCCTAAGTCCTGTTCAACCCTATTTTTTATCAGAATTTTGATCAACTCATGCTTTCCGCTTGCGAGCAGATTTCGCACCTAAAATCCCCAACCCAATTAAACCAAGAACCGTAGAAGGTTCAGGAACCGAGGCGACGGTGACATTAAATCTATCTTCTGTCCCAAGTTCCTCACTACCATATACGCGGTTTAAAGCAGTCAGCCAATCATTTGTCGGGCCTTGAGTTAACCAACTAAATGGTTGGGCTGTGGTAATAAAATCTTCCACTTCAAATGGATTTTCATTACCATTATCATTACTTTGAATATCATAACCCCAAGTCCAACCCACTAACGGCTTGACGGAAAAGAAATCATCTTGGGCTTTGTTGGGATCATCGCCAAACACTTCATCTAAGACTTCAACTAACCAAGTTTCAAACTTAGCCTCTGCACGACCACCAATAGATAAAACATCAGGGAAAGAGGCGGTAGGCTGATCGAAGAAATAATTTTCCAAACCTGGTTCTGCATCGTAGTAAGGCAAGAAATCAATCAAACCAGGGGGCATCATAAAATACCCACCGGGGGGAGGATCGAGCAAAGGTTTTTCAATCAACGTACCATCGTAAAATATGGTAGGGCCATCGGCTGATGTTATAGCACTAATAAAGCCATATTTGCCACTTTGATTGGGATTAAACATCGCGTCCATAATCACCGATCCGGCTCCAATATTAGGAAACTCTTCTAATGGATAACCGGCGCGCACTGTATACTCATTAATTGTTAAAACGCCCTGATTCAGAGTTTGGCAAGAAAATGCTCCATCCCAGCATACAGCGCTTGCCGCTTCTGGGAGAGCAAGGCTGGACAACGCAGCGAAAAACAAGGGGTAAGTAATCTTTTTCATAACCTTCTGATAGCTAACTTTACTTGATAATATCTAATTTGAACTGGATCTAATTTGAACTGGCTCGATTTAATCGAGGGATTCCCTGTAAGGTAGGCAGAAAGAATTAGCCTTTTTACTCAGACTATTGCAGATTACCGCATACCAGCGGGATGGATTTAGCGATCTGGCTATATCTGTTCCAGATTCACTTCTCAAAGAGAAAAATACTGAAAGCATTTTTTTCGTTGAACCGCTAAATTTCACTTGGCTTTATCCGTAATTATACGCAGGTTTTAGAGAAAATACCAGGGGACGGCTTCAACTTTACAAAAGCTTTAAATTTTCCCGGTTGATTTCCCTGGGTTTCGCGGATTTCTTTACACAATCTTTAAAAGACTGAAGAGACCGCGTAAGGGTACTTAACGAAAAAGGCAATTCGAGATAACCCCGCCCGATCGCTGGATCGGGGAAAAAGGCCGTGGAGTTTGTGAGTCACTTTGACAAATCATCAGAATTCACAAATCATCAGAATATAGATGGGAAATAACCATCCAACAATTGTCATAATATGACAAAGTAATAACCCTAGTTAAGTTTTATAAAGAAATATAAATTTTTTTACCATAAAGTTACCAGAAGGAAACAACCAGAATCGACTAAATATTCATAAGCATCAAACTTTTAAGATTGATTGGCTAAAATAGATTGTGTTCGGCTGAGTCCAGCTAACGGTTGAAATCAACCAACAATCTGATAGCGATCTATTGATTAATCGTGTATCTATGACATTTCTGAACAAAACATGACCAATTTTGCCAAAAATCCCCAAAGGCGATCGCGCCTTTTGATTCAGTCACCATCGATTCACCGTGAGGAAATAAATGAGAATAAAAATTAAGACTTGGATGAAAACTTGGATACATTTCCTGCTGGGGTTACTCCTAGCATTTGGTTTATTTACTTGTCAAACCACAAATATGACCACAAATTTTTCCCAGGCAGTGGAAACCTTACCACAGGTTGCCCCACTTCCGAAGCCACAAATTCCCGACTGGATCGAACAAATCAGCCCGACGGAAGAAGCCGAACCCCTTGCCCAAATTCGCATCCGGTTTAAAGACCCAGTAATTCCTCTAGAGAGTCTCGACTCTCCCGAACAGCAAATCAAACTAAACCTATTTCAAATTCAGCCTGCTTTACCGGGGCGATTTCGGTTTTTAACCCCGCGCATGGTGGGATTTCAAGCGGACGAACCCCTGCCCAAAGCCACGCGAATTCAAGTTACTGTAAAAGCGGGTTTAGCAGATTTAAATAATCATCGTCTGACTCAAGATTTGGCGTGGACATTTACCACTGACCCGATCCAAATTACCAATTTACCTGAAACTAATCCTAATCCATATAGTTCAGGATATCTGGATATCAAGCCAAACCTAGAAATTACCTCAAATGTTCAACTAGACTTGAACTCTTTGGCCAACAATGCCACCTTAATTTCTGAGGCTAATCAAGAAAAAATTAGCCTAAAAGCTGAACAACCAACCGCCGAAAATCAGCAACCATATCCGATTTTTTTAGCCAATGGTTCTACGGATCCATTTAATCTGATTAACCGTCAATGGCAGTATCAGCTAATTCCTCAACAAGAACTGCAAAAAAATACTCGTTATCGCTTGGAATTAGATCCAGGAATACGGCCTATCCGAGGTAATTTAGTCAGCGACAAAGCGTTTACCAGTCAAGTAGCAACCTATGCTCCCTTAAAATTTGAAAAAATAGAAACCAATCGCGGATGGGGATCCAGATTTGATCAAGGAATCTCTGGATTAAGATTTAATAACCCCTTGAACGCTGATTCAGCCTTAGAAAATATTCGCTTTAGTCCTCCACCTAACCCAGACATTCCTCTATTAGAAATTTATGAGGGCAACAACTATGTTGGGGTTAACTCTTGGGCATTAGAACCAGAAACAAATTACACCATTACTATCGGCGAAAACCTTAAGGATACCTTTGGTCAAACCTTGGGTAATTCCTTAACTATTCAGCATAAAACAGGAAATTTATTGGCCAATATTTCTACCCGAACAGGGTTAAATATTTTTCCCAAAGGTGCCAAAGCTAATTTAAAAATTTCCACGGTAAATTTGCCGGAATTAAACTATAAAGCCGCTTACAAAGTCGTGCAACCCACTGACTTAGTATATCGCAATAACTCAGAAGAATTTCTGCCAAGTTCAAATACTTGGAAAAAGTTCGATATTTCCGGTAAAAAAAATCAAATCACCCAGACTGAAGTCGCTTTAGAGCAAGAACTGAAAGCCCCTACAGGCATGGTGGCTTATGGAGTCCAAGCCAAGACAGTTCCTTACTCAGAAAATAACCAGCAAAAATGGCAAGAACCCACTTATTATGGTTTCGCCCAAATCACTAATTTAGGCGTCTTTACTCAATTGTTTCCCAAATCTGGATTAATTCGGGTCAATCATCTATCTGATGGGGCGCCAGTTGCCGCTGCCACTATCGAGATTTATCAGTCAAAATTGAATGAAACACCTCGTCCTGAACCGAAACCTTGTGCTACTGGAATTACTGACCAAACAGGAACTTTTATCCTGAATAATCAGCAGTTAAAACAATGTATTCCCAATAATGAACCACCAGAATTATTAGTGATTGCGCGAGAAAACCAAGATTGGGCTTATGCTCGATGCGATCGCGACAGTGGCAGCTATGGTTATGGCATTTATCCCGAATGGGACTATGGCCAAATTCAACCACGGGGGACTATTTTTTCCGATCGCAACCTGTATCAACGGGGTGAAAAAGCATCATTTACCAGCTTGGCGGCTTATTTGCAAAATAGCCAGTTAAAGCTGGATAAAAATAGCCAATATACTGTCACCTTGTCTCAACCAAATGGCACGCAAAAAAATCTGGGTAATTTTACCACCAATGAGTTTGGGACATTTTCTTTTGACTGGGCAATTGAACCAGATAGTCCTTTAGGAGACTATTATTTATCAGCCGATGGAAAAAATGGCAATGTCCTTTCTGGTTATGTTCGGGTAGCAGAGTTTAAACCGCCAAATTTTCAGGTGGATTTAAAGCTAGATAAAGAGATTGCCATTAGCCAGCAAACTATCGAGGCAAAAGCAGAAGGTCAATACTTATTTGGCTCCCCCTTAGCGGCAGGTCAGCTTAAGTATTATGTCACCCGCAGTCAGGCAAATTTTACCCCCAAAGGTTGGGAAGAATTTGCTTTTGGACAACAGTGGTTTTGGCCGGAAACACCACCATCAATTGATGCTCAAGTGCTGCAAAATTATGCTGAGTTAGATCCTCAAGGTCTGGGAACTTTTAGCTTTAAAATTGGTAATGACCTACCATATCCCATGACCTATCAAGTATCCGCAGAAGTCTCGGATAGCTCAAATCAAGCGGTGGCCGCTTCTCAGTCGGTGATTGCTTTACCCAGCGATCGCCTAATTGGGTTAAAAAGTGACTTTGCGGCTGAAGTGGACAAAGATTTTACTGTAGAAATGATTGCCACTGATGCCACAGGTAAAGTGCTTAAAGGAGAACGAATTCGCCTGCAACTCCAAAAAGTTGACTATAAACCGATGCCGCGTTCAATGTCAGAACCTTGGCCAAAATATAAACTTGAATATACAACCGTAGCGGAAAAACAAATCACATCTGGCGGCCAAGCCGAAAAGATTTCTCTCCAAGCAAAAGAAGCGGGTTATTACCGCATTCGGGCTAATTTTGCCAATGCCAAAGATGAAGTAATGGCGACCGATTTATCCATTTGGATTAGTGGGAAAAATCCTGTATTTTGGGGATATCCTGGAGAACAGGAAAATGCCCTGGAAGTTAAACTAGATAAAGATACTTATCAACCCGGTGAAATCGCCACCGCTGTTGTACAATCTCCCTATCCAGAGGCCGAATTATATTTTGCCGTGGTGCGAGATAAACCCATCTATAAAACTATCACCAAAGTAACCGGAGGGGCGCCGCAAATTCAGTTTACTGTCACCCCAGAAATGCTGCCCAATGCCGCAGTGCAAGCGGTGTTAGTCCGACAAGGTATTTCTCTGGATCAAGTGGAAGCGGGAACGGTGAAAGATTTGGTAAAAATTGGTTTTGCCCCATTTTCCACTAGCTTAGATGAGAAATATCTCCAGATAGAAGTGAAGCCAGATTTAGAGGCTGTTGAACCTGGGGCAGAACAAAGCCTCAAACTGACCGTTAAAGATGGGAAAAATCGGCCAGTTAAAGCACAAGTTTCCCTGATGGTGGTGAATGAGGATGTCCTGCAATTGACGGGATATCGTCCCCCGGATTTGGTGACAACAGTTTATGCCCAGCAATTAATTCCGACGCGGTTTACGGATAACCGATTTGCGGTGTCTTTGAAGGATATTATTTTTAACCAAAATGAGAATCCTCAATTGTCACCACGGGCTGCTACTCCAGGAGTGGGAGATGTATTTCTACAACAGGAGTCGGAAAAAAATCAGTCTGCCCCATTACCTGCAAATGCTCCTGCCGCAGGCCGATCGCAGACCCCAGAAGAACCGGCGCAAGCGATCAATATTCGCAAAGATTTTAAGCCCTTGGCTTATTACAATGGTGCCGTCATCACTGACAACAATGGTCACGCCACTGTTCGGTTTAAATTACCGGATAATTTAACCACTTGGCGAGTGATTGCGATCGCCGAAACCGAGGATATGCGGTTTGGCAAAGGAGAGAATACTTTTATCACCAAAAAACCGCTGATGGCCAATCCATTGCTACCCCAATTTGTCCGGGTGGGCGATCGCTTTTTTGCCGGTCTTGCGGTCACTAACAATACGGGCAAAAAAGGCAATTTAGAAATAAATGGCCAAGTGGCGGAAAATATGCAGTTTGCGGAAAATGCCAGCAGTACCCAACAATTAAGCACTCAAGCCAAACCGGATACAACTGGCTATCGTTTCCCGATCGCAGCCCAAGACATTGGGGTAGGAAAGATAAAATTTACCGCCCAATTAAACAAGCGGGACGGCGATGGTTTCGAGGTATCTCTGCCGGTGAAAAAACTGGCAGTTACAGAACAGGTGATTTCTACTGGAGTCACAGAAAATCAGGTCAAAATTCCCTTAAATGTGAATCAGAATGTAGCGCCCAATGTGGGAGGTTTAGAAGTTTCTCTGGCTTCTACCTTAATCCCCGAAATTACTGCCCCAGCGCGGCAAGTATTTGAAGAAAATCGCTTGCCATTCTTGGAACCGGCAGCCTCTCAGTTAGCGATCGCTGCTAACCTGCAAATTTTAGGGCAAAAATATGGTCAAGCTTTTGGGGAATTTAACCCCACAGCCCAGGCAGAAATTGCCTTAAAACAACTCCAAGAACTTCAGCAGTCTGATGGCGGTTTTGCCTCATGGCCAAAACAATACCAATCCGATCCATTTGTCACCCCCTACGCGGCGGAAAGTTTAGCCAAAGCGTTGGCTGCTGACTTTAAGGTAGATCCGGGGATGGTTTCTCAGGTAAAACTGTATTTGCAGCGTCTCTTAGAAAACCCGCAACAATATGATTATTGCCAGACAGAAATCTGTCAAAATCAGTTGCGACTATCCGCACTGATGGCTTTAGCCGAATTAGGAGATAAACGGGATAGTTTTTTAGGGGATATCTATAAACAGCGAGAAGAATTAGACCAGTTATCTCAGCTTAAATTGACCCGCTATTTATTTAGCTTCCCGCAGTGGCAAGATGAGGCAAAAACTCTGTTCGATCGCTTCCAGGAAACAGTTTATGAAACTGGGCGATCGGCCACAGTCAATTTACCGCGAGGCTGGTATTGGCTGAGTACCCCGACCACTCAACAGGCGGAAACTTTACGGCTATTTATTGCCCAAAAAGCTAAACCAGAAGTGAGCGATCGCCTCTTACAAGGGCTATTAAATTTGCGGCGAAATGGCACCTGGCAAAATAGTTATGCCAACGCTTCTGCCCTGACTGCATTAGTGGCTTATGCCAACACTCAACCCACCCCACCGAACTTTACCGCCACGGTAAAATTAGCCGGGGAAAATATCGACTCGATGCAGTTTCAAGGCTACGAAAATCCCAGTCGATTTATTAATGTAGCAATGGATCAATTACCCCAGGGAAATGCTGACTTAACCTTAGAAAAATCAGGGGCAGGTAGCCTACATTATTTAACCGCCTATAGCTATCGCTTATTAGGCAATGCCCCCGGACGATTTAACGGCTTGCGCGTTGACCGAAAAGTTCGCCTTGCCGGGGAAGATCAAGTGCTGGCAACAATGGGGTTATCTGCCTTAAATCAACCCGTAACCGTAGAGGTTGGACAAGTGTTTGATATTGGGTTGGAAATTATTACTGACCACCCCATCGATCATCTGGTGATTACTGACCAATTACCCGCCGGTTTTGAGGCAGTAGATACCACTTTTCAAATCACGAATCCGGCAGTTCAAGCCCAAGTTGATAGCTGGGAAATTGGTTATCAAACCATTTACGCAGACGAAGTGGTTGCTTATGGCGATCGCCTCAATGCCGGGGTCTATAATCTGCATTATTTAGTGCGGTCTGTAACCCCTGGAACCTTTGAATGGCCTGGGGCAGAGGTGCATCTAAAATATGCCCCAGAAGAGTTTGGGCGATCGGCCACGGCTACTTTGGCAGTGAAAGAATAATTACTACCAAAAAACCTCAACCTGGTTCCTGAATAAGCCCGGTTGAGGTTATGCTTCAGAGGTTATGCTTCAGGCGATCGCTAACAGCAAACTGGTTTATTGTGTTAGCTATAAAACCAGGAATTCCTGGTTTATTTCCGTTTACCGATTGACCCATAAAAATAATTGACAAGCGGCTTTTAATTGGAAATATCCCCATTTTCCTTGCCAGTCAGAAATTTTCCCAGTCCATCGGCTTGATTTTTGCAAATCAGGTAGAAAAATCAGGCGTTTAAATTCTTGGATGAGAGACCGATCGTGACAAATGGCAATAATGTCTTGCTGAAAATAATAACTAAATAAGTCAAAGTTAGAAGAACCGATGATTAAGTATTGGTCATCGATTAACATGGATTTTAAGTGGGTCATGCCATCAGGGTAAAGATATAGGTCAATTCCCGATCGCCCAGTTTCCCAGCGAGTATAATGGTCGTAAACTCCCCAGTTATTCGCCGCTGAGGTAATGAAGGAAATTTTCACACCGTTTTTTCGGGCAGTTCGCAGGCGATCGTAAAAAGGAAATGACAAATAAGGGGTTTCAATGATAATTGATTCACGGGCTGACTCAATTAAATCAAAAAATCTGGGAAATAGCTGAGAATTATTCCTGCCATTGAATAAATAGAGTTCAATGTTGCCAAAATTCTGAAATTTCTGCTGATGTTCTCCCTGCCAACTGGCTAAAAAGTCAGTGGTTAAAAATTCTGCTATCTTGGGGTCTTCAATTCGCAGCATCATATCATGCCACGCAAAGTTATGCTGGCTAAAATTAATTCCGCCAATGTAGAGAATTCGACGATCAATCACAATCATTTTTTTATGATTGCGATCGGCAAATTTGCTGAAAAATAGCCCGACGGGATTAATAAATTTAACCCCGACTCCATTTTGATTCAGACGTTTAATGATTTGCCAAGTTTCTCTGGCTTCTTGCTGTAATTCTGATTTGAGTAAATTTGGCAGACTATATAAAAATTGATCGCTAATCTTATACTTAGTATAAGAGTCGATCATCAATTTTTTATCCCTAGCCGCAGAAGCTAATAAGGCTTCGGCCAAGTTTTGACCGACGCGATCGCCCTCAAAAGAAAGGGTTTGAATATAAACTTGGTCTTGGGCTGATAAAATATCGGCTTTCAAGCTTGCCCAAAAGTCATGTGAATCCACTAAAATCTGAAAATTCATAACCACAAACCTTTCAACAATTGAGGAATTCCTACACAAAAGATAAACCGGATAAACCGTCCAGCCGCCCCAAACGTAAAAAAGTTAACCAACTTAATTTTTAACAGAGCCGAGCCAACAGTGACGACAAAAAACGGCGAAAAACTCACCCAACCGGAAAGAAAAATAAACCAGTTGCGGTGGTTGCCCATTTTTTCCATTTTTTGGATAACTTTTTCAATCTGGTTGGCGTATGCTGTTTGAGGGAAAACTGGATCGCACCTTGAGTGGCAAAAAACATCAGAGATTTTCCCAGCATTTGTCCCAAAGTAGCCAAAAGAACGATGGCTAATAATTCCCCAAGAGATTTGGGCAAAAGTGTGGAAATTGAAAGCAAGTAAACTTCGGTGTTCAGCAAGGGAAATGCCCGGGCGACAGTACAAATAATTAAAGTCGCCGCATAAAGTCCGAATTGACTAATTAATTCCGAAACATTCATGCAAGATAATCCGCTGTAAATTGTATCTTTTGATGGGGCAAAGCATTCGGATGGGGAGCATCCCCAGCATTGCAACTACACCCGTAGGCTCTTGGGAGGGCGAAGCATTCTGACGAGTGATTCTCGGTTGCTCGCGAGAGATTCCTCGCCAGAATGCTTCGCCCCTACCGGGGAAAATAATTAATCTGCAATTAATTTGCGGCACCAACTAGGGCTGATTCCCCTGGATCTGACTTCTGAGGGTGGCGCCAGTTGTCAAACACAGCGATCGTATTCACACAGGTCTGCAATACGCAGCGCAATCCTTCTCGGTCGCGTACTCGGCATCCAAGTGCTCCTGAGTGTATTCTAGGAAGGGAATGCCCGGGTAGCCCCTTTGTTGGGAGCAGCGATGCACCAGACCATCCTCGCAAACGTAGAGATAGCGGCCTCCTGCCCGACACCGCCACTGGTTAGGACGGCCTTCCACAAGGTTATTTCGGAATGCCATAAAGTGCGACATCGGCCAGGGGGTTGTGGAACGGTAATCTTGGTAGATGGCTCGTTCCTTTGAACCGAGAGGCCGCAGTTGGCCATTGCCATCGTGGACTACGCTCACGGTACTCGTGAAACCCAGTTTCCGGGCATGACGACCAATGGTCAAAGCATCCTCTGGGTTAGAGATGCCAGCACCAATCACCGAGTTGATGTTCACGTCGAAGTTCCCATAAGCCGCTAGGTGATCGAGATTATGCCCAATGGTCGTCTTGGTTGGGTTTCATGGTCTGCCGTTCCCTTGTAGTATCTGCTTAAATTTTATAGTTACTGGGAGGAAATTGGCATTGTAGAAGCTTTCGCATATAGCCTAGCAGGGCGACAATTTATGGAATAAACAGAAAAATTTATTTACCACAAAGACGCAAAGGACACGAAGGGATGGCTGCTGGGGTCATGGCGGGGTGCGAGAAACCCGGTTTCTTTTAAGCTACAGTGGAATAGACGATAATAAACGATACAAATAGGCATGAATAAGGGGGCGATCTATGACCCAAAAGCTTTTACTGGTGGATGATGAGCCCGGTTTACGAGAGGCAGTACAAGCCTACTTGGAAGATAGTGGCTTTGAGGTGAATGTTGCGCCAAATGCTCAACAGGGCTGGCAATTGTTGGAAAAGACTCTACCGGATTTGGTGATTACGGATGTGATGATGCCCCAGGTAGATGGGTATCAGTTTCTTAAGCAGATGCGGGAGGATCCCCGGTTTAAGGCGCTGCCAGTGGTGTTTTTGACCGCTAGGGGGATGACCAGCGATCGCATTCTGGGGTATCAAGCGGGTTGTGATGTGTATATTTCCAAACCTTTTGACCCGGATGAATTGGTGGCGATCGTGCAAAATTTGCTGCAACGGCGGGCGGCGCAAAATAGTGAAGATGGGGATGAAGCGGGGATGGCGGATTTAGTCCGTCAAATTGCAGAAATTAAGGCGTTGCTAACAGGAAATACGGGAATTGTTCAGACTCCCGCACCGATTAAAGTCGATTTAACTCCCAGAGAACAAAGTGTTTTAGATTTAGTAGCCCAAGGATTAATGAATAAAGAAATTGCCCGTCGTTTAGACACCAGTGTGCGGAATGTAGAAAAGTATGTGAGTCGCTTATTTAGCAAGACCGGCACCAACAGCCGCACTGAATTAGTGCGCTATGCTTTGGAACATGGATTAACGAAGTAATATACATATGACAAAATAACCGATCGATCCCCCCAACCGATGGCGGATCAAAGGGGGGCTTTTTATAATTTTGCCATAATTGTCTAATGATGATTTAAACAGTGATTTAAACAGTGATTTAAACAGTGATTTAAACAGTGATTTAAAGATAGTCGGTTGACAATAACTGTCAACCGTTAGCCATGAACGTTAAACATTTTTGGGGTATGAACACTCAACCAGTGGCTCCTTCTCTAGAGACGCAGCTTAGAGACGCAGGAGCAGGTTAGAACCATGAGTATCGGTGCCGCAGGTACTTAATAAATGATATTCTGCGGCTAACTCTTTTACTTGTTGAGTTTGCCCGGGACTCGGTTGCCAAGGTTTAGGGTTGCCGTAAGCATAGTAAGTTTCTACCCCATCAATCCCTAGGTTAGCCGCTGCTCGAATTAAGTCCACAGGCGATCGCCGATAGCGGACGGGATGCGCTAATACCGCTAATCCTCCGGCAGCTTGAATGGCGGCAATCACCTGAGATGCTTGATAATCCCGACCTTTAGGGGCTTGTCGTTGCAGGTAAAGCTCCATGCTAGGGTGTGCGGGATTAAAGGCATAGCCGAGAATATGAACTTCCGTGCCAATTAAATCAGCGTTAATTTCTACCCCAGTCCACAAATACGGCTTCGGCGCCGGGTTAGAGTCATACCCATGAGCTAATTGTTTTTGAAGTTGGTTCTGATATTGGTTCTGATTTGGCCATCGATCGAGCCATTGCTGTGCCACTTGATAGCCCCCGATGCTGTGGTGATCGGTAATAGCTAGTCCTTGCAGTCCAATGCTTACCGCTTGGGACATAATCTCTTCTGGCTTTAACTGACCATCGGAGAAGGTTGAGTGGAGATGAAAGTTGTAAGTCAGCGGGCAACTATTGCCGTTAATTGTTTGGAAAACTTTTTTCAGTGCTGACTTATTTTGAGCCGCACTGAGGGTCAAGGTTGAAGGTTCTGCAAGATTCAGAGTCATAGATCCATTGGGAATGATTGATCTTTTTCTAGCATATCTAATAAGATATGTTTCTAGGATATCTAACTTGCAGAGGTACTTGACGGCGATCGCCTTATGGCAATTGATTAAATGAATAAACTATTGACTTTGACTAGACTTGACTAGACTTGACATATTTTGTAGGATTTTATACGACTTTTTTAGTAATTTATTCAATTTTCATTATTATATCCATAACCATCAATTATCAATCCTCAATCATTAACTATTAATTATCAAGAATTAAGAGCTAATTATTAATAACGATCAAGGAGGGGCGATCGCCCATGACGGCGTTGGTGCGATCGCAGAGTAAAATCGCTCATCATGTTCACCGAAAGCTTAAGGATTTTCAGGATTATTTTCTGCATTCCGTGCTTCCCAGGCCATTTGTAAAATCGCCGACCAGCGTTTTTGCGCTTGTTTGACAGTACATTTAATCGCGGCAGCAATTTCTTGGTCAGTAGCGTGGTGGCGTTTCAGTTGCAACAACTGAAATTGTTCGGCAGAAAGTTTCCCCTGAAAAGCTTGCCACTCTTGCAAAGACATCCCCAAATTTTGATCCAAATCAGCCCCTAACCATTGATGCACCAGTTTCCATTGACTAGAAGACCGAGCGAATTTTTCCACATGGTACTTAAACCGCTGTTGTAAATAGTCCCGTTGGCGAGGTGTCAGACCCAAAATTTCATCAATATCCGGAGCAGACAAATCTTTCAGCTTCAACACCAGATAATTCACACAATCCGGTTGACCTTGATCTTGCAAGTATTGAATCAGTTCCGCCACCACGCGATCGCGCAACACCGCATCTGCTGGATCGACCGTCTCAGAAATCATTTGCTCGCGCACTTGTTGCGCTGCATAGGAACGACCATGCTTTTCCGCTTCTTCTCCCTTGGGAAATTCCACAGTTTGCTCAATATCCATCACCGTTTCCTGGGGCTGACCGTAGGCAAAGCCTTGAGCGCGTAAAATAATCAACTGCTGATTGCGATAACCGGGTAAATTAATCCGACGCTTGGCATATTGCTCCGTAAAAGCCATATACTCAGCCAGTTGCAATTGAGTCCGGGGAGTATAGTCTTCCGGGACATCATGTTCCCGTCGGAAAGCCCGCAGCACCTCGATATAGAAATTTTGTAAGAAATCTTCAATTAGGTTGTAACGAGCTTGGAAAGTCAGATATTGATTAGAGGAAATATGCCGATAGACCATCGAGCTCAGTTGAGCGTGTAACTCCACTCGTCCTTGTCTCGAACCCAGGCGGAAATATTCCACGCACTTTTGCAACCGCTGACGACCCAGGTTGACCTGCCAGTATTGCACCTTACCGGACTTTTGGATGCGATCGCTCTTAGTGCAAATCCGGTTCACTTCCTCAGCAATCCGTCTTGCCACTTCTGGAGCGCTACTTGAGGCAGTTTTCAGCTTCGTCAACAGTTCGCTCAACAACTCATTCATTAAAGTTTCCAGATCCATCCCTTCTACTTCCGTTTCTGTAGCGAGAGGGGATAAATTCACACTCCGATCATCGTTCAAAGTCATGGTTTCTTGGGCAGCAATTTTGGTTTCGGCATTACGATTCACAGAATTTGCAAGTTTGACGTTCATGATTAAAGCCTCTGGTGGCGACACACCTAATACAAATTTGATTTATGAGCATGGTTCAGAAGAGGTTTCTGATCCGCTTCACATCGCTCAACTGTCCCCAATCTACGAGGCTTTAATTGGGTTTAGTGCTTCCAGGTTGCCACTATCCCAACTGCCTAATTTGATCGTGGCCACCGGAAAAACTGACCCCCAGTTATCCCAGGATTCAAACCTGTGCTAACCGTTGCCCCATAAGTGTTTTCAGCCATTCACACCGCAAATCACGCCACAAAATTTCACTTTCCCGCAGAAAAAGTTAGGGAGCCCACCCCTTCCCGCAATGGACAATTTCAAAACTGGCTGTCCCTGCAGTGAATGCTGGGCTAACTGGCACAATCTTTGCGATCTGTAAATTGGCTATAACAACACAAAATTTCCATACGGACAGATTCCTTTCCGATCCGGAGAAAAAATATTCCACCGCCACTTGCTCTAGGGCCGTCGGTCTCCGACGGCCCTAGAGCAAGTGGCTCTTTGATCCGCGCCATCAAAATGCCATCAGAATTTCTCTCTATCTGGAAAATAATTTATAACAGATTAGTTACTGCTTATAATCACGACAGGAATTATCGTAAACCAATAATTGCCCAGCAACGCCTATATATCAACGCCTATATATCAACGCCTATATATCAACGCCTATATATAAAGATTTGTCATCATTTCTCATAATCTTGAGGAATTTGTGGGGATTTCCTCACTGCCATAACATCTTTTTTTGTGCCTAACTGGATCCCGTCTTTACTTTCAGCCAAATTAATAGATTTTTTCCGGATCTGTCAAATAATAAAGCCGGACTTAAGGCAACACTGATATTATGTTGGATTAGCAACAGAATTTGTTGACGAATTTTTATCGATTAATTCACATAAAATCGATTCATAATATATTGTGATATATTATTATAGCATATTTTTTTGGATAAAGAAATAATTCCCACATTAAAATTTGATTAATTTTTGACCCAACTCGATCATCTAGCACATTTCAGAAATTAGCTGGCTATAATGTGAAAAGAGAGTAAATACCTAGTGATTTCAATCCCTAGGAGACAAGACATAACAGAAATTGAGACAGTTAAGCCCATGAAAGTCACAAATCAAGCCGAACTTGAAGCCCTAATTCAGCGAGTCAAAGCGGCTCAAGCAGAATATGCCACCTATAGTCAAGCCCAAGTTGACGAAATTTTCAAAAAAGCAGCCTTAGCCGCCAATGCGGTGCGGATCGCCCTAGCGAAAATGGCTGTAGCTGAGACAGGGATGGGCATCATTGAGGATAAAGTGATTAAAAACCACTTTGCCTCCGAATACATTTACAACAAATACAAGCACGAAAAAACCTGCGGCATCATCGAAGAAGACAAATCTTTTGGCTTCCAGAAAATTGCTGAACCTGTAGGAATTCTCGCGGGAATTGTTCCCACCACCAACCCCACATCTACGGCAATTTTTAAAGCATTGATTGCCTTAAAAACTCGTAATGGCATCATCTTTTCTCCCCATCCCAGGGCAAAACAATCGACGACTGAAGCGGCCAAAGTTGTCCTAGAAGCTGCGGTTGCTGCCGGGGCACCGGCAAATATTATCGGCTGGATTGATGAACCCACGGTTGCCCTTTCCCAAGCACTAATGCAGCATCGAGATATTAATTTAATCTTGGCTACGGGCGGGCCGGGAATGGTGAAAGCGGCTTATTCTTCGGGACATCCTTCTTTAGGGGTTGGGGCAGGCAATACTCCGGCCATTATTGATGCAACGGCTCATATTAAAATGGCAGTTTCTTCGATTCTTTTGAGCAAAACTTTCGACAATGGGATGATTTGTGCCAGCGAGCAATCAGTGATTGTCGTGGATGAGGTTTATGAGAAAGTTAAGCAAGAATTTGGCGATCGCGGGGCTTATTTCCTCACCCCAGAAGAAAAAGCCAAAGTTGCCAGCCTGATGATTATTGATGGCCACTTAAATCCCAATATCGTTGGCCAATCCGTAGAAACCTTAGCCCAACTCAGCGGCATTTCTGTCCCACCAGGTACGCGAGTTTTGATTGGAGAAGTGACAGAAATTAGCACCAACGAACCATTTGCTTATGAAAAACTTTCTCCCATCTTAGCTATGTATCGGGGGAACGATTTTAAAGATGCCGTAGAAAAAGCCGAGGCATTAATTGAATTTGGCGGGCGGGGTCATAGTTCAGTGCTCTATACTTCTCCGGCAAATAACGAGCATATCAAATATTTTGAAAACCGGATGGAAACCGGACGGGTATTAATTAATACCCCAGCCTCCCAAGGGGCGATCGGCGACCTCTATAACTTCCGACTCGATCCATCTTTAACATTGGGATGCGGCACCTGGGGCGGAAATACCGTCAGTGAAAACGTTGGCCCCCAACACTTGCTGAATATTAAAAGTGTATCGGAACGCCGGGAAAATATGCTCTGGTTTCGGATTCCCCCGAAAGTCTATTTTAAATATGGCTGTATGCAGACCGCCATTCAAGAGTTGCAGGGGAAACAGCGAGCATTTATCATCACCGATAAACCTTTATACGAGTTAGGAATTACCCGCAGTTTAGAACAAGTCCTCGAAGAAATTGGCATCAAATCTGATGTGTTCTATGATGTAGAACCCGACCCATCGTTAAAAACAGTTAATAAGGGATTAGCCTTAATTAACTCATTTAATCCTGATGTAATCATCGCCATTGGTGGCGGGTCGCCAATGGATGCCGCCAAAATTATTTGGCTAATGTATGAGCATCCAGAAACCGACTTTGAAGGACTGGCTACCCGGTTTATGGATATCCGCAAACGGGTTTATGAGTTGCCGCCTTTGGGCAAAAAAGCCATGATGGTGGCTATTCCCACCACCTCCGGGACTGGTTCAGAAGTCACGCCCTTTGCGGTGGTGACGGACGATCGCACGGGGATAAAATATCCTCTAGCTGACTATGCCTTAACTCCGAATATGGCCATTGTCGATCCTGAATTAGTGATGAATATGCCCAAAACTCTCACCGCTTATTCGGGAATTGATGCCTTAACTCACGCCTTGGAAGCTTATGTTTCCGTCTGTGCTTCCGAGTTCACCAATGGCATGGCATTAGAGGCGATTCGGTTACTGTTTAAATATCTACCATCGGCCTATAAAAACGGGGCGAAAGACCCGAAAGCGCGGGAAAAAGTCCATTATGCGGCCACAATGGCAGGGATGGCTTTTGCTAATGCTTTCTTGGGCATTTGTCACTCAATGGCCCATAAATTAGGGTCTACATTCCATGTCCCCCACGGATTAGCCAATGCCCTGATGATTTCCCACGTGATCCGCTACAATGCCACGGATTTACCCTTTAAACAGGCGATTTTTCCCCAGTACAAATACCCCAATGCTAAATGGCGTTATGCCCAGATTGCGGATTACTTGAAACTGGGTGGGGAAACCGACGATGAAAAGGTGGAAAAATTAGTCGAAGCGATAGAAAATCTCAAGCGGGAATTAGATATTCCTATGACGATTAAAGAGGTATTGCCTGAAGATGAGCAAGCCTTCTCCAAAGAACTGGAAGAAATGGCCGAACAAGCTTTTGATGACCAATGCACTGGGGCGAATCCCCGTTATCCTTTGATTAAGGATCTCAAGGAATTGTATGTGTTGGCTTATCAAGGTTGCCGGATTGGGGCAGGTTTCTATCATCCTGAGTCCGATCCTGCCCATGTTTAAAGCGGATCTATTACAGAAATTTTCTCCGCGAGTAAACCACAAATACCTGTAGGGGCGAATGGCCATTCGCCCTTGTAGGGGCGAATGGCCATTCGCCCCTACAATACTGAAAATATTAAATTAAATACCGCTTGGGCTTCGCCCTAGCGTGGTTCAGTAAGAAAGAAAACCGCTGTAGTCAAAAACCTTTGAAGTAAAAAGAAACCCGGTTTCTTCAAGAAACCGGGTTTCTTTACTAATCTTTACTAACATAAACCCCGTTTTCTAATTGGGATTTTCATAGAAAACATAGCTAGTGGAGTAATCGCTAAACTCAAAGTAAACTCGTTTTTCTCCGGGATCTACTTGATAGTTCTGATTTTTGTCCAAGTGGCCATAGCCAAATCGATAGGGACGAGAGGTGCTCGGATCGCTGGTTCCCTGCGCCGTGGTTAGTTTATCGATTTTAATAAATCGATGCACCAGCTTATCCCCGGCATAAATATCTAGAACTCCATCAGTCCCCGTCCAGTTTTGGATATTGCGTTGAAGTTGATTTTGGGTTTCCTGGGTGCAACCAGTAACCGATAGACCGAGGAATAAAACTATAGAAAGATTTTTTACTTTTTTTAACATAACTGATTGGATGTTTTGAATCGATTGACAGCTATATTATAGTCGGTCTTATTTGAGTTTTATTCTCGGTCTGCATAGATGCTGGTCAATGTTCAATTTTCAGAGTTTACAGGGTTTAATTTTCAGCCAGTTCCGTTACTCTAAGGGAATGGTCGGAATTGTGCCTGGGTTTTCCTGCTTTGCCAAGTATTGACTCAGGGCATAAACCATATCTCCGCGAGTCATTAATTGATCGGGATTTAGACGATTGTTGGCCGAGTCAATGTTTACTAATTCTTCAAAAATAGCGCTGGCGATCGCCCTTCTTGCCCAGCCAGGGATGCGATCGCTATCTGGGTAAGAACTGAGAATCCGGGAAATTTCGGCATCACTGAGGGACAAAACCCCATAAGCTTGGGCAAATGTGGCAAAACCTGCGGCCCTGGTCACAGGTTGATCCGGGAAAAATCTTCCCTGTTCGTCCATATGTAAAATTCTATTTTGCAGCACAAGCTGAATATTGTCAAACGCCCAATGGTCGTTGGGGACATCGGACACGCGAAGATTATTTTCTTGTCCTGGAATGCGTTGATCTAATCCAAAAGTTTTGACTAAAATTGTGGCCAATTGCGCCCGACTCAATACCCGTTCTGGATGAAATTGACCATCAGGATAATTTGTCATCAATCCCATTTGAATAATTTCCTGAGTGCGATTTCCGTAGGCATCCCTAGAAGAATCGACTTCTTGGGCTTGAACCATTAATGAACCCGTTTCTAAGCACAACAGCAAAGAACACAAGCTGATAATTTTTCTGCTAAACACCCTAATTCCTCCTATTTACATCT
Source organism: Planktothricoides sp. SR001 (assembly GCF_001276715.1). GTDB lineage: Bacteria > Cyanobacteriota > Cyanobacteriia > Cyanobacteriales > Laspinemataceae > Planktothricoides > Planktothricoides raciborskii. Next base: position 78,542 of record NZ_LIUQ01000018.1, on the reverse strand, counting down.
TTTAATTTTATTTAATAAAAAAGTCAAGAAAGTGGCGATCGCGGCCTAAGCCTCGGTGCGGAGCACCTTCGCGACTCTCTTGACTCGTGTTCAATTAACCGAATGAGTAATGTTTTTTTACCGCTTTGCGAATTTTCCAAGTGCAAGACATTCCCGCTGGAAATGTCACCAAATCACCTTTACCCATTTCCACTGGGGTGCCCCGGTCGGGGGTGACGACCACATCTCCCTCTAGGAAATAGCAAGTTTCACGCATATCATAAGTCCAAGGAAACTCAGACACTTCTTTTTTCCAAATCGGCCAGCTAAAAATCTCCAGTTTTTTCAGTTTTTCCTCACTGGGTTTATGTTCAATTTGAATCTGCATTTTTTCCAGCCTCCAATTTGCCAACATGACAAGTATTTTCCCCCAGGCTGACTTAGAAAACAATCTCGTTCTGTTATTAGTGATTGGTTATTAGTTATTGGTTGAGTGGTTGGTTGGATTACCCTGGAAATCCCCACAAATAACCAATCACTAATAACCAACAATTAATCTTTAATTTACTGATCCCAGGGAATTGGCGCTGGGTTGCCTTCTTGTCGTTCTAAATACTGACTTAAGGCATAAGCCATATCGCCTCTGGTCATTGGTTCTAAAGGTTTAATCTGATTATTAGGACCGATATTGACAAATCCTTCATAAATAGCGGTAGCAATAGATTTTCTTGCCCAATCAGGAATTTGTCCCGCATCAGGATATTTAGCTAGGAGTTCGTTGATATTATTTTGGGGAAACTGAAAGACTCCATAAGCTTGAGCGAGAATAGCCAAACCTTCGGCTCGGTTGACTCTTTGATTCGGGAAAAACATTCCATCTCGATAACCATTCATTACTCCAGTTTTGAGGACAATTTGAATATCCCGGTAAGCCCAATGAGAGGAGGGCACATCTCGCAAGGTAAAGTCGTTGGTGCTGACCAATGCTTGACGGTTGTCTAACTCAAAAGTTCTGACTAATAATGAAGCGAGTTCAGCGCGGCTAAGAATCCGATTTGAGTTAAAATTGCCGGTAGGATCTTTGGTCATTAATCCGGCAGAAACCACTTTTTCTACATGAGAAAACTCTTCAGCATTGACTAGGGTAGGCATTTGCAAGATTAAGGTCAAAGACAAAATGGTGAGTAAGCGTTTCATGCTGTTTCTCAAAGCTAGGATAATCTTGAGTATTATGATTAATGACTACAGATAAGAAAACAAGTGTTCCGGGATTTTTGATTATTTTTGCTTATTTTTGCTTACCTATAACAAAATCTATAGTCTTTGCATTAGAAATCTAAATAATTGACCAAAGAGGTGGGTGATGGTGGTAGGAGGATGGGAATTTTTCCATTTGTTTTACTAGGGGCGGTTCGCGGTAGCGATCCGATGAAGCGGAATCGCCTCTGGAGAAATTGAGGGTATTTTTGCATCACTACAAGGGAAGTGTTGCGGATTTCGGAATTTATAGAAAAATTTTTTCCGGGTCGCAACTTTCACCCCTTGAAACATAAATATATAAATCTGAGGAAAACCTTTGAAAAGTATTGTCTGACAGAGCGATCGCGATTTGGCATTGCTGAATCCTCACCATTGCCATAAGCTCTGCTTAAGAAATGGTAGGAAATGTTAAGAATTAATACAACCTGCCTGGAGTGATTGACATGAGTTCGCGAAAAATGTATTCAATAACATTCAACTAGATTCAATTGTCGTCTATCAATTAAGGGGAAAGTTCCTTGATTTATTCAACTTTACTTGCAGTGGTTCCCAATACCCTGGAATGGAGTCCCACTGTGGCCATTGTTATGATCATCTGCAATATCGTGGCGATCGCCTTTGGTAAATTCACCATCAAATATCCCAGCGTTGGCCCAGCAACCCCTTCCCCCAATTTGTTTGGTGGATTTGGTTGGGGTGCCGTGCTCGGTACTACCTGCTTTGGTCACATCCTGGGGGTTGGTGTCATCCTGGGACTAGCCAGCATGGGTGCGCTTTAAAGCATTGCCCTGGGATCGTTTGACCGCAACCGAAAGCCGATTTCTTCCCGAAACCGGCTTTCTTTTTGCGATCGGGTTGCGATCGGGTTACGGGGAATCATCACCAATTCGGTGAATTGATGTCAAAATTACGGCAACCAAAACGGCGGGAGAAAAGTCTCGGCGAGCGATCGCACGGTTTGATTAATTTCTCGCAACCCTTGAATATGGGGTTCATCCGGTTCCACGGGAATAATCTCAGCCTGTTGACCTCCTTTCAACCGGGAAATAACTAAATTCGCGGCTTCCAAGCCGGTGACATAAGCTTTTTCCTGAGACCAAGAACCATGACGATTAACAATCCAATCCCCACTCATAAACACATTATTAATACTGGTCTGTGCAGGCAACATATATTGATAACTGCCCGGAGAGAAATGAGTCACCGCTTGGCGCAAGCGAATCACGCTACTATCAATAATTTTAGCTTGACCAAACTCAGGAATACAAGTGGTTAAATACCCTTTAACGATCTTGACAATTTCTCGATCGGTCAGCGGTAAAAATTGATTGGCATGATAAAAATCAACTTCCACCACGCTGCCCGGTTCATCTCGATATTCATCATGCAAAGCATTCAGGTCAAAAAATGTCCAACCCGTGGTTTCATCAAAGCCAAAACAAGCATTAGAAGCACGGGGAATCTTAATTTGGCGATCGAACCATAAACGAGTAGCCAGAACATCAATCCCGGATAAATTCATCAAATTTCTAAATTCTGGGCGACTTTGTAAATGAGAACTATTGCTGACAATTTTTTTCATCCCAGTAATACCCACGGCGAAAATTACCGCATCGGTATCAAAAATTTCGTCCCCACAAACCACGTCGGTAGCTTCACCCAACTCATTAAAAAGAATATCTGTAACGCGATGATTCGCCAGAATTTTTCCGCCCGCTTTTTCTATGCGTTCCACCCAAGGCCGAAAGATTTTTTCTCCCACGGTTCCCCGACACCACATCACATCAAAATTTGGTTGATGAGCCAAGATAAAATAGTAGAGCATTCCCAAGGCAGCAGCGGCAGAACATTGCTCACCAGGGGCAAATAATCCCACTAACAACATCGGGTTAAAGGCATCACGATACAGTCGCCCCGAAACTCCATATTGTTTAAATAATTCTCGTGCGGTTACGGAGTCATATCGCCGCCATGCTTGCTCGGAATTGTCAAAATCAATCAGGGCATAAAGCATCGGCAGGGCTGAGAGTCGGTCAATAAAAGGTAAGCGCTGAAATTGTGGATAAAGAAATGTCCCCAAAGGGGTTGGCAAAGAGGGTTCTTGTTGAAAAATTGGCGATTCAACTTCTAATCCGGCGGGGGAATATTGGGCTGATTTTGTCCAAGGAGTGAAGGGTTGAATGGCTAATTCATCGATTAATTTAAAAATGTTTTTGTAGGGATACCAAAATCCATGAATTCCCGCTTCGACCGAACGTCCGTGTTCAGTTTTCCAGCCAGCAACTAAGCCACCGGGATAAGACCCTGCTTCTAGGAGGGTGACGTTATAGCCTTGTTTGGCTAGATGGTAGGTAGCGCTTAAACCCGCCCAACCAGCGCCGACCACAACAACTTTTTTGGTTTCTGATTCACTAGACATTATTCAGATTGTTTGCTTTTCTAGAGGAAGATAATAAGCTGTTAATCATTTAAATTGGGTATCTGGATTCCAGAAGCCACGAAACCTCGACTGTCAGAGAGTTTAACTGATCTCAATCTAAATGCGTAACAGCTTAAGACAATTTTAAAGGCGAGACATCCCAAGTTTTAGTTTTTCCATGCCGTGACTTAAGTCTCTGAGTCATCAGCAGGATCGCAGTCTGCGATCCTGCTGATGACTGGCATTCCCAACGAGGGGGGAACGAGGAATTTACGACCAAAAAGCGGGATGCCGATCGCAAGGATATGAAAGAATATTGGCGATTAGTGTAGGTGACATAGAATATGTAGATTTTTTTAAAAGTAAAATTTCAGTCGTTCGGATCGACGAGGGTAGATCGCACAATTTATTCATAATTCAATGCTGGGATCATTTCGACTATTTTAGATACGATTCAGCCCACTCATAGCGATTTGGATCTTTGCGGAAAAGATATTCTGCAACTTCTCTACGTTGCTCCTTGTCTTTGACCATTCTGACAATTCTTTCAATTTCATCATCGGTATCATCAGCCCCACGTTCTTTCGCTCGTTCAAACCAGATGTCTCCATCATCATATTCACGGCGATCATAACAAATTGCTCCCATCAGGGTATAAGGCTGATGACTATCCGGTTGACATTCTATTGCTTGCGTTGCACAGTTTTCAGCTTCATCTAGTTGACCAAGATCCCGAAATGCTGCACCTCTAGTAACCAATAAAGCTGATTTTAGGTCAGATTCTTTGATTTGCTTCCAGTTTACCTTTTCTGTGACTTTTAGCGCGTTTTTCGGTTCATCTGCTTTACGCCAGTTACTACTTGCACTGGCTAAATTCCGTCTGTTTCCAGTTCGATGATATTCTTGTTCATAAAATTTTGCTTCTAATGTGTAGTGGGCGATCGCTATTTTTCCATGCCGAGAAAGACGATTTTCTTCTATTAGTTGAACGACTTGTTTTGGTTCCAGCCTTTGCCCCCGTTCAAGTCTGAGCATAATTTCATAAAATGGAGCGAGGGGTAACTTGGGATCCACCATACCATATTTCTTTTTTAAAATGTTAAAATGAATTTCCTGAGCAATTTCTACTGTCTCAGCAAGTCCTTGCTCTGATAACCACTGAATATCTGGATCAGAGACTTGATTATTATCAAGATTTCTCAGCACAGTAAATAAAGGACTGGAAATATCTGAACTTTGATATTGAGTCGCTTTATACTTACTTTTCAGTTTCCTGAAAATTATTTTATCCTTTCGTTTTTGCTCGATTTGAATCAGTTTTGTTAAATTTTGTTTTTTGAGCCACTCACATTTTATCGTATCGATTTTTTCCTCGTCATCTAGTTTCTTTAAAATCAAATATAATGGACTGCTAGGAGAAGTGTCTGGATGTTCTTCAACCTGATATTTTGATTTTAGTTTTAAAAATTCAACTTTGGCTTTTCTTTCTTCTTCCTGCTGCAAATAAATCTCTAAGGTTGATTGAAAATCCGATGCTAAAAGCCATTCAGCTTCATCGTCAGATAATTCCTCTCTCATGTCAAGCTTTTTCAAAATTGAATAAAGAGGTTCTTCAGGAAACCGATTTATATGTTGAGTGGCATTGTATTTAACTTTTAGTTTGTCAAACCTAACCATTTCTTCAACCAAGTTAATTGTATCTACCAGACCATGCTGATTTAATATCTCAATTTCTGAATCGGTGAGATTATATTCATTATCTAGTTTCCAAAGGATTGAATAGACTGAACTAGAAATAGGCAGTTCTAGTTCTGAAGGGATATGATACTTAGTTCGCAATTGCAGAAACTCGGCTTCTATTCTCTTCTTGTCTTCGGCTCGATATGTATGTAAGCAAATAGCTTCCATCGTGCTAAAAAGTCGATTTTTTTCTAACCATCTAAATTCTAAATCTGTGAGATCAATGCCTGAGTCTGCTTTTCTCAGTATTAGATAGAGAAACCTATCATAATCAGCAACTTTATATTGAGTAACTTGATATTTCTCTTTAAGAAAAGCAAAGTGTTTTTTCTGGATTTCTTTACTATCCATAGCTGATTCGATCTGTACTTTTTTCTACATTACCACATTAATATCCATTTCATCTAATCTTGCTGATGGTCGGTGGCACCCAATTCGGAGCGAAGGTTAAGAATTTTGCCGCCAGCGAGAAATTTTATCTGTTGCATGAATTTTTGTAAATGGTATCATTTCACTATGCCGCTGTTTGAGTCCATGAACCGCCAAAAACCACCAAAAACCACCAAAAACCACCAAAAACATCTAAGGGTTGTCCCCCCGAACAGGAGGACAACCCTTAGATAGGTAAATAAAGCTCTAGATCAGAAAAAAACCGGGAAAAAATTGGGAAAAACTGGCAAAAAGCTAGATGCTTCCCACCACAGCCTTAGCCTGATCGATATTTTCTCTCACGGTGTCCGCACAGTGAGATAAGGCGGCTTTTTCGCTATCGGTGAGGTCGAGTTTGAGGATTTTTTCTACCCCATTTGACCCTAGCTGACAAGGCATTCCCAGGAAAACATCGTTGATGCCGTATTCTCCTTGAAGATAAGCGGCGACGGGCAATACTCGCGACTGATTTTGCAAAATGGCTTCACACATTAAACAAGTGGAAGAAGCGGGGGCAAAATAGGCACTGCCAGTTTTCATTAAGTTGACAATTTCTGTGCCACCTGTGCGAGTGCGATCAACCAAACGCTCGATGGTTGGGGTATCCATCAGTTCCGTGAGGGGCACCCCATTCACGGTGCAGTAACGAGGAATGGGCACCATTAAGTCGCCGTGGTTTCCCAAGACCATCGTGTGAATATCTTGGATGGAAACGCCGAGTTCCATTGAGATAAAGGCTTGGAAGCGGGCGGCATCAAGTACCCCAGCCATCCCCATGACCCGCTGAGTGGGCAGACCACTGGCTTCCCAAGCTAAATAGGTCATTACATCCAGGGGATTTGTCACTAGAATTAAGATCGTGTTGGGCGATCGCTCCAGGGCTTTTTTCGTCGCGTCCACCACGATCTTGGCATTGGTTTTCAGCAGATCCTCTCGACTCATCCCCGGTTTTCGGGCCAGACCCGCAGTAATCACGACAATATCGGAATTACTGGTATCTGCATAGTCATTGGTGCCGATAATCTGACGGTCATGGCGTTCGACTCCTCTGGCTTCCATGAGATCCAGGGCAATGCCTTGGGGCATTCCCTCGACAATATCGACCAAAACAACATCAGCAATATTTTTCTCAACCAGACGTTGAGCCAGGGTACTGCCAACCCGACCGGCACCGATGACGGAGACACGGGCGCCCCGAAGTGAAGAGGGAGACAACGAGAAAGAGGTCATAACTTGAAGGTGATTAATTACTTAAATTCTTCCAGTTGATCGATCCGCAACCAAATATTTGGGGTGGGCACTTGGCCAAACTTAATCAAAGCATAATCGCCCCTCGTTTCTTGGATTTCCCCTTTGGTTTCAAAAATATAAGCGGGGAAACGCGGATCGCTGGCTTTGGCTTCTACACTATTCTCTAACTTTTCGCGCAATGCGCGGACAAAACTGCCTTTTTTAATTGCCATAGGTGATTGTCTCAGATTTTTAGATTACTTGCTTGAATTTTAATCTTTTTTTCGCTTTTTAGAGTGTTTTTGCGGGAATTTCTCTCTCATCACAACATCCAATTGAATCAGAGAGTAGCCCCCTGCCAGATTTCTGGGGTATCTATGGGGTTGCGGTGGGCTGTAACCTTGGAACCACGGGGTTTTCCAGTGTAAAATCTCCGATCTAATAATATGGACGAGCGACGATAATGCCAATTTGACCATCAACAGCTTGGATATATGATTGTAAATCGCGGGATATTTTTACTTCTCCACTGGGGGAAGCGTGGATAAAGCCAATGCCACCATCAGGAAAACGATAAACTAAGCCAGTATGGGTGACATCTAATCCGGGGATATCCGTAGCGGTGGCAATAATATCACCGGGTTGTAAGTAAGGGTAAATGGTGGCGATTTTGTCTTGGGGAATATAACGGATATTTAGGTGGGCAAGTCGGGCTTCTTGGTTGAGAATACATTGATAATTAGACTCGTTGGCAAGTTGAGGATAATACTGCCGATGTTGGGTCATAAAGTTGAGGGTAGCACCCAGAGGAATTCCCCCAATATTTTGGGTAATATTCTCGACCAGCCGCCGATTTTGATTGTCATATATCCAGTCAGAAAAATAATGTAATCGGCTGCAATAGCCGTCGATTTTACCGCCACGATAACGCTGTTCTTGGACGCGATCGCGGAAGTTTTGGTAGTTGTAATCTTGCTGGGCAATTCCTCTGGCGATCGCCAATACGGTTTCCACAAATAAAACACAGTCAAAGCCTTGTAACGTTACTACCAAATTTTCTTCAGGGGATTTATCTAATAATCCCGCCATATAGGGAGTGCCGAGAAATTGTTCGCCGATCGCTTGGATAATTTCCCCCAAGGGGCGATCGCTCAGTTTAGCATCAATGGCATATTGCATCACCTGATTAAATCGCATCATTTCTGAATCTAAACCCTGATAAATTGAGAGTGCTTGGGGGCGATTTTCTCCGGGAGATGGTAAAATTTCCGGGGGAACGACAGGGGAAAGGGAATCAAATTTATCTTGATTTTGGGGCAACTGCTGCGGTAATTCGGGCAAGGGGCGATCGGTCAATAAATTCTCTTCAGGGATAAGTTCTTCTGGGTTATCGATCGCTTTTTTGGTTTGACCCTGACTCAAATCTGGTTCTTGATAATAAGCAGTTGCTTGGATGCCTGCCAATACCATGAGAATCAAACTGAGAATGCTTAATAAATATAAACAATTTTTTTGAAAATTAAAATCCATAATAGGTTTTTTTTGATCGACTTATTTGATAAACTTAAATATGTGAGCGCTGTGAATAGGACTGATACCTATTTAAAATATAGCTGCTGTTTCCCACCCTTAGATGCCCCCCGGCAACCCTAGGGTTAGGGTGCCCCATATCTGCCATTGACCGTCCCTGGCATTGTATAAAATATATCCTAATATGAAATATATCCTAATTGGTCTCTGTGGATTCGCGATCGCCACCCCAAGTTTTGGGCAAAGTCTGGGGCAAATTGTCCCGGATACCAGCCAACCCATTAACTCCATTGTCACCGTTGATGGCAACAATCAGATCGTCACCGGGGGGACAACTTCTGGTAGCAATTTGTTCCATAGTTTTCAAGAATTTTCTCTGCCCACCGGCACCCAGGTATTTTTTAACAACCCGGTGACTATTGATAATATTATTACCAGAGTGACCGGCGGGGGAATTTCTCAAATTGACGGCATAATTAGCGCCAACGGCACCGCGAATTTATTTCTGTTAAATCCGAATGGAATTATTTTTGGTTTCAATGCGGCTTTAAATATTGGCGGTTCTTTTTTTGCTAGTACCGCCGAAACCATCACATTTGCTGATGGCAGCGAGTTTAGTGCCAAAAATCCCCAAACTCCACCTTTATTAAATGTGAATGTTCCCATCGGGTTGCAGTTAGGAGAAAATCCGGGAACGATTGTTAATTATTCCCGCGCATCAATTAACGAGCGAGTCTTAGGTTTAGCGGTACAACCCGGACAAACTTTGGGTCTAATTGGTGGCAATCTGAACTTAGAAGGCGGTCATATTAATGCCATTCAAGGCCAAGTGGAACTAGCGGCAATTGTCAATGGTGAATGGCCGATATCTATCAGTGGAAATCAACAACCAGTTTTTTTAGAAAATCCCGATTTGCTGATGGGCAATATCCAATTATCCCAACAAGCCGTAGTGAATACTACGGGACTAGGTGGGGGTGAAATTAACATCAGAGGTGGTTTAATTTCTCTAACCGATAATTCCCAAATTTTAGCCAATACTGGCGGAGATTTTAATGGGGTGGGAATTACTATCGAAGGCGATCGCCTCCGATTAGAAAATAACTCTTTAATTTCCTCTTCGACCTTGGGTTCAGGGGCAGCAGGAGCGATCGACATCGCGGTAGGAAATCTAGAAATAATTGGCAACGGTGACTCCAATATATTACCAGCCCTTTTAAGTGGAAATTTTTCCCCAGACCTCCTCAGCAATGGGATATTTTCGATTAGTGCGGGGGCTGGTGCGGCAGGCAAAGTCACCCTAAATATAGATCGCTTACAATTAACAGCGGGGGCGGCAATTTTAACCACCACTCTCGGCCCAAATAAAGGGGGAAATTTAACCTTAAATGCCACTGATTTTGTAGAACTTTTCGGGGGTTCTTTGATGATCACCGGCAGCGGGAATACAGGTGCAGCGGGAGATTTTACCCTGAATACTAATCAGTTAAAAATTCAAGATGGTAGTTTAATTGCGACTTCTCCTACCGCTGCCAGTCAAGGTAGTGGGGGAAATCTCACGGTGAATGCAGGCACAAGCGTGGAAATTAGTAATATTCCACCGGGCAGACCTGTTCCAGGGGGTTTATTTACCACGACATTGGGGGCTGGAGATGCGGGGGATTTAATGGTAAATACGAGACAATTAGTGTTGCGAGATGGGGCGCAGATTAACTCCTCTTCCTCCGGTCGGGGAATTGGCGGAAATCTCACGGTGAACGCCACTGAATCTATAGAAATTAATGGAACTACTGCCGATATTTCCTGGATTAGTGGTTTATATACCAGTTCATCTTTGTTAGATGTGCAAGGATTATCCGGTGCTTCTCCGGCTGGTACTCTGACGGTGAATACAGGGCGATTAAGTATTCTCAATGGCGGCATTATATCCGCAGCCAGTGAGGAAGGTTCCGCAGGCAGTTTACAAATTAATGCTTCGGAATTGTTAGAAATAACGGGAATGACTAATACAGCGATTCCAGAACTGCAAAAAGCCAGTTCTTTGTTGGCGAATAGTGTTGGTTCTGGAAAAGCCGGAGATTTACTGATTCAAACTGACAAGTTAATTGTGAGCGATCGCGCCTTTATCACGGTGAGTGGAGAAGGGACTGGTAATGCGGGAAACCTGCAAATTTCCGCGAATTCTATTCATTTAAACAATGGCAGTCTCAGGGCTACCACCGCCTCTGGGGAAGGGGGGAATATTTTCTTAAATAGCCAAACTTTGCAGTTAAGAGAAAATAGCAATATTTCCACGGAAGCACGCGGCAGTGGAAATGGCGGAAATATTAATATCAATTCTCAAATAATTGCTGCCTTAGAAAATAGCGATATTATTGCCAATGCTTCTCAAGGATTTGGGGGTCGAGTAATAATTGATTCTCAGGGAATTTTTGGCACCCAATTTCGCCAACAACTCACCCCAAACAGTGATATTACTGCTACCTCAAAACTTGGCCCCCAATTTAGCGGCGTGGTGGAAATTAATACCCCCGATATTGACCCTGGGGCTGGGTTGGTGGAATTACAAACTGAAGTGGTTGACGTGCAAAGTTTAGTCGATCGCGATGTTTGTGGAAATCCGGGCAATAGCTTCTACATTACTGGACGGGGTGGCTTGCCTCCGCATCCCGACGAACCCCTGAGTAGCGATACCGTTTGGATAGACGATCGCGCAGCGGCGCGGATGCGCTTTCGCGCCACTTTTGTCGGGGAAATATCAACCATTAACCCAGAAAAAATTATCGAAGCAACGGGATGGAAGATTGACCCTGATGGCCAAATTATTTTAACCGCAAATCAGCCATTTATGCTGCCAAATACCGAATACTGGCGATCGGATCTAAAGTGCCAACAAATAAACTAGGCAATATAAACTAGGCTAGATAAACTGGCATCGAGTTATAAACCAATCACAACCTCTCAATTAAAATTTGAGCAATTCAGTAAAAAAAATTGCGTGAGGATGTACTATGTTATCTGACTCAGTGATGACAAAATCCGCCAAAATATTACTGCCACGCATCTTTCTCAGTAGCGCGATCGCACTTTTCTTATTTCCCTTAGTAATTTATAGTGGTTTACTATTGCGTCGTCCCCCGCGAACCGCCCAACAAAAACAGTTATTTCCCGGCATTACCTATCAACGGATTGCGGATTTAAATCCGCGTCCGGTGATGATGCATATTGTCACCATTGACCTGAATGCCCCAGGAATTAAACTGCGAGTAACACCGGGAGAACCGGGAGATGATGGCAAAGATATCCCAGCCCAAACCACCTCAGAGTTTCTGCAAAAGCATCAGCTACAACTCGCTATCAATGGCAGCTTTTTTTATCCTTGTTATTTTAATCACTTTTGGGATTTTGTCCCCCAGCGGGGCGATCGCGTTAATGTGATTGGTCAGTTAATTTCCGATGGCATTTTATACAAGGAAGGTAGACCGGGCTGGGGGGTATTATGTGTTTCTGAATCCGCTGGGGTTTCTATTGCCCCTGCCCATTGTCCCCCTAACACTCGTGAGGCGATCGCCGGTCGAGAAATCATCATCCAAAATGGTCAACCTGTGGCGATCGCTAAACCGAAAAAAAATAGCGATCGCCACAAACCATATCCGCGAACCGTCGTGGCAATAGATCGCCTGGGGGAGAAATTATGGTTCATCTTAGTGGATGGTCGTCAACGGAATTATAGCGCCGGTCTAACCCTTCCTGAATTAACCGAAATTCTCTTAAATATGGGAGTTGATGCAGCCCTAAACTTAGATGGGGGTGGGTCTACTACCCTGGCGATCGCTGATGGCAAAAAGACTCGATTATTAAATTCGCCCATTGATGCCCGAATTCCCATGCGAGAACGGGCGATCGCCAACCATATTGGGATTTATACCTCACCCCAATCATCCCATCAAAAACCATAGACTGAAAATCAGCCAATTAAAAAATCAAAAAAAATCAAAAAAATCAGAGGGGTTAACAAATGTTAACCCCTCTGATTCAACACATCAAAACAATGTGATTTAATTTTCTGCCGCAGACTCAGGACTTGTCACCGGATGAATACTCACAATTGTGCCACCCAAACGGGTAATCCGGCGCATTTCATCATTCATCCGAGAATAGGGAACAGTGATGAAAACACTCGATCCTTGACGAATCGCATGATTTTGGAGATCCGTTTGGTCATTTTGACGCAACCCGGTCACTTCATAGCGAAATAAACGATTAGCCCCAATGACATTAGCTTGATTGCCACCAGCAACTTGTCCCAGCATAAAAATTTTCCAATCCTAAGTTTTCTCTAGTTAAACAGGTAAGATGATGCTGACTTTTTCCTGGATAATTCTGCATCAATGATTGCCGGTAATCATAGCGGTTAATCATGCCATCAATGCCATAAATTTCCCGGTCAATCATCCATCCAACTTCAGATAGTCTGATAATCTGACAATCAGATAATCTGATTAAATTGCCGTAATGCTGGCAATTTTGCCACCTTGCTTCAGAATGGTCTGAATTTGCTTGGAAAGCTGGTTGTAAGGCACCACATAAACTTTGCTGCTGCGGCGAACCTTGGGATAACCTGCTTTCACAAAGCCAGTGGCTTCAATGCGATAAACTTGGCCTTCTTGACCAAAGCCCACAAATGCACCGCCCACAAAGCTATTCGGTGCGGAGTTTTGGCTGACACGGTATGCCCAAGCATCATTATTGCTGCCAGAAGGAGCCACAATTGTGGTCGTGCTGTTTTGACCCAGTTCGCGAGCTAAACGGGGGCTGTTGCCTTCTAATTGAGCGCGATCGCTGTTAGCATAACCACGATACAACCGGAACATCCGATTAAAGCCCACAGTTTTTTGACCCAATTGAGTCGAAAACCCGCGATAGTAAGGAACGATACTATCGCCAAAATTGTCTTCATATTCAGGAGAATCAATATAGGAGTCGATCTCCGCATCAAAGCCTTGATTTTGATAAAGATCGAGATGATAAACAACTTCAGACTCATCATAAGGACTGCGACCCAACAAATGCTTATAGTTGAGTTCAATCACGCGAGTTTGGAAATTGTTGTACAAAAACTTTTCTTTATAAAGATCGGACTTCGCCACACAGCGCACAAAATCCCGCACCGTAATACTGCCATTTTTCAGCAGAGATTCGGCATTAACTAAACGTTCAGATGCCATCACATAGTCATTACCTAACACCTGACGATACACAGCCCGAATGACTGCTTCAACATCTTCTGGGCTCCAATTGGGACGAAGCTCAACAACTGGTGCGTCACTGTAGGGAGAAGTTCCCAAGCGAGATGCGGCTACTGTTACTGCCATATTATTAATTTCCTCATCAAAACAATTATCTAGTGGATGACCTTTAACTGGCTATTTTAGTGATGCCATAGTCATCATCAAAGGCAAGAATTAATTAACCCAAATTCTATTTGGGCTATTTGGGCATCAAGATGCAATCTGTTTAACCTGTGTTGAACCTGTGAACCTGACATCTAAATTCAGTATGCGATTTATCTGAAAATTTTCGATGTTTTCTGATAGATTTAGGCCAAATTTTGATTATTTAATTGCATCCAAATACTGAGTATGTCCGGACGGATGTGTAACTGCTACTAGGTTTACCAGCAGTAGCTTCATATCTTTCCGGACATCTCTTTAAAATAACGGCAAAACCAATTAGCTCAGAGCATTGATGGCGTAGTCGAGGTAAGCATTGGCTTCAACCGCAGCTTGACCGCTCAGACCATGATTGCCTTTGATGTACTTGAGAGCTTCAACGTACCAGCTAGGAGACAGTTCAAAGGTGGTGTTGATTTCATCAATACCAGCCAACAGGTAGTCATCCATTGGGCCGGTGCCACCGCAAATCAAGCAGTAAGTCACCATCCGCAGGTAGTAACCGATGTCACGAGCGCACTTGGACTTGCCGGTTTCGGTGGAAGCGTAGTTAGCACCTTGCATGGAGGTGGTGTAGGGGAACTTGTTGTACACCGCTTGAGCTGCGCCATTGATCAGGTTTTGAGCATTGTTGGTCAGAGCGCGAGCAGCTTCCATGCTGGCGGCGGCACGCTTGAAGCGACCGTCAACAGCTTGCAGTTCAGTATTGCTCAGAAAACGGCCTTGAGAATCTGCGGCAGAAATGGCTTCTGTGATTGGGGTCTTCATGTTGAGAACTATCTCCTTGTGATGATGATTTGCTGAATTTTGATTAGCCTTGAATTAAATCAATCGGCTAATAATTGTGTGAAATCTTTGGTGATTTCCGATGCTGTTGCTAAAGCAGGACTTTGGTCCGGCAGATTAAGCAACCGCAGCAGCAGCGCGATCGAAGTAGGTAGCCACTTCAGACATCAGGGCGCTGCAATCGCCAGGAGTGATACCAGCAGGATCGTTAGCGATCTGGATAGCGGCATCTTTCATTTTGCTGACCCCGTTAGCCACAGAAGCTCCAGGTACACCTAAAGCTTGGTAGGTTTCACGCAGACCATTCAAGCAGCGGTCATCGAGCACACTGGCGTCACCAGCAATGGTGGCGTAGGTGACGTAACGCAAGATGATTTCCATGTCGCGCAAGCAAGCAGCCATACGACGGCTGGTGTAGGCGTTTCCACCGGGAGCGATCAGTTGGGGTTGCTCGGCGAACAGAGCGCGGGCAGCGGCAGCGACGATGGTGGAAGCATTGCTGGTGATCCGGTTGACGGTATCCAGACGCTTGTTGGCGTTGGAAACCATAGCAGACAGAGCATCTAATTGAGCGGTGCTCAGGAATTCACCGCGAGCATCAGCTTGGGAAACCACTCTTGCGAATGCGTCTAGCATTTACTAAATCTCCTATGTTAATTGGATTGGTATCGAGTTAAAGTTTTTTTTTCTGGCAACAGATTCAGACTTGTTTAATCCAGAGGTCTGGACAGAGATCGTGTTTCCGATTGACTGTCTTCTGTTGTCGTTATCCAGTTGACCACTGGTTTCTGGAACAGAAACCGGGAAATTAAAACTGGCTTCAGAGAATTATGAGAGTCTTTTCCTCTTTTATGAGATGGAAAAAATTCTCTCAATTCAGGTCTGGGTAATAATTTACCTTTTTTTCTGACCTATTAGGCAATGACTATACAACGGAATTTATGATTTTTATATTAAGTTTTATTACAAAAATTTGTGGCGATCGGCGTAAGTAAAAATGCTCTCCTCAGAGGTGATGCTGAAGCGATCGCCCACCGTCTCAAACCCTCGATCTTCCGTCATATATAAGGTTGGCCAAGATTCTCCGTAAGTATCCTTACTTACTGCCCAAGATAGGCGACGGGGATTTTAAGGGTGATTTTAGAGGGGATTTTAGAGGGGATTTATGGAATTCAGATCATCATGTTGGGATATCAATGACTGCTGATTCCGGCATTTTGGCAAGGCGATCGGCATAAACAGGAAAAGTGAATAATTTCAGAACGATCGGCAGCTAATCCACATTGTATGGGTGCGTTACCGAAATGCCTCCGGCACGCGACCAGATCGGAAAGGCACCCTATTGATACAGGCTTTGCGTAAGTCCTGATATAGTAAGGGTTCAGATTATTTGATCGACGAGCATTTTTGGCTTCTAATTCCACTGGAATTTCCAGATATATTAATTATAGGTTTTAATTATAGGTTTTCTTTTTATTTTTCCGGGGCGATCGGCATTCTTGGCGGCGCAGTTTTCCACATTAAATCTATTTCTTCCGGAGTTAAACCATAAGCTTGATTAACTAAATCAGCAAGACGATATTCCAGGGTCAAGGCTTCTGCTTGACGGGCTTGAATATCCGGGGCATAATCTTGATAAACTTGCCGCAGTTCTTTCAGGGCAGAGGGACTCATACCGCCCGATGATTTGGGTTGGCGCTTTTTCACTTCTTGAATAAAATCATTTTCTTCTAAGTTAGCAAACTCTTCCAGTTTTTCACCAGGTTTATCAATTTTTTGCTCAACTTGTAACCAGTCCAATACTTCTTTATAGGCAGTTTGGTTGGCTTGGGTGATTTCAATCAAACGGCTAACAATCGGTTCCACTTGTTCGCGGATTTGTGCGGTGGGTGGGGCGATCGGAAAATCAACCATAATATCTCCACGGGGAGTCACCGCATCACCAATCATTTTGGGAAATATTTGATGAGCGATCCACCATCCTAATGCAGAATTTAAGCAGCCACAAAGATATAATTCATATTTGGCAATCAGAAACACTTTATTATTGGCAAAATAACCCTGAGTATCGATCGCATACGCTGGAAAAGTATTAATTTCTTGATAGATAATTTTCGGCTGTTCAAACATCTGCCAATAATCAACGGCATCTTGAATTTCATACCATTGATAGCTTCCGGTTTTTCTTCCTAGCCATTCCCCATCCTGATTTGTATGCCAATTTTTAGGACGAGGTTCTAATTTTTTTCGATACTGACTTAGATGGGCTTTTACTGCCGGATAAGCATCAATATCAATCCCTCGTTTTGTAAAAATTAACCACAAATTTTGCCAATCGGGACTCCAGCGTTTAATATCGCGACCCCGTAAAAAAGGCTTAATCACTTCAGCGGATTTAGGGTCAGCTTTAACCAGACGATTTTTCGTCGTCTCATCAATCAAAAACGCTTCATTAAACCCGGTTAATATCCCCCGATAAGGCTTAACTCCAGCAAACTCTTTCAGGGGAATACCCACGCGCAGGATTTTTTCCATTAATGCTTCAACTTCTGGCCGTTCCAAACTCCAAGCATCCGCAGAAAACCGCGACCAAGCAACCGGATAACTTTCTTGCTGCACATATTGAGTCAAATTAATATCCGCTAATTTTTCTCTAGGAACTGGACAAACTTGCACATACTTTTCCCCGGAACCTTGGGGATCTAATCGTTTCCGTAACCCCACAATACAAGGAAAAGTATCCGCATCCTCAAAAATTGGGGCATGACCAAAATCAACAATTTCCTCAAATACGCTATTTTCCACAAAAAACCGCCGTAACGCTTCCCCATATCCTGCCCGCAACCATTTATTTGTCACAATATAAGAAAGCACTCCCCCCGGTTTCAAAATATTTAACCCTTGCTCATAAAAATAAGCATATAAATCCGCTACCCCATCATAAGACTGATATTTTTTTTGCAAATAAGGCTTAATTGGCGATAACAATTCTTGGCGCACATAAGGCGGATTACCGATCGCCACATCAAACCCACCATCCGCAAACACTTCGGGAAATTCTGCCTGCCAATTAAAAGCCCGTTCTGCCACTTCCGGGTCATCCACCAGGGAATTACCCACTTTAATATTGCCATCTAAATCCGTCAGGGTTTTCCCTTTTTCCGCTGTTTTCAACCAGAGAGAAAGCTTGGTAATTTCCACCGACTCAGGGGACAAGTCCACTCCATAGAGATTCTGGTTTAAAATTGTCCGGTTCAAATCAAACAAACTGCGCTGACCGACAATTTCTGCATCTTTTTTACCGCCAATTTCCAAACTGGCTAAGGCTTGATTGACTCGTTCATATTCCCGCAGCAAATACTCAAAAGCCGCAATTAAAAAAGCCCCGGATCCACAAGCCGGATCGATCACTCTGGTTTGCTTCAAAACCTCATCCCGGTAGGTTTCCCAAAACTGAATTTCTGCTTGCTGCCGTTTCTTAGTTGCCCGTGGGGAAATTTGCTCTAATTGGAGGCGATCGCGGATTTCCTGTTCCTGTTTTTTCAGATAACCACCCAGGGCAACCTCAACAATATATTGAGTAATAAAAGCCGGGGTATAAAATACCCCTTGGGTCTTGCGTTTTCCTTTTTTCTGATTATATTCTTGCCCGGTAGCTTCTGCTTTTAACTCCTCTAAATCCGTCACGGACTGCTCAAATATCCGCCCCAGGATATCAACAGAAACCTCCGTATCAAAATCATAGCGAGTTAACTGCTTAATTTGACCACAAAGAATATTCGGAACGGTCAACTGTTCATCTAACAGGGGGTCAACTTCAAATAACCCGCCATTATAACCAGAAATCGGCGGATTTTCATTGCCTTTATCTACCCAACGAAACACCGCTTTGTAATTTTCCCAAATCGGTCGGGGATTATAGGGATCTTGGTGGTCGTGGGCTTGCATAATGGTTTTTGCTGGCAATAACCCCTTATCCTCGCAAAAGGCAATAAACAAAATCCGGTCTAAAGTTTTTTGGGCTTTTTCGATTAGCAGGCGATCGCGATCGGGCAGGTCTTTTGGCCCCGAAAAGCGAAAATGCTTCACCAATTGCCCGCGAATCTCCTTATATTCTTGATACAGTTGCTTAGTAATACTTTCTTGCACCTCATTGGACTCAGCCAATAGGCGATCGATCGCCGAAGGTCGATCGGATTTCACCCCCAGAAAATTTTGCCGACAGAAAATAAAATAAAACCGCTTAAACTCTTGAATATCCTCTAAATCAACCAGACGAAACCGCTCATAATAAGCCGGAGTTTTACTGGTATAATATAAGCGCAACTCCCGATAATTAGAAACAATCACCCAGCGACAATCTGGAGTATAATTTGCATAGCGCCAGCCCTGTTCCACCGCTGACTCTTTGCGACCCGAAGGAGGGCGATCTAAATCTTCTTTTGCGCCTTTTAACTCAATCGGTGCGATAACTTTTCCTTCTAGCTTAATTTTGTCTTTTTTCCCTGCGGAAGCCGTAAAAAAACCCAAAGCCGCATCTGCCGAACCACCCCCATCCGATATAGTCGTTTCCGCGTGAATTTCCCAGGCTTTACCCCCACCGGAAATCACCGAAACATAGCCCAAAACTCGCTGAAAAATATCCGTCAGAAATTCCCCATGTAAAGAAACTTCTTTAATTTCATTCAGCGTCCCTGCTTTTAGTGGTTCAAGCCACTTTTTAACCAGGGCATGACGTTGGTCTAAGTCTTGGGGAAAAGTAAAATTGCGGATGGCATTATTCAGAGTTTTGGGATGAAATAAAGGATGGGTAATTTTATTAGTCATAGCTAAGATTTAACTGCTTGGTCTTATTGTAATCTTCTTTATGTCCTTAGTCTCTTTGTGGTGTTTATTATTTACATCATCCCACCCCAAAATCGGTATATTGCCGCATGATTGGGGAATTAAATCCTAAAATAATATCTTCTTTCGGCACCCCTAATTCAACCAATTGATTCGCCAGTCCTTCTTCGGTTCCATCTTGTTGAATCCAAATTTTCCCATCAATAATATCTACATGAAGCACCACCCCATAGACCCGCTTGGCATTGGTCGGCCACCCTACATAAACTAATTGATAGTGGTCTCTCTCTGGATCGAAAATTGTTTCCGCCTTAATCTTAGGATTCCAAACTAATTTGGAGCGTTTTGTCAGCAATTCTTGAATATATTGTCGATAAATATCTACGGTAGCCATCGCTCAATGACCTCCTGTTCAATATTATAAGTTAAAAGATAAACTTGATTTTCCTGGACAAGTTCCTGAATAAATGAAGTTTGAAAAAATTCCTCATAAATATCGCTAGGAACTCCTAAGTATAATTGACGGTCTTTGTCTTGCAACTTCAAAGCTGAACGATAAGAGATGAATTGACCCAAAGCATTGTAAAAATCAGCAATTCTAGATGGACTGCGAAAGCTTTTGATTTCCACCGCAATTTTTCGTCCTTTTTGTTCAGCGGCAATAATTTTTTCTGCCCCGATATCGATCGCCAGATTAAAGCTACCTGCCTGAAGCGGATATGGATCGTGAGTAACGATCCATTGATCTTTTTGCAGGGCTGTTTTGACAACTTCGTGAAACTTATCTTTGGCAGACATAGTTAATCACCAAATCAAAAAGAATCGCACAACTATAATATAGCAAATTTTACCATATTTTACCATGATTGACATAAATATTTATAGCAGTTGTCAGAGTTATGAACTAAAAAAAACCTGTCATTCCCGCGAATGCGGGAATCCAGAAAACCCCTGTACTTCATCCGGCTAATAACCGCTATATGTCCTTTCTCGAAAGTGGCGTTAATTATTTTTTAAACCACCGGACTTAACATTTCCGCAACGGTCATCGTTACATCAGGAAAAGCTAAAAGTGAAATCGGGTCATTTTCCCTGAGAATAGCTTCCCGTTGATAACCATTTTCTTGAGGTTCTCGCAAAACATATAATTGGCGATCGCTAATATCTAAAACCCAATAATCCGTAATTCCTGCTTTAGCATAAACCGTCCCTTTAAATTCGCGATCTCTTTTCAAAGTGCTATCTGCCACTTCAATAATTAGATAAATTTCCCTGGGGGTTGGGTGGTGGTCTTCATAGTACAAAGGGTCAGGTCTTACCAAAGCAATATCCGGTTCTGGTTCAGAGTAATCATTTAACTTAACGGGATTTTCTAGCCTGACTAAAACGCGATCGCCTAAACGATTTCTCAATAAGTGATCTGTTCTCGAAACTGCCGCACTATGAGATTTTCCTTTCATGGGTTTTTGAATAACTTGTCCTTCAATTAATTCTACAGGTTCATTAGGGGCAAGAATTCCCAAATCTCCCATCCGATGATATTCTTCCACCGTTAACCGACGAATATCGACTATCATTTTTTTCTCCTAATTCCACTTAGCGTTTAATTTTTACCACAGAGACACAGAGGACACAAAGGACACAAAAATTGAATCTCTCCGTGTTCTCTGTGTCTCTGTGGTGATTATTCTTGCACAGGTTTTGCTTGACCTAAAAGGGCATCTAATTCCTCCCCTTCAATCACCTCAGTTTCTAATAATTTTCCAGTAATTCTGTCTAACAAATCGCGGTTATAATTCAGCAAAGCTAATGCATTCTCATAAGCGGTTTCGACAATAGTTTTCACTTCCGCATCGATCGCCTTAGCGGTTTCCTCGCTAACCATGCGTCGCATATTCATTGACCGATTACCTAAGAAATTATTGGCATCATTTTGCTGATAAGCTAAAGGCCCTAATACCTTACTCATGCCATAAGCTGTCACCATGCGTTCGGCTAAATCCGTCGCCCGTTGTAAATCATCCGATGCCCCATTAGTGACGCGGTTAAAGACAATTTCTTCTGCTGCCCGACCGCCAAGTAACATAGTAATTTGTTCGCGAAATTCGCTATCATCCATTAAAAAGCGGTCTTCTGTGGGCATTTTCAAAGTATAGCCTAAAGCGGACATTCCTCGCGGCACAATGGAAATTTTGGTCACTTTCCCAGCCCCGGGCATAATGGCACCAACTAAGGCATGACCAACCTCATGGTAAGCCACTACTTTTTTCTCCTTATCACTGAGGACGCGGCTTTTCTTTTCTAACCCAGCAATAATTCGTTCGATCGCCTCATTAAAGTCTTCTTTTGTCACCGCTTCCCGATGATTTCTGGCCGCTAATAAAGCCGCTTCATTAACTAAATTAGCCAAATCAGCCCCAGCAAAACCCGGAGTTTTCACGGCGATCGCGTGTAAATCCACATCACTTCCTAACTTTACCTTTTGGGCATGAGTAGTTAAAATCGCTTCTCGTCCAGCCAAGTCCGGGCGATCGACCAAAACTTGACGGTCAAAGCGTCCGGGACGTAACAAAGCTGCATCCAAAGTTTCCGGGCGGTTAGTTGCTGCTAACACAATCACCGTAGCTTTTCCTGCGGCAAACCCATCCATTTCAGTTAACAATTGATTCAGGGTTTGTTCCCGTTCATCATTACTCCCACTAGGAGTTCCCCCACTACTCCGAGACTTGCCGATCGCATCTAACTCATCAATAAAAATAATACAAGGAGCTTTTTGTTTTGCTTGTTCAAATAAATCGCGAACTCTGGCCGCCCCAGTACCCACAAATAACTCCACAAATTCCGAAGCCGAAATACTAAAAAATGCCACCCCAGCTTCCCCAGCCACCGCTTTAGCCAGCAGAGTTTTTCCTGTTCCCGGCGGGCCAACTAATAACACCCCTTTAGGAATGCGTGCCCCAATCTCCGCAAAGCGTTCTGGACTTTTGAGAAACTCCACAATTTCTGCTAACTCAGTCTTGGCTTCTTCCACCCCTGCCACATCGGCAAAAGTGATTTTAGTATCCTCTCCGGCCACATAAATTCTCGCCTTACTCTTACTAAAAGAAAGACTCCCTTGAGTCCGACTATCCCGACTCATAAAAAACTGAAACATTAACACTAAAATCACTGGGGGAATCACCCAACTAATCAGCGTTCCCACCCAGGTATTTTGTGGGGGCGGTGCCGCTTGAAAAACCACCCCATTTTTTTCTAATCGTTGGGGTAAACTTAAATCAAAAATTGGCGTAGTTGCCCTTAATTGTCTGGGTCGATTGTTAGCTTTTTCCTGGGTTTCACCAGCTTGAGGGGTATTTTTTAAGTAATATATAATTTCCTGTTCACCCACCTGGGCAGCCTCGACTTGTCCCGATTCTACCTGGGAGATAAAAATGCTATAAGGAACCCTAGGAATTACTTGGCGACGAGGCAAAATAAAATTAGCGGCTAATAATAATAAACCCACTAATATCAGCAAGTTACCTAAATTGAAATAGGAGCGAAATTTAGGTTTTTTAATTAGAGGCATATATCCTTCCAGATTATTTGCAAGTTTCACGGAGGTTTAAACCGGAGGCCAAGCCTCCAGGTTTGTTTAACGGTTAACTCCGATTGGGAGAACGATAAAAAGGTTTTTTCACAACCACACCGGGATAACTTTTCCCTCGGATTTCGACTTCTAATTCTTGACCAGATTTCGCGAGGTTCGTGTGTACATAAGCAAGGGCGATCGCTCGTTGCAAAGTCGGCGACCAACTGCCACTGGTAATTTCTCCCACCGTCTCACCGTCGGCTTTCACCCCATAACCATGACGGGCAATATAGCGCCCTTGCATTTCCAAAGCCACCAGACGCCGTGACAACCCAGTTTGCTTTTGTTTCTCCAACACTTCTCGACCGAAAAAGTCTCCTTTACTATCCAGGTGAACCACCCAACCTAGTCCCGCTTCCAGGGGCGTAGTCGTATCATCAATATCCTGACCATAAAGGGGCATCGCCGCTTCCAGACGCAGAGTATCCCGGCAGCCCAAACCACAAGGCGTCACCCCAGCGTTCAGCAGACTGCGCCACAGCGTCACCGCCACTTCCGGGTCTACCATCACCTCAAAGCCATCCTCTCCGGTGTAACCTGTTCGGGCGAAAAAGCCCAATCCGCCACAAACCGGCGCTTCCAAATGACCAAAATACTTAACAGCAGTTAAATCCGTTTCTACCAAAGATTGTAAATGCTTCACCGCGTCAGGGCCTTGGACTGCAATCAACGCTTTTTCGGGAGATAAATCTTGCAGTTCCACATCAGAACCCTGGAAATTTTCCCATAACCAAGTTTTATCCTTGTTCAAAGTTGCCGCATTCACAATCATCCGTCCCCGGTGTTCCCCAGTGGCATCTTGACCTTGGTAATAAAAGATAATGTCATCAATAATGCCCCCTTGGGGATTTAACAGCAGGGTATATTTAGCCTCACCGGGTTGTAACCGACTCAAATCCGATGGCACCAAATATTGCAATTTCTGAATTAAATCCTTGCCTTTGAGGATAAATTTACCCATGTGGGAAATATCAAACATTCCCGCAGTGGTTCGGACTGCTTGATGTTCTTCCGTAATGCCGCTATATTGCACCGGCATTTCCCAGCCAGCAAATTCGGTCATTCTGGCGTTCAGTTCAACGCAAACCTCGAACAGCGGAGTCCGGGAAAGGGTTTGCGGAGTTTTGTTTGCTTCTGGTGACTTAGCCACGAATTCTTCTTCTCTTACAAATCAATATGTTTATCTTAGAAAAAACTCGTGCCATCTGACGGCACCTTTGACTTATTTCAGGGGCGTCTTGTGTGGAGCGGCCGCCAATCGAGCAGAGGCGCAGAGGCGCAGAGGAACCCGCCGTCGGCAGAGGAGCTTCAGGAGAGAGTGAATAGTGAATAGGGAATAGGGAACAGGGAACAGGGAACAGGGAACAGGGAACAGGGAACAAGGAACAGGGAACAGTGATATTTCTTTTGTACGGGCGAATGGCCAGAAAGCCCCTACGACTTTCAACTTTTCACTTGTACGGGCGAATGGCCATAAGGCCTGACGGATTATGCTTCGCAAGGACGCCCCTACGACTTTCCCCTGCACGATGGCTGCTCCCCCGCACAAGACGCTCCCCTGCACCCCCGCCTCTCCGCAGCCCGATCGCCATAATCCGCCCTAATTTTACTTAATTTAATTACCCGTCGCTGAACCCGTGGCAACCGCCGAGGTTAGCGCCCCAACAGAACCGGCAACCGAAGCAAGTGACCCGGTACAAGAGTCATCAGACCCCGTAGCGGTGAATGTCACAGTGACGCGCAACAATTCACGCAGTGGAAATAATGGCCGGTTTAATAATGCCGGTGGGGTGATGGCAATGAATGCGATCGTGACTACCAGTGATATTGTCGGTGGTCGTTTTCAGTTCGCCGGTCGCAGTGTCCTCATGGCAGTGCTTCAAGGTGCCAAGTCTTTAATTAGTGAATTACTTGGGGAAGGTGAGGTATTTTTTGCCGGTCAAATGATTTCCATTGAAGCGCGGCAAACGGTGGTCACGGTGATGACTAAGTTAACCACTGCGATCGCGGTTTATAACGAGACAATTAGTGTAATGAGTACACAAGCTGTTGAATAACCCTCAGTCAGCGATCGGAGGTATTGTCTTGCACAGGTTATGCCTTATCTAACTTAACCCAAGCCGCCGCCAGTGGCGCAAGCCAACAGGCGAATCGATAGGATCCTCTCTGAAATCCGTAGTAGGGTGGGCAAATGTTTGCCCACCCTACGCTTTGCTACTCTTGCTGATGTTCTCCACTTATAGTACATATAAGAGCTATCCGTAGTAGGGTGGGCAAATACTTGCCCACCCTAACCTTGCTTTGTGCATCAAACCTCGATAGCGATCGCCCAACTATAAGAGCTTTATTCAATCAATTCAAACCCTAAAAATTTCAATTATGACTCCTGAATTTTTTGCTGTCATCGAAAAGCATTTTCCTGGGACTTTGCTCCTGGAAGAATACATGAAAAAAACCTTTGATGTCTTACAAAATTATGGCTTTGAATCTGAAAACACAATGGGCATGGTGGCTCTTTGTCGAGACGAAATTACTGAGCCATTATTTAATGAAGTAGTCAAATATTGGGGAAAAACTTTTAATTGTTGTAGTTTAGGCGGTTTTTTAACCATTGGCAGAACGGGGATAAACGCAGCGGCAGCACATACCCCAATTTATGATGGAATGCGTCGGTTTACTTTTTACGGAATGCCGCATATTGCCATTTCTAGATATGGGGAAATTGGTAAGGTCTATCGGCATGGAATTGATAAACCATCTCATGCTTGTGGTTCTTTAGAGTTGATTGTGAATGAACTGAATAGAGGACATTTTAACATGATTCTCGACTTGGAAGACCTGGAAGAAAGTTTAATTCGGCAGAAGCTTTTATCTCATATCAAATATGGCAGTAAGCCCGATTTAATTAAAATGACTAAACTGGCGTGTAATATTATTTCAATAGATATTAATAATTTGCTATTAAAACAGCTAAGTCCGAATATTTTTAATTATGCGGTGATGACGGGAATCATGATTCATGGGCTGCTGGATAGCAATTGGGTCTATCCTCGGGATTTTTATGTAGTGGGGGAAAATTTCCCGCATCAACTGGAAAAAATTAAAACTTTTCATCCCTATCGACTTGAGATTGTCAACAAGTCAAGAGGCCGGAACGGATAAATTAATGTTTGCTGAAACATCTAGTAGCTGTTGACTGAAACCGAATTTAGGCGATCGCCTGACTAAATTTTTTGCCAAAACCTAGATTTTCTCATCCGCGATCGCCCCCGTCTCCCCGACAATTTCCCCGGCTGAATATAATATATTCTGTGATTCTGTGAACACCGTAGATAGGAGGGGCCAGAATTTCTGGTCAAAAAAGTCTATAGAAACGATATACGGCAACCTTCAAGGTTTAAAACCTAGTCAACTCAAACAACTCGGTCGGCTTTATCACCAACGCTTACCCGTAGACTGCCTGACCACCCCGGAATTTGCCCAGCGGCTGGCCGCCATCAGCACCGAAATCGGCCAACCCGTCTGCACTTACCTCAACCGCCGAGGTCAAGTCATTCGGGTCGGCGTCGGTTCGCCGCGTCAAACCCAAATTCCTCCCTTAGAACTGCCCCGCTATGGGGCTGGTCGTCTCAGTGGCATTCGCTGCATTGCCACAACCCTCAAATCCAGTCCCCCCAGTGAAGCCTCTCTGACCGCAATGGCAATTCAACGCTTAGATGCTTTAGTCGTCTTGACCCTCACCGGGAGTGGATTTGAACGGCGCGGCGGTGGCGCGACTGGGTATGTGAAAGAAACCTACTTGGCGCATTTAATCCCACAAATGCCACAAGACATCGAGAGTTCAGCATCAGAAAATCTCGATATTTTTTGGCAAGTCTCCCCACCAGTTAGCTTGGATACCTTAGTCACCCAAGACTTTTTGGATCTGGTTGAAGGCTTAGAAGCGGAATTGCAGAGTCAATTCGTAGCCAGAGAAGTAGACGCTGACCAAGACTTAGTGTTAATCGTGGGTTTAATGACCGATGACCTAACCCCAGAACAATTTGAAGATCAATTAGTGGAACTGGCGAGATTAGTAGATACTGCCGGAGGCAAAGTCGTCCAAACGGTGCGGCAAAAACGTCCCCGCCCTCATCCGCAAACTGTCGTCGGCACAGGGAAAGTGCAAGAAATTGCCCTGGCTGCCCAGACCGCCGGGGCGAACTTGATTGTATTCGATCGCGACTTATCTCCCGCACAAGTCCGCAACCTAGAAATCCAAATCGGTGTCCGAGTTGTCGATCGCACCGAAGTGATTCTAGATATTTTTGCTCAACGGGCCCAATCTGCTGCCGGTAAACTACAAGTAGAATTAGCCCAACTAGAATATACCTTGCCGCGACTCACCGGGCGGGGTCAAGCCATGTCTCGTTTAGGGGGCGGCATTGGCACCAGAGGGCCGGGGGAAACCAAATTAGAAACCGAACGGCGAGCGATTAGTCGCCGAATTGCCAGACTGCAACAGGAAGTGAACCAATTACGAGCCCATAGAAATCGGATGCGGCAACGTCGGCAAAAGCAAGAAGTGGCAACGGTGGCGATCGTCGGTTATACCAATGCCGGGAAATCAACCTTACTCAATGCCTTAACTAATGCGGAAGTTTACACCGCTGACCAATTATTTGCTACCTTGGATCCCACGACCCGCCGAGTCGTGATTGCCGATGCACAAACCGGGCAACCCATGCCAATTTTATTAACCGATACGGTAGGATTTATTCACGAACTGCCGCCGACTCTGATGGATGCCTTTCGCGCTACCCTGGAAGAAGTGACCGAGGCAGATGCTTTATTGCACGTCGTGGATTTATCCCATCCCGCTTGGCAAAGTCAAATTCGCTCAGTCACAGAGATTTTGCGCTCAATGCCGATCGCTCCTGGCCCCGCTTTGATTGTGTTTAACAAAATTGACCAGGTAGACGGCGAAACCTTAAGACTTGCCCAGGAAGAATTTCCCCTGGGGGTCTATATTTCTGCAAATCTACGGATTGGCTTAGAAACTCTGCGTCATCGGCTTGCTCAGTTGATTGACTATGCGGTTTCTTCTGGGTGAAACTTTCGCTTTACAAAAGTCAAAGTTTCCGTATTTATACTTAAAATAAGTATCTTTACTTTGGGGATGCTCGATCGTTGAGTCAATCTAAATTCCTAAATTTAGATTGACTAATTCCATCATCATTCATTTTGGCACTGTGCCAAAATTGCCTTTGAATTGCAGATAATTTACGCAAAACATCTTCTCTTTGGGTATATTATGTTAATTTAAAAAGCTTATCATTAGAGGCGATCGCCGCATTTTTGGCATCTTTAGGGGTGAAATCTTGATTGTTACTTACAGAACAATATTTCCGTATTCTCATCTCAATGCTGAATAACCGATTGCAGCATAAGGAATGAGCCAGATACAAATCCGTGTAAATACTGAAACATGAAAAAAAAACGGCGGAAAGTCGAGATAAATCAGTGTTTTTACCAAAAATCTCTGGATCGCTCCCTGAATTCATTAAAGATTTGGTAAAGCTTGCCAATATTCCTAGCCAAAGAGGGAATTTAGTTTATAAACTGATACTAGGGTTTGACTGCGGTGTAACCAAATGGATGCTTCAGAAGGTGAGCCCTAACTTTCTTAAGTTAAAATCAGGGAGAATGGGATGTATCTAAACCAAAGGATGATTCGGCAAACACGAGCAAGCAAGGGTTCACCAAGACAACATTTTGGTAGAAGAGGGGAAAGAGAATGTTTAAACAAACAGTGAAATTAGGAATTGGGGTAGCCGCTATATCTTCTGCTGGGCTAGGTTTCTTGATTGAAGCTCCCTCGGCAGCCGCCTTTGTGTTCAATGGCGCAACCATTGAGGATATTAGCGCTCAGGATGTGGGTAAGTCCTTTACGGTCAACTTTGATGGGAATGTCGGAGGGAAAAATGTTAATGATTTGACCTCTTGGGCAAAATTCACCCTGCAATCATTTACCGGCACGGAGGCCATCTTCGGGATTCAGTTGGATAATACTTCAACTGGGAACATTACTTCTAGGACTAGCGCCCTAGGCTTTAATCTGGACGGAGCAGAGATCAAAAGCGCCAGCGTTACAGGTGGCGTTTTTGCCAACGCTCATACTAATGATTCTTTGCCCAATGGATTTGGGGGTATTGAAGCCTGTTTTATCAATAATAAAAATAACTGCAAAGGCGGTGGTGGCGAAGGCAATCAAGGTGGCGTTTCTACCGCCGATGGGGTGGCTGCATTCACCGCCAAAGTTCAGTTAACTAAGTCGGTGCAAAGCTTTGCCATGAGCAACTTTGGCGTGCGTTATCAAAGCATTAATGGTGGTGGGTTTAGTGGGGCCAGTGGGACTGGTAGAGGGACGCCGTATTATGAACCCCCCGCACCGAAAGCCATCCCCGAACCCAGTACAGTCACCGCACTTTTAGTGACTGGATTTGCTTTCCTTCAACAACGCCGAAGAAAGCAAGTAACTAAATAAAATTTAAGGCTAATCGGCATCCTCCTGATAGCTGGTATATGGTCTTGCGAAGTTAAATGCTTTTCTTCTCCCCAACTGGGGAGGGTTTTTTTTCAACAGAGGCGATCGCCTCTTTTCTTTAGGCATAAAATACTATAGTAAAAGTTGATTAAGAAATATTACGAAACCAGAGATCGGGAGCAACTATGCCGAAAGTGGAAATCTATACATGGAGCCGTTGTCCTTTCTGTATCCGAGCGAAAGGCTTGTTGACAAAAAAAGGTGTGGAGTTCACGGAATATTGTATTGATGGGGATGAGGCGGCTCGCGATGCCATGTCCGTTCGCGCTAATGGTCGTCGTTCTGTGCCCCAGATATTTATTGGCGATCGCCATATTGGTGGTTGTGACGATCTTCATGCCCTGGAAAGTGCCGGTGAGTTAGATCCCTTGCTCCAGTAGGGAATTTTGGCGGCCTGGGTTCCCAGGAATCAAGAAAAGATGCCAAGAAAAATATTCAACTTCACAGCGATCCTCTCGACCGGGCGGATCGCTTTTTTCGGTACGTTTGGGGGTTTAATGGATTACGGTGGCTAACGAATTTAAAAAGAGAAGTCAACGTGAAACTTGCGTTTATCATCGATCCAATCCACAAGCTCGATCCCACACACGATAGCAGCGTCGCCATGATGGAAGCGGCCCAAGAGCTTGGCCATGAAGTTTGGATTACGGAAATTAATCAGTTAAGTGTGTTCGCCTCTACAGCTTGGGCGAATTTGCAGCCAGTTCGTTTAACTCCCGTGCAACGGGTGGCAGGACGTTGGCAAAAAGTCGAATCTTGGTATGAAGTAGGCGATCGCCGTCTTTGCTGTCTGGAAGACATGGATGCGGTGTTCATGCGTACCGATCCCCCAGTCACCACGGCCTACCTTTATGCCACTTATATTCTCGACTATATCGACCCCCAGAAAACTCTGGTGCTGAATCATCCCGCTGGACTCCGCAATGCCAACGAGAAAATGTATGGCCTCCAGTTTACCAACGTCATCCCAGAGACCATTGTCAGTCAACATAAGTCAGAAATTCGGGCGTTTACCGAAAAACAAGGGATGGCAGTGCTCAAACCCATTGGGGGTAAAGCTGGAGAAGGGATTTTATTGCTGAAACCTGACGACCCGAATTTTAACTCCCTGATTGAACTGAGTACCCAACAAGGGACTCTGCCAACGATCGTGCAAACTTATTTACCCGCTGCCCGAGAGGGGGATAAACGAATTATCCTGTTAAATGGCGAACCCATTGGCGCGATTAATCGAGTCCCTAGTGGCAATGAATTTCGGGGCAATATGGCCGTGGGCGGTCGAGTGGTGAAAACGGAGATTACCGACCGAGAGCGGGAAATTTGTTCGACTGTTGCCCCGAAATTAAGAAAAGATGGGTTATATTTTGTCGGCCTGGATGTGATTGGGGGTTATTTAACGGAAGTAAATGTCACCAGTCCCACGGGAATTCGGGAAGTTGATTTGTTTCACCCGGATTGCGTGCCTTTGGGTCAGCAAGTAATCCGGTGGGTGGAAGCACAAGTTAAAAATCTGCCGAATTCATCCGCAAAGAAATAGTTTTTTATTAGCACTAATCTCTAAATAATGCGGTTATTTTTTGAGGGATCAGGATTAAATTTACTGCTGGTATATTATTTGAGAGATTAGTGATGTTTTGAATAAGTTTAATTGAGAGATTTATGACAGATTCAGGAATAAATGTGGCCGCTGATTATGCCAGTCAAACCGGGGAAAATAAGCCCCTGGGAGTCGCCATTGTGGGGACGGGTTTTGGGCAAAAAATTCATATTCCCGGATTCCAAGCCCATCCCGGAACGGAAATTGTAGCTGTTTATCACCGGGATATTGAGAAGGCTAGTGAACTCGCTGATGCCTATAAAATTCCCAATGCCTGTGACGAAATAACTGAATTGGTGAATCTCCCAGAAGTGCTGGCGGTGAGTATTTCAACTCCGCCATTTTTGCACGATGAGATGGCAAAAATTGTGTTAGAATCCGGAAAGCATTTGTTATTAGAAAAACCCACTACTCTTTCTGCCCAAGAAGCGCGATCGCTGTATCATTTAGCCCAGACCAAAGGCGCGATCGCCACGATGGATTTTGAATTTCGCTTTGTCCCGGCATGGCAACGCTTTAAAGAATTATTGGACGAAGGATATTGTGGGGAAAAACGATTAATTAAAATAGACTGGTTAGCCTCTAGTCGGGCTGCTGCCGATCGCCCTTGGAACTGGTACTCCCAAAAAGACAAAGGGGGCGGGGCACTGGGGGCGATCGGTTCCCATGCCTTTGATTATATTAGCTGGTTATTTGGCCCAGTCAAGCGGTTATCTGGGCATTTATCTACGAGTATTACGGAACGTCCGGATCCCGCTGACGGCGGTAAACTGAAACTGGTGGATGCGGATGATAGTTGTTTGTTGATGCTAGAACTGACTGATGGCACCCCGGTCAACGTTTGCCTAAGTTCTACCACTTATCAAGGACGGGGACATTTTGTGGAAGTTTATGGCGATCGCGGCACCTTAATCCTTGGCAGCAGCAACCAAAAAGACTATGTACATGGCTTTACCATTCAATGCGCCCCAGCGGGGGAAGACCTGCGTCATATGGAAATTCCTGATCGCTTACAATTTCCGCAGACTTACAGCGATGGCAGACTAGCCCCATTTATCCGCGTCGTGGACAACTGGGTTCAAGGCATTCACAGGGGTCAGACCGTAGTCCCTTCCCTGAAAGAAGGAGTCTATTCTCAACTGTTAATGGATTTAACATTAGAATCTCACGCCACCGGCACTTGGGTCACAGTACCAAATTTCGAGCAATTTTTAGCCAATTCTTGACCGCAACCTCGGTTAGGTTGCGGATGCCCGGATCCTGCGGTGAAGGGAATTCGTCTGAAAACAAATCAGTCAAGATTTTTCTGGATCCGGGCACAGAAGTAAACAATCAGAAATAATGAGGGAGATCAACAATGGCGACTTGGCGGTGTATTGAACGATGTGGGGCTTGTTGTAACTTGGATCCGAGCGATCGCCCCGACGTGGAAGACTATCTTTCTCCAGAAGACTGGCAACTGTATCTCAGCTTAGTCGGGGCTGATGGCTGGTGCATCCATTACGATCGCCTGACCCGTCGTTGTGGCATTTACGCGGATCGGCCTCGCTTTTGTCGAGTCCAAGCGGATGTATTTGCCGAACTCTATGACATTGAACCGGAAGAGTTAAATGATTTTGCCATTACTTGTTGTCAAGAACAGATTTCTGCTGTGTATGGCGAACAAGCTTGGGAATTACAGCGGTTCAACCACGAAGTGGGAGTATAGGTGGCGCTCGACCAGTGAAAATTTTCGTTAAAATTTTGATCGGGACTGACGCTTTTTCAAGCTGAGAAATCACCAATGGTAGCCAATTGTTGCCAAAGGAACTTCGGGAGGTGATTCGGTCAGTCAGTCCTATGTGTCAAGATTCAAATCAGATGGCCTCAAGAAAGCGGAAATAAGAATGCAATTGTTTCAAAGCAGTACCCTGCCAAAGGGTAGTAATTTATTAATTTCGTTGCTGGTGATATTGGGTTTGTGTACTGTCGCGCCGACCGCTAAAGGGCAGGCATTATTGCCACATACCCAGGAACTGGATCAACAAGAGTTGGAAATTCAGGGAGTCAGACTGGCCCAACAAGCGGCTCAGTTAGCGCAGTTTCAGCAATATGACTTGGCTTTGGCTCGCGCAAAGTTAGCCACCCAGTTAGCGCCAAAGGAAGAAAGAACCTGGGAAGTTTTGGCAGGAGTGCTGTTTTCTCTAGGATCTAGCAACTTTCAACAGCAAAATTATCAGGGGGCGATCCAATACTTACAAGAAGGGTTGAAAATTAAACCGGATCTGCCGATCGCCCGCTTTGAATTGGGCAATACTTACTATAAGCTCAACAAGCTGCCACAGGCGATCGCCGAATATGAAAAAGCGATGGCCGTCGATGAAACATTCTGGCCAGCTTTAAATAATATTGGCTTAATCGAATATGAACAAGGCAAAAAACAAGCGGCATTAAATAGATGGCAGTCTGTGGTTGTCATTGACCCGAATGCCGCCGAACCCCAGTTAGCGATCGCCGTGGCGTTTTATATCCAAGGAAATATCGAAGAAGCTTACGCGATCGCCGAAAAAGCCTTGCGTTTAGATGCCCGTTATGGCCAAATCGAATTTCTCCGAGAAAACCTGTGGGGAGATCGGTTGTTAGAAGATACCAAAAAATTCTTACAAACCCCTAGAATGCAGGCCACTTTAGCCCAAATCGAAAGTTCCGCACCCCCAGAACCCATACGATTACCAGGGCAATAGGAATTGATTCGTTATTCGTTATTCGTTATTCGTTATTCTTTATTTGGCTAGGCGAATAACTTTTTAACGAATAACGAATAACTTGCTTAATTGCCGCTTAATTTTTGCTTAATTTTCGCCTAACATGGCTTTAATTTGCTTAACAAACTCTTCATGATCCACCACCGGCTTGGAAATGTAGCCATCAGCCCCACTCTGTTCCAGAAAGGCTTCCCTATCTCCGGCCATTGCGTGAGCCGTCACCAGAATAATCGGTAAGTTTTTGGTTTTCTCCTCGGATTTCAATATTTGGGTAATCTTAATCCCATCAACCGCTTTGCCATTGTAAACACTTCTGGCTAAAGAAACATCCATCAGAATCAGATCCGCTTCTCCAGCTTGGGCGATGTGCATCACTTCTTCCACATTTTCCGTGTGCTTGACATTTAAGCCCCCCCGTTTGGCCAGGATTTTAGAAAAAACCCGGGCATTGACGGGATCGTCCTCCACAATTAAAACTGTTTTCATACCACTTTCCTTTTTGCTGTCTGATGCATTAATTGTCATAGTGTATCGAAGAGAAGGATTTGAGATTGCGATTAAATCCCGCCTTTCGGTTACTATTCTAAGACTTATGCATCAGCCCTTTTCAGTGGACTGAGTAAATTCCCCCATCTAGTCGCCATATATCAGATTTAAATAAGACCGTCGGTTTCTGGTAAGGGGCGTAAGTCCTGTATTCGTATCCTACGAGTTTTAGGGCTTAAAATATTCCTTCGATGTCAGAAAGTTTATTGGTAATGAGAGGTTCCTCATGGCAAAACAGTTGTCGATTCTGTCGAGTGGGCAGGTAATCTCGACTGCCTTGCATACAGAAATGCAGCAGTCTTATCTTGAATATGCCATGAGTGTGATTGTTGGCAGAGCATTGCCCGACGTGCGCGATGGCTTAAAACCCGTACACCGCCGGATTTTATACGCTATGCACGAGTTGGGTTTAACCCCAGATAGACCTTATCGCAAGTGTGCGCGTGTGGTCGGGGATGTGTTAGGCAAATATCATCCCCACGGCGATCAAGCGGTTTATGATGCTTTGGTGCGGATGGTACAGACTTTTTCCAGCCGCTATCCTTTACTTGCCGGTCATGGGAATTTTGGCTCGATCGATAACGATCCTCCTGCGGCAATGCGCTACACCGAAACCCGCTTGTCGGCGATCGGTCAGGAAGGACTGCTCGGAGACATTAGTGAGGCTACGGTGAACTTTGTTAGCAATTTTGATAATTCCCAACAAGAACCCGTGGTACTCCCGGCGAAATTACCCGTGGTGTTGCTGAATGGTTGTTCGGGCATTGCGGTGGGAATGGCGACGAATATTCCTCCTCATAATCTCAACGAGGTGGTTGATGGTTTAATTGCCCTGATTGATTGTCCGACGTTATCAGACGAACAATTATTTAAGTTGATTCCCGGCCCGGATTTCCCCACGGGCGGTGAAATTGTTGATAACGAGGGGATTTATACCGCATATACCACTGGTCGGGGGACGATTCCGGTTCGGGGAATTACGGCCATTGAAGAAATCGAACGCAGTCGGGGACGCCATCGCCGCAATGCGATTATTGTCACCGAGTTGCCGTTTCAAGTGAATAAGTCCGCTTGGATTGAGAAAATTGCCGATTTGGTGAATGAGGGTCGGATTTCGGGGGTGGCGGATATCCGGGATGAGAGCGATCGCGATGGGATGCGGGTGGTAATTGAACTGAAGCGAGAAACCGATCCAGAAATCGTCCGGGAACAGCTTTATCAGCACACGGCATTACAAAGCAATTTTGGGGCAATTTTACTGGTTTTGGTAAACGGGGAACCGAGACAGCTTACCCTGCGAGAAATTCTGCAAGAATTTTTAGGGTTTCGTGAAGAAACTCTGACAAAAGAGTATTCTCAAGAACTTAGAGAAACAGAAAATCGACTGCATATTCTCTCCGGGAGTTTACTGGCGCTAACGAATCTCGATCGCACCATCGCGATTTTACGGGATAGTCCTGATGGTACTCAGGCGAAAATGCGATTGCAAACGGAGTTGGATTTGAGCGATCGCCAAGCGGAGGCGATTTTAGCCATGCCCTTGCGTCGGCTGACCGGCTTGGAACGGCAAAAATTACAAGCCGAATTGGATCAACTGACCCAACGGCAACAAGAGTTGCAAAAGTTATTGAGCGATCGCCACGAACTGTTAAAGGCATTAAAGAAAGATTTACGCGCCCTCAAGCGTAAATACGGTGATGAGCGGCGGACGCGAATTATTGCCCCTAAAAACGTCGGCCAAAAAATGGTGGCCGCGCAAATAAGCAGCGAAGGCACAAAAAGTCAAAATCTGACAACGGAGAAAAAATCTGCGGGAAAACAGGCTAAAACCACAGCCGCAGCAGGGGCAGGACTAGCTCTAGATGTAGCATTTAAACCGGAAGATACGGTGGTAGAATTCACTTACCGGGGGTATGTGAAACGATTTTCTCCCCAAAATTTTGAACGGCCAAAACCAGATAATAGCGCCACCAAAGATATCGAAGTCATTGGCAAGGCGATCGATGATTTTAGCCGGCAAATTTATCTCACTCGAACGGACAAAACCGTAGTTGTTTTTACTCGTACCGGCAAAGCTTATCCCTTAAATTTGCGTGACTTGCAATTAACCAACGGTCGCAGTTCAAAACCCATAGAGGGGCGGGGCACTCCCCTGATTACTTTGTTGCCGAATTCAGTTCAAGGCGATCCGAATATTATTGCTACACAATTACTCCTTTCCGATCAAACAAATGCCACTGATTTAGTTTTATTAACCAAGCGGGGCAGAATTAAGCGCATCTCTGTGGAACAAATTAGCAATTTAAGCAATCGCGGCTTAACCGTCGTCAAGCTGAAAGATGGGGATGAATTGTTATCGGTGAATTTGACTAAACCGGGAGAATTTGTGATTTTGGCCACTTCTGGGGGGCGGTTATTACGATTAGAAGTGAGTGACGACCATCTACCAATGATGAGTTATGGTACACAAGCCCAACAAGCTTTACGTTTAGGAAAACAGGAAAGTTTGGTCGGATTTGTCACCCTAAATGAGGCAGACAAATTTTTATTGTGTACCCAAGATGGCTGGGCTAAACGGATGAAAGTTAGCAGCCTCCGTTTGGCAAATCCCGGAGATATTGGCACTCAATCTTTACAGTTTAAAAATCAAACCGATACGGTGGTCGGCATTGTTCCTGCGGTGAAAACTGGTGAAGTTATTCTCGTGACCAGTCAAGATCGGTTGTTAAATTTGCCGATGAATGCGGTGAAGTTATGGGAGAAAGATGGGTCAGGCGATCGCATTAAAATCTTGCAACCTCACGAACAAATTGTCTCGTTAAATTTATCGATGGTTGTGGATGAATCTTGAGGTATGAAACCGATAAAATTACGGAAATACAAGGGGGTTTAAACTCTTCCAGGGTTCAAAGACAGGGTAGGGGTTCTCACGCTCCCACCATGTCTTGATAGCGATCGCGCCCTTGCTGTTTGGCGCGGTACAAAGCCACATCCGCTTGTTTCACCAATGCCTCTGGGGACTCACCGGCTGGGATCGTGGTGCAAATCCCCATACTGACGGTGACAATATCGCTGATATCGGAAGCTTGATGGGGAATTGAGAGCGATCGCACCTGAGCCTGAATGCGTTGGGCGATCGCCACTGCCCCTGGTTGCTGAGTGTTCGGCAAAACGACGACAAATTCTTCGCCCCCGTAACGGGCTACCAGGTCTGTGGTGCGGCGAATTGACCGCTGAAGCCCTTGGGCGACCTGCTTTAAACAATCATCTCCCGCTTGGTGGCCATAACTATCGTTAAACTTTTTGAAATAGTCAATGTCCAGCAAAATTAGTGATATTGGCTGCTGTTCTTGGCGGGCTTTTTCCCACTCTTGGGATAAGTATCGATCAAAATAGCGACGATTCGCCAACTGAGTCAGGCCATCGGTTTGGGCTAATTGTTCAAGCTGTTGATTGGCAATTCTTAAGTCATTTTCCATCTGTTTGCGATCGCTAATATCCAACAGGATGCCATGCCAACAAATATCCCCATTTTTTCTGAGTTCGGGACGAGAATTAGCTTGTAACCATTTTAATTGACCAGAGGGGGTAATGATTCGCCACTCATAGAAAAATAAATCTAATGTCTTGGCACTGGTGGCAAGCGCTTTCAGATATCCCTGGCGATCTTCTTCATGCATTTCTCCCAAAATAAACCGTAACGGATCGACTAAAATTTCCGCCACCGTTGCTTCAAAAATTGATTCAATTCCGCGACTGACATATTCAAATTCAATCGAGCCATTTCCTCGCTGCACCGAAGAATAAATTACCCCAGGAGCGGCATCAGAAAGGGACTGAAATCGGATTTGATTGTCTCGTAAGACGGTTTCAATTTTTAAGCGTTCTTCAATTTCCGCTTGTAAATATTTCGTTTTCTCTATAATTTTATTTTCTAATTCACTCTGGTAATTTTCCATGAGTTTTTCCGCCGATTTCCGGGCTGTAATATCTTGAAAAACTACGATTGAATGAGTAATATATCCCTGGGGGTCAAAAAAAGGCGTCGCTTCAGCTTCAATCGCAATTATTTGATGATTGGCGTGAATTTCTATATCTTCTGTTTTGACAATTTCTCCCTTCAAGGCTTTGACCACAGGTAAATTTTCCAGGGGATAAAGTATATCAGTATCAGCTAAATACAATTGATAGGCAATCACCTGCTCTGAGATATCAGCATCAGCCTTTATTTCTGAGTTTAACAGTTTTTTTGCAGCTTGATTCATGTAAACTAATGAACCTTTGGCATTGTGAATCGCTACCCCCACGGGAATGGCTTCGAGGAATTTTTCTAATCTGGCTTGACTTTCTGAGAGTTGTTGATTTAAATGATTCATTTCCTGAAATGACTGATGCAGGCGATCGCCCATATAGACAAAAGTATCCGTAAGCTGTTGCATTTCCTTGACTAATACAGGGGGCAAGTCACATTCAAAGTTGCCTTGGGCGATCGCCTGAGCCGAATTCCGTAACCGCAAAATCGGTTGACTAATCCATTGGGATGTATAAATTCCCAACAGAATTGCAGCCGTCAAAGCCAGACTGACTAAAATCAAAGTATCACGCACATTTTGATAAATTTTCCCCATGATGTCAGATTCAGGAATAGTAATGACAATTAGCCAGTCCAAACCATAATCATCTTGATAGGAAAACACTTCCGTAAAATAACGTTGAGGGAGTTGCCAAAACTTTTGATCGGGGGGTTTGGCGAAAAATTCTAAACATTCACCGTTACGGATTTGAGCCAAGTTTTTGGTTTGCTTAATCACTTCCTGGGCGGTGGTTCGAGTCAGCCAATCCTGACTTTTTACCGCCGGTAGGCGAATTAATTTCTGGCCTTTAATGTTTTTTACATAAGGTTTTTCTTTGGTGGAGGTTGCTACGATATCCCCAGTTTTTTCCATAATAAATATTTGACCATGAGGAGAAAAAGACATTTCGCTTAAAAATAAGCTGATATGGGAAAGAATCACATTTGCCCCAAATACCCCCCATAATTCCCCTTTGGAGTAAATCGGTGCGATCGCATTCATGCTGGCCCAATCCACCCCTGTCCAAGGGGCGATCGGTGTCCATGCTTGGGTATTCGGGGGTTGTTTAATTCCCTGTTGATACCAAGGGCGATCGCGATTATCCATTTTCAGGGATTGAATTAACTGGGTGGGTTTTCCCGTCTCCGAAGCCAAATAATAATTTCTTTCTTTCTCATTGCCTGATGCGAGAATGATGGAATTCGGCGCACTTATTCTCCCATCTTTGTCCCGCCCAACTCCGACAATAATCCCTTGAGTATTGAGCAATTTGAGGCTATTAATATCCTCATAAATTTTAACTTCCTGCCATAATCGTTGTTGAATTTCCGAGACATTTTCTAGATTCAGATTTCCCTGTTCAATGGCTAATAAGTTTAAGGCAATCAGTTTTTGCGGGGTCTGTAAATAATGATCGAGGCGATCGCGGACTTGTTCTGAGACTTTATGGATTAGCTGTTCTGCCATATCCTGCACTGCTTCTTGTCCACTGCGGAAAGAAAGATAGCCAACTAAGCCCACAATCGTAGAAAGTTGCAGCAGAAACGGAACTACTAGAAAAACTCGTAAAGGAATGCGGGCGATCGCTCCCTTTAAATGTCTGTTCCAATGATTAACTTGCATTAAATTTTTCCAGCTTTTCAAAGTAAAGAATATTTCTTTGTATTGAATCTAGTGAAGCCCTACTGTAAACCATCTTTAGTCAAACAGAGGCAATCCCAATATTACTTTTGTTTTTGGGTAATTTGCTTAAGTTTTTGGGTAAACTTAGGAAACCATTCAATCAGTTTATAAACGATCGCCTCCCCGGTGCGATCCATAAATTCCTGAATTGGTTCCCAGCGTTGCTGCACTTTCTGCCAAATCGACTTAACTTGATAAGCATATAAAATCGTTTGGGGATAGCGTTTAATAAATTCAACCAACCAGTGAATGGCTTTCTGTTTCGCGGTTTTGCGGCTGGCTTTTGCCCGTGCTTCTAAAATTGCCGTATATACCTTGGCCAAATGGGGCATTTCCGACTTCGCCCATTTTTTGTGGATGGGATTTTTGCTATCCGTAAGCATTTGACAAGTTTCTAGGGCTTTTTCAATTTGGTTATTTTGTTCATAAGCCGCTACCAAATTGATCTGGGCTTTTTCGATGGTTGTTTGATCCAGTTCCGTCTCACAAACGATTTCCAGTTGAAAAATTGCTTCTTCGTAATCCTTGGCTTTCAGGGCTTCCAGTCCGGCAATTAAATTTTTATTTTTAATGCTCATAGTCTGAGAACTTATTATTACTTGATCAATATTGTATCGAGCCGGATATCCAATTGGCGCGACAGCCCATCAGCAGATCAATCAGAGATAAGATCAATCAGACATAAAATTGGGGGCGGATCTGATGTGCGATCGCCGCCCCCAATTTTACCCAGCAAATTAAGACCAAACATCTTTAATTTTTGGCTTCAATTTTTGGTTTCAGACAATCGATGCATAATCGTCTCATGGTCTAAACCTTCTGTCACCCAACCTTCCACAGGTTCCAGACGGTCTGGCAAGCCCAAAATAAACCGATTACAATCAGCCCCAAGGGATTCACAAGTGGTTTGCACGCAGGCAAGTTCTCGCCCCGTGAGTTGACTAAAATAGCTAGTTAAAATTCCCGCTTCTAAAAAACAAGCAGGCCCCGACCAGTTCTCGGTTTTTTTGGCAAAAGAAGAATTAGTAATTTTAAAGACCAAAAATCCTTTTTGATAATAATTTTGGTCAAATTCAAATAATCCCCAGCCATGAGTTTTCCAAAATTGTTGCAAACATTGGACAAAAGAAATCATGTCCATTTCGGCAATTGATTTATTATAGTAATCCTGGATTTCTTCGCAGAACCGCACATATAAATTCTTGCCCCACCATTTGCCACAATTAAACAAAACTAAACGGGTGGCGGATCCCGTTTCTTTTTCCAAGCCGCTGTAAATAGCCTCAATCAGGGTATCGGGTAAAGCCAAGAGGCGATCGCCCCGACGATTCTCTAATAATCCTAATTCTAAATCCCCCTTCACATAAACATCCCAGGCAAAATAATTTCCCGAAAGTTTCTCGTTGTCTTCTAACAAATTGGCGATAGAAATCATGCTGGTGCCTCATCACTATTTACTTGAATGAAAATCTTTGTCATTTATCAGGAATTGCCGGTTTCGGTCGGGATAATTAAATCTTTGGCTTTTTGAAAAACCGGCTCTAATAACCTAAGATCGTCTGGAGATAGATGGTTTGTTGATTCCTGCATCAGCAATTCATAAATCTGGACATCAATTTGATAGGTTTCATAAGTTTCTAGGAAACCTTTCACCCAATCCTGTAAACGGTTTTGTAAATAAGAAAGATCGTTGATCAGCATCGCCGTCGCACTATAGCGAACAATCAATAACCAATATTTCAAACACCGTTCTAAGTTTTGTTCGCTCTCATTGGGCAATATCTTGACTAATCCATCGGCGATCGCTTGAAAAATATTCGTTTCTTGTTCTCGCAGTAGTTCATAGGTTTGTAAGCGTCTATTCAAAGATGCCGCATGACGACGATAAAGTTCAATCTCTTTCGGTTCTAGGTATCGCTGTTCAGCCGTTTCTAGTAGGCTCAAAAGCTCTGGATGCATAGCGTTAATTCTTAGGTAGATGTGGACAAATAGTATGTCAGCAATATGTAGGGTGGGCAACCCCCCAGCCCCCCCCTACTACTCAAGCATACTAAAAAGAGTCGAGGAGATCCTCAAGGGTGACATCCTCAAGCGGATCATTTTCTAGCAAATCAAGATTAGCGGAGACTTTTGGTAAAGAACCGATAATAGGAGTTCCTTCCCAGGGAATTAAGCGGAAATATTCTGCCACCAATAAACTTAGTCGAATTTCGGGAACAGTTTCTTGATCGATATTTTCCAGAATTGCTAGGGGTTGACCAGCCCAGTTACATTGGCTAAAAAACTGATCGACTGATAGTTTTAGTAAAGTCCTACCATTGCTCATTTTAATCGATCCCCAGATTGCATTCGTCGTTGAATATCGTTAGCGGTGGCTCCTTCATTTTGCCAAAAAGCAGCCGCATCAATCCGATCTTTGTTGCCGATGAGAAATTTACAGTAAGTTTCGCCCATTGAGTAGCATTGCAGTTCAATGCAGCTTAAGGGTTTTTTCACTAAGCAGCTAAAGAAACCGGCAAATAACCCCGCGTAGATATAACAAACAGGTTTGCCCACATCTCCCAGGGTGCGAGCTACGGCAGAATCAAATAAGTTAATGAACATAAATCCATGTTTGCGATCGCTCAAATCGACTTCCCATCGTCCCCACCCTTGAGAAGTAAAAGGCCACCACCATGTTTCCAATAAAAACATTAAATTTGTCTGGCGC
Source organism: Planktothricoides sp. SR001 (assembly GCF_001276715.1). Taxonomy (GTDB): domain Bacteria; phylum Cyanobacteriota; class Cyanobacteriia; order Cyanobacteriales; family Laspinemataceae; genus Planktothricoides; species Planktothricoides raciborskii. The sequence goes on along the minus strand of NZ_LIUQ01000018.1, from coordinate 35,301 downwards.
ACTTCTCGTTCATATTCTTTTTCAAACCATTCTTTAAAAAAAGCAGCATCTTTGTTGCCCCATTCTTCGCCAATGGTGTACATAATCACCGAAGAAGCAGGACCCACTTCTTCTTCTAATCCTTCCACTAACCCAATAATAAAATCTTCACTGGTCAAAATATTCCGAGACTGATTCCAGTCGGTAATGCTGCCCTGGGCGGCATCAAAATGAAAAAAGTCCTTAAACCCGTAATGATTATGCTTTTTGGGATGTTTGGCTCGGAGAGAATGTGTGAGTTGGGTAGCTGCTTGTTGACCCGTGGAGACGACCATAAGGTTTATACTCCTATTTCCAATTGAATATTTCCAATCAAATTTGCAATCGCCTGAAAAAGCTTGATTAATTGACGGTTGACGGTTAACGGTTAACGGTTAGCGCTTCACTGTTTGCGGTCAAGGGTCAATAGAAAGCTTTAATGTATTATTTTGCACCAATATGTTGTCCATGATGTTGTGGATGATCTAGTCCCCATATCCGATCCCAATATCTTGTCCGAATATTTGTCCGAATATTGACAGAGAAAAAAAGGCTCAAGAAACTGGGCTATGGGCTGTCAATCCGGGAATTGTCCACGACATTTTACCGCCGTTTACTGAATCAATGGGATGATTCTTCCTCATTTGAGACAACCACCACTCATAAAAGATGACCCTTATTTAATTTACTTTATGGCGAATCATGGCACATCGGTTGTCGTTGAAACAAACTTTTAACAATCATTCCTCACTGGCTTTGCCACTGTCTATGACTCGATGGGGGATAAATGGCTACTGTCTTCTCGGCCAGCGCAGAGCTTGATCCGCTGCTAGTTGCCGCGCCACTGCCGCTGCGCCAAAGCGGTTGAGATGACTGGGGTCTTCAAAGTATTCATTGCGGCTGAGATTTCCCTGGGAATAGTCCCGCCAGACAAAGCCGAGCGATCGCGCCTGATTCTGCATATATTGACGAAATTGTTGTTGGCGATAACTGCGGCTACTGTCCAAGTAGTCATTGGTGACGGGCAAGTTGACCACCAACAAGGGAATTCTCCGGGCTTTGGTTAGGGCTACCACCGATCGCAATGCCGCATCTTGACTCCCTCCGAGTTGAAACCGGGCATAGTCCCCATCATAATTTCCCGATACTCGCGGATTTTGTCGATAATAAACCGACGGATTAAATCCAGTAGAGACGGCTCTAAAACCATTGGCATCAATGGCCTCAAACAAAGAACTGCCTGAACCCCCTTGAGCCAAAATTCCTGGCATCATTACCCCTGGGTCATCCCAGGTTTCATGATGGACTACCGGCTGATAACTATAAAGCTGTTTGGCGTGAAAAGTCTCTTCGCTGATAGCGGTAGCGGGCAGTTGCGACCCCAGAGTCGGGCGAGTGCCGGACATTAAGAGTTGATAGCCCGGAGAATTGAGAATCTCGTTGTAGGTGCGATCAAATCGACCATTATTAAATGCTCGCAAGCCATCTGCCCAGATAATCATTCGGGGGAGTTGGTTGGGGGTTAACAATTTGCTCAACATAAAATTGACCACTTGAGCCGTTGCACCATTGACACTAAAGTTAAAAATTCTTAACCCCGGATAGCCCCGGGCAGCTAAGGCTTGCTGTAAGACACTTGGATCGATCCCTTGCAAAGCCCGAGAACTGCCAATTATCGCCACATCGGGAATACCCACGGCAGCAATATAAGACAAGTACAGTTCCAATTGTCTATCGAGGATTTCGCTGCCAAGGGTGGGATAAGATAAGCCAAAATTTCCCGCCGCCCTTCGTTGTGCTTGGGTGAAATTTTCTAAATATTCCACGACTTTTTTCTCGGCAAATACCCGTTTAGGACTATTGGGTGGAACGCTTTGCATCCAAGCCACTGCCTCGATCCAAGCCATTGCTACTTGGTTCCAGTCTGTGGGACTGAAGGCGTTTTGAGCCAGAGTTGCCGCCCTGGTTGCTTGGCCGATCGCTTCTCGAAACGGATCTGCCGGTCTGGAGACAGTCAACAGGTTGAGTGGTTTGGCCGATCGCGCGGCAATGGGCAATCGCATCACCGTCGCCAGAGTCAGGGATAAAGTAGCAGAGGAAATGGCGATCGCCCCTACCAATCGATAGAGGTAGCCGTATTTAGACATAAACCAATTTGAATTACTTGGACTTAATCCGATCGATTTGCTGTTGCAACTCCTCAATTTGCCGCCGCAACCTTTCCGCTTCATCCGATGAAGATTCAGAACGCACTGGCACCGACCCTTGTGCTCCTGCCCGAGCATAATTCCCGGCTCTAATTTGTTGATATTCTCGTGAAACTGCCCACTCTCGCAAATAGCTAAGGCGTTCCACGGGAAACGGATGACTTAACATCATACCTTGTGCCCCGTTGTACAGCAAAAACTTATACAACTGATTCAGATTATCATCGTCAAGTTCCTGATAATTTTCCGACTGTTTAATAAATTCATCTAAGTGACATTCATGGCTAAACTGGTGACTTCCCCCGGCAATTTTCATCATGCTATACATTACTGGATTTAAATCATCCATGACCAACAGGGAAGCGCGATCTGCCGATAATTCGGCTTTGCGTCGCCATTCATAAAACGCGAAAATCAAGCCGCTGCCGATTAAATTGCCTAAGCCCATCGTCATTTCTCCTAGGGTTGAAGCAAAGTTAATCGCCCAAATTGCCATTTGAATTAAAATAGTATGCTCGCATTTAATATGGCCGAGTTCATGGGCAATTACCGAGCGAATTTCTGTTTCATTGAGAATATCTAACAGCCCCGTATTGATCACAATATACGGATGTTCTTTGCCCAAGGAATAGGCATTCACCACCGGATTTTGGCTGACAAACAGAGTCGGTTCTGGGTAAACATCTAAATCCCTGACACATTCCCGAAAAATTCCGTACAAGGTGGGATACTGACGCGGCCCAACTTGGATACTATTGCCCATGTGATAGACAAATTGAGGCCGTTCATAGATAAATTCCACAAATTTGCTGGCTAGGAGTTCAAATCCGGGCAGACTGCGTAAAGCTTCCTCCGCTTCGCGATCGAGGGGATGGCGAAACGCTTCACTCGAAATTCCAGTATAAGTAGGCATAATGACAATCCTTCAGAATCCTTAATGGTTTGGCAAAATCAACTTCAGTCTATATTATTGACAAAAGCTGCGGAAATTGGCACCCCTGACAGTCACCCCTGACAGTCACCCCTGACAGACCCGGAATGACCCGGAATGACTTAACTCGGTTGCCGATAATTCTTCTGCTTCACCTCTATGCAAATTTCAGCACCTCTGCTATAATCAGTGTATGTGTTCATTGCCGGTGTAGCTCAGAGGCCAGAGCATTCGATTCGTAATCGAATGGCCACGGGTTCGACTCCCGTCATCGGCTTAGGTAAAACCCTGATACGGTGAAGGTTTTAGCCACTCTCCAAATTGGTCAGAGTAGTTTTTTAGTGCTTTTTTGGGCTTAAGTGGGATAGCGGTTTTCTTTCTTACAGCGGTTACTTGGTTTCAACCAGGAGATTTTAAGCGAATGGCATAAACAAAGTTTTCTTTCAATTTGTAAACATAATGCTTTCTAATTATTTCCTTAATTCTATAGAAATTAGCCAACCATTTTAGGGTATGCCCGTAAATAATGCTGCGGTGGTTTTGCAGGCTTTCTGGAAATGAGAATAAACCGGGAAAAGTGGCAAAACCCAAATCATTAATCATAAGAATCACAATCGGTTTGGCACTAATGGTGTAAATATTTCTGTTGCGGGCGATCGCCTCTTCACAGGCAGCATAAAATAAGCGTTTGCCAATTCCTTGACCGCGATACGCTTCCCGGACATATAAAACAGCGATTTTTGTCCAATTTTGAGCAAAGTCACTATTTAAACTAACTCCCATGAGATGCCCATTGTCATCTTCCGCAATGCGGATATTTTCCGCTTGCATCCATTCTGAGAATGTATAACCAACAATATAAGGAGTTCCCTGGATTTCTTTGACCAGTAAATTCGCTTCATCAGGGGTGACATTTCGTTGGATAATTTTTACCATTGGTTTATTTTTAATTATTTTATATTATTTTACATTACAGTGGGTATTCTTAGGTTGGGTTTCGTTACAAAAAGCCAACCTACAATTTTAGTAGGGGCGAAGGATTTCGGCAAATAGCTATTGGTTAAAACAATGAATTAACTGCCGGAATGCTTCGCCCAGTGGGTATTCGTAAGTTGGGTTTCGTTCCTCAACCAAACCTACAATTTTCTTTTATAAGGAAAGGGCGAATACAAATAATTAATAATTTAAATTATTAATTATTTGTTAATGGGCAATAATAAAAAAATTAGAGAAAAAAAACATGAATAACCCTAGATAAATGCTAAGATTTGCTTGGCAAATTCTTTTTAAGACATTCCAGGAATTATGTTGGTTTTCAAACTCTTGATAACTGACTTTAAATTTTGACAAACCATGAGAGGTTTCTTGGAAAACTGTTTCATAATGGTAAAATCCCCAAAAGATAATCAGTAAGACGATCGCCACCACAATCACCCCAATCCAAAACCAGGCTTGGGCTGCTTCAGATAAGACATTTTTATGGGCATAAAATTTATTGATACTGATGTGAAACAAAACGACAATAGCTAACCCAGAGAATAAGGACGTATAACGTTTGATTAAGTTAATTAGATCGTAGCAATATTTTTGAAAAATGTCAATGAGATGTTCGCGGATTACCGCATCTTTATGGGCTTTCACCGATGGATTCAATTTGATGTTTAATATTTAGGCTTTGCGATCGCAGTTGCAGCAAATCCTTAATTGCGGCATAACCAGCGCCCGCAAATACCCAGACCGCTAACCCAAAGTTAATTGTTGAATAAGGCAAATATAATAAGTAAGGGATATGATAGGTAAAAAAATTATCTGCGGTTGAAAAAACCACCTGATATTTGTCCTTAAGGGCATTTGGCCCAGTCCAGAGATGGTGATCCAATAATAAACCAGCGATCGCCAATGAAAATAGGCCAATAAATACCCGGAATAAACTAAAAATTCCTATGGGGTCTTTCAGGGGGCGGCGAAAGGCAAAAAACTCTCTTGTTTCTTGAGAAAACTTACTAGCTACCAGATAAATAATGCCGACAATTAATATCATACTTTGAGCCAGTTCCACAATCCAACTTTGTTTGCCAAAGGATGCTAACCAAGGTTCACTTTTGACTAAAACGTAACTGGCTAAAAGAGATAAGGTACTGATTATGGATAAATAAATACCGAGTTTAATGGCAAGTTTGGGCGCGATCGTGTCCCAATCAAGGGGCAGATTATTCTGGTAATAATCCCTGAGGTAATTGACCGCAACTTCTGGGGAAATTGTGGGTGATAAATCTAAGGAAATACCGGAGTTTAACCATTCCTGCCAAGTGGGAGAAAACCCAGCGGGATTTTGAAAAATGACTGGCAACCAACTCACCCCAGGATATTGCTGATGAAAGGCATCTTCTAATACTCCCCTTGCATAACGGACTGAGGCATAAAATGATTCATCATTGGCAAAAGACCAGAGAAATTCTTGCAAAAACTTGGTGGCTACTTCGTCCGGGACTGGTTCGCGCATGACAATGCTTTGGGGTAAGTGCAATTGGGTGAGTTGATTGGCTAATCCCAAGCCATCACAAGAGTTGAAAATTGCCAGTTGTAGCCCGTTTTCGTTAATGGCAATATCTAAGGCATTTTTTAAATCGGCGATCGCCATCCAGTCGGTTTTATTAAGTTTAAATCGGCCAATTTTCCCATGTTCATCACTTTGGGAATGACCGGCAAAAAAGAATATATGCCAGAATTCTTGGCGCAAGAGTTGCCGGAGTTGTTCTGGGGTGGGTTGTTGCAGAATGGTAATTTCCCCTTGGCGATCGCGCAACGCTTCTAAAACTTGTCGATCGATGTCTAGTTGCAGATGGGTAGCATCACCAAAAACTGCCAGAATTTTCACAGTTTTACTGGGGAAAATATCCCGATTCGGTCGCTGATAGCTGCGGGGACTTAAGGCAATATCTGTTTTCTTATAATTTCCCCTGGCAAATATATCCCAAGTATGCCAAGGAATTCGCCGTAAATCAATATCCTCCGTTTCTAGCAAAATCCGAGTTTTTTCTTGGGTATTTTGCAGCAATAAATCCCGAATGTCGCGCCATTGCTTATCCCCATAATTTAGCCATTCATTCAAGCGATCGGTTAATTCTTGGGCAACTTGCGGATTTGGGGACACTACTTGACTAGAAATCGCTTCCAGTCTCGATGTTTTTACGGATTGAAAGTTAGACCGCCATCGATTGAGTAATTCCGGGATGTCTGGGGCTGGTGGAAGGATGCCCGGAATTTGGATCTCGGTTTCCGTTGGCGGGTCATCACCCCGAATTTGCAACAAAGCCCGAAATCCTTGCTCAAAATTGCCCTCTTGCAAAATTAGTATGACTAACTTGGCCATCAGTTTTTCAGACCTGTGAATTTGTGAATTATTTAGATCAAAATTAGATCGTAAAATTTTGGTTAATTATATCATTGTCTAAAGAAATTTTCACTGTAAACGGTTCCCCCTGGTCGCCTCTAAAGTCTAATTGTAAAAAACCGCTGGTGGCATTGGCGATCGCGGTGGTCAAAATCGGGTTTCTTTCTAGATCGAGGAGAGTTAATTCTAAATTTGCGGGCAAATGGTTGGAGGCTGGGGTAGGGTGGACTTGCACGCAAATCCGAGCTTTTGCCTCAGTTTCCTGGGCTAAAGCTATGACTAATACTAGGGAAATTCCGGCGATATTAATCCGCTGTCCCCCGATAATTTCTGCCTGCCAAGCCGATCGCCAACCAAAGGCTAACTGCATTTGAGTGGAACTTAATAATGAGGCGATCGCCTGCCAACCAGCGGAAAAAATATCGGGCCGCCATTGGCTTAAATTTACCGAATCTTCCATCGGCGCGATCGCTGCCACTGCTTCTACTGGTAGCCCGGCAATTTCGGTTAACTCACCCCGATTAAATAGAGATTGAATGCGTTTAAATCCTGCTTCACTGCCAGCAAATTCGATGATAATCGATCCTGCGGTTATATTCATTATATTTTGAGCGTCGTCCCCAGCAATTTCACGAACTACAGTTTGAATTTTTTTGAGTGATTCTGGGGTTAATTCGGCTAAATTACCATAAAGCTTGATTTGCCAGCGAACAATTTTATGATTTCCCTGCTGTTCTATTTCAGCGGTTAATTGATAGTCATAATTTGCTGAGGCAATCGCCGCATCCCGGTTCTCTGGGATAGTCTCTTCATCCCCTCGATGATTTGGGCGATCGCTGGAATATAATGACTTTTTAAACCACTGTTTTTCTAAAATAAAATTCATAATTTTTTATAAATTTTGGCTGGTTAAATCTAAATACAATGATAATTTTTCGGCTTTTGCCCCTGTTTTCACCTGGCGCAGGTCGGTTAATATTTGCAATTCCTCTAAATGGGCGATCGCATCTTGAATTTCTGCTTTCTTTTTCTCACTAGGGTAGGGCATTTTTGTCATTAACTTAACTATATTTGCTTTAGTAGTGTAATGAACCAATAACCGATAGCGATCGCGCTGACCTACTTGCCATTCTACCTGGAGAAGTTCCGGGGAATAATTGCGGCTATCCAGCAAAACTTGCAAAAACCTACTCACCCGTTCCCTGGGAATTTTTCCCCAAGTCAAGTTTTTTCTTTGCGGCATTCTCACCTCCAAATATAACCACAGGTAAATCAACAGGTCAATCATGGGCGAAGGAAGCATCACTGTAAAAAATTCTGGCTTTTAATCCATCTAACTTCTGCGGTCATGCTTCGCCCCTACAGATATATTTACAATGCAGGGGATGATCCCAACAGGTCTAATCATCTGGGAGATCCCATATGAATTTCCGGCATCCCAGAGACGGAACCCTTAAATTATAAGGCTTTATCAGCAATTTTCATCACGATTCTGGGAGTATTGACTTGTTTTTGCCTCCCAATTGATGCTTTTTATTAGCGTTTTTTAGGCAGTAGGCATCATTGTTATGTCATTTTTTAACAAAGTTAAACAACTAGACCTAGGTCCGATCGCATATAAATTGATGCACCCAGAAACTGGGGAAGGATTAACTTATCAGCAAGTGAATCGCGCTTTAAGCCGTTATTTGATGTTTCTGGGTTTAATTTATCTTTATCCTAATGTAGCGATCGCCCCGAACCGAGAAATCGATCACGTTTGGCATCAACATATTTTAGATACCAGCAAATATGCCCAAGATTGTCAAATGTTATTTGGTCGGTTTATCCATCATTTTCCTTATTTTGGCATTCGCGATGAGGGCGATCGACAACAACTCAATGCTGCATTTGCCCAAACAGAAGCATTATTTGAAAAACACTTTGGCATCAACCTCGCTGAAGCCGACTCCAGCAACTCAGAAGACTCTAGCAATGATGCTAAAAAACCGGGAGTTTGCGTGTTAGTAGAACATACCAATGCCATGCGACCATCAGTAGATATTAAAGTAGAAATTAGCGACTTTTTTGGGTAATTTGTTGACATAAATATGCCAGAGTAAGGACACGGCAATGCCGTGTCCTTTGGGCGAAGCATTCGCGCATGAATTTTAACGATTTATCCACAGGATGTAGGCGCGAATGCTTCGCCCCCCTACATTGGTAAAACTCATCACCGTTTTTTCCCTCTTGATCATCCGTTGCCAAATTAATTACCCCATAAATCAACCCATCCGCTGCCAAATTAATTACCCCATCAATCAACCCATCCGTTGCCAACACCCAAAGAATCCCTACCCAAAGAATCCCTACCCAAAGAATCCCTACCCAAAGAATCCCTACCCAAAGAATCCCTACCCAACAACCACTCTAAAATGACAAAAACTCATCCATTTCTGCCACTTCTCGCCGCATCAATAAATGGCGAAAATCTTCCCTAGCTAAAGCAGCCCAATATTTTGCTTCTTGCCAATTTTTTTGGGCTTTTTTCAATAAGGCAAATGCCCGCTTACAAAAAGCCAAACAACGGCGATCGCCATTCTTTTCCACCTCTGGTAAAGCCTCTTTTAACAAAACCTCAGCTTTTGGAAGTAAATTCAGGCTAATGGCAACCAAAGCTAACCAAATTTGGCAAAAAATCATCGCTCGATGCCAACCAGTTTTCCTAGCTTCTTCTGCGGCTTTTTCATATTTGCGCTGGAATAAACTCGGCTTTTTTAAAATGCAGTTCCCCGCGATAGTAAAGAATTTGAATGGGAATTCGGGGATGTCTGGGGTGATTAGGGGGCAGATTTTGGTACAATTTAGTCACTTCACTAAACCATTGATTAGCAGCGCTTTCATTTTGTTGATGAACCTGGAGCACTGCCATGTCTAAGGCTAAATTGATGCTAATGGTTAGTTGATAAGTTTGACATAGTTGCCAAGCCTGGTTTAACAGTTGGGTTGCTTCTTGTCGATCTTCCGGTTGATCTAGTAAAATTAGGGTGCGACTTTTATCCCCGATCGCCTCTACCACCGTCAGCCAATCGGCTCGGTTTTCCGCTGTTTCTCGCCACCAATCCATCCAGCGCAACCGTTCCGACCAATATCCAGCAAAATGGGTATAGCCTTTAAGGTATTGCCAAAATTGACCAAAATCTTCATAGCGATTTGCCATAATTGTCCATTCGATCGCTTCACTTAGATTTTCCCATTCTTGGTCTAATTCTGTAAATTCACTCCATTCTTGTGCATCGGTTTTGCCATACTTTTGGCAATAGTTTAAATACCATTTCACCCAGCGATCGCGGGCAAGTTTCTCGAAGTTGGGATAACTTTGGAGTTCAGTTAATACATAACCCCGCGTCAAGGGCAACATTTGATAGCGTCCTTGATGCAGTTTCACCAGAGATAACTGTTGCAACGGGGCAAAATGATTCAGGTCGGGAACATTCCCTACTGCGCTGACAGCTTCTGGTAAAGCAGGATTGGGAAAAATAGCCAAAGCCATGAGCAGAAAATGGGGCGGTTTTTCCCGCAAAGGAATCACCGAACCCTGGAAACAATAGCGGGCAATTTCTCCGTCGGAGTGATTCAAATTGGCGATCGCTTCAGTGAAATGATAACCGGCACTCAGTTGACCAATAGTATAAACAATTGCCGCCGGAATTCCCCCGGTAGTGGTATAAATGACCTCCGCTTGTTTAGGCGTAACCGGGATATCTTTTTCCTGGGCGTGATGGTTGATTAAATGCAGGCTATCTTTTTTATTAAAACATTCTAGGCGAATCGAAACATCTAATAAAGCTTGTTGACGGCTAGTAATCAATACTTTTACCGTAGGGGGCGCTTCAAGTAAAAAAGAACGCACATCATTTAAATCTGCCGCTGTTTCCAGATTATCGATCATTAATAAAGTGCGTTGATAAGATAAGCAATCCAGAATTTCCTCCAGTTGGCGATCGCTATCTCCCATCAGTAGATCGTGACGTTGCAAAGTACGGGCGATCGTGCGGAAAATTTCTGACTATTCTCTTTTTTTAACCGAGGTAAAATACCCGTACTCGTGAGTCGGTGGGGTTTCGCCGAAGTAAAAATCATCGCGTCAAAATTCGGCGATTCTGCTGACTCTAAAAAAGCATAAGCCGCTTCCACAATTAACGTAGTTTTGCCTGCCCCACCAATTCCTTCAACGCTAATGCGATGGATGCGACTATCCCAAGATAAGAGTTTCAGCAAGCGATTCAATTGTTTTTCGTGACCGATAAAAGTAGTGTGATCGCGGGTGGGGAGGTTTTGGTAAATCCGTTGTGGAGGGAAAAAATTTCCCATCGCCCTTTGTCCCCCTCTTAATAATAGGAGTTGGGGTAATAGGGGTTGGGTGAATCCTGTAGTCATGGGTTGGTTTCCCTTCCCTGGGTTTCCTCTGTCGTCGGGTTGGGAGTATCCATCCGAGGTAAATTCCCCAGGATATTCTCTGAGCAAAGCTTGTCGCAGTTTTGGTAGTATTTCTTTTTTTAGAATGGTTTTCGTATTTGCATCCACGACCCCCACTTTTTTCAAAGCAGCAGTTAATTTTCTCCGCAATTTGGGAGAAATTGTTTGCCTGAGATAATCGGGGGTGAATTTGATGGATTTATCGCTAGTTATTTGTTCATAACTGCGATCGCTGATGATGCCTTGGAGGGTGATCTTCTCTAAATCAGAGAAAATTTCATTAGTCGTTCGTTCGAGTAACTGTTGGGCAAAGGCGAAAAGTTCTTGCACTTCTTCTTGATTCATGGGTCAAAAAAATTAAACGGTTTGCGGTTGATAGCTGACAGTTGATGGGGGTGCAACGAAGATACAAATATAGAATGCACCCATTGACGGTTATTTTTTGTCCTTGGTCATTGGTCATAAGTCCTTTGTCTGTATTTAAATCTACAAAAATGTTAAACATTAAAAAATATTTATGCAACTGGGATTTGGTTGGCGATGAAAGGGTTTGCTAAGGGCTACCCTAGCAAGTTAAATACATTCAGAACCCAGGGCGGAAATATCTCCGTATTTTTGCGGAGATATTCAATGTTTTTGCCTGAAAATAAACTTTACAAAAGTTTACAAAAGTTACCGTTAGCGACATTTTGCGACATGGGAAAAATGTCGCAAATTTTTCGAGCGGCAAGGCCAAAAGAGGCGATCGCCGCTTCAGTCCTAGGCTACACAAAGGATTTAGGCTAAGGCTGATGATAATTATACCGCAATTGTCCACCAAAAATTAGATAAATTTAGTAATGATTTTCATCGACATTTTTAATGGTTATTTAAAGTGTTGGTAAAATGTCGAAAAATGTCGAAAAATGTCGCAAAATGTCGCAATACATGGGTCTTGACAGTTGATTTTTAGATCGGTTAACATCGGTGTTAAGAAATTAAAAAGTTAATCAGCGGTCGATTAAAACACGACACAAGCAAAGGGGCTTTACCAAAAATTTGACTCATGGCTTTACCGGGGAATTATCTATTTAGGGAATTGAAGGTCAGCCTTGGCAATTTTTCGGTTAATTCTTTTCGTTACTGTAAGACAGTTTTTCCGTATTTTTAAGTCAGAACCAGGGAACGAGTTTAAGTCGAAAAATGCGATGGGCGATCGTTGTGCTGTAATTTCTGTAATTAAGGAGTTTTTTATGTGAAAATCAAGCAAAAATTCATAAACCGTACAATAGCGGGAACTGTCACTATCTTGGCCATATTGGGGAGCATTCCCGAAGTGATTCAAGCAAAAAATGCTTGGTCAAGTTATAGCAATACATCAGAAAATATCGGTTTAGATATTCGCCTTAAACAACGAGGCCAAATTCGACCCGAAACAAGTCAGAGAGTTGTTCAAACAAAACGGCAAAATATGGGAGGAGGGTATAGTGAAGTAGAAGCCACTCTCTATCGCGATGGATCGTTGAGGATTCAAGGTTCCGCGATTGCTACGGAGCGAACACAAGGTGTTCGCGCTACAGTTAATGTAGTTGGATATGACAGAAGAGGAAATACATTATTTGTCTCACAACCCTTGGATATACCTACAGCTTGCGGAAAATGGGATCCAAGTTGTTCTTCACGTGCCAGCGGTCTGAGCAATCAGAACATCTCTCCTGAAATAGCCAAGTATATAAGTCATCTTCACCTAGAGTTTTCTGAGCGTCAAGGTCCTGATATTTTTCAAAGAACCACGCAATTGATTCGCCAGACTTGTACCAGCTACAATTATCTGCCTGTTGCCGCTCGGGCTGCTATAGCTTATCAAACCGGCTTTCCAGGATGTAATTTTTAGATAAAACCAAATGTAATAACGTGACAATTATCCTTACCCACTGCCTTCGGATAAGGATATAACGAAAGAGAGATCGCCCCTCACACCTAAATTAATCCAAAGGGCGATCGCCTTTTTTTACCAGGGTTCATTTGGTGCGTTACGGCGGCGCAATTGAAGGTTATTTGTGGTTAGAAAAAATTTTCGCGCCGCCTAACACACCCTACCAATGATGGGCGATCGCATCTTCGGATTTCTTATATTATAATTGTCCATGAGCGCAACTCACAATACTCACAATATCATAAATTAACCAAAAGATGAAATTAACTAAAGGTTTGAGACTATTTTACCAAATTAGTATTGCCTCTATCCTCATATTGTCTACCTCTTCTTGCTTTGATTTAGGAAAGGTAGACAATACCTTAGCTGAGTTCGATCGAGCCATTAATCGCTTAGAGAACGAATCGGCCAATTGGCGTCAGGTGGTTAAAGACTTGGAAAGTTCAACTAAAGAAACTATTAGCTATGAATTAGAAAACTTTGCTGAAACTACCATAAATACTGCGGGAGCAGAAATGCGATGTAATGCTACTTTTGTCAATGACTATGTTGGCTATGAACTTCAGAAAAAAATTCTCAAAAAAAGAAACGAGTTAGCCCAAAAAATTGGAGCATCTCCCCGAACCATACCCGCCCCCCTACCTGTGATTTGTAATGATCCAAAACAAATAATCTTAAAAGGAAACCAACCCCAAACTTCATCGGTTGAGTTATATGGCTATTACCTGAATCCTAACGAGTTTCAAATTATTGCAGAGTTGAATGAACAAGCAGCCCGAAAAGCTAAGATAGAAAATCCTAGTTCTCCTAGAGTTATCAAGAAAAGGTTAGCTGGGGGTCAATTTAAGGTGTCTCTAAATTTAGGAGAGAATGGAATTTCCGGTGATTTACTCCAAATAATCGATCGCATTATTCTGAAAAGCCAGAATCAGGAAATATATATCCTTCATGTAATTCATACCCGTGCAGAACGCACCAAAGCAAAAGTTACAGTAAATTTCAAATCCGTTTATCTTGAGGATGATGCCGATCCGGCTGGGTCAGCGGAAGTGGATTTCACTTTTCGGGTCAACGGTCAGACAAAAACTTGGCGAAACTCTAATGCCAATAGCGGGAGGACTTATTCAGTTAATAAACAATTTCAGGTAACTTTATCCAAAGAAGAAAATCTGAGTATTTATGTCAATGGTGTGGATGAAGATGGCGGGTGGATGGACGAAGACGATCCATTAGGACAAGTTACAGAAACTTTTTCCGCTAGTAGAAACTGGGGATTGGGGAGTCACAATCTGAGAAGTAATTGCCCCGATGGATGTTATTACGTTAACTTTGATGTAAATGTTGACTGGATTGATTGAACGGAGGAGCGATCGCTTTTTTGTGGGGGCGATCGCTTTTCTTAGGGAGACAGAAACCGGGGCAGAAACCGGGTTTCTATAGAAATCTCGGCCTGGATACCAAAATTATCGGAGAAACCCGGTTTCTGTTTCTCTCACTGGTTAAGATCCAGTATTTTCCGCTGATTTATCAGCAACCTGCTGCACCAATTTTATATCCAAATTTAACGCCTGGGCAACTTGTTCTACACTTAAACCCACTGCCAATAAACTAGGCACAGATTCCAGTTTACCCTCTTCTTTACCTTCTTCTTTCCCTTGTTGGTAAACTCTTGTTTGTTTTAAATCACTTAAGCTAAACATTGCTTGGATTTCCTCCTTGGTTAATTCAGTAAACTTATAAATCAACACCGTTTCTACTAATTCTACAACTTTTGCCTTCAACCCTGCATCACTCAGTTGGTTCGCTTGCTGCATAGCTTGGGCGGTCAGGGGTTTGGCTGTCTCTTTATCTCCCACCACCAACTGCACAATACTCAGTCCCAGGGAGGGTGACTCTGACAGGGTAAGTTCATCTAAATAGACAAGTTTCAATTGCTGACTCATCAGCAAACCCCGATATTGCACCGGCACTTCTGGGGCAATTCTCTGAGAGGCAAATACCGCGATCGCACACCAATCTTGAGTGGGTTGATATTGACCCAGATACACAAATATTTCCGTAAAAAAGCGCCAGTAAAAGTCGGATTTTTCCTGAAACTGCACTTCCACGAAATAAATGGGTAAATCCGCATCTGCCGCTGGCAAAAATATGCCATCAAACCGGCGAGCCAGTTCTTTAATTTCCCTAGAGGAGAATTCATAGTTACTGGCGGATTTTGGGTCAGCCCCAATCAGTTCAAATACCAGACTAGGAAATGTCTGAAATAATTGATAAAATATCGTATCAGTTCTCATTGATTAATTTGAGTAATTCCTGATTTAAATTATACCATAATCACAGAAACCGGGTTTATATAGATATATCGGGCTAGAACCCAAAACGCCGCAACCCGGTTTCTGTTTCTCTCACTGGTTAAGATTTAGGATTTTCCGCTGATTTAGAGGCAACCTGCTGCACCAATTGTATATCCAAATTTAACGCCTGGGCAACTTGTTCTACACTTAAACCCACTGCCAATAAACTAGGCACCGATTCCAGTTTACCTTCCAGTTTACCTTCCAGTTTACCTTCCAGTTTACCTTCCAGTTTACCTTCCAGTTTACCTTCCAGTTTACCTTCTTGTTTACCTTCCAGTTTACCTTCTTCTTTCCCTTGTTGGTAAACTCTTGTTTGTTTTAAATCACTTAAGCTAAACATTGCTTGGATTTCCTCCTTGGTTAATTCAGTAAATTTATAAATCAACACCGTTTCTACTAATTCTACAACTTTTGCCTTCAACCCTGGATCACTCAGTTGGTTCGCTTGCTGCATAGCTTGGGCGGTCAGGGGTTTGGCTGTCTCTTTATCTCCCACCACCAACTGCACAATACTCAGTCCCAGGGAGGGAGAATCTGACAGGGTAAGTTCATCCAAATAGACAAGTTTCAATTGCTGACTCATCAGTAAACCCCGATATTGAACCGGCACTTCTGGTGCTATTCTCTTAGAGACAAATACCGCGATCGCACACCAATCTTGAGTGGGTTGATATTGACCCAGATACACAAATATTTCCGTAAAAAAGCGCCAGTAAAAGTCAGATTTTTCCTGAAACTGCACTTCCACGAAATAAATGGGTAAATCCGCATCTGCCGCTGGCAAAAATATGCCATCAAACCGGCGAGCCAGTTCTTTAATTTCCCTAGAGGATAATTCATAGTTTCTGGCGGATTTTGGGTCAGCCCCAATCAGTTCAAATACCAGACTAGGAAATGTCTGAAATAATTGATAAAATATCGTATCAGTTCTCATTGATTAATTTGAGTAATTCCTGATTTAAATTATACCATTTGTTTCGGCGGGCGGTAATTTCTATTCCAGAAAGCTTTCTTGGGGCAAAATACCTCCTGTGCCTTCTCGGTGACTCTGTGGTAAAAATGAACCAAAAATGAACCACAGAGTCACCGAGGTTACAGAAAGTGCTTAAATGTCATTTTTAACAAATCTTTACAAAACTTTTAGCTGCGACATTTTGCGACATTTTGCGACATTTTGCGACATGGGGTAATATGTCGCAAAAATTTTTTGCTGAGAGATAAGTCAGGGAAAGCATTGGTTGAAACCTTTGCCATACAAAGGGTGTATAGGTATCATAAGTGTAAATTTGGAAAAAATTTGCGCCTTTTTTTTTGCTAAATGTGAGGCAAAAATTTGCCGGATTTGTTGATTTTTTTAAAAAATAATGTCGAATGTCGAATAATGTCGAATAATGTCGCAGATTATGGCTATTGACAACTTAGATTTAACTTGTTTAACATTGAAGGTAATCAAATTAAATTTTAATCCTGAGTGACTTTAAACGTGGCATACTCAAAGGATTTGCCCTGAAATACTTACTGGCAGCATCTCCCAATGCTTATCTTCACAATATCCGTAATTATACGGAGGTTTATATCTTCGGTTTCACGGTTGATTAGTTGACAAACAACAAGAAATATTCCCGGATGTTTCTCTAATGTTTGGTGACAATCTATACAGATTATTGTTGCTGTAAATCCAATGATAAGCAGCGACCAAAAGTACCACAAGCAAAAGTAGCCATTGGTGGGAAGACCCGCGCATTTCGGGATTAGATTTTGGCTTTTAACCAGAAATATTTGCCGCAATGCTTCGCCCCTACTGAATTGTTAGGGCGAAGCATTGCGGGATTAAATTTTGGCTTTTAACCAGAAATATTTGCCGCAATGCTTCGCCCCTACTGAATCTTTAATTTTTTACTCTAATTCCGAACATGATTGACCAACTGCTTGACCAACGTTATAAAGTTTTGCAAATTCTCGGCGCCGGTGGTTTTGGCCGCACTTATATTGCCCAAGATATGAAACAACCCAGTAAGCCGAAATGCGTGATTAAACAACTTCTCCCCCAGGGAGTTGATGACCCCACTTTGTCCGATGCTTCGCGGGAAAATCGTTGGGGCTTGGCGCATAAATTTTTTGAAAAAGAAGCGGAAATTTTGGAAGTTCTGGGCAACCATGACCAGGTTCCCCGGTTACTGGCTTATTTTGAAGAAAACCAAGAATTCTACTTGGTGCAAGAGTTTATTGATGGCCTCACTTTGGGGTCTGAACTAATTCAAGGTCAACCTTGGTCGGAAAAACAAGTAATTGCTTTGCTGAAAGATGTTTTAACGGTTTTGGAGTTTGTCCACGGCAATAATGTGATTCACCGAGATATTAAACCGGATAATATTATTCGCCGCAAACTCGATAATAAATTAGTGTTGGTGGACTTTGGCGCGGTCAAGCAAGTGCGCGGTCAAATGGTGACAAATTCTGGGGCATTTGGTTGGACGGTTTGTATTGGTACTGAAGGATATCGCCCCCCAGAACAAGCGGCAGGGCGTCCCCGTTTGAATAGCGATCTTTATGCTTTGGGGATGATTGCGATTCAAGCATTAACGGGAATCAATGCTTTCGATCTGCGCTTGAATTATAGCGATTCAAATACCGATGAAATTCAATGGCAAGATAAAGTAACCAATGTTAGCCCGGGATTAATTGAGTTTTTAACCAAGATGTTGCGTCAAAACTGGCGCGATCGCTACGAAAGTGCCACCGCAGCGTTGCAAGCACTGGAGTCTCTAACCGCGAGTCTCCCTGGAAATAACTATCAGCCCACCGTGGTTCCCACCGCAGTTGCTACTCAGTTGCCCGTGACCACCCATCGACCCGCACCTGTTGCAGGTACGGAAGTGGCACCCGCAGCACAGCCTACACCAAAACCTACACCACAACCCACACCACAAACCACACCACAAACCACACTAGCAAGCACACCAGCAACTACAGTATCTAAGACTGCTTCTAAGAATGCTTCAAAACCACTGCCCCTCAAGCCGATCGGTTTAGCAGTTGCCGGAATTTTGGCATTAGCTTTGGTGGGCGGTGGTGTGCGATCGCTCATGGGTTCTTCAGGAGATTCTAAGCTTGCGGTTTCTAATTCTCCGACTAACTCGGAGGTTCAGTCTGACGATGAATTAATCAGTTCGGGCGATCGCATTTTAATCCCCAACGAAGGCGTAGATAACAAAGAATTCGAGGAATTAAAAAAAGCTGGAGTGGACGCAATGGCGGCTAAAGACTATGCCAAAGCTAAAGAAAACTTTCAGCAAGCTCTTGGGATTAAGAAAAATGCCCCGGAAACTCTCATTTATCTGAATAATGCCAAGATTGGTGATGCTAAATCCTACAGGCTGCTGTTGTGCCGATTAAAGATGGTAAAGAGCCAGGGCGATCGCTAGAAATGTTGCGGGGATTTGCCCAAGCCCAAGAAGAAGTGAATAAAAACGGGGGCATTAATGGCGTACCGCTAAAACTGGCGATCGTCAACGACTACGATGACAAAGATAAAGCCAAAATGCTGGCAGAAAAACTGGTCAAGGATTCTAACATTCTGGGGATCATGGGACACCATATCGGTTCGGTTAGTGAAGCGGTGGCGCCGATTTATCAACGAGAAAAATTAGTGTTAATTACCCCAATCAGTGTGAATGATGAAATCACCAATGACAAAACCCCCTATTTGTTCCGAACCAATCGAGCCAATATTGAAAAAGGGTCTAATGAATTAGTTCATTACATGGTGAACAATTGGCAGAGGCAAAAAGTAGCGATCTTTTCTAATGGAAAATTGGATTACATTAAAAAAATGAAAACTTCTTTTGAGGATGAATTGTTTAATAAAGGGGAGGTCGTTGGTGAGTTCGATTTATCCCTAGATGGTTTTAATGCCTATCAAAGCCTGAAAACCGCTAAAGAAAAAGGGGCAGAGGTAATTCTATTATTACCCAGCCTCGGAGATTTAAATAAAACCTGGGAACTCTTACGGGTAAAAAATGAATATCCTAACGAATTTGGTGACTTAAAAGTTTTAGGAGATATTGTCACTTTATATCGCCTGGAAACCTTAAAAAATGGACGCGATACCGAAGGTATGGTATTGGCAGTTTCCTGGCAATTCAATCCAGAAGCTGGGGGTTTTTCTCAGGATGCTGATACACTTTGGGGAGGGGGCGTTAACTGGGTTACAGCTATGTCTTATGATGCCGGTAAAGCATTTATTGCGGCGATGGAAAAAAGTGAGAATCCCACTCGTGAAAATATTCAACAGGAACTCAGTAATGACAGTTTTGTCACCGAGGGAGCTTCTGGACCAATCAAGTTTAAAGAGAATGATGTGACACCTCCTTCTTTACATATGGTCACTGTTAAGAAGCAAGCTTCGGTGGAAGAAAGTATTTCTAAAACAGGCTATGATTTTGTTCCAGCTAAATCAGCATCAGCGCAGGAAGCAGAAGTTCCCAATTATTAAAGCCCTCGTTTCTAGCAGTAGTTTTATTGTAGTTTTATTGTAGTTTTATTGTAGTTTTATTGTAGGTTCGGTTGAGGAACGAAACCCAACCTACGAAGGCTAATCGTGGCAGGGTTGGGTTTCATGCTTCAACCCAACCTACGAAAGCTGGGAACGAGGAAAATGACCGATTCCGCTCAAAAATCAACTGGGGATAATGTCGATGAATCTGGTATTAAGCTCTAAAAATTGCCGCCTGTTTTTTACCGGACAAGGCATTTCCCTGGTTGGACAGTGGATGACAAAAGTGGCTGCCGGTTGGTTGGTGTATCAGCTAACTCACTCTGCTTTTTTACTAGGTTTGGTGGCATTCACTGATGATATTGCTAGTTTACTTGTAGCCCCTTTTACGGGAGTGTTACTCGACCAATGGAACCGGCAACGGGTTTTAATTCTGACTCAGACTTTTGCGATGGTTCAGACTTTGGCCGTAGGGGTTTTCTGTTTGACAGGTCATATCGATATTTACGGGATGATTGCCCTGAGTTTGTGCCAAGGTTGTATTAAGGCTTTTGATCTGCCTGCCCGACAAGTTTTTATTGCCGAAATTGTCGATAAAAAAACGGAAATTGGGGAGGCGATCGCGCTTAATTCGTTAATCATTAGTCTCGGTCGGTTACTCGGCCCTGCTTTAGGGGATGGGCGATCGTTAATTTGGGGATTGGCTTGTGTTTTTTGTTCGATGGATTTACTTATATGTTTGTGATTGCCGCCTTATTAATGATTAAAATATCTCCCGCTAAAAATACCCGTTCAACCCAAGTCGATCGCCCTTGGAAAAAATTGCAACAAGGATTCGCATATATAGTAAAATTTCCCGATATAGGCTTCATTCTCCTGTTACTAGGCTTAGTGAGTTTTATGGCCATGCCTTATACTTCTTTAACGCCCATATTTGCCAAAGAAATTTTGCAAGGCAATGCCGAAACTCTGGGTTTTATGCTATCCTTTGCTGGACTAGGTTCTTTAATCGGCAGCCTATATTTGCTGTTCAAAATTAAAATCTTCGGTTTAGAAAAAATTATTCCTCTATCCACCGGATTAGCTGGCATCAGTCTGATGGTATTTTCTCAATCAGAAAATGTTATAATATCCTTTATATCCTTGTACTTAGTCGGATTTGCCTTAAGTTTACAAGTTGCATCGAGCAATACCATATTACAAATTCTGTCACCCGATGATAAACGAGGCCGAATTATGAGTTTATTTGCCATTGCTTTTGTCGGCATGACCCCATTAGGAAATTTAATGAGTGGCTTTATGGCCGATCGCCTCGGTGTGGTGACAACTTTAACCATCAATGGTCTGATTTGTTTGATTGCCGCTGGCATATTTTCCCAGCAAATTCAACCGCTCCAGCGTTCTTTAAAACGTTTGGTAAATTGTGAACCTTAACCTTTAACCTAACCTTTATAAGCTTAAGTAAACTCTAACCACATAAACACTGAAATAAAATTAATTATTAACCATGTTTACTGCAACAGAAAATTAACCCCAAGCGGCATCAAGCAAAACAGAAAAACTGATCCAGTCTCTCCAAGAAATGCACAAATTCTTGACAGCCACAGGAGCAGAAGACCCCACCTTTAAAACCGTGGCGGGAAAATTGAGCAGCTTAAGTGCAACGCTCAAAGCTGGACAAATCAAATTTCAAATTGTCAGTCAATCTCCCCCCCTGGCTTATGCGGTTGCTAAACTGGTAGAATCGAGTGCCACCCTACCGGCACTTTATCAATTTCAAACTACAACTTTACCGGGTCAATCTCAACGCACCGAAATTCCCATCAAGGCAGTAGAATATGCTCGCACGGAGTTAGCTGCCCCCGAACCTGTTCTCTTGCAATTTACCGATCGCGATCGCGAAAAGCCGATTTCTCATCGTCTGTCCAAAAATGGTAAATTACTCATCGGTCGTCGTCCAGGCTGTCAAATTCAAATCCCCCAACAATACAGTTTTGCTTCGGGACATCATGCGGAAATTGTCCCGGTTCCGGGGGCGGATAATTCTTTCGGAAATTGGCAAATTTGTGACACCAGTACCAATGGCACTTACATCAACGGTCAAAAGATTTCGGGATGCCAAACTTTGCATCCAGACGATCGCATTACGTTAGGCTATCCCGAACCGACCGATCGCAGTGCGGAACTTATTTTTAAATTTGAATATAATATCGCCTCTCCCCAACCCCCTCATGGTTCTGCCGGAAATCAAACTTCGGATCCGAATGAGTCATTATATAAAGAACTGATTGACTGCGATATTCTCTGTTTGGTGATTAACCCCACTGTCCCCGTTTCCGATACAGAAAAACGGCTGATTTCGCGAGCAAATCAAGGGCGACTTTTCAAAACGATTGCAATTGTGGATGTTTCAGCGATCGCTCGCGAACCGGAACGAGTTAACCATAATATTGACGCCTTCAAGCAATGGCTAAAAAGCCAAAATTTGCAAGGGACTGTTGCCTTGCCGTTAATTCCTTTGCATCCTTTTTATCCCAGTCCCGAACCCATGACCGAACTGGCGCCAAATGTGCAGCAAGAGTGCGATCGGTTTCGCCAATTTTTAGAACAGTTGGCGATCGGGCAACGGGAGGAAATTCTGATGCAGCGGTTCAGCAAAAAAATCAAGGAACAAATTGCGATTATAGAACAAGCTTACGGCGAAAAAGAAGCAAACTTAAAAACCCGGATTGCGAAATCTATTGCCTTGCCTCCGGTAACCGATCTGGATGAGTTGGATCGACAAATTAGAAAAACCTTCAAACAAGTAGCAGAAAACAAAGAAAAATCATTCCGAGAAATTAGAGTGGAACTGAATAAATCGAAATCAGAATTAGTCGATGGATTCAGTAAAGAAAGTTTACTGTATAAGATTAAACAGTTTACCGACGAACTGCAACCCGTTGTCACCAAAGAAAAAGACCAGGTTTCCCTGTGTTTAAATTCTGAGAAAATGAACAAGTCCCATACCATCCATACTCATCTGAATCGTCTTTGTTACGGAGATATGAGTCAGTGGGCAAAAGATGAATGGCAACGAGTTTTTGGGACTTATGGCGATGGCGGTTTACAAGCAATTTTCCAACGTACTCATGCAGCCTTTGATTTTATTCCCGGTCTGGATTTACCCAGTGCATCTTTTGCCGCTAACCCAGAGTTTGACGTTTACAAATGCTTGCAATATTCTTTTGTGGAATTTGACAATCAGGTTTCTTTTCAAGACACCGCTTCGGGCAACAATTTGATGTTATGGGGATCGGCAGTTATGGGAATTGTTGGTTTGGCAATGGGACAACCCATTCTACTGATGACTGCTGGGATGGGTGTCCTGGGAAAACAGGTCGCCCAACAACAAAGCGAAACTGCCAAAATTGAACAAATTACCGAAAATTTACGCAAAGGCTTATGCCAACATTATCAATCTTTGGCGAAAAGTATTGCGGATAATTTATCCCAGCAAATTAATTTGGCGATCGAAGCGGAAAAACGCCGATTTAAAACTTTAATGAAAACAACTAGCGATAAGGTTTGCGCCTACATGAATGACATGAAAAAAGGTTTGGATTATGCTGAAAAACAACATAAACAATTGCAGCAATAAAAAAGCCTGTTCATGGATATATGTAATAAAATATCTACTTAAATTAAGTCTTAAAATAAACCAGAGGTGTTAATGAATAAAAATACCGGACAACCCCAACCCAAAATAATGCTAAATATCAATAAATGTACTGACGATTATGGTCAGCTAATCAGCAAATTTAAAAATGCTCTATATGGTATTTTTTGATAGACCAGAATAAACTTTAGAAATATTAATGACAGGGAGGTTTCATCATGGGTCTTTTTGATTAAATCAGGGATGCCTGCCGTCACAGATTTGATAATGTTGCCAATGCCATTAAATCGAAGTTTAAAAGATAAGCGAACATAGACACATATAAAGGATAAACGAACATGAACACATCTGAAGGAGAAACAAACATGGACACAAACTACGGCAATTTTGACTCATTAAAAAATGAACTTAGGCTAAAAAATATGCCCACGGTGTTCCGGGATTCATATACCATTTCTGAAGATACCAATGGTGACGGACAAGTTGATTATGTTTACGATCGCGATAATCGATCAATTCCATATCATATTGCTGAAGATACCAATGGTGATGGAAAAATTGATAATGTTTACAATCACTACGATACCGATAAAGACGGGTATTATGAGATTGTAGTTGAAGCGTTTGATGAGAATAAAGATGGAAAATTTGATTACGCTTCTAAGAGTTACGATAGCAATGGTGATGGCCACCATGACACTGTAGAGTATGCCGATGGCAACCAAAGCGATAGTTACACCGATCAAACCATGCTTAGTAACGATATCGATAACGTCAGCTATGATCCAGATAACTACATAGGAAATAACGACGATAACTATGATTTTGATGACCAAATGACATATAACGATGATGGGTGTTACAACGCATAACATTCATGTTGCTAATTCAATATTATCAAGCAATAAAGTTATTGAATTAGCAAAGTTATGAGTTAAAACCAATATGACAATTGGTGCGTTACTGCGGCGCAAGTTAAGATTATTTGTGGTTAGCAAAAATTTCTGCGCCGCCTAACACACCCTACCAAAAAAAGGCGATCGCAGTTCTTGGGATAACAGAAACCGGGTTTCTACAGAAATCTCGGTTGGGATGCCAAAGTTATAATATAAACCCGGTTTCTCGGAGAAGGCGATCGCTTTTCAAGCCCAAATTAGCGGGGATTTAAACTATTTTAAACCAGGATATGTTTTGCTGGATACGGCGATTTCTAGTATTTGCGGTTTGGTAGAAGTAGACCAAGCAGAATGCGATCGCCTGAATGCCAGACCAAAACCAACAGTTACAAGACCATATTCAGGCGATCGGGGTGGGAATTGCCGCAGGGGCGATCTTGGCGTCGAGTTCCGGGTTAATGCTGGCAGAAAAAAAGACATTTCCTTGGCAAGCAAATCAGCGGTATTATTAAGTGCCGGTTGTGCCATAGCATTTTGGTTGGCGTTTTTCTTATACTTCCAAGTCCGCAGAAATGCCGCCAAAAATAAGAAGTAAAATAAACCGGGTTTTTTGAGTAAAAAGAAACCCGGTTTCTGTCCCATGAAAAAGAAACCCAGTTGCTTGAAAAAACCTGGTTTTTGAATCGTTTAAGCTGAAATAATCTTTTCAACGGGAATGGTCACATCAGGAAATGCCAGGGGCGAAATTTCCCCATCTTTTAAGGTCATTTTAAACCCATATTCTCGTTCACGGGGTTGGCGGTAAATAATTAATTCCCCAGTTTGTAGATTCACCAGCCAATATTCTGGGATGCCCGCTTCTGCATAAATGTGATATTTTACTGTTGCATCTTTTTCTAAACTGCTATTAGCATATTCGATTACCCAGAAGATATTTTCTGGATAAGGATGATGAGTCAGATACTCTCTCCCTAGGGGCTGGACAATAGTGATATCCGGTTCCGGTTCCGACCCGTTGGGCAGGGTGATAGGTTTGGCGTGGCGAACAAAAGCGCGGTAAGCGTCAGCTATGCCGTCAGGCTTATCGCCTAAAACTCTAGTCAAATAATTTCCTGCTTCTGAACTAAAGAAAGCATGAATTTCACCTTCGGGGGACATTTCAACTATTTCTCCTGCTAATAACTCCACGGGGCGATCGTCGAGTAACCCCGTTTTAATCATCAGGTGGTAGTCTTCTACACTCCACTTGACTGTTGACAGTACCATATTTCACCTCCATCAACCTTCACTTTAGTTTATCATTTACCTGCCAGATACCTGCCAGAGAAGAGTTAAAAAAATGGCGCGATCGCCTTTATTCCCATATCTCATACCAACCAGAAACCGGGTTTCTTAATTGTAGGGGCGATTCGCGAATCGACCGTACTCGGTACGAAGCATAAATTGTCGCAAAAACCCGGTTTCTTCTATGACCCATCTATCGGTCAAAAACTCAATAAAGTTGCTGATTTGTGAAAATAAATATCAGGATTTAAAAAATAAGTTTAAACACTATAAATTATTAGTTAATTTCATTCACAAAATTTAATATCAAATACAACTAATTTAATAGAATTAAATCATAAATAAAATGCTTTTATGCTAAAATAAAATAAATTGCCAATTATCGGAGGTAAAGCTCTATGGTAGCCGAACTAAAATCTCCAACCAAACCAGAAATTATCTATCCCGATAGTGACGGTCAACCTATGTCAGATAATACAGAACATTTCCAACTGATTGTCTTAATCAAAGAAAACTTAGAAATTTTGTTTTCTGCGGAGCAAAATGTATTTGTAGCGGGAGACTTATTATGGTATCCCGTAGAAGGGGATAATCAGCTAAGACAAGCCCCAGATGTGATGGTGGCATTTGGGCGACCCAAAGGACGCCGAGGTTCTTATCAACAATGGCAAGAAGAAAATATTGCCCCGCAAGTAGTGTTTGAAATCTTATCTCCGGGAAATCGGCCATCGGAAATGGCGAAAAAATTCCAGTTTTACGATCGCTATGGAGTAGAAGAATACTACCTCTATGACCCCGATCGCTTGGATTTAACTGGCTGGTTGCGTCAAGGGGAAAAATTAGCCGTCATCGATCGCGTATCTGGGTGGGTTTCTCCCCGACTGGGAATTAAATTTGAATTAACTGAGTCAGGACTTGAGTTAATTCGCCCTGATGGACAAAAGTTTTTAACTTCTCAGGAATTAGCTGAACGGGCTGAAGCCGAAAGCCAGCGGGCTGAAGCCGAAAGCCAACGGGCTGAAAAAGCCGAAGAACGAGTTAAACTCTTAGAGGCACGATTGCGAGAATTAAACATTAATCCAGAGGATTTGTAACCGATTTACTCGCTGTTACTATGTTAGTTTTATCCTGACGAAAAAAAGTAGGGGCGCAATGCTTGCGCCCCTACGGAATTCATGCACATTTTTAATCAAATCTAATCACATTTAATCAGATAATCAGATAATCAGATAAATTTGCTTCAACCTTTGACACAAACCACTTGTTTCAAGGTTGCCACAATTTCCACTAAATCTGATTGATTTTCCATCACTTGCTCGATAGGTTTGTAAGCTCCAGGTATTTCATCCAGTACCCCTCGGTCTTTGCGACATTCAATGCCTTGAGTTTGTTCAATTAAATCCGCTTCAGTGAATTCTTTTTTCGCCTTATTTCTAGACATTAAACGACCGGCGCCGTGGCTGCAACTGCAATAACTATCAGCACAACCTTTGCCTTTGACGATGAAAGATTTGGCTCCCATTGAACCGGGAATAATCCCATAATCTTCTTCTCTAGCTCTCACGGCACCTTTGCGAGTCACATAGACTTGTTCGCCAAAATGAGTTTCTTTTTCAGCGTAATTGTGATGACAATTGACCAGTAATAACGGTTTAGTGGGTTTGCCTCCTGCGAGGTGTTTTTCCACAATTCGCATGAACCGATCCATCATTACATCGCGATTTTTGCGGGCATAGTTTTGTGCCCATTGTAAATCATGCCAATAGGCATCAAATTCGGGAGTTTGGGAGACAAAATAAGCCAGGTCTGGGTCAGGGAGGCGATCGCCTGCTAATCGGGCTAATTCTTTGGCGGTATCAATATGACATTGGGCCAACATATTGCCAATGTGCCGAGAACCGGAATGTAACATCAACCAAACTTGATTATCTGTATCTAAACAGACTTCAATAAAATGGTTGCCACCACCGAGGGAACCCAATTGTTTCATGGCTTTTCCTTCTAAGCGTTGGACTCCAGCATGAAGGTCTTTAAAATCCCGCCATCCCTGCCAATTACTTGCCGGTTTATCCACGTCCTTATTTTCATCAAAACCCAGAGGAATTGCTGCTTCAATATCCTGGCGAATTTTTTTCAATTTGCCTTCGAGTTTGTCTGCGAAAAATGGAGTTTTTACCGCACACATACCACAGTTATGAACGAATACCCCAGCAGTTAGAGCAAAGTTATGATATTCGGGAACGGTTAAACAGTAAACGTCTTGTTGTTCTTCTAGGGAAACAACCTCAACGACTTTGTGGTTGTACCCGTGTTCTTTTCGCCGATGGTTATGTAATCCAATGGGAGTTTTCACTTCATCGCCGCAGGTTTCACAGGTGTAGATCCGATTAGCAATTTCCTTGCTTTTTGCTCTTCCTTTTTCGCTGTTATTGTAGTCAATCAGATAATTTTTTCCCCGTTTTCCATTGTCAAAAACTTGGTATTCACCGGAATCATTCTGCTGAATTAAAGTGTAGCCATCCTGATATGTTTTGCTATAAAAAGGCATTAAGGATGTACCATTATTTAAATCTTTGGCTTCTCGATAACTGCCATCACGCAGCATAAATTGGTGGTCGGGAGTGCATAGGATTTCTGCACCGTTGTCGAGAACCACTTTGACTAATGGGGCATTGCGACGAGTCAAACGAGCGATCGCTTTTGCGGCCACAATTCGTCCTGTATTGGTACAGGAGTAAACCACAAACTCCCGCCCCCAGGAAGCTAACTCCGCCAGGGAATAAGATTTGCCGTCTGCGAGAGGAACTAATGTATCCCCAGTGAAACAACCAATATCGACCCCCACCGCAGCGGGAATAATCGCATCTTTGGTCGCCAGCACTGACCCTACTAAGGCCCCTTTGCCCAAATGAACATCGGGCATAAGCGCCACGTGCTTAAACACAAATGGCAACGAGGCCACATTTTTGGCCATTGCAGTTTCTTCCGAACCTAGTTCGTGATTTGCCCAAGATAAGACAGGTTTGGGCGTTGAGATTTTCAGTTGTTCGTAGGGCATAAGAATTATATTGCCAGTATGACTATTTATATACTACATTATGTAGTATGTTTTGTCGAGCGTTGCTCCCTAACCCCGTGTCAGCCAGTAGCCGCGCAAACCAACGGCATTCGCCCCTTCATAGTCGTCTTGGCGACTATCCCCGACGTGCCAAGCTTCCTGGGGCAGACAATTATGTTTTGCCAAAGCGGTGGCAAAGATTTTCGGGTCAGGTTTGGCAGCCCCCACTTCGGTGGAAATGGTGACGGATTGGAAAAAATGATTTAAATCGAGCGCTTTTAAGACCGCATATAGCCGCGAGTCAAAATTAGATAAAACACCGAGTTCAATGCCAGCACTTTGGCACCGTTCCAGGGTGGGCAGCACTTCGGGATAAAGTACCCACGGCTGGCTGGTGGCAAAGTAGGCGTAAAGTTCCGCAAAGAATTTACTAAAGTCGCGAAATTGGGATTGTACTCCGGCTTTTTGGAAGGTGTGGGAGGCGACCCTTTCCCACCATTCAAATTCTAACCGGGGAATTTCTCTGGGAGTGGCATGGGGAAAGGCTGCGGCTGGGGCTTGCCGAAAGCTTTCCCGGAAGGCTCGATCTAATAGGTTGGGGGCAACTTCTACGCCAAAAGATTGGGCAATTTCTGCATAAATTTGTCCGACTGTCCCCCGAATGCCGAAAAGCGTTCCTACGGCATCAAAAAAAATAACTTTTGGTTTGAGATTAGTCATGGTTATTTGTTGTTTGTTGGTGGTTGTTTGTTGTTTGTTGGTGGTTGTTTGTTGGTGGTTGGTGGTTGTTTGTTGGTTTATTAGACCTGTGGCAAAATTCTTAAAACCGCGATCGCCTTTTCAGAATTTTGCCACAGATTTATTGGTTATTTGTGGTTCGACTATTGCCCCAATAACGAATAACCAATAACCAGTAACAATTGAATTAACTAGAAAGCATTTCTCGCAGTGGTTGAGTGATCCAGTTAAACCCAACTTTAAGCTGATGGTCTAAGGTGGGGAGGCGATATAAATAGATGAGACGGCGGAGGATATGGGCCGCTGGGCCGTCGAGTTTGATTCCTAAGCCGGTGAGGGTGGCGTTGTCTAAACCCAATGTCATCATTTCCCCTAAATTTTGATACCGGAAGGGTAATAAAGGACGTTCGGTGAGAGAGGCCCAAATGTTCCAGGCAGCATAGTCCGCTTGCTGGATGGCAGCTTGGGCAGTGCTGGGAACCCGTTGCTCGCTGGCATCTTGACAGTCCGCTAAGTCTCCGAGGACAAAGATATCGGGATGGTCGATCGCCTGTAAGGTGGCAGTGGTGGTAATTTGACCCCGTTGATTTTGCTTCAGGGGCAGCGATCGCACCACGGGGGAAACTTCGGTGCCCACAGTCCAGAGGACGATATCCACCGGCAAGTTATCGATTTGTTCTTTATATATTAAGGAGATGCTATCCGCTTCGACGCGATCGACGGTGGTTTCTAAGTCAATCCAAATCCCCCGTTCTTTCAGCGATCGCATCGCCGCAGTCCGATTAAACTCCGAAGCCGATCGCAGAATACTATCCGAGGCTTCCACCAACCGAACTCGACCCCGTTCTCCCAGGCGATCGGCCAATTTACAGGCTAATTCAACCCCACTATAGCCACTCCCAACAATGGCAACGCGAATTTTATCGCAAACGGAGTTTTCTAACTCTCGGAGTTTTTCTTGCAGCCGATAAGCATCATTAATGGTGCGGAAGGGAATAGCATGGTCAGCACATCCCGGAACCCGATCCATTGGGGTTTCCCCACCGAGGGCTAAGACGAGGCGATCGCAACTGATATCCGGGCCATCGTTTAATTGCACTAGATGCGATTCTCGTTCCGAGACGCTTCGCGAACGCACATCAATATTTGTCACCGCACCTTGGACAAAGCGCACCGTTGTGTCCGCCAAAAGTTCAGAAAATGGTGGGGCAATTTCCCAACTTTGCAGTTCCCCGGTCAGCAATTCATACAACAAGGGCGAAAATAAAAAGCGATCGTTTTGCTCAACGAGAATAATTTCTGGTTTATCCGGTGAATTCCAAGGGAATTGGCTTAATCTTAGAGCAGTGTATAGACCGCCAAAGCCTCCACCGAGGATACAAATACGTTTTTGGCTCATGGTCAGCAGGAGTTAAGAAAAAAAATCATCTCTTCCAAGATAGCAGTGACACCGATTTAAATTTGTGGCGATCGCCATAAACAAGCATAAATAACACCATAAATAACATTTTCCATAAAAAAATGCAAAACGCCAAAATCATAGCGTTTTGCATTTTTTGTTTTACACTTTTAACTGTTGCTTCAGTATTGAGCCGTTTGATTATCAATGAATTTGAAATCAGGCAGAATTCTTGCCACCCTAAAAGACTTAATTAATGTTCCAAATTCTTGGCAGTTTTACGAGCTTCCAACCAAGGGGGAACTACCAACCAGGCAATCACAAGCAGCAAGGCTACTAGAGCGAATTTGCTTACCCAGGAGATTAATTGCTCCAAAGAAATAAGTTCGCCCACGAAAAAAGACAAACTCACCATAACACTTGCCCATATAGTTGCTCCGGCTGTGTTACATAACAAAAATTGGGGATAAGGCATTTGAGCGATGCCCGCCATCGGTCCGGCAAAGATACGCAATAGGGCAATAAATCTGCCCAAAAAAACAGCCCTGGCAGCATTTTGGCTAAACTGGTCTTTGACTTCTAGGAGTTGCGCTTCGGTAATGCGAAAAACTCGACCGAGAACTATGAGTAAGGGCCAGCCACCTTTTTTGCCAATCCAGTAGCCAACGTTATCTCCTAGCACTGCGCCAGCGATCGCACATCCCAGCACGAACCAGTAATTAAGTTCTCCGCTTCCCGCCAGAAAACCGCCTACCAGGGTGATGGTTTCACCTGGCAGGGGAATTCCGGCATTTTCCAGCATAATTCCCAGAAAAACTGTCCAGTAGCCGTATTGATGTGCTATTTCTTGTATGGTTTCTAGTGAAATTAACTCAGACGACATTCAACACAGCCTTTACAAACCTTTACTATTACCTCTTATATTGACGTAAATCGGGTCATAGTGTCAATTAAAATCATTAATTTCTGGATAAAAATAATTAACAACCTGTGATTATTTAAATTACATTTAAATAATCTGTAATTATTTGATGAAATGACAGACCAAGAGCCTGGTTTAAGGGAAATACTGAGTAGGATCGGGGAAAAGTTTCATCAGGTTTAACCCAGAGAATTGTGGCGGTCTGGAAAAACCAATCAAATCCAACCAAAATTTAACCAAAAAAATTTAACCAAAAAAATTTAACCCAAAAAAATTGAGCCAGAAAACAAGGTGCCATAGGCGCGACGAGTCCGGGTAGGTGCTAGAAACCCAGTTGCCTAGGTTTCTAGACCCCCAGCCGGAAAATTATTCCCGCATAATACCAAAATTAGGCATTCCCCAAGGAGGGATTGCCCAATGAAGGCAGACTGACACTGCCGCTACCCTCAGAAAAACTGGGTAAATCCAACCGTCCAGACTGGCGACGGGATCTAACCGCCAAACGATAGCTGACGCTTTGCAGTTCAGCATGGAGTTTTTGGTTTTCCCGTTGCAGCATTTCGACTTTCTCTTTGACAGGCGCCATGCGCTCGGCAAACTTCTGGCGATAAATATCCGGCAGTTGTTGGACGACTTGTTCCAGCATCCGAGAGCGATCGGTGAGTTCTTCTACAGACTGGCGCAATTCGACAATTTCGCGATCGCGACCGGCGATCTGCTCTTGGTAAAATTGCACTTGCTCTTCAACCCCTTGGAGTTGTTCCCGCAATCTTTTTACCTGAGCTTGGCAATCTTGATCGGCTTGCGGGTGGGGAATAATTTCACTTTTGCCCTTGACTAAGCGAAACAACTCCTGCGAGAGTTGTTGTACCAGTTGATCGCGCATTTGCAACTCTTGGTTTAAATGCGTGACCTCGGTTTGTAACGACTGTATCGTTGGTTTTTCTGTTTGGCTCACGATCCTTGCCCCAGTTCCAATCATTTCATAACAAAGAGCAATTCACGCTCTTCAAAGCGCGATCGCTCCATTGACTCTGCTGCTAATTTAGCATCACCTTAGCATCACCCGCAGCAATTGACATCCCAATTCCTCCCTTCAACCTCCACATCCGCAAATGTTGCGTTCTCCAGGCTTTCCCCCTGCCGATGCTTCGGGGCTTCCCATTCCCAGTATTCTGAAGCGATTTGATTAAGATTCACAATCCTTGCTCAAGTTAAATTCAGAAATGATGACCGAAATTGCCCGCTAATTGTTAAGAAATGTTAAGATAAAAGTTAAGACTGGAAGTAACCATAAAAAATCTAGTCGTCAGTGAATCTAGGCTTAAAATCTCCGCTTGTTAAGCATTTGCAAGGGCTAGACTACATAAACGATATTTTTTGGCCAAAAAATATCATCGAGAAAAATCAAGAAAACTCAAAAAAATTTACCTTGCTAATTTTTCCCAATCGCCATATAATGCCCAGCAAATAATCCTTGACTTATCCTAGCACAATAAACACCTATTTACACTTTTGGTACAAAATGTTAAAATCCTAATTAAGGATTATGTTTTAAGTATCAAAAAAATCTAGTAAAAAAGCTAGGGTTCTCAGCCATACAGACATATTGGTCTTGATCTGAGAAAATTGAGTGAAGCTGGCAAAGTGAGAAAGCTGGCAATCTGTCAAAATGTCAAATTTGTTGTATAGGGGCTATGCCAAAACGGGTGTCATTATGACCACAACAGCCACCAAAGAACTAAAAAGTGAGAGCATGGGACTGTTGCGGCAGTACCAAACCTCACCATGCACGAAAATTCGCAATCAGATTGTGCAACTGAATATTGGTCTGGTAAAAAGAGAAGTCTATCACTGGATCCATCAATGCTCAGAAAGCTATGAAGACTTACTGCAAGTGGGATGCTTGGGGTTGATTCGAGCGATTGAGCGGTTTGATATGTCCAAGGGAAGTGCCTTCAGTTCTTTTGCCATTCCCTACATTCGCGGTGAAATTCAACATTATCTAAGGGATAAGAGTCCCTCAGTCAGAATTCCTAGACATTGGCTGGCATTACAAAGTCAATCCAAGAAGGCGATCGCGCAACTACAACTGCAACTCAAGCGACAACCTACGGATGCCGAGATTGCCGAAAAACTAGAAATTCCTGTAGCTGAATGGCTGGAAATTAAACTTGCCTATCAGAATCAATCCCCGTTAAGTTTGGATGCTCCAGTCCAGAGTTATGATGAAGACCAAACCTCTTTAGGCGAAACGGTTCCCGATCATGGCTATCGGAGTTTTCAGTTAGCCCAAGAAGACCAAATTCGCCTACAACAGGCTCTCGCTCGTTTAGAAGAAGGCACGCGCAAGGTGTTAGAGTTTGTCTTTTTGCACGATCTGACTCAAAAAGAAACCGCAGAAAAGATGGGGATCAGTGCCGTCACCGTTTCTCGTCGGGTGAAAAAAGGATTAGCTTCTTTGAAGAACTTGATGGGGAGTTGAGGAATATTTGTAGAAAAGTTCTGAAAAGTAAACAATATCAGCGAGCAATATTCAGCAAGCAATATTCAGCAAGCAATATTCAGCGAAAAAAGCGGGTAGAAAATGAAGATTTTCTGACCCGCTTTGATTTTATGTGATTTTCTTTGATGCCTGCCGGATTTAGGTGAATCTAAGAAACCGGGTTTCGGCGACAATTTGTAGATTTGAACCACAACTTTGATTAAAAAACCCGGTTTCTGAATGCCGTGCCAGAGTGAAATTTCCGGCAAAAATTTATGCTGCGATCGCTTCATGCTGCCGACAAATCCCGCTCAGGGTTCGCTATTGTGGACTAAAACATTCGTCGGTAATTTGGCTTCGGTTAAATCGGCGCCTAACAATTCCGTATTCAAGAATGTAGCTTCTGTCAGGTCAGCCCCAGAAAGATGAGCAAAAGCAAAATTACTATTGGTTAAGTCTGCCCCTTGTAAGTTAGCATTAGCCAATTCTGCGTTGTTGAAGAAAGTTGCAGTGAGATTGGCATTTTCTAGGTTAGATCCGGATAAATCGGCTCCCTCTAAGTTCGCTTCTTTTAAGTTGGCTCCGCTTAAATTGGCTTCTCTTAAATCCGCCCCAATTAAATGAGCGCCTTGCAAGTCTGCGCCGCTTAAATCGCAGCCTCGACATAAATTAGTTTGTAAAAGCTGTTGAAGATGTTGAGGATTTTCGGCTCTAACTGGGGTAATGAAGGTTAAAGCAATCAAACAAGTTGCGGTATGAAGAATAATGGATTTCATTTGTCTCTCCCTCCGAGACTCTCTGTGTTTATTATCCAAAATTCATGGCGCGATCGCAGTGATACTTGTCACCGGAATAGGTGATTACTATCAAACAAAAAAGTGACCAGTATCACCGTTGATATTGATACCGATCGCTGACAATATTAGGAAGTTATAAATACTCAAACAATCTTTGATTTTCTTTACTTTTGCTAAAAAATAATTGAGTTTTGTAAAATTTCAGCTAAAGTGATAATTTACTATTATACCATGAGTTGATGTTTTTAACAAGCCTAAGATAAATTTGGCAGCAATTCTCATTTTGGAA
>NZ_LIUQ01000003.1:106333-271380 GCF_001276715.1 Planktothricoides sp. SR001 | reverse complement strand
AATTAATTATGTTCACCTATTTATCCCCATGTCCGACAGAGTTCTGTGGTAAACAAAAATAGAGAATTGAACCACAAAGACACAAAGAACACAAAGGTTCATTAGAAAAACTGTCATTCCCGCGAAGGCGGGAATCCAAAGCCTATCGGTGGAGAACGAAAAGTGCAATTAATTATGTTCACCTATTTCTTCCTTCGTGTCCTCTGTGCCTTTGTGGTAAAAAAAATAGAGAATTGAACCACAAAGACATAAAGA
This sequence comes from Planktothricoides sp. SR001, assembly GCF_001276715.1. Taxonomy (GTDB): domain Bacteria; phylum Cyanobacteriota; class Cyanobacteriia; order Cyanobacteriales; family Laspinemataceae; genus Planktothricoides; species Planktothricoides raciborskii. Next base: position 271,125 of record NZ_LIUQ01000003.1, on the reverse strand, counting down.
ACACAAAGGTTCATTAGAAAAACTGTCATTCCCGCGAAGGCGGGAATCCAAAGCCTATCGGTGGAGAACGAAAAGTGCAATTAATTATGTTCACCTATTTATCCCCATGTCCGACAGAGTTCTGTGGTAAAAAAAATAGAGAATTGAACCACAAAGACACAAAGAACACAAAGGTTCACCCCAAACTACTTGTCAAGCAGTTTGAGAGCATCTCGCGCTAATTCACATTTAGGATCGCCTTGCTGACAAAATAGTTGTTCAGCTTTTTTCATATCTTCAATCGCTGTTTCTTTATCTCCTAAATAAATATAGGCAATTCCCCGGTTGCCGTAGGCTGCGGCATCTTTAGGGTCAAGGTTGATCGCTTGAGTGAAGTCAGCGATCGCTTTTTCATACTCTTTTCGATTTCTCCAGGCAATTCCCCGGTTGTTGTAGGCTAGGGCATCTTTAGGGTCAAGGTTGATCGCTTGGGTGTAGTCAGCGATCGCTTTTTCATACTCTTTTAGGTTAGCCCAGGCAATTCCCCGGTTGTTGTAGGCTAGGGCATCTTTAGGGTCAAGGTTGATCGCTTGGGTGTAGTCAGCGATCGCTTTTTCATACTCTTTCAGTTCGTACCAGGCATTTCCCCGGTTGTTGTAGGCTGCGGCATATTTAGGGTCAAGGTTGATGGCTTGGTTGTAGTCAGCGATCGCTTTTTCATAATCTTTTAGGTCAGCCCAGGCAATTCCTCGGTTGCTGTAGGCTGCGGCAAGTTTTGGGTCAAGGTTGATGGCTTGGGTATAGTCGGTGATCGCTTTTTGATAGTCTTTGAGGTTACTCCAGGCAAGTCCCCGGTTGCTGTAGGCTGCGGCAAGTTCAGGGTCAAGGTTGATGGCTTGGGTGTAGTCAGCGATCGCTTTTTCATAGTTTTCTCGGTTACTCCAGGCATTTCCCCGGTTGTAGTAGGCAAACAAATGAGGTTTAATTTTTATCGCTTCACTGTAGGCATCAACTGCTTCTGGATAGCGTTTTAATTCACTCAGCCAATCGCCGCGCAGCCCAGAAAGCTTAAAATCCGGTTGCCGACTATGCTTAATGGCTGCATCAATAGATGCCAGGGCTTGAGGATAGTCCTTTAACCGGGCAAAAGCTTCTCCCCGTTCTCGCCATGCTTCGGAGATATTAGATTGAATTTGAATAACTTGATCGAAAGCGGCAATAGCTTCTCGGTATCTTTCCTCCTCTTTCAGGGCTAACCCTTTTCCATACCAAGCGGGATATGACTTCGGCTTAATCTTAATCGCTTGGTCAAAAGCTTTAACCGCTAGTTCATTGAAACTCACCCGCCACAACTGGTTGCCATAGTTTACCCAATTTTCATAACTACCAGTTGCAGAAGGTTTTTCCAAAGTCAATACGGTGGCAATCAAAGAATCTTTCTCTTCTTGTTCAGTTAATTTCCGTGGCGGAACAGTTTCTACTTTCAACCATTCTGATTCAATCCCTGCCTGAGACGCCAAACCGATCAAAGTTCTAATGGGTACTCCCAAACTATAGCCCAACTCTACCTCGTATAAGTCATCTCCCTCAGCCGCAGTGTGAATCCCAATCACTCGCCCCTGGGTATCCAATACCGGTCCACCACTCATACCTTTTTTACTCAAATTGGTGTACACCAACTCATAACCATTGGCTAAGGAAGAAGAATTTTGAACAACAACCGACCCTGCAAACTCACTAAAAGCCAGTCCCGCAGTAAATTCTCGCTGAAAGGGGTTGCCCGGTTGCACTCCGGGCCATCCTGAGAGAAACACCCACTGCTGTTCATCTACTTCTAACTTATACTCAGCCAGAGTTGCGACGGGATAGGTTTGCTGGCTGCTAAACTGCAACACTGCCAAGTCTACTCCCGGAAATAAGGTGACATTGCTATAGTTCACCGGGTAGCGTTTGCCGTCGGGGGTGACTACCTGATACTTGGCTTTTTGTGGCACCACATGGGTAGCAGTAGCGACATAATAGGTAGTGCCATTTTGGGCAATAATCACTCCCGACCCATTGCCTGTTTCCGCTTCAATGCGGACGGTAATTTTAGCTGCTATCTCATCCACCTCTGCCGCTAACCCAGTCAGAGGGGGTTTTTGTTCCGTATTGGGACTAGGAGGAATTAGGGCAGCCACCGGAACCCCCCAACTCAAGCGATTCATCTGTTGCCGCAAGCCATCATCGGGCCGGGAACCGTCCATATAAGTATATGCCTGCTGCAAAATGGGAAAAGCAGCCATGCCATTAATTGCCACCAACTCACCTTGACTACTCAACACCGGGCCACCACTCATCCCCTGCTGAATTTCGCTGCTATAGCCAACTTGATATCCCCCCTGCAAAGCCGGATCCGACAATAACTCCACGATCCCTGGGGCAAAAACCAGCCCATCCCCATCATAAGGAAACCCAGCCGCCAACACCTTATCCCCCACCGTGGGACTATTCCCGGTCTGAGTTGCCACCGGGTAGTCGTTGCTACTGCGAAACTCCAACAAAGCCGCATCTTTCCCGGCAAAATTCTCCACCAACGCCCCACCCTTCAACTCTGCCGGATAAACTTGCCCATCCGGGGTTTCAATGCGGTAGGGCTGTCCGGGGGTGACTACATGGCTATTGGTCAACACCGTATAGACCTGATTTTGGCCATCTCCTCGGCGACTAATCAAGGTTCCCGACCCTCGGTTATCGCCACTCAACACCTTCACGGCGATGGAACGGGCGATTTGTTGTAGCTGTTCCGGGGTATAAACCTGATTAGTCACTGTTGCGGTTGGGGAGGAACAACCACCGAGATATAGGGCTGATGCGGGAATTAGCCATAAGCCCAAGCTAGTTAGGGATGTAATTAGGGATAAAGAATGGCGATGCATGATCTGTATATATATATGTGTATGTTGGTAGCGGATGGGTTGATGACTTCCTTCGTGTCCTCTGTGTCTCTGTGGTAAAAAAAGTGGATTCCCGCATTCGCGGGAATGACAGAGAAAAACGCGGGAATGACAGAACCGTTTACTCAACCGGGGCATTGCGGATAAACTCGTCAATATCAACCTGGATATAAACTTGCGAATTTCCCGAACTATGACGCATTGGCCCCGTAGACCGACCGTTCAAAACTTGCCCCAGTTCTGTGGCAAGTTCCAACCCATTGTCTGTGGGTCGCAAAGTAATCAGTAAATCGGCGCATGGCCCACCATCTTCCAATGCCGTACAAATCACGGGCTGATTGTTCATCGTTCCGTTGGTGATGAAATTCAGGTTTTTATTGTCGTAAGCCATCTGGAAACGAGGAGAAACTTCCTCGCAACGAGATTTTGGATCCCAATCTGACCCGCTAAAGTATTCCGTTGACCAGCGAATAATTGCCCGTTTTTGCCCTCCGGTAAAGGCATAAGTGGTGGGCAACCGCTTGTCCGCCTCTTTGTCATAGCCTTCGAGACAGGTAAACCGTACATTAGCACTAGGATATGTCTTTTGGGCGGTGGATTTATTAGAGAATGCCTGTTGGCTACAAGAGGCAGTTAACAAACAGGCGATCGATACTGCCACCAGAGGTTTAATTTTCATAGTAAGACCTGCTAAATCCTTGTATTACTTTATCAGTTCAGACCTAGGGTGTTGTTCGCGGCAACTTAAGCCTAGACGCACCACACATAACGGATAAGCTAACAACTGTCTTTGTGTCCTCTGTGTCTCTGTGGTAAAAAAAAGTGGATTCCCGCATTCGCGGGAATGACAGAGAATGACGTAGACGTAGGGTGTCGTTCGCGGAAGCTTAAGGCAAAAACAAATAACCTTTATTCCAGCCTAGACGCACCACACACAACGGATAAAGCGGATGATGTCGTTCGCGGGAATGACAGTTGGTGTTATCCGCAGCTATTAGTCACCTACAGCCGAGATCCGGTAATTTCCAGATTCGCCGGATTCAGCCGATCGCGCAATTACCGTATAGTTCCCATCTTCCGGTAAAGTTATCTCAATTTTGGCGTTAGAATCTTGGGTAGAAATATCATCATTGAAGGCTAATTCTTTGCCCTGGCGATCGCGCAATACCAGATAAGGGTCGATTTGATTGCTGGTCATTTCAATGGTGACGGTTTGCCCTTGTTTCCCGGCAATCAAGTAATAGTCTGCATAGGTATTGATGTTTTGGGCTAAGTCCATGTAAGTGCGATCGCCTTCAGCCAAAATGCCCTCAATTGCTACCCCATTTAACGGTAATTTTTGCCCGGATTTATTCATAATTAAAAATAACCCTGCCCCAACTCCTACTGATATGCCCAATATCCCCAATAAAATTAATCCCCAAGGGCGTTTTGGTGGGGGTGGGGGCAGTGGTGATGGTTGCGTTGTTATTGCTGGTTCTAACAAACCTTTGACTGCGGTTAATGCTTCCTTGGCTGTGGCATAGCGTTCTTGATGATTAAACCGCACCATCTTCTCTAAAATATAACCCAAAGCTGGGCTGAATTTTGCCTGATTTTGCCAGACTAATTCATTATTGCTATCGGTTGGTAATTGCTTTAATTCTGAGTAACTAATCCCCGTTAAAGCTTGAATAGCAATAATTCCCACCGCATAAATATCACTGCTTAACTCTGGTTTTCCGATTAATTGTTCCGGTGGGGCATAACCAGGAGTATAAATGACACTCGTGGGATTACTCCCCTGAGTCACCACTTCTTTAACAGCCCCAAAGTCAATCAAAAATAAGCGACTATCTACCGTTCGGAGCATAATATTATTGGGGTTAATATCCCGATGAATTACCTTGTGTTGATGCACAACTTCCAGGGGTTCCAGAATATCGATTAACAGTTGAATTACTTTGTCTTCCTGCCAAGGCTGACCAGGCAATAGTTTATGTAACAAAGTATGTCCCTGAATATAGTCTTGAACCAGATAAAATTCCCCATTTTCCTGTAAATACGCTAATAACCTAGGAATGCAATCGCACTTTTGCCCCAAATTTTGTAAAGCTTTTGCCTCCCTTTCAAACAATTCAAAAGCCTTTTGTAAAGACGCTGGATCTCCTTTTTGGGGATAAAGTTGCTTAACCAAACAATTAGGATGTCCCGGTAGCTTAGTATCTTGGGCAAGATAGGTTTTGCCAAAACCACCTTGGGCTAATTCTTGGGTGATTTGATAGCGATCATCTAATAAGTGTCCAATCATGGGTAATCTAAAAAATACTTGGTTTAGTTAACATTACATTATAACATTACACAGTTATCTGTGTACTATAAATATCCGGCGTAAAATAAAAATGATGAAATATCACCGTGTATCTAGGTTTATGCGGTGATTTTTTTACATTTTTTGTTTTTATGTTACATTAAAACAAATCTTATTGTTAATCTAAACTTTTAATAAATTTTAACAAAAAAATAAAAAAATAGCTAAAATGATTAATATATGGTAAAAAATAATTTATGGTGAAAATTTGGTAGGTAATAATATGGTCACACAATTACAGCCCCAAACCGATACCCAAACCGATGCGGAAATCATTTATCCTGATAGTGACGGACAACCGATCGCCGATAATACCATTCAATTTCGTTGGCTGACAGTAATTCAGTATAATTTAGCCTGGTTATTTGCCGATCGCCCTGATGTTTTTGTGGCCGGAGACTTACTTTGGTATCCGGTAGAAGGGAATAATAAACTACGCCAAGCCCCCGATGTAATGATAGTTTTTGGAGTAGAGAAAAAAGACCGTGGTTCTTATCAGCAGTGGAAAGACAATAATATCAGCCCTCAAGTGGTATTTGAAATTTTGTCTCCGGGCAATACGGCCAAAGAAATGAACCGCAAATTATTCTTTTACAACCGCTATGGGGTAGAAGAATATTATCTCTATGACCCAGACAGCAACCATTTAACTGGATGGCTGCGTTCTGAAGAATGGCTGGATGTGATTGATGAAATTAATGGCTGGGTTTCCCCGCGTCTGGGAATTCGCTTTGAACTTACATCAGATACATTAATATTATATCGTCCAGATGGTCAACCTTTTGCGGATTATATCCAAGTTCAACAACAGTTAGTTGCCGCCGAAAATCGGGCAGCTATTGCTGAGGAACAACTGCAACAAGAACGTCAGGAAAAGGAGATGGCGATCGAACGGGCTAAACGGTTAGGACAGCTACTCCGAGAAGCCGGAATCGATCCTGATAGTAATTCTCCCGCTTAGTTTGTCTATTTGTTCTATATTCCTCATTCCTCTTTGACGTAAATAATCAGGTGCGTTACGGCGGTCAAATACCTATAATTCTTGTTGATTATCAATTGGTTTCTGACCGCCTAACGCACCCTACCTGACTACTTGGTATAATTTAAATTTCCATGAATCAAAAAAACCGATCGCAGATAAAACGCGATCGGTTGAAAAAGAATATAGCGGTTATTATCGGGATTACAGAGGTTTTGTGGATTCCCGCCTGCGCGGGAATGACAGGGTTTTTTTGTACTTCATAACTACAGAGGTTTTCTGGATTCCCGCCTGCGCGGGAATGACAGGGTTTTTTTGTACTTCATAACTCTGACAAGTGCTGTCTATTCTGAATGTCTACAATCAATCTACTGACTAAGAGAACTATGTAAAATCCATTCTTGCAAAATGGGATTAACCAATTCCGGGGCCTCATCTTGAGGACAATGACCTACCCCTGCCAAGGCAATAAACTTTTCTACGGTACGGAACTTAACAAACTGCTTTCCTAATGCGATCGGTTCCCAAGGGTCATCAATCCCCCAAATTACCAACGCGGGACAAGGCAAAATTGGCAATAAATCTTCTGGTAATGGGCCTTGGGAATAGCTAGTAAAAGCCACAAACACATCCACCGCCCCAGGGTCAGCCGCAGGTTTCATCAACAGATCGATCAGTTCATCGGTGACAGCTTCCGATCGCTTATAAGCCTGCCGGAGAACTTTTCGCACTGTTTCCCTGGTCGCAAGCTGCCGAAAAAATAACTGCGCCACCCATTTAACATTGAGAATTTTTTGGGCAATGGGAGCCCCAACGCGGCGATACCAAGGCATTTCCGCCCGTTTTCGGTCATGGAGTAACCGCAAGGAACAATTGAGTAAAGCCACTTTCCGGGCAATTTCGGGATGGGATACTGCCGCTTGCATTACGGCCACACAACCGATAGAATTCCCCACCAGAAAGGCCGAACCACCAACGACTTCCCGGCAAAAATCCGCAATTTGATCGGCCCAAGTTTCAAAGGTATAAGCAATTTCCACTCCTGGAGTGGGTTTAGCCGAACCCCCAAAACCAATCAAATCAATGGCATACACTCGGCAGTGACTTGCCAGGGCGGGGATATTTTTCCGCCAATGTCCCCAGGAGGCGCCGAATCCGTGGACTAAGACTACCCCAGGGCCGGACGACCCCATCTGTTGATAGCAAATATCCCAACCGCGCCAAGTCCAGGTTTTCGCCGGTAAGTTTAAAAGATTAATTTCAGTCTCAGCAGTGACGGTCATTAGCGGTAAAAGGTAATTTTGAAAAGGAAAACAATTGTAATTTGCACTAGGTTGAGCCTAGTATCCTTAACATTTTGTAACAAAATCGGCAATTTTGTTCTTTGTTGTTGGTTGTTGGTTCTTTGTTGTTGGTTCTTTTCTCTGCAAAACGAATATGCTCTCATAGAATAGACAGCAGTGATTTTTTCAGTCTTGGAAAATGGACAACTATCAAAGCCTCTACCAGCAATTACTTAAACTTGATAATCGCAACTATAAAGCTTACAAAGATATTCAAGGTCGATATGAGTTTCCCGATTTTACTCTACATATAGATTATGTTCAGGGAGATCCGTTTGCGGCGCCCAGTAAGTTACGGGTACAGGTGAGTCAGGATATCGCTGGTTTTCCCCCCGAACTGTATCAAAGTAAGAGTCGAGAAGTTGCCCTGCGAGATTACCTGACCCGCGAATTTGCTCGTTGGGCCCAAAAAATGTCAATGCATCGCGGCAGTGGTAAAAGTGGCCAAATTTCCCTAGCCCGGTTGGGGCAAGAAGTGCTCGATCGCACCTCCTGTTTAATCTCCCCTGAATGGATAGAACTGCGGTTTGTGGTGGGACTGCCCGCCAGAGGTAGAACCATTTTGGGGCGTCAAGCGGCAGAAATTCTCTGTGAGGATATCCCTCATATCGTGCAAAACGCCTTAATTTATGCAAAATTGAATGCGGAAACCATCCGAGAACAAGTAGAAACCGTCGAAGATGCGGACTGGCTGCGATCGCAATTATCTAGCCGGGGCTTAGTTGCCTTTATCCCTGATGGGGCTTGCCTTGCCCGACGCAGTGGCGTAGACGATCGCCCTTTACCGGATGCCATCCCCTTTAAAACGCCCCCCACGTTGCGGGTAGAGTTTAACTGTCCCAACCGGGGCAAAGTCACCGGAATGGGTATTCCCCAAGGTGTCACCTTAATTGTTGGTGGGGGATATCATGGCAAGTCAACCTTATTACGGGCGATCGAACTAGGGGTTTATAACCATCTCCCTGGGGATGGTCGGGAATTAATCGTCACCGATCGCACCGCCGTGAAAATCCGGGCAGAAGATGGTCGGGGAGTATGCGGTGTGGACATTTCCCCCTTTATTAATCAACTACCCCAAGGGCAATCCACCAAAGAATTTTCCACCACCAATGCATCGGGCAGTACCTCCCAAGCGGCCAATATTATGGAAGCCCTGGAAGCGGGGACAAAACTATTACTCCTCGATGAAGATACCTCCGCCACAAACTTTATGATTCGCGATCGCCGGATGCAGTCGTTAATCAGCAAAGACAAAGAACCGATTACCCCATTTATCGATAAAGTCCAGCAACTCCTCAAAGGTCATGGAGTTTCCACCATTCTGGTCATGGGGGGCAGTGGCGACTATTTTGATGTAGCGGATACCGTAGTGGCAATGGATAATTACATAAGCGATGATGTCACGGAAAAAGCCCGACTGGTCGCCCAAGAAATCGCCACAGGTCGTCAGTCGGAAGGGGGCAAACAGTTTGGCCAAATTACCCCCCGCATTCCTATCCCAAATAGTCTCGATCCCAGTCGGGGTAAGCGGGATGTCCGGTTAAAAGTCCGGGATATCGATGAGGTAGCTTTTGGCACCGAAGATATTGACCTAGGGGCAGTGGAACAAATTGTCAGCAGAGATCAACTGCGGGCGATCGCCTTAGCAATGGTTTACGCCAAACAGCACTATATCAATGGCAAAAAAACCCTCCCAGAAATCCTCAATGCGGTCATGGTCGATATTCAGACCCAAGGCTTAGATATTTTAGCCCCCAACCCCCAAGGGGACTTAGCCCTATTTCGCCCCCTGGAATTAGCCGCTGCCCTCAATCGTCTGCGAACCTTACAAGTTGTAGTTAGGCAAACGCCGTAACGCACCGAAAAAACTTGATTCGTAGCACCGAAAAAACCGGACAAATTGTAGGGTGCGTTAGCGAAGCGTAACGCACCGAAAAAACCTTTCGTTCAAAGGCGCTGCTCAAGGGCGCCTTTGATGACTCTTTGCCCAAAAAGTCATCAAAAGCACAAAAAAAGTGATTTTGTCAAGTATAATGCTGCACTTTTATGCAAACATAGAATAAAATCAATGCATTATAATCATGTTTTCTGATCGAGTGTAACTAAATATACGAAATTACTAGAGCAATGCCGTAAACTAAAGCATTATTAATTGGCTTTAATTGTAATCTTTTAGCTACTACTTTAGCTAATAAGTTTACGGGCAGAAATAAATGCACCACAGACCCCATGAGAAGAAAAGCTGTCATTCCCGCGAAGGCGGGAATCCAAGGATTTACGGTGGGGAACGAAAAGTGCAATTAATTATGTTCACCTAATTATTTTATAATCTTCAAATTTTCCAGCGATTATTTTTATTTTTACTTCTTATTTTAATCTAACATATCCCTATAAATTTGAATGTTTAATGATAGTAATCCTCACGTTAACTTAGGTCACATTAATCTAATTGCCAGTCAATACTTATGCTTAACTATTGTTTTTTATTGGTTAAAATTATAGGAATTACGCAAATCTAGAATTTAATCACTATATATATGGTGGGCAATGCCCACCCTACATATAGATTAGCTGCCTAAGTCCTGAATTAGATAAAAATACCGATAATAAATGCAATTATCTCTAAGCATTATTGACCCTTAAAATACTGCATACAACGTCATCAAGGAATCCAGAATAACCTCAGAAATACTATGAATGAGAATCAATGCTTGGGTAAAGTACACTTAGTGGGCGCAGGTCCCGGAGATCCGGGCTTATTCACAATCAAAGGGAAAACCCTTTTAGAATGTGCGGATGTGGTGGTTTATGATGCCCTGGTTAGCCCGCAAATTTTGGCCATGATTAATCCCAATGCCGAACAAATTCATGCAGGCAAACGGCGGGGATTTCATACAATGGATCAGCAAGAAATTACGCAATTGCTGATAGAAAAAGCCCATGAACACGCCATTGTGGTTCGACTCAAAGGCGGCGATCCTTTTGTGTTTGGTCGTGGGGGCGAAGAAATGCAAGATTTGTTAGCAGCAGGTGTTTCGGTGGAAGTCGTCCCCGGAGTCACCGCAGGAATTGCCGCCCCAGCTTATGCGGGCATTCCTTTAACTCATCGAGATTATAGTTCTTCTGTTACTTTTGTCACGGGTCACGAGGCAGCAGGGAAATATCGCCCGGAAGTGAATTGGCAGGCGATCGCCCACGGTTCGGAAACCATTGTCGTTTATATGGGAGTTCACAACCTGCCCTATATCGTCAGTGAATTAACCGCAGCGGGTTTAAGTCCAGAAACTCCCGTGGCCCTGGTTCGTTGGGGCACCCGTCCCGAACAAGAAGAACTGATCGGCACATTAGGGGCGATCGCGCAGCAAGTCGAAGCTACCGGGTTTACTTCCCCAGCGATCGTGGTTATCGGTCATGTAGTCAACTTGCATGAAACATTAAGCCAATGTCGTCCAGTGGTGTTTGGTTGAAGTAGCAAAATGTAGGGTGTGTTAGGCTGGCGATTAACTTTGACATAAACAATTAACCTCTATTCCAGCCGTAACGCACCATACGGAGGGTGTAGGGTGTAGGGTGTAGGGTGTGTTAGGCTGGCGATTAACTTTGACATAAACAATTAACCTCTATTCCAGCCGTAACGCACCATACGGAGGGTGTAGGGTGTAGGGTGTAGGGAAGAGTGAATAGTGAATAGTGAATAGTGAATAGTGAATAGTGAATAGTGATATTTAGGCATAGCTTTTCACTTGTACGGGCGAATGGCCATTCGCCCCTACGACTTTTCACTTCTCCCCAGGGTGTAGGGTGTAGGGTGTGTTAGGCTGGCAAGTAACTTGAGAAAAAACAATCAACCTCTATTCCAGCCGTAACGCACCACAGGCGGGCAATTCATACCCAAAATTAGCCAAAATTACCCAAAATTACCCAACGCTAACCAAAACCTGAGTCCCTTCAATTTTGGCTGAATAACTGGCTAATGCTTCAGTCGCAGGCGCATTAGTCGCTTTGCCATCTAAAGCAAATTTAGCCCCGTGGCAAGGACAGGAAAACTCAGAAGCCTCACCTTTCCATTCCACTTTGCAGCCATTGTGAGTGCATGAAGCATTCAGGGCGACTAAAGTTTCGGTGCTTTGTGGGTTACGGACCACAATCACCTCGGTGTCCGCAACCTTATTCAATAAGAAACCTTTTTGATCCAATTCCGCCACTGACCCCACTGCCACAAACTCATCAGCGGTGGCCACGGTTTCTGGGGCTGGAGGTGCAGCGGCGTTGCCAGCAGATGTATTGTCCGTGGATCCGGACTCAGAAGTTTGTGAACAAGCGGCGATCGCTACCGGCAAAGAACTCGCGATCGCACCTACTCCCATCCAGCCTAAAAAAGAACGACGTTTCATAATTGTTGTTTGTTGTTTGTTGGTTGTTGGGTAGGGATTCTTTGGTTGTTGGTTGGGGAACAGGGAACAGGGAACAGGGAACAGGGAACAGGGAACGGAGAACCGGAAGGGGTGCAGGGGTGCAGGGGTGTTCTTTTTCGCCTCTGCTCCAGAAGCTCCTCTGCTCGATTGGCGGCCCCTCTGCCCCAGGATATTACCAATTAGCCATAAGCCAACAACTTAGGCAATATCGTAAGATTTCGACTTTAGAATTAAACTTAGCACAAACCAAAATGTTGTTTGAGCCCAAAAATCCGGGTTGCTTAACTCGAAACCTTATGTACCAAAAAATACTATTTCCCTTAATCGAAATTCCCCGAAAAGCCTTACGGGGGGCGCTGCGATTCCGCAAGGGCGGACGCGAAAGCGAATCGCACTTTTGGCTAAAGGGGCTAAAGGGGCTAAAGTGGCTAAAGTGGCTAAAATTTATCGGACTATTCTCGATCTGCTGTTTCCTGGTGGTTAGCTGCGGTCAACCCCAACCACAAAGCCGCACCACTGACCCCAATCGCATTACCATCGGCACCACGGAGAAACTTCGCACCATAGATCCAGCAGATGCCTATGAAATTGCCTCTGGAACCTTCCTATATAATATGGGCGATCGGCTTTACACCTACAAAACCGGCACCACAGAAATTATCCCCCAACTAGCCACCGAACTGCCGAAAATTAGCCCAGACGGGAAAACTTACACCATTCCCATTCGCCAAGGGGTCAAATTCCACGACGGTACAGCCTTCAACGCTGAAGCAATGGCCTTTTCCCTGCGACGCTTTGCGGAAAATGGCGGATCGCCCAGTTCTTTATTATCAGGAATCATGGAATCCGTTGCAGCCACGGGGGAAAATGAGCTTACGATTACCTTGAAAAAACCCTTTGCGGCCTTTACTGCTTTGTTAACATTTCCCGGACTTTGTGCGGTATCGCCCCAGGCTTATGAAATTGGCCAAGGTAAATTTAAATCAGACAGTTTTATTGGCACTGGACCCTATAAATTAGCCAGCTATGGAACCGATTCAATTAAATTAGAAGCTAATCCAGATTATTGGGGCGAAAAACCCGTTAATCAAGGGGTTGATATTCAGCAGTTTTCTAGTACAGCCAATGTTTACAACGCTTTTCTTACCGGGGCGATCGACCTGACTTACGGCACTTTAGACTTAGATCAAATTGCTAACTTAGAATCCCAAGCCGCGAGTAAAGGTTGGCAGGTAATTTCTGGTCGCAGCAATGGGATTTATGTGTTAACCATGAATCAGAAAAATGCGTCATTAGCTAAACTAGAAGTCAGACAAGCGATCGCTTCTTTAATTAACCGGCCACTATTTCAAAATCGAGTATTTCGCGGCCAAATCGAACCGCTTTACAGCTTAATTCCCACCACCCTAACGGAATTTTATCAGCCGGTTTTTCAAGAAAAATATGGGGATGGGGACATTGCCAAAGTAAAAGCAGCCTTAGAAAAAGCGGGATATTCTGCCCAAAATCCTCTGAAATTAGAAATTTGGTATCGGTCAAATCTGAAAAGTAATGGCGATGTGGCAATGACGATCAAAGCTTTTGCCGAACAGGAATTAGGTGGCGCGATCGCCATTGAACTGAAAAGCGTAGAATCTGCTACCGCTTACAACAATTTGGACAAAGGAGTATATCCGATGTTCATCCTCGATTGGAGTCCAGACTTTTTAGATCCAGATAACTACATTCAACCCTTTTTATCTTGCAGCAAAGGGTCAGCCACCACCGGCTGTGAATCGGGAGAAAGTCAACTTTGGGGCTCGTTTTATTACAGCGATCGGGTCAATGAACTCATTGCCCAACAACGTCAAGAACAAAACCCCGAAAAACGGCAACAAATCTTCAGCGAAATCCAACAAATCCTCGCCCAAGACATCCCATTTATCCCACTTTGGCAAGGAAAAGCATATATCTTTGCCCAAAAAAATCTCCAAAATGTCATCCTAGAACCCACCCAAAGAACCCCATTTTGGACAATTAGTAAACAATAAATGGCAAAATTCTAAAAATCCCCCCTTTTTACGGGGGTTTGGGGCGATCGCTTTTTCCCAAGCATCAAAGAAACCGGGTTTCTGTTGTGAATATCAAGAGTTATCTGTGAAATGCGAGAAAGAAACCCGGTTTCTGGGGTTCTGGGGTGGCTGTTGGGAGAAAGAAACCGGGTTTCTTTTGTGAATATCAGGAGTTATCTGTGGGATGCAAAAAAGAAACCCGGTTTCTAAGTCAGTAAATTTCTTTCTTGTTTTAATTGTTGGATAATACATTTCAGTTCTTGATTGACCTCCTCAATATTGCTACAATTGCTATTGCAATAAAAGATATTTTGCAGGAATTGGTCTAGGAGGCGATCGGGCAATTCATCCCTCAAATCAGCCCCAATATCCGCCCGGTAAGCGCCCTGACTTATTGAACAATTATCAATACATAAAATAGTGAATGGTTGGGGACTTTCCAGGTATGATTGATATAGCTGGATTAGCCAGATACGAGTTTCATTGCTAGTTGCATTAAAGCGAATTAGCAATTGATTGGAAAAATCTTTTAATGAGGCATTTTCTGGGTTAGATAAAATATTCATTTGTTCTGTTATACTCGTAAAAAATAATAAGAAAATGCCAAGAAAAATCTTGGCATTTTACTTACTTAAATGAACCACTCGCGCCCGTCGTTACGAATTAGAGCAAGAGCCTCTGCGGGCAATTCCCCGCCAGCTTCATACTGGGAAATAGGGCTAAAAGTGTCCCGTTTCCAAGCCTCAACAATGGGGGTAATCAGCCGCCACGTTTCTACCCCAAAATCAGGCGAAGAAGCCAAAGACTTATCGCCGCGCATAGCATCAAGCAACAAACGAGTGTGTCCATCGACGCTAGGCTCTAAATTAATCCCGCCTAAGACCGATTCAAGCTCAAAGCCCGCACCAGGAGTCTTGAGAATAAAGGGCATTTCCACCTTATTTTTCACCACATCAAAAGTGATTTTGGTAGACCCCAATGGACTCAAAGAGTGGAACTCGATGACTACCTTGGTTTGCTTGGTTTGACCTACCCGTTTACCGGACATTAGGTAGATAGGAACACCAAACCATTTTTCGGTATTTGAGAATACCTTGGCCGCGAAAAACGTCTCTGTCCGGTATTGCTCTCCTGCCTCTTCTAAGAAACCAGGAACCGGCTGACCGGCGATAAAACCCTTACCATATTGGGCGCGAACTGCGGAAGCAATTTGGCATTTTGATAGGGCTTCAACTTGACGTTCGGTAATGGCTTCTTTGGTCAGGTTATTAGGCGAAGGAGCATCCATTAATACCAAACTCAACCAATTCGCGACGTGCTGGGCCATGTCCTGATGGCTTCCGACGCTGAGGAAGTATTCTCGGCCTTCAAAACCGACTGTTTCGGTATAGATAATTTGGATACTGGCAACCCAATCTCGGCTGAGAATAGCCCGGAAAAATGGGTTGAGGTGCAGGGTCAACAGGAGACGGCTCATCATCTTTGCTAATGAGTGGTCAGCCACATAAACCTGTTGAGATTTCAGTTTCATAGAACCCTCTTATTTTTGAGATTTGTAGGGGCGAAGCATGACCGCAGATATTTCTTGGTTAAAATAGAAATTTAATCCGGTCATGGTTCGCCCTGGCTAACTGTTAAAACTAGGCAACAGCGGGAATCAATTCACTTTCAAGGAGTTCCTTGAGTTCCAGCGCCCCCTGATAGCTTGCCCCGAACGGCTTGTCGATAAAAACAATGTTTTTATCTGGGTCATCAAGCATCCCGTTTTCAGCTAAATTGAGAATGACTGTTTTTAATAGCTGGGGGGGGAGTGACAGTATGAAAAGCCGTCGCCCTTCGGTTTGCCGTTCCTCATCGAGTTTTTGCAGAAACGCTTTGAGGTCTGGATAACTGCTAGAATCGTTAACGTCTCCCGG
The DNA here is from genome assembly GCF_001276715.1 of Planktothricoides sp. SR001. Taxonomy (GTDB): domain Bacteria; phylum Cyanobacteriota; class Cyanobacteriia; order Cyanobacteriales; family Laspinemataceae; genus Planktothricoides; species Planktothricoides raciborskii. The sequence continues at coordinate 255,156 of NZ_LIUQ01000003.1, read as the reverse complement.
TTTGAAGAAAATCGACTCTTCTAAACCTAAAGCCGCCCATTCTTCATCGGACTTAATCCCCGTTCCTTTACGGATATGGGCTTTAACGTCGGCTTCTGTCCACTTCTTCCCTTTCCATTCCTGGGGTGCTACACCGACAATGGCGGTTTGGGGGTGAACTAGCTTTTGTTGCCAAGCTTTTGCTAAACCAGGTGAATACATGGTCTCCGTAGCATCACCTGTGACACCCTTGAGTACCAGTAGCCAAGGTTCATTGATTCTGATAGAATCAAAGTCCATATTTGACCTCCGAATTATGTAATTTTCAAGGTTCGATAGAGTGTTTTCTACTCTGGAAATAGCTTACTGTTACTACTCTTTAAACTGAATCAACTTTCGTTGGTGTTGTTTATGGAGGCTGCTAGTAAGAGAGTGTTTTCTACTCTGGAACTAGCCTATCAAGTCTATTCTTTAAACTGAATCAACTTTCGTTGGTGTTGTTTAGAGAACTTGCTAGTAATAGAGTGTTTTTAACTCTCTATAACTCCATTAAAATTCCTATTCTTTAAACGTGCATCCAACGTTCGTTGGGGTTATTTATGGAAGTTGTACCAACGCTCGTTGGTTGACTAACTGAAAAATTTGTGTCACTCATAAGGAGGATGAAAAAAATGACCCTTTGTTCTGATTGTGTGGAGGTTCAAAAGATTTTAGATATAGATATAGAACGCCTAATCAAAGAGTTAGGCAATCAAAAGGGTGGTGACAACCTTTCCGACCAAGAACAGCGCTACTTATGCTTGTCACTTTTAGGAAATACGCCTATGGACATAGCTAAACTAGATTATTACGATAGGTGTCGTTATGATTTACAACGAAATCATCCTAATTTAACCGCCGAAGAACTGGAAGCAGCCGTTAAAAAAGAACTCCAAAAGAAGGCCAGTCAAAATATTAGACCTTATCTGTCAACAACTATCAATAGCTATGTTAAGAATTTGATGGGTGTCATAGAGATGCCGTCTTGGTCAGGGCTCATGTATTTTTTAAAGCAGAACGGCTACACAATGATTGATTTGTCTGGAGAAAGCAAGAAAAGAATAACAATTAGTTTGGGTGGTCAACCGAGCGATTCAGCTATTGTTGAGCTATTGCGAATCTTAAAGCTAAACAATCCCAATATATCCATAGTTTTTGAAATTAAAGGAGATGAACAAAATGACTAAGTTAATTTTAGAGGGCAATGAAAACGCCTTAGCTCAGATTAGGGCTTTATTTGCATCAGGAGAATTAGAGGAAATATTAGGAGTTCCTGTTTTAGGAATTGATACGGTTTTTGAGGTTCAAACCGCGCAACCACCCTTAACTCAAGTTAATCATTTAACCCAATGGTTTGACAATATTTTTGCAATCGGTTGGCAATCGGTGGGAGAATTGCTGACTACTCGACAGTTAGCACCTGCTCATTTTGGTCAATCAATCCAACGGGCTAAAAGCATCGATTTAATCACTGATATGGTGAATCTCGTTGTCAGCTTAAACCGTGAAAATGCGGATAACGTTATCGTTAATCTGAAAGTTTTTCCCACAACCAGTCCTAATTTACCTGCCAATCTCAAATTAATTATTTTAGCAGAAGGGGAAATCTTTAAAGAAGTGACCAGCGACACTGCGGATCAATTGATTCAGTGTGAGTTTGATGCGGAACCGGGGGGTGAGTTTGGGGTAAAATTGGCTTTGGGTGATGCGGAAATCACTGAAGATTTTGTGGTGTAAACAGATGTAATTATTAGGGGGTTAAAATCGGAATCAATATGAGGATCGGGAGTTAGTGGTGTTTTTTCAGCATGAATAAAATAACCTTTCAGTGGGATCAGCAAAAAAACAAAATTAATCAAGAAAAGCATGGCATTTCTTTTGAAGAAGCTGAATCGGTTTTCTTTGATGATTATGCGGTTCAATTTTGGGATGAAGCACATTCGCAAGATGAAGAACGTTTTTTGCTTTTAGGCTTAAGCTCTAAAATGAGAATATTACTGATAGTGCATTGTTTTAGAGAAGAAGATTCTATCATTAGAATCATATCAGCCAGAAAAGCTACTAAAAACGAAAGTAAAGAATATAGGAGATAAACCAATGGAACCGGAATACGACCTGTCAAAAATGAAAAAAAGACCAAATCCTTTTGCTAAACAGTTGAAAAAACAAGTCACGCTTTCCGTGGGGATTGATGTGATAGAATATTTTGAGATGATGGCTCAAGAAAAAGGGATATCTTATCAAGAGCTAATTAATCTTTATTTGCAAGATTGTGTTACTTCTGGGCGCAAATTATCTGTCAATTAGCCTAATGATACCATTTACAAAAATTCATCCATTATGGGCGAAGCATTCCGTAGGGGCGATTCGCGAATCGCCCGTACAAGGGCGAATGGCCATTCGCCCCTACAATATTTTCAGCATTGTAAGGGCGAAGCATTCCGGCAGTCCATTTAATATTTTCAGCATTGTGAGGGCGAAGCATTCCGGCAGTAGGGGCGAATGGCCATTCGCCCCTACAATATTTTCAGCAATAAGCTATCTACCGGAATGCTTCGCCCCTACTACGGCATCGTCCTAGCGTGGGTTAGTAATCTGAAAACCGCTGTAAATATTTGTGACTGATTTTTGCCTTGGCCAAATCTATGGTATAATCGCTAAAAATTCTTATAACCGTAAAAGTTATGGGTTTATTTATACTGGATGGCAAGGGTAATTTTGGCCAGGGCTTTATCGTTAGTTTAAAAAATTATAGTGGTGATTTACCCTCCCTAGATGCTATGGAGGATGGAGTCAGTGGAGAATTGCCCCCTGCCCCCGATTTACCCGTACTTTATCAAAAGTGGCAAATTGCTTATGGCAATTATTTAGAAATAAGGGCATATAATCCTAATGATGATAATAATGAACCACCAGCTTTAGCAAAGTTTAAAAGCCGCGCTGTTGACACTAATGTTTCTGGTGATTATCAGGGATGGGAAAATCAAAAGCAGCAGGCTTATCATGCTTGCACCGAAGCTGAAAAAGCATTATTAAAGCGATTCCATGAGTGGTTAAATTCGGCGGATTTTGGTGAAGTTAAAGATACATTAAAAGCATATTTATTGCAGTCGAAAGATAAGGCTAATCGCATTTTAATTGAAAGCAATGATAAAGATTTTCAAAAGATGCCTTGGCAAAAATGGGATTTATTGAAGTTATTCTCTTTGTCAGAAGTTGGGCTGAGTTCGCCTAACTTTAAGAAACGATATGTGCCAATTAAACCCAAAGAACGGGCAAGAGTTTTAGTGATTTTGGGGCAGGATGCCAATATTCAGGAGGAAATTCAGCAGTTAGCTACAGCTAATATTGAGATAAAAGTTGTAACTACGTTAGCTGAATTAGATGAGCCTTTATGGAATGAAGCCTGGGATATTATTGTTTTTAATGGTCATAGTGGCACTTCTGAGAAGGGGACAGAAGGAAAATTTCAGTTGAGTTCAGGCCAATGGTTAAGTATTAGTGATATTAGAAACCATCTTAATAAAGCTATTGACCAGGGGTTAAAGTTGGCAATCTTTAACTCTTGTGATGGGTTGGGTTTGGCTCATCAATTAGGAGAGGGTCAGCAGCTATATTTACCGCAGATTATGGTGATGCGAGACCGTTTACCTATGCCTTTAGCCCCGATATTTTTACAATACTTCTTTGAGGAGTTTATTCAGGGGATTTCTTTATATTCGGCGCTGAGAGCGACTAGAAATAGGTTAGAATTTCCCACAATCAAGGACGAGTTTCCCTGTGCGAGTTGGTTGCCCGTGATTTGTCAAAATCCTGCCCATTTACCCCCAACGTGGAATGATTTACGCGGTGTCGAGTCGGGGATTAACTGGCGCGAAGTCTCTCAAAACGCCTTAGCAGAAAGACAGCGACTTACTACTAATTCCCTCACTACGGGCGACGGGGTAGAGTTTACTTTTGATGATATTTATGTGCCTCTGGGATTGGTGGAAAAGGTAAAGAAAGAAAAACGGCCTGGGGAGGTTTCGCCAGAGGAAGGTTCCCAATTTTATCAGCCAGAAGAAGTCACCCGCACTTATAAAAATGATGAGTTTTTCGCCCAAGTGCTGAAACAGGGGCAAAGTCCCAAAAGTCAAGGGCGCAGGTTAGCGGTGACGGGGGAACCGGGGGCGGGGAAAACCACCCTATTACAGAAAATAGCCCAATGGGTAGCCGCAGAGACAGAGCGGGATGTGGCAATTTGGGTGTCTTTGGCAGATTTGCAGGGGCGAAATGTTGAGGATTACCTACTGCAAAAGTGGCTCAAGGATGCTCTGCGTGTGCGGGTAACACCGGAAATGGAAGATGCGCTGGCGTTGCTGTTTAAGAGTGGGCGAGTGTGGCTGTTGCTGGATGGGGTGGATGAAATGGGGAGTAGCAACCCCCTAGCGACGGTGGCGAATCAGATTAGCGGTTGGGTTGCTTCGGCGCGAGTGGTGGTGACTTGTCGCCAGAATGTTTGGGATGCGGGGAAAAATGCCCTGGAAGGGTTTGATGTTTATCGCAATCTCGATTTTGAGTACCCGGAGGGGGTGGGGCAATTTATTGGGCGCTGGTTTGTGCGTCACCCAGAGTTAGGGGAGCGGTTGCTGGCAGAATTAGCCCAAGATGGAAAAGAGCGGATTCGGGATACGGTGCGAAATCCCCTGCGGTTGGCGCTGTTGTGTTGCGCTTGGGAAATTCACGAGGGGAGTTTACCGGAAACCAAGGCGGGGCTATATAAGCAGTTTGAGAAGGCGCTGTATGAGTGGAAGAAGGAGAAATTTCCCACCAATTCCCAGCAGCGAAAGGAGTTGAATGCCGCTTTGGGCAGGTTGGCGTTGCGGGGGATGGAGCAATCTGAGTCTCGGTTTCGGTTAAGGGAAGGTTTGGTAACGGAGGTTTTGGGAGAAACTGATGAGCCCTTGTGTCAGTTGGCTTTAGATTTGGGTTGGTTGAATTTGGTAGGGGTGGCGGTGGAAAATCCCGATGAGCCGGTTTATGCGTTTTATCATCCGACGTTTCAGGAGTATTTTGCGGCGTTGGCGGTGGATGATTGGGGTTATTTTTTGCATCATGTACCGGATAATCCGAGTTTGGGAACTTATCGGATTTTTGAGAAGCAGTGGAAAGAGGTGATTTTGCTGTGGTTTGGGCGGGAGAATCTGGAGAAGGAGAAGAAAGAGGCGTTTATTGAAAAGTTGGTGAATTTTGATGATGGTTGTGGCGATTGGAATGTTCTAGAAAAAGAAAAAAATAGAGGGTGTTACAAATATCAGGCATTTATTTTAGCATCTGCCGGAATTGCTGAATTTAATCAATGTTTAAAAGCCAATGAAATCATTGCTCAAATTATTGATTGGGAATTTAATCGTTTTTGGTTGCATACAGAAAAAGACCCAATTTTTGAAATATCTAAAAGAGCTTTTCAAGAGACAAACAAACAGAGATTAATTCTGGCATTGCTTGAACTTTTAAAAACCACTAATGATGATGATCTACCTTGGATGATTGCAGATCGTCTGGGTGAGATTGGGCAAGGAAATAAAAATGTAGTTTATGCTTTAGAAGCACTCATAGTAAAAGTTACAAATTATCCAGAAAAATTTTTAGAAGGTAAGATAATTATAAATGCTGCTCAAGAAGCTATGAATAAACTAACTCAGAATGTTCCAACAACAGAATCCGAACAAAATCACTTGCAACTATTTAATCCCATCGATAAAGCTGTTGATTTAGTTGATTTTTTAAAAAAACTCAAGATATTTTTGCATTTCCATTACGATGAAAATCATAATAATGAAAATTATATTTACAATTTATTTCCTAGTTTATCAGAAACAAATTATCTAAACTTTAATGATTATTTAACTATTGTATCTACCTTGAAAAAATATTTTACTGATGAATTCTACTTTAAAGAAATAAGTTATTATAAGTATTTAGCTTTTTTCAATATTCTATGGCAATGTGCCCAAAACCTCACCTACCCAGAATTTTATACAGCATGGCATCAGCAATTAACAGGCACTCATCCAGAAGTCTCCAAAACCATCCCAGTTATCCTCTCCCAACTCAAACCCACTGCTCAATCTTACCCCCTACCTCTCGACATTCAATCCCTAGCCGAAGAAACAGACACCAACGCTATTTGTCAAGAACTTTGCACCCTAATTTACTTCCTCGCACTCCCCGATACAGACATCCCCACTGTCAGCAACTTTGCCCAACTCAAACAACAGATTCTCACTGTAAAAAAACAACTGCAAAAACGCCACCTAGCCCTAATTCTCCATAACTGTAAACCTCATCCCCCACTCCTCACCTGCTGTCGCAAAATCGCCGATACTAACCTGGGTTTACACATTCTCTGGATAACCGATGAACCCCTGGAAGCACCTTTGCGCGGGTTTCCCCCCAGTCAGGATAATTTGTTAGGGGCGATGCAAAGTTGGATTTCGGAATTTTAGGGAAGAAACCGGGTTTCTGGGGTGGGTATCAGGAGTTATCTGTGGGAAGCGATAAAGAAACCCGGTTTCTGGGGTTCTGGGGTGGCTGTTGGGGCAAAGAAACCGGGTTTCTGGGGTGGGTATCAGGATTTATAGTTATTTCAATTAAGATTGCTAAAATTATACCGGGGGTGCGATTCGTTCACGCGGAAAGTGGATGGCAATGCCTGAAGCGTGCGCGTGGTAATGGTTCAGAACTATGAACCATTATAACTGTGGATTTGTTGACTATCAAGGAGGTCAATTGCCTGGATTTCCTAGGGCTAACCCCCTAGAGGCAGTTAGGCATCAGCCCCACCTAGAGACTCACTATTCACTGGGTGAAGCGGGCTTTCAAGGAGGTAACACATAACCAGAATGGGAATCCCTTCGAGCCAATTAGCAACGGTCAATCGTGAGATGAATGTCCGACTTGAACCCTCTTTATAGTTAAGTAGCGAAATCTGGTTGATGCGCTGCGCTCAAAAGAGCAAGGGGAAAAGACGCAGAGTTCCCCGACTTATGCGTTACAGAAATCCCATGTATTACCCAGGGGGAGAGGACAGTGCCTAAAGCTAATAACCCCAAATCCACGGAACGAAGTAACCCCATACTGGCTCTCAGGAATGAGTAGCAATAAGTGTAAGCGGATGCCTATATGGGGAAGGGATGCCTCTGGAAGCCAACGGCTGGGGTAATGCCCAGCATATGCAGACTAGAGGTGATGCGGCGAAGTTAGTGCGATTAGTAGTTTCCTAATACGCCATGAGCCAACCTTTAAGGTTAGGTATAGGATAAGTGCAAGTCACCAAGGAGACGAAAAGGCAGTGAGACTATGCCAAAAAGGATGACGTGAGTCGCCTGATTAGGAGCAAGTTAAAAGCAAGCGCCGCCAGGAGCCGGATGCGGTGAAAGTCGCACGTCCGGTTCTGAATGGGAGGTGGGGAGAGCGATTTCCCCATCGACCCCTAACCGCAAGCATTGCGCCCCTACAGGAACTCAATATATATTGTAGGGGCGCAATGCTTGCGCCCCCAAAGCATTGTATCAATCACAATTGAAATGACTATATCTGTGAAATGCGAGAAAGAAACCCGGTTTCTAGTCATGCTTCCTTTAAAGAGGGCGAAGCATGACCGTATATAGGTTATTGGTTTTACTCTTATATTTTCTGCGGTCATGCTTCGCCCCTACAGCGCGGGTTTTTCCCCAGTCAGGATAATTTGTTAGGGGCGATGCAAAGTTGGTTAGAGGAATTGGTTTAGAATGAAAATTACCAATCAGCAACCAACCATGACACTACAATTAAAAACTCACCCAGTTTGGCAAGATTTAACAGAGGTATTAGCAAATCTAGATGCTAACGCACTGGTGACAGAACATTTGGAATTATGCGAGTATAAAATATCTGGATACTGGGATGAACAAGATAAATTTTATGAGGAAATTACTTTACCTCGTTCCCTGTCTCCTGAGTTAGTTAGCAGTTCCATTGGTGTTACTGGTAAAAAACGCTGGATTAAACTGAAATTCGCTCTGAAAGCTGAAGGCAGCGCGGCTGAAGATTCGTTGAATGATAATGCCATAAAAGATTTCGGTGAACTGACGATTATTTATGATGAGAATCTGCAATTTATGGATGAAAATTGGCAGATTAATATGGATTCTCCTTTGATTAGACCTCTTGCAAAATAAATATTTCGACCCCCCCAACCCCCCTTTTTAAGGGGGGCTTTTAGGAATTTTGCAAGAGGTCTATTATTGGCTAACTTAAGGGGCGATCCACTTTCCCACCCAAGTATGAAAGAAACCGGGTTTCTGGGGTGGGTATCAGGAGTTATCTGTGGCAGCGAAAAAAAAAACCGGTTTCTGGGGTTCTGGGGGTTTCAAACAATCTCTCGCAAATGAACTATTTGATCCTGATATTCATCATCAAAAGATGCCTCAGCAATAAAAATTAATTGCCGAATATTTTGTCCGATACTTAATTTGGCATTGAGGAGAAAAATCCCTGGTATATGACGACCTTCGGCTAAATGATCTGCCAAATGCAAGGGCATCGATTTACGATTATTCGTCACCAAGATAAAGTTATATTCCTCACACCATTTAAGAATTTCTGGATCTAAAGTTCCCCGACTCGGTGCTTCGGGTTCGCCCACGCACCAAATTATCAAATCGGGATTGCTTGTCAGCATTTCAGCTTTATAGCTAGGATCGACATTTTCATCCAACAGATAATTCAGACTCATTTTTGATTTGTTTAGCTTTTTGTTCCGCTCTCAATTTTTGCAGTCTAGCAATACCAGGTGGAGGATTAAGTTGTTGGGCTTTAAGTTGCTGATGACTCCACTCTAACCAGTCAGCAATGTAGTTACTAACGGCTTCTTTATTATGCAGATAATAAAGGATAGTAGCATAAACTTGTTCCAAGTTTAGAGATGGATAAGTTTGGGCAATTTGTTCGGGAGTGCGAGCGCGATGAATGAAATCATATAGGATAGTTTCTATGCCGATTCGCGTTCCTTTGACCCGAATATCATCCGATCGCTGAAAATCAAAATAGTCTTCCAGTTGCATCGGTGAATACTCCTATTTTAAAGTTGGTGTAAGTTGACTGGGTAATTGATATTATATCATGGAAAAAGAATTGTTGGGGCAAAGAAACCGGGTTTCTGCTGTTGGTATCCGGAGTTATCTGTGGGAAGCGAGAAAGAAACCCGCTTTCTGGGGTTCTGGGGGTGGCTGTTGGGGCAAAGAAACCGGGTTTCTGGGGTGGGTATCAGGAGTTATCTGTGGCAGCGAGAAAGAAACCCGGTTTCTGGGGTCCTGGGGGTGGCTGGTGGGGCAAAGAAACCGGGTTTCTTCTGTGGGTATCAGGAGTTATCTGTGGGATGCGAAAAAGAAACCCGGTTTCTAGTCATGCTTCCTTTAAAGAGGGCGAAGCATGACCGTATATAGGTTATTGGTTTTACTCTTATATTTTCTGCGGTCATGCTTCGCCCCTACTGCGCGGGTTTCCCCCCAGTCAGGATAATTTGTTAGGGGCGATGCTTGATTAGAGGAAATGTGTTAAAATTATCATATCCCATTCATCTCCATCAATTATGAGCAAAACTATTAAGATCAGTGGATTAAAACCAGAACAGATTAACCAAATCCAAGCCATTATCGAAGCGTTTCAAGCTAAAAACGAACTCGATAATTTAGCTAGTTCTCAAGTCAACACAAAAGCCCCAGATATCATTGATACTTTAACAGAAAAGCCGATTAAAGTCAATGGTTATCTCACCCGCGAAGAGATTTATGAAGGTTAATAATGAGGTCAAATGCAACTTAGCTTTATTGACACTAATATTTGGCTCTATCGCTTGTTTGATGACGAACGCATAGAACCCAAAGAAAGAGAAAAAAAGCGAAATATCGCTATTTTGATTACAAATCAATCAAATCTACTTATCAGTACCCAGGTAATCAATGAAATTTCGGTCAATTTAATCAAAAAAGCTCAGTTTTATGAACCTCAAATTAAAGCTGTGATTCAATCTCTCTATAATCGCTAATCGCTGTCAAGTTGTAGAATTTGACTTAAAAATCCTGGAATCCGCTTCTGATTTACGCAATATAATCTCTCGTTTTGGGATAGTCTGATTATTGCTAGTGCTTTATCGGGTGGTGCAGATACTCTGTATTCTGAAGATATGCAGGATGGGTTAATTGTTTCTGGGCAACTCACGATTATTAATCCGTTTAAATAAAAAAAACCAGGGCAAAAAAACGGGGTTTTTGCTGTTGGGAGAAAGAAACCGGGTTTCTGTTGTGAATATCAAGAGTTATCTGTGAAATGCGAGAAAGAAACCCGGTTTCTGCTGTTGGGGCAAAGAAACCGGGTTTCTTTTGTGAATATCAGGAGTTATCTGTGGGATGCAAAAAAGAAACCCGGTTTCTGATTTAAGAAAAACTGTAAAAATTTCTTTATTATTCCCCGCATTGATCATGCTGTGAAAATTCTAGGGTAAAGGTGGTTTGACCATTGCCACTATGGACGGAAATTGAACCGCCCAGATAAGAGACTAGCTTTTTCACTAGGGCTAAACCTAAACCCGTTCCCCCTTGTTTCCAAGGATCGGGAGAAGGAATTCGATAAAATTTTTCAAAGATATGCACCAGTTCTGATTCGGGTATTTCTACGCCGGAATTACTGACGGATAGATAAAATTTATTTTGCTGATTATTTTGCCTACAAGTGGCACTGAGGCGAATCACTTCACCGGGATTTGCCGGAGTGTATTTGCAGGCATTATTTAGCATTTCGGAAATGATCCGTCCCAAGGCAGTGGGATCGGTCACTAACGGGGGTAACTCTGGATCGATCGCGACTTCTAGAATATGTTCAGATTTCGCAATGCGGTATTGAAATACTTCAATAACATGGGGCAGCCAATTTTGCAGTTGAATGGGGATGCCATCGAGGGTGTCTATTTCTGCATCTAGACGCTGTAAATCTAATAGATCGTTAATCAGTTTGATTTCGCGATCGCACTCTACTTGTGCCATTTGTAAATAAGCGGTAATTTTTTCTGATGCTGAGGCGGTGTTGATATTGGTTAAGGTGGAAGATCGCTCTTCCCTATTCAGAGAATTTCCCGTAATGCTGCCAGACAATGCCAAAGAATTTTGCTGTGAAGTGAACATATCCAGCATATCCAAAGCCATTTTAATATTAGCCATTGGCGTGCGTAGTTCGTGACACACCGTACTCAAAAAATCGTCTTTAAGCTGATGCAATCTTTCCAGTTCTTTCACCTGGGTTAGGGATGCTTGATAAAGTTGGGCTTGCCGCAGGGCGATCGCGCATTGTGCCGCCACTTGCTGCACCAGTCTCACCTCAAGATCCTTAAATTCATAATCCGCATCATTTCTTAACCAAAGATAACCTAAAATTACTCTCTCATCCTGTTGATTTAAAGAGTTTTTTGTGGAAATATTGGGTTGATTTTCCCGCTTTTCAGAATTTTTTTGGTTGGTCAATACATTTTGCAGGGGACAAGCCAGAATCGTTTCTGATTCTTGGTTAGGATATTCGGTGATCTCGGAAAATTGGAAAGATTCTCCCTTCATTAATTGTTGGTAAAGTTGAGGCATAGACTGGAAATTCAAGGGAAAAAACTGACGATATAACTCGGCTTTTTCTGGTACATATGCCGAAAAATTTTGATTTTTTCCGCTGGCTTGACCCGTTGCCTGATAGGAAATCTTAAAAGTTTGACTTTTAGGATCATAAAGAGATACTTGAGTCAGGTTTACCCCAATCACCTGGGCTAATTCTCGCACCGCTGTTTCGATAATTTGATTGGGATCTAAGCTATCCCGCACTTTATCGGTAATGCGTTTTAGCATAGCTTCAACTTCTAGGGATTTTTGCAATTGCGCGGTACGTTCTTGCACTTGCAAATCCAGTTCAGAAGCCAACTTATGATAGCGTTCTTCACTGCGACGCAGTTCTTCTAATGTTTGCTTACGTTCTACTGCATAGCTAATCGCTCGCGACAGCAAATCACAGTCAAATTTACCCTTAACTAAATAATCTTGTGCCCCTTCACGCACCGCTTGTACGGCTAGTTCGCGATCGGTTAATCCGGTCAGCACTAACACGGGCAAAGATTTCGCCGCTAACACGACCTTTTCTAAGGTTTCCAGACCGTGACTATCCGGTAATGATAAGTCTAATAAAATGACATCAAACGGTTCTGATTTTAGGTGAGCGATCGCCTCAGATAAGCGTTCAACGGCGGTAATTTTATATCTGGATAACTGGGCATCTGCCAAGAGTTCTTCAATCAGATCCGCATCCGCTAAGTTATCTTCGACTAATAAAAGATTGATAATTTTGATAATTTTTTTGTTCATGGCCAATTTTATGAATATTTTTCAATTTTTTTAGTGGTTTGATTTTTCTTATTGGACAATTTCCTAATTATTGTTGAATTAATTAAGGATGAATAGACATTTTTGTCAGTTGCTTGAATCTCCAATCAAATCATAAGCTATGTTTATCTAGACCATTTATATAAAAAGTTATTTTTCTATAAATCCTCCAATTGAGTAAAAAGACTGGAAGCACCTGGTATTCGCCAATTTTACTTGAATAACTTGAATAATTTTATTATATCCAATATTTTTTTAGTTGTCACCGAAGATTTGGCTGACCCTTTTAATCAGCGATGAAGGAGAGTGTGGCGATCGCCACCCCATTATGGTATGTTCATTCTAGCCACTAACTTTTGACAAAAAACCATGACATTTAGTATTTATCAGGCAAATAAATAACTCTTGAGGAATTTCTGCCGCTCTAATAATTAAAATATTATTAAGAATTTGCGGCTTTGGCGCCACAGTTTTTTGGATTGGTGGATTGCCATTAATCATGTTTTTTCTACTGATGTAATTGTCAATCATATTATGCCAATCACATTACTCAAGGATATCAGCATCAGCCATCATCGGGTTCAAGAGATGGCAAAACCGAGCGTAAACCAGATTAAATTAAGTTAGATTTTCCTGGGTTAAGCTTGGGAAATCAGTGGAGCTTTATTTATATCATTTTAATGACTAATGACTAGATTTGAGGCAATGTAAAATAAAATGTGGAACCTTGACCGAGTTGGGATTCAACCCAAATGCGACCTTGGTGCCGTTCCACAATCTTGTGACAAACCGCCAGACCAATCCCAGTTCCGGGATATTCATTGCGAGTATGTAAGCGCTGAAAAATTAAGAATATCCGCTCATTGTTTTGGGGATCAATGCCAATTCCATTATCTTCGATCGCAAATAACCAATGATTTTGCCAAGGCTTTGCCGCAATTTTAATTATGGGTCTAACTTCTGGTTGTCGGTATTTAATGGCGTTGCTGATTAAGTTCTGAAATAGTTGGATGAGTTGGGTTTCATCCCCTAAGACTGTGGGCAAACATGGACAGCTAGGGTCGATAAATATTTCCGCCGAGGCTTGCCGAATAGCGACTTTCAGATGTGCGATCGCCTGTTCAAAAATTTCTTGGCAGTTGACGGGCTGAAATTCTTGGCGCCGGGTACTGACTCGCGAATATTTTAGCAAATCATCGATTAAAGTCTGCATTCGTTGAGCGCCATCAACCACATAATGAATATACTTGTCAGCTTTTTCGTCTAACTTTCCTTCATAGCGTTTGGCCAAGAGTTGAGTATAGCTGGCGATCGTCCGCAAGGGTTCCTGTAAATCGTGAGAGGCGACATAAGCAAACTGTTCGAGTTCCGCGTTGGACTGTTCTAGCTGTTTCGCTCGTTCGGCTAATTTTTCTTCTAATTCTTTGCGATCGCTGATATCAATGCAGCAACCAATATAACCGGCCAAATTTCCAGCGGGAGTTTTCCGGGCCACTCCCGTATTCAGCAGCCATCGGTATTCCCCATCACTTCGGCGCAAGCGATACAAGAGTCGAAAGGCCTCCTCCTGCTCGATCGCCCTGAGATATTCCTGTAAACAATGGTCAAAATCCTCTGGATGCATCTGGTTCATCCAACCTTGACCTTGTTCTTGTTCGAGGGTGCGTCCGGTGAACTGCAACCAAGTCTGATTAAAAAAGGTATAGTTGCCATAAGGGTCGGCTAACCAAATCAAGACCGGGGCAGTATCCGCCAGAGTGCGGAAGCGTTCCTCGCTTTCCGCTAAAGCATCAATCGCCTGTTTGCGATCGGTGATATCCCGGTAAATCCCCAAAAAGGCGATGATTTCTCCCGTAGCATCTTGAATGGCATCGGTGCGGAGAAAAATTTGTCGGACAATCCCCCGATAGCTCAACATTTCTACTTCCCCTTGCCAAGAACCTTCTTGGAAGATGGTACTAAAGACTTCCAGGGCGATATCCGGATCTCGATAGAGGATGGGCAGCCCACCGACGGTGGCTAGTTCCGCAGCAGAGAAGCCAAATAATTGGATAAATGCTGGATTGTGATAAGTGGATCGCCCATGACAGTCCGTAATCGCGATCGCATCTGAGGCACTTTCCACCGCTTTACTTAAAAGGAGTAACTGTTCCTGCGATCGCTTGCGTTCGGTAATATCTTCAATAGTCGCCACCAACTGAAGGGCTTTCTCCTGTGGATCTCTAACTAGGGCAACTCGAATCGTGGCGATGATTTCGCTGCCATCTTTGCGAATCAAAGTATATTCTTTTTGCGACTGAGACAGATTGCTTTCTGAGAATATGTTGATCCAAGTTTGAAACCGGGAGCGATCGCACTCGGGAACCAGATCCCCCAACGACATTTTTCTTAAATCCAAAGCAAAATAGCCCAACATCTCACATAACGCCGGATTCACGCTCTTAAAGTCGCCATTGAGATCGCAGGTGGCAATACCAATGGGGGCTGTGGCTAAAGTCCGAATCAATTGTTGTTCGCTTTGGCGCAATTTTTCCTGGCTTTCTTTGAGGGCGGCTTCTCCTTGGATCCGTTCTGTAATATTGCGAGCCACCGCCAAAACTGCGGTGAGAATTCCCGCCTCATTGCGTAGGGGAACTAAAGAAAAATGCAGCCATATGGGTTGACATTTAAGATCCAGTTTTTCTTCTAAGGTAATCTGGGTTTTTGATCGCAAAACTTGGTAAATTTTATTGGCAAGTTCCGCCGCTAAAGGACGGGGAAAAATTTCTTGCACCGATTTGCCGATTAATTTTTCTGGATCGCTGCCTAATTTATGAGCGGCAAAGGTATTCACATAATTAATCGATGTATCCCGATTAAAAATAAAAATCATATCTTGGGATGTTTCCGTGAGAGTGCGATAGCGTTCTTCCGACTCTTTGAGCGATCGCTGGACTTCCGCTTTGTCGCTGACATCCCTTACCATTGTTAAGACTTCATGGTCGTCAATTGCCGCCACTCTAGATTCATAATCATAGAGACGGTTTTCGCCATTTTCTCCCGGCAAAACTAGCTGATATTCAAACACTTGAACTTTTTTAGTTTCCAAGGCTTTAGCGATCGCTGCCATTTGTTCTTTCGCTAAAAAATAAGGCAGAATTTCCTGGCAATTTTTGCCAATATAATCCGATAAATTATGATAAAACTTCGTGGCGCTATTTTCGCTACATTCCAGATAAGTTCCATCTTTACTCATGCGACATAACATATCTGGAATAGTCTCGAACATCGCTTGATTTTGCGCCCAGGATATTCGCAACATCTCTTCTGCTTTGCGGCGTTCGGTGACATTCGTATAAGTACAAATTAAGCCAATAATATGACCGGGGTAATTTTCAATAGTATCCGCTTTCAGGGCAATCTGCATCACTTTCCCGGTCTGCGACTGCATTGTCACTTCCCCTTGCCAAGACTGACCATTTCTCACGCATTTCAGCACTTCTTCCGCCAGCTTTTTGTCAGTAAAAAGGGGAGAAATTAAGGGACTGTGCCGTAAAAGATTTGATAAAAATTTAGGATAATTGCTTGAGGTAAATACCTCAATATCTGGCGATGGATTTAACTGATTAATTTCCTGGCAATCTTTATATTCAAATAGCTGACCAAAGGCAGGATTTTGATACACCACTTCTCCGGTTCGGTTCGCGATCGCGATCGCATCCGAAGCACTTTCAATCGCTTGTTGCATCCACAATAGGCGATCGAATGCTTGTTTTTGCTCGGTGACATCTCGCAAAGAACTTAAATAGGCAATACTATCTCTTTTGTCTTGCTCTTGGCCAACTTTTAAGCTACTTTTTTCCTCCCCAGTCATGGGTTCGATTAAACAATTTTGAGTATAAGTTTCCACCTGAGTCCAGGGAATTTCTACCACCTGCATTTGGGCGATCGCCACTTGCAGATTCGGCAATAAAATTTCTAACTCCGTGATTTCATGGGTAATGATTGGTCGCCCTAACCATTTGCCGATTAAATCTTTTTTAGGCCGCCCAAAAATCGCCGCTCCTGCTGTATTAATAAACAATATATTACCCACTTTATCTAAAATCATCAATCCATCAGCATTCGTATTAATTATCAAATTTAATCGTTCTTGGTTCTCTTGCAATGCTTTCTCTAGGCGGTGTTTATTAGCCACCTCTTTTTTGATTTCTTTATTTAAAATTTCCCAATAAATAATTAAATTTTTCTTGGAAATATCTAGATTCACATCTTCGGCGTTTCTGATTAACCAATCGAGATTTTCAAAGTATATCTGAATATGTGACTCAATGGTTTTCTGAGCATATTCAGATAAGGAATTTTCCGCCAATTCCCCCACCGGGCGATCGGCAAGCGGATGGCTAATTTTCCGAGCAATGGTAAAAATCCAATCCACTGAGTTAGTAGAACCCCATAAAGGCAACCAGCAAACTTCATACCATTGATGCACAAATTTATTTTTCTGTGATTTATTTTTCTGTAATTTTCTAGCTTCTCCTGACTTAGGTTGTTCCAGGGGAAACAAGAATTTATCTTCAACGGTTTTCCCCGTTTGCACAACTGCCGCTAAGTTGTCTTCCCAGAACTTCTTCAATTTTTCGGGGATATTTAGCTCTTTATTGGTTTTGCCGATTACTTGTTTATTCTCTAAATTTAGCGCTTCTTTCATCGCTGAGTTGATATAAATATATCGGTAGTTTTTATCAAATACCGCCACCGCATCGGCGAAATTTTCTAAACTAGGTTTTACTGATATTTTTTGATCGGCTTGGGTGAGAGTAGCGGATACTTCTGGAATATAGTTAAAAACTGTTTGACCAAACCAAATCCACTCCCAAGGAACTGTAGCGGAATTTTTTACACCATGAATCGTCCAAAATATCTCGACTTTTGAGCCATTTTTACAGATAATCGAGTGAATAAACTTAGCGGTGGAATGCTCCGTGGTGCCATTAACTAATGTTTCCTCTTTGGTAAAAAGACTTTGATACCATTGCCAATCCCCTAATTCCTGAAAATTATTCCCGGTGTCTAAGACCGTTAAGATACTTTTTTCCTGTAAATCCTTCGCTTCATAGCCGGATAATTCCAGAAATGTCTGACTAAATCGGCGAATCTTGCCTTCGGCATCCAAATATAAAATTACATCTTGAGTCATTTGCATCAATTCATCCAAAAAAATCGCATGAGATTGATGCTCTAGATGAAAGTTAGTCACATCTTGGCAAATCAAACATTTGTAAGATTCTTTCTCAGATTCATTGTCTCCCAACTGGATAACAACGGGAATTATTTTAAACCAGAAGCACTGGTTATTTTTTGAGCAAATTTGACCTAAGCAATCTGGCTTTACGTACTGGTTTAATTCATAATTTTTTGCTATTATATCTTGTATATTATGTTGTTTTTTATTATAATTTAGCCAATTAATTAACTGATTTTTTTTAGAAAAGTTAGGCCAATATGTTAAAGAAAAAATATCCGTCTGCTTTAACTCTTCAACCGTGTAGCCTAGTTGATAAATTTCCGCCGAATTCACGGCAATAATATTGCCAAATCGATCCAAGAGAAAGCAAGGAAAAGGCAGATGATCGTATCGCTGATTAAATTCGGCTGTTAAGGCGGCTAAGTTGGCCATTTCTTTCCCCATATGCGCTTTTTTTGGCTGATTTTTCGCGGATTTATATTTATAGTTGCTCTGGTCATTAGCCATAATATGCTTACCGATAAGAAACTATTTAAGGTTCAACAAAGGTTCAATAAATGTTCAACAGCAGTTGAAATTGTAGATTTAAGAAATCTATCAACAGCGACTACGAGTTAATCCGAACTCATTATCTATAATATCTGGTTAACAACCAATTTCCAGAAAATTTTGTGGTTAAGTTGTTTGAATCTCGGTGGTTGTCCGGCCAAAAAATTGCTTTGGCGATCGCCTCATCCTACAATAGATCGGTTCAACTCCGGAAACCCTAGGTAATAGCCAATGAATGCCGTATTTGCCGATTAACCGATGATTGGCAAAATTTGGCCTACAATATTATCCTGAGACTTTCTCAGTCAATTGCTGATTTTTTTACAAAAATTAACAATAATCCTCTTTTTCACGGTATAAACCAGAAGGAACGCAAATGGGATGTATGACAACTCCGTTGACTTAGCCCGACAACTCAGACAAAAAGCGAGAGAAATATTAAGGATCGCCCAGCAACTCGAACAACAAGCTAAACAACAATCAGACAAAACCGGAAAAAATGTGACAGCAAACCATTTCTCTCCTGGTTATTCTGAGTCCTTGGGTACATAATCACGAATTCTATCAGAGGCAGGTCAGTTTCCTAAAAATACAGAGATGGCTAGATTTCAAAATAGCCAAATTTTATTATCTAGAAATAAGTATCAAACCTGCCATATTCGTTTGCCTGGGTCTGATGAACGTTACCCTGCGGTCTTGGTGGGTCAGGATTATTTTAGTTTGGTTAGAGTATTTTCAGATATTAAGCATATTTTAGCCGCAAAAGCTAAGTTAGAGTGGAATGGCGATCGCACGGTGGTTACTCAAATTATTCAACGGTGTCGCCGAGCAATTCCTAATTTTCCCCAATCTTTTCTCAGTGAATATAAAAGTACCCAATTGTTAGCCAGTCTCCTGAGTGAATATCCGAGTCAGGAGAATTAGAGGGGTTTGGGGGGCTTCTCGTATTCTTGTGGGAGGCAGGGGAGCTAAAAAACCCGCATTTACGCGGGTTTACTTCTGATAGCCACGGGTTTTAAGTCGTGACTATCAAGTGACTATCAAGTGACTATCAAGTGACTATCAAGTGACTATCAAGTGACTATCAAGTGACTATCAAGTGACTATAAATAAGAGCACCAATCACTCCAGCTACCGACGTAGAGTTTAGCGTCGGCAATGCCAGCCATTTCTAAAGATAAAAGGTTGACGCAAGCCGTTACCCCAGAACCACAGTAGACGATGATTTCTTTGGCGGCTTCGATTTCAGTCCAGCGTTGCCGTTGTTCCGAGGCGGGTTTGGCTTTGGCTTCAGGGTCGGTGACATCTTGCCAGCAGTAGTTGACCGCACCAGGAATATGTCCGGCAATGGGATCGATGGGTTCGACTTTGCCTAGATAGCGATCGCGCTCCCGGGAATCCACCAAGGCGACTTCTGGTAAATCTTTGCGGGCTTTTACGGTGTCGATATCCACCACCATTTCCGGCTTTAGCTGGGGAATAAAGTTGCCCGGTGTCACTGTCGGAACTGCTTGACTGACGGGATAGCCCCCTGCTTGCCAGCCTTTCCAGCCGCCGTCTAATACCACCACCCGGTCATGTCCCATGTAGCGCAACAGCCACCACAAACGAGAGGCAAAGGCAAATCGCGAATCATCATAGGCCACTACCAGGGTTTTTTGGGATGTCACCCCTATGCTGGATAGTTTGGCTGCGAGTTGATCCGGATTGGGTAGAGGATGCCGTCCCCCATGTTGCTGTACCGCTGAGGCTAAGTCGCGATCGAGGCTGAGATAATGAGCGCCGGGAATATGACCCGCTTGGTATTGTTGCTCCCCCAGGTTGGGATCTGCCAGAGAAAACCGACAGTCGGCGATCGCGAGTTCAATATTTTCTTTGGCACTATCTGCCAAATGCTCCGAAAGCCATTGCGCCGAAACAATAAAACTATTGTCCATTATTAGATGATTCTTTGGTTGATTCAAACATTTATTTTATCCCAGGAGCGCTTGGCAACGGATTGGCAACGGATGGGGCTTGGCAACGGATTGGCAACGGATGGGGCTTGGCAACGGATTGGGGGTTATTTTATTTTTGGATAGCGATCGCTCGGCAATTGCTAATTAGTTATTGGTTTTAAATACATCGTAATAGTAATTAAGTTTAAATACATCGTAATAGTAAACTGAGGGTGTAGGGTGTGTTAGGCTGGCAATTAACTTGAGGGAATCAGAAACCGGGTTTCTGTGTACTGTTCCTGAAACAAAAAAATGACAACTACTCCTTTTCTGGTCGCCCTTGTCCTCGCTGGGGGCAAGAGTTCTCGCATGGGACGAGACAAAGCCTTAATCCTGTGGGATGGTCAACCAATGTTACAACGGGTTGTCGGGGCGATTCGCCAGTTGCCTTTACTGTCATCGGTTTATATCCTCACTCCCAGGCCCGATCTCTATCAAGGCTCAATTACCGGAGATGTTCAATGGCTGCTAGAATCTAGTCCGGGCAATGGCCCGTTAATTGCCTTATCCCAAGGATTTGCTCAAATCGAGGCGGAGTGGATTTTGCTGCTGGCTTGCGATATGCCCCAATTAGACAGTGGTATCCTGCACCAGTGGAGTCAAAAACTATCGACTCTACCGCCGGAAATTTTAGCTTTGGTTCCCCAGTCGGCAGAAAGATGGGAACCGATGTGTGGATTTTACCGCAAAGAAGCGGAGAAAGCCTTAGAGGTATTTATTCAAGCTGGGGGGCGATCGCTTCAAGGTTGGCTCAAACAAATTCCCGTCAGTTCAATTCCCGTAGATCGAGCCGCCCGCCTTATGTTAAAAAATTGTAATAAACCGGAAGACTTGGCCAAAGACCAGACCGATATCGCGGAAAATTTCCGCCACAACATCGGGCAAAAGTTATGATTTCTTGAATTAATGGAATTGCGATCGCCCCGAAGCCATTCGGGATTGCTTCGGCAGAGGGCAGCGAACATAAATCATCCAACCATCCTAAAATCGCAAGTATTTCTCTGTCCAAGACAAGACACAAGGAAAAAATCTCCACCTAAATCACTCCAGGACTTAGCAACACAAAGGCAGTCCATCACAATATCCATGACAAGAATTTTGGAAACATTTAAGGATTCGTGCTTATAATTTGTACAGGAATCTTTAGGTTCTGCAACAGGTTCTTAATGAACCAATACAAACACAAGAGTGAAAACCGTTTAATCATGGCTCGGATACTTGTCATCGACGATGACCAGGCAATCTCAGAATTAGTGGCTGTCAACCTAGAGATGGCAGGATATGAAGTCGATCAAGCGGAAGATGGCATCAAGGGACAAGCGTTAGCTCTCCAGATTATGCCAGACTTGATCGTTCTCGATCTGATGCTACCTAGGGTCGATGGATTTACTGTATGTCAACGTCTCCGCCGAGATGAACGTACAGGAAATATTCCCGTGTTAATGTTGACGGCTTTAGGTCAAACTCAGGATAAAGTGGAAGGCTTCAATGCGGGTGCTGATGACTACTTAACTAAACCCTTTGAAGTAGAAGAACTGTTGGCCAGGGTTCGGGCACTGTTGCGAAGAACCGATCGCATCCCAGAAGCAGCCAAACACGCTGAAATCCTGAGTTACGGCCCATTAACCTTAGTTCCCGAAAGATTTGAAGCTATCTGGTTTAGCAAAACCGTTAAGCTGACTCACTTGGAGTTTGAACTGCTACATTGCCTCTTACAACGGCATGGTCAAACCGTCTCTCCCAGTGAAATTCTCAAAGAAGTGTGGGGCTACGACCCCGATGATGATATTGAAACCATCCGGGTTCATGTCCGCCATTTGAGAACCAAGCTGGAGAAAGATCCTCGCCATCCTCGCTATATTAAGACTGTGTACGGCGCTGGCTATTGTTTGGAACTACCCAATAGCAATCCAGCGACTCCAAATGCACAAGTTGGATAGGGGCATCCGAGAATTCCAAGCGAGGAAGATCGATAGTGATTCAACAGACCACTGCGGGTTAATCAAAATTCAACAGTCAGCTAAAAATTTTGCAGTACCCATACAGTTAATCATCAAGACAGCTAAGGGTTTTGTTGCCCGGGCTGTCTTGATCGTTTAATCGCCTGGGTTAATCGCCTGGGTTAATCGCCAAGGAGACGGTGGTTACAGTCCTGTGGCTTTAACGGTAGAATCCGGCTGTCCTAGTTCTTGATACCCCAAGGACATATAGTGAAAACTTAGTGCCGCCCGACCAGCATATCGCCCTCTGGCTCAAACTGTTGGGCAGCGCTTTGCCAAGCGGAAATGGCCGCCGCCAAATTGCAAGGAACCTTAATGGGATAGGAATCCCTAACCAACAAAAATAGGATCCATTTGGTTTAAGGATTAGCTGTGACAAAAGTAGCGTTAATTTGAATCCAGGTAATTAATGAGGGAATTGTTCCGGTGGCATATATCAAGGCTACATTGCCATTAGGGTAAAAATCTACTCGACAGGGATAATAAGTGTAATCGTAATACCCCCAACACATTGACATTATATTACTGCTGGGACGACAACTTGAGGGTAATACTAAAATAGTATTATTAGTTCCAGAAGTTCTAATTACTAATCCTCTTATAACAACTAAACTCGAAAACTTATTAACTTGTAAAAACCAGGATGAACTATAATTATCCCATCCTGTATTAAAAGTAACAGAAATTTCACTTATTCCTACTTGTAAATTAGTTCGTGCCGCTGATACGGTACTTGCCCCGGTGCCGCCATTCGCGATCGCAGCTATCCCAGTAATATTGGCAGCATTTCCAGGGATATTCCCAGAAATTTGAGCGCCCGTGTGAGTATGCGATGCGGCGGCAGCGGTACTCGCCCCAGTGCCGCCACCTAAAATCCCCAAAGGCTGACTAAGAGTTAGAGAATTGACCTGTAAATTCCCTTGCGGATTAATTTCATCGTGTGAGTGTTCTATGGCTGCGTACCTTTCCTCGTGGTTATGACTTCTAAACCCTTCTTCGAGAGCCCTGATCGCTTCTGGGGAAATATTATGGGGATTGCTTGCCGCCACGTGAGATGCAAGGTCAGCGGCAGCTATGTCTTTTGCTTCCTGAACTGCCTCATCGGTAAATGTCCTTTCTTGCTCGAAAGTCTCTTTCGGGACAAACGTTAAGTTAGCTTGAGATTTCAGCAAATAAGGGTCTAGCGCAATGCTTAAAGCGTTTGAGTCAGCGATCGCCACGTCAAAGTCTGAAAGTTTTAAGTAAATTTGCGATGCGTCGTCAGACTTTAAATATTGATTGTGGGCATTTTCGTTGACAACATGATCTGCAAGGCTTATTTGAACTCTTGAGTTAATGTATTCACCCAAATTGTTATCAAGGTAGGCTGCATCTCCGAAAATTCCGGTTAAGGATTCTCGGAGCTTGCTAAAAAAATTTGTCTCATACTCTACGTTGTACCAGAAAATCTCAATTGTCGCGTCCATCAACCAATGAGTAAAATCAATAATTAGACAAGTTTGTTGAGCATTTAAGTCTGGCCAAATACAGAGGGTGTATGAATTCAATATGCATTGTTTTCGCTCTTCAACCCTAATTAAATTAATTGCATCAGGGTCTAAAATTTTCGTGGAGTCTGGACTTGAGTAAGAGGCATACTGGACCGTACAACCAAGACGCCAATGGTTTGGGGCGGAATTAATAGAACATCCAACTAAAAAAACAAATCCCCGACACCCTATTATTTTTCTAGGGATTTTAAATTGCCATCTTTTATCAGAATTTTTAGGTACAGTAGAAGCAGTAAAATAATTATGGTATAAACGATTAGAGGAAAGATTTGATTCAATTTCATTGGGTGTTATAAGTCCGCCCATAAAACCCTTATTTTCTGGTTTACTGACAATTAATTATCTAACAAAGTATCTAATTCCCAGTGCATTTGCGTGCTCAATCATTTCAGGATTCGGAGTCATTCGCAATTCCTTGTTTCCTCGTGAACCAACGGGATGGACTTTTAAACTTGGAGTAACAAAAGCATAAATATTTTCTAAATATTTTCTAAGAGGCGCTACTGTCAATTCAAAGTCCAAGGCAAAAGGGTCAGGAATGGCGCGATCGATAATGTGGCTGTACATCAATAACAAGTTTGAAATGTCACTCAAAGAGAATGGCAAATTCAACAAAAAGTTTGTTGAAACACCAACCGTTCACCGAATTCTTGAGTATTGGCTGAACCGTGCTTACCTGCTACTGCCTGATGGATCCTTGCAAAAACTCAACGGAAAAGCACTTTATGCCGCTCGTGGTGCAACTATGCGAAAGGTGGCTGCGATGATTTACTCGGAATTGCTGAAGGAATTGTCTGATTAGGATTAACCATAAAACGCCACTGCTGTTTCAAGTGGCGTTTTATAATTTATCAATTATACCCCCGCACTGAGGAATGACTCCCGGCACTCCATTTGTCAGGTTATTTATTCTATCAGCCTGAATTTGACACTAAATATGGGGATTATGCCTCAGTCTGGCAAAAAATAAATGATTGTGAATCTTGGTCTAGGATGAGTAAGAAGATGAGTGAAACACCGAGACTCACCCGATCTGGAGGATTGTGGTTGAGTCTGTCACCTAAAAGTCATTATTAGTATTTGGAGAAATTTTTGATCTATGACAACGATTCTTGGTAATCTCGACCCTAACGAAATTATCGGCACGAACCTAGCGAATACGATTCAGGGCCTGGATGGAAATGATACCCTCAGAGGACTCTTAGGGGATGATCTGCTTAATGGCAACCGAGGCAATGATTTGCTGTTTGGGGGCGAAGGAAACGATCTCCTCTACGGGGGTAGAGACGATGACACCTTATTTGGGGACGACGGAAATGACACCTTGTTTGGTGATTTAGGAAATGATTTACTCCAAGGGAATGCGGGAGACGATTTTCTGTTTGGTCTAGATGGTGATGACATCCTCCGGGGTGGCAATGGCAGTGATAATCTATCCGGGGGAGAAGGAGATGACACCCTATATGGGGATATTGGCGATGATTTTGTCAATGGCAACCAAGGGAATGATGAAATTCTTGGGGGTGATGGTTCAGATACTTTGCGCGGAGGTCAAGGGGATGACATCTTGATTGGTGGATTTGGTGATGACTTTCTTTGGGGGGACAGAGGGAACGATACTTTAACCGGGGGGACTGGGAGCGATCGCTTTGTCTTGCAATCACTGGGACGAACCTTAATCACAGACTACGACGATACCGAAGATTTTCTGGTGATTGATGAAAACGATATTAGTTTTGACGATCTCACATGGGCATCTGCCACCACCATTAGTCGAGATAACAGCTTGGTTGAAAGTACCGTTTTCTCCTTAAAAAGCACCGGAAAAGTCATTGCCATCCTCGAAGGAGTTTCCTCCAGGGTAATTGATGTTAATGATTTTCTCACCATTAATGGTCAACCCGTGACCAGCAGTGGTAGTGGCACGAATAACACTCAAACCCCAACGAACACCGGGAATACTAATCAGCAAGAAGATATCAACGATTTAACTGAAGCTGAGGATTTGGGGACTCTCAACGGAACTCTAACCATTGACAATGGTTCTCTGAGTGATTCTAATATCGCCGATATCTATCGATTTAGACTTGAATCCGATGCCACTTTTAGAGCGGTGATGAATAACTTAAGTGCCAATGCGGATATTCAACTAATTCAAGACGACGGTAATGGCATAATTGAAGAGGCTGATATTCGCAAATCTTCTGAGAACACTGGCACCCTTGCCGAAAGAGTTGAAGATCCTTTAACAGCGGGAGTTTACTATGTCCGAGTTTTACGAGTCGAAGGGGATACAACTTATGATTTGACTTTGACGGTTTAGAATATATCTCCCAATTTTCCCAATTTAATTAGCGGATAAATTACCGGGAAATAATCGGGTAAATAATATTTACCTAAATATTGACCTAAGATTTACCTTTGATTGTTAGCCATTGGCATTTTCAATTAGAGACGTTCAATCTGAACGTCTCTAATTGACTGAAAATTAGACTGAATTTTTTCAGAACATGATGGTGTAATAATCATCGGTAGGTTCGGGAGGATAAACCACCCCAGTTCTAAGAAAATTCAAATACTATTTCTCCGCATTATTGTCCAATAAATTAGAGGGCGTTTGGCCAGCTTCCAATAATAATTCATTGGCTTCTTCTTTTGAGAATTTAGCCAGCAGAGATTGTAAGCTGCCTCGATATATATATGGCCATCCACCGGCATTCTCTATGTCTCTTAATAAGTTATAAAGAGCTTGACGATTCTCCGGTAAACATTCTTGAAAAACCCCATCTCTAATTTCTTTGTGCAGATTTTCCAGTAGGCGCAAAAGAGATAATATTGCTTCAATATCTCCGGCATTTTCTTTTGCTAATTTTCTGATTCTTGTGGCCACTTTATCCCACTTATGGTTAAACTTTTCCCAGTGCAGTTTCTCCATATCAGTCATAATATAAATCCTCCTATAGCTTGATTTTTTTGTCAAATTCAGCTATTACCACTAAGTTTTAAATAGCTAATTTCAATCAGTTCACATGAACCGTAAAGTCACAGAAAAATCTGGTAAAAATATCTCTACAAATATTTTCTACAAATATTCTCTCCAAATATATTTAGGTTCTATTTAGGTTCGGTGAGCCATTATCCTCAAAGTCCGATGATGGATTTTCGTTGTCCCCAGGTCAGGCTGCGATCGCCTGAAAAACCCTGCTTCAACAAAATTTTCCGTCACAATCCGGGTTGATCCCGGAAAAAAATGCCTAGATTCCTAGATGCCTACGATTGTCGTGACATATATCAGACAAAGCACAAACAAATATAACACAGCTTAAGCGGGGTATATCGCCGTCGGCGCATTAATGGAATCGCGATCGCCTTTGAGAAAACTGCCCAGTCTCTAAAATTTCATCACTTTCACGATCGGTGGTAAATTGAGACAATCAAAATAGACAAGATACTCCATCAGATAGAATGTTGCCGGTTTTTCGGTAAAATGCTGTAGGGAATCTTGAAAGCGATAAAAGTTAAGTCACTCTGGGCAACCGGGCAGCTTTTCAACTGGGATCGCTGCTCCGAGAAAAATCAGGACATCTTTTCTGGTGACAATTGTCCCTACAAGGTGGCCGATGATTCATCCATTCGGGAAGGCTCTGCGCTCTCTGTCTGGCGCTAGGGTTGTGGATAGCTCGCGGGCGTTCATTTAGCTGGAAAATTCTCTGAAAAGCCCTTCTGGGTGCCGTTAAGATTGTTATATTTTTGAGATTGAGGTTGAACATGAGGTATCGCGCTGTAATTGCTGCACTTCTAGCACTGTGTTTAGGTGTGTTAACTGCTTGTAGTGAAGGTCCGACCGTCAGTAAGGATCAACTGACTTATGAAGATATTGTCAATACTGGACTTGCCAATAATTGTCCTGAGTTACCAGAAACCGCTCGCGGTTCCATTTTTCTTGATCCTAACCAGTCATATATCCTCACCGATTTGTGTTTACAGCCCAAAGAATTCTTCGTTGAGGAAGAAACGAATAAGCGCAAACAAGAGTCTGAATTTGTCCCCAGTAAATTGTTGACTCGCTACACCACCAGTCTGACCCAAATCAGCGGCCCGTTGAGCATCAACGAAGATCGCAGCCTCACCTTCTATGAAGAGGATGGGATCGATTTCCAGCCAACCACGGTGGTGCTTCCCGGCGGTGAGGAAGTTCCTTTCCTGTTCACGATTAAAAAACTCGTGGCCACCAGCCAGCCTGGAATAGACACTATTAACACTTCTACCGACTTTGAAGGCAAATTCTCTGTTCCTTCTTATCGCTCTTCGGCCTTTTTGGATCCCAAGGGTCGCGGTGAAGCTACCGGCTACGATAATGCAGTCGCAATTCCGGCAGCCGCAGATAAAGAAGAAATTGCCCGCAGCAATATCAAGCGTGCCCTGGGTGGTAGTGGGGAAATTTCTTTGAAAATCGCCAAGGTTGATGGTCGCACTGGTGAAATTGCCGGTATCTTTATCAGCGAACAAGATTCTGATACGGACTTAGGCGCTAAAGATGCTGTGAAAGTGAAGATTATTGGTCAGTTTTACGGTCGGGTTGAACCCAACGCTTAATTGAGTTTGGCTACCTTTCTGGGATAAAAACCCGGAGATAGGTTGTCTTTCCTGCTGCATCAAATGTTTTTCTAATTTACTGCCATTCAATTGGCATTGTTATAGATTGCAGGGGGGCTGTGGATGTATGGGGGCCGCGTATTTCTCGGAATGGAAAAACGAGAAATGCCTGGAGACCTTCGATCGCATCTGTAGCTTCCCTGCAATTGTCATTAAATTGGCTAAACATTGGCGAATTTGAACGGATTAACCACAGGAAATTAATAAACCCGTAATAAAATTTCAAATTCCGTGCCTTCTCCTGGCTGCGATCGCATCAGAAATTCCCCGCCATGTTTGGCGGTGATAATCCAATAAGAGACGGATAAACTGGTTTCTTTTTCCACGCGGCGATGATTGCCAGAAAACGAAGCATAGAGTTGCGCCAACTTCTCGGAAGACATCCCCGCTCCATTATCTTTAATTTTAATCGACACCCAGCGATCGTCAAGTCGATCCGGCATTTCCCCCGATCTAGAGATAATAGTAGTGGTAATATAAATCTGAGACTTGGATAAGGTTTGCACCGGGTTTAAATAGTCGGTTTCGCTAAATTCTTGATCGAATTTCTGATTCACCTCTTGATTAATCAGTCCATCAATGGCATAACCCAGAATATTGATAAAAACTTGATTCAGTTGTCCGATATAGCAAGAAACTGGAGGTATGTAACCATAATTTTTGACGATTTTTACTTCTCCACTTAACCGACTTTTCAGTAGTAACAGCACACTATCAATGGCCGCGTGCAAATCAGCCGGTTTGGGATAAACTTCATCCATATGGCAAAAATTTTGTAAGCTACTAGCTATATTTTTTAAACGTTCTGCGCCATTTTTGATACTATCTAAGGCTCTGGGTAAATCCTGCTTTAAAAAATTGAATTCAATTTCTTCCTGGAGGGCGGCAATTTCTTCTGGTACATTGGGCAGGAATTGCTCATAAGCCCCCATCAACTCAATTAAACTTTGAGTATAGTCGGTGACATAAGTTAAATTTCCCCAAATAAAACCTACGGGATCTAATATTTCATGGGCAACGCCATCTACTAAACGACCTAAACTGGCCATTTTCTCCGTTTGAATCATAAGGGTTTGTAAGTTTTCAAACCGTAACTGCGTTTCAATGCCGCGAATTTGCCAATAGGCAATATTTAACTCACTAATATTTAATAACTTGTAGGCACCGGATTGCATTTTGACGACAATGGGTTCTGATAATAGTTGAGGCGATCGCCGCAAGGCTAAACGCGCTGCGGATAAAATAGAGGTTGTATCGCTCAAAATTAATAAGTCAGTGCGGGCATAACTGTAGATTAACTGCACCGGGGCATTTAAAAAGAGATCGATCGCTCGCGGTCGGATTAAATATTCTAATAATCTTTGGCGAGAAATCATGCCAAAAAAATCCCCATTTTCGACTAAAATCGCTCCGGGCAGGAGGGGATGTTTCTCAAATATCTCCGTAATTTGATAACAGAGGGTATTGATTTCTACCTGAAACGAATATAAAGGCAAATCCCCGAGGATGGAAGCAATCCCTAAGTCGCGATCGCCTAACTCGTTTAAAATCGGTGGTGATAATTCAGACTCAGATTTTTTAGCCACAACAAAACTCAGATGCGGGGACAAATTGACATAGACAGGCTACTTAAAAATAATTCAGGGTTTTTTTGAGGAATTCAGGTTTAAGGGCTTCAGAACAGACATTTGGCGAGGTCATGCCTAAGCCCTGTGGGAAAAAACGACCAATCAAACGACCAATCACAGGGAAAAATCTGGTCTAATTTGGCGATGGCATTTCAATTGCCGAATTGGGAGACTGCGATCGGGATGGTTTTGCACAAATCTGATCTAGCTTAACACGCGATCGACAGAGCGCCACCCCACGGCAAGACCCCAGAAACCGGGTTTCTTTCCTCAACCTTTGCCACCCCACCCAGAAACCGGGTTTCTTTAGACTACCTTTGCCACCAACCAAGTAGGGGCGAATGGCCATTCGCCCCTACAGAGAAACCCGGTTTCTTGCCCCGGTTTCTCGCACCCCACGGCAAGACTCCAGAAACCGGGTTTCTCTCGTCAGCCTTTGCCACCAATCAGGGCGAAGCATTCGGATTAAAAGTTTTCTGTTTATTCCATAAATTGTCGCCCGAATGCTTCGCCCCTACACCCCACGGGAAGACCCAAGAAACCAGAGACCCCAGAAACCGGGTTTCTCTCGTCAACCTTTGCCACCTCACCCAGAAACCGGGTTTCTTTAGACTACCTTTGCCACCAACCAAGTAGGGGCGAATGGCCATTCGCCCCTACAGAGAAACCCGGTTTCTTGCCCCGGTTTCTCGCCACCCCACGGGAAGACCCAAGAAACCAGTTTCTTGAAGAAACCCGGTTTCTCTGGTTTCTGAGGCTAAAATAGGGGAATACATCCTCAGATTACTGACTATGTATTGGCAATTAGAAACCTTGTCAATACATATATGCGGGGAAAAATCTGATAAAAAAAAGGACAAGGCAACAGCCAAGTCCTTTTTTTTAGTAGGTAGGGCGGGTGGGCTTTTACCCACCTTACCCTTAGAGTCCGTGGGTAAGTCCAACTCCGGTAAATTTTTTCGCCAACTGCCGGAATGTGTGTTATAATCCCGAACATATATCACCTCTGATGCTTTAATCTCTAATTCCGCAAGCTTTAAAACCAAAGTGTTGAGCAACAAAGCGTTGAGTAACAAAGCGTTGAGCAATTTTAAAGTGCAATAACCAAGACTCGGAGCGAGTTTAAGTTTTTGCGGCCTTGAGGCTTACCATGCCCTCGGTTGCTCCTAATCACCTCTGATGCCGTCAGGCGTTAAACACTCCTCTGGGATGTTGATTCTTTCTCTGAGTTAATCCACTTTGATGCCGTCCGGCGCTGAGATGAACATTAGGAGACATATAGATATGGCATTTTTTTCAAAAAATACGATGTTTTATAGTGCAATATGCGAAATTGAGCCTTTCGTGGAACTGAGTTTCCCGGTGAGAGGGCGATCGCTTCCTGCGGATCATGGATATGGACTCTATGCTGCCTTGGTTCACCAATGCGGGGCTTTTCACGAACAAGAACAGCTTCAAATTCTGACTATTCCAGGAATTCCCGATCGCGCAGGCAAAATTTTGCTGACCCAGCAATCTCATTTGCGGATTCGAGTCCCCCTGAGTCAAATTCCCCTCGTATATGCGATCGCAGGTAAAAAAATTCGGATTGGCATTCATCCCGTAGACATTGGCATTCCGGCAGTTTCCCTCTTGCGACCCGTCTCCACCCTGAAAGCGCGAATCGTGGTGCTCAAAGGATATAGTGAACCCGATGTTTTTTTAGCCGCTGCACAACGTCAGCTTGATGCTTTGGAAATTAGCGGTCAAGTTTCTATCCCTTTACAACGTGACGGCAAATTTAGTCGAAAAACCATAAAAATTAAACGGCATCAGATAGTGGGTTTTACCACCAAAATCAGTAATTTAAGCAATGAAGACTCTTTAAAATTGCAACAATTCGGTTTAGGGGGTCGCCGAAAAATGGGTGCAGGAATTTTTGTCTCTTCTGATATGTAGGGGTCAACAGCCTTTGACCCCTACATGGGAAATATTCCCTCTTTCCCTATTTCCTCTTTCCCTCTTTCCCTATTTCCTCTTTCCCTCTTTCCCTATTTCCTCTTTCCTCTTTCCTATTTCCTCTTTCCTCTTTCCTCTTTCCTATTTCCTATTTCCTCTTTCCTATTTCCTATTTCCTCTTTCCTATTTCCTCTTTCCTCTTTCCTCTTTCCTCTTTCCTATTTCCTATTTCCTCTTTCCTCTTTCCTCTTTCCTCTTTCCTCTTTCCTCTTCCCCGTTCCCCATTCCCTGTTCCCTATTCTCTAATGAAATCTAAAGACTTTAAAAGACTATTAGCCAAATCTCTGCCTCTATCAAAAAAAGAGGAAGATTTACATCCAATGGCTAAAGGCGCCGCCACTTATACCGGACATATTCAAGCGGTGATGAATTCCGCTGATGTATTATTAGAAAAGTTAGGCGCAACCATCCTGAATCAATTAGGTTTACCAGAGATAGACCGAGAGTATTTTCACAATACAGTCCGGTTGGGGGCTTATCTCCATGACTGGGGCAAAGCCAATCAACATTTTCAGGAAATGGTTTATTTGAAATCTCTCGATCCGAAATTACTGGATGAAAAAAATCGTCAATATAGAAAGAAAATAGAGAAATCAAGTAAAGAACATATCGATCGCCAAATGATTCGCCATGAAATTATTAGTGGAATTTTAGCCCTTGGCGTTCCCAGCATTAGACAATGGTTAGAAAAAGCGCCCAATACGGATTTAATTGCAGCGGTTTGGGCAGCAATGGGACATCATTTAAAAATTGGTCTGAATAAATATAAGCAACCAAACGGCTGTATTACCGAACTGATTCCGGGAACAGGAGAAAAATTAGAAATTTATACTCACCATTCTGATTTTAGCACTATTTTAAAAATGGGTAAACAGTTAGGGTTGCCTGCTGAGTTACCAAAATTGCCAGAGGAAACTTGGACAAAATCTCAAATTCAGGAACAACTAACCAGACTTAAGCGAGAATTTATTGATATTGAAGAATCTATAAAAGAGCAAAAAGACTGGCAAAGACAAAAATTTATTGCCGCAGTAAAAGCCACGGTGATGGCGGCTGACTTAGCCGGTTCTGCATTACCTGCCAAGGGATATGAGATTAAAGACTGGATCGCACAAGCTTTAGACTTAGTATTATCTGAAAAAGAGATTTCTCAGTTATTAGAACAACGGCTAAAAGGACAAATGCTGCGTCCTTTTCAACAACAAATTGCCACAACCAAAAACCGCGTAACTTTAGTCAAAGCTGGCTGTGGAACGGGTAAAACTGTGGCAGCTTATGCTTGGGCTAAAAAATGGGCAATAGGGCGAAAATTATTTTTTGGCTATCCCACCACGGGCACCGCATCTCAGGGTTATTTAGATTATGCCGCTGAAACGGAAATCGAAGCCCAGTTAATGCATTCTCGTGCAGAAATTGATTTAGAAGAAATATTATTTTCTCGCGAGTCTGATAACGAACCAAATGAACATGATGCGGAGGGAATTAATTCTCGCTTGGCAGCATTCGCTGCATGGCAAGCCAAGTTAATCGTTTGTACCGTTGATTCTGTATTGGGTTTAATCCAAAACAATCGCAAGCCTTTGTACTCTTGGCCAGCAATTTGTCAATCAGCTTTTGTGTTTGATGAGGTTCACGCTTATGACGATCGCCTATTTGGGGCATTGCTGCTATTTTTGCAGACATTTACCGGCGCACCAATTTTATTAATGAGTGCCAGTTTTACCGAGGGACAATTAGCGGCTATTCAGCAAGTGATGGATGAATTACAGGAGGAAATCCAAATCATCGAGGGACCGCAAAATTTAGAAACGATTCCTCGGTATCAACTCCAGAAAATTCAGGAAATGCCGCAAATTTGGCCAAGAGTTATCGAAACTTTGGCTAACCCGCAAAAAGCAGCCAAAATTCTCTGGGTGACGAACTCGGTACAAACTTGTATCGATTTATATCGTCAGGCAAAAATAGAAATTGAGAAACATTTGCCGAATTTGCCAATTCAACCGCTGATTTATCACAGTCGCTATCGCTATCAAGACCGTTTGGCAAAACATAAAGCGGTAGTGGAGGTATTTAAAGGAGATTCTCCAGTTTTGGCTATTACCACGCAAGTTTGCGAGATGTCTTTAGATTTAAGTGCGGATTTACTAATATCTGCGATCGCCCCTGCTGCTGCCTTAATTCAACGCTTGGGACGACTCAACCGCTATGTTGTCATTGATGAAATTGACAATGTGCGTCTAATGTCCGGCGGTATTTGCCCAGCCATTATTTATGATTGGGAAAATGTAAAACCTTATAAAAAAATAGAACTTGCCACAGGGAAAAAATTACTGGAAAATTTGGCTGGTTTAGCAATTTCTCAAGCTGATTTAGCCCAAGTTGCTGCTACCCTTGACTCTACCCAACCAACCCCCGTAGAGTCTAAATGGTTACACGGTCATTGGTGTAATCATTCAGATTTTTTGCGCGATGCTGGTTATACCATCACCGTATTACTTGAACAGGATATAGCCAAAATTAAATATGCCGCAAATAAGCGTAAGGATAAATCATTTATGAAAGAAGCACAACGTTGGTCAGTTCCCATCCGAATTATGTCCGAATTTAGAACTTGGCGACGAATTGGATTTTATCCAGTTTGTCCAAAAGATGTCATTAATTACAGTGAATCAACGGGGGCAGAAGAACCATGAAAATAGAATTAGATTTAGGCAATCCTAATTTTACTTTATTGCACCGGGCAGGTTTAGCGGGTTTGTGGATGAGTTTACGGCAATTGGGCAGAGAAACTCAGGTAGAAAATCGTCCCGGTGGCTTGGATTGGCAATGCGATCGCCGTCGAGTGATTTTATCTTGGAACGGCAATGATTTAGAGGTAATGAATTGGTTATTGCAAGAGTCATTTCAGTTAAAAGATGGGGTGATTTGCCTGCGAGGTTTGGACAGCAAAACAATGGATATTCAAAATCAGATGATTTTGCACCAAGGAATTTTAGGCACGTTCTTACAGCACAATAAAACTCACACAAAATTAGGCAATGAACAAAAATCATTTCAACTTGATGAAGAACATCCCCCTCTGGTGGTACAATATAAATCATTGAGTGGTTATGTGTATCAAGAATTTGCTAAAAATTTGTGCGATCGAGAGGGAAACTTATCAAAAGAACCGCTAAAGGTGCCAGGGTGGTTAAATCCTGGGGCGGTGGTACGACATACGGCATTTTCTGGGCAGACTAGCTTTGAAGAACCCCCAGAGTTTGCTTTGGTGTTGCTGTTTGCTTGCGTGGGTTGTTGTTATTATATTCTGCGATCGCAATTACGGGATAAACGCGCCCAATATGCTTTGGTAATCCCTGAAGTTCGGGATTTAGAAACCTATGCCAAATATCGTCAACAGTCTAAATTGAGATTGCAAGGATATCAAGATTTTTATGCTTGTGGATTGGGGGATGCGGGTTTAAGGTTTTTAACCGCTGAAACCACGATAAATATTACCGAAACTTATGGGGTTTCCAGTTGTCAGGTGGTGACATTGGGGACGGTTTCTTGGTCTGCCCAGCAAAAAACTCGTACTGATTTATATTTGGTGAAAGCAGATGACGAAATTTGCCAAGTTTATCAAGCCTGTCAGAGTTATTTTCGCGATCGCATTGTCAAGGGGAAAAATGATATCAGTTTTATTGCCCGTAGTTTTGCCAGAGAGATTATTACCGAAAATTTGGTAAAATCTCAGCCTTGGTATTTAGGCTTATCCGACTATGTAAATAGTAATGAGTCATTCCAAAAATTAACCTATGAACGAGAGGGACTTTATAAAATGGTGCAAAAGTTAAAACCAGAAACAAAACGATTATTCGTGCAAGCTTGTCACGAAGCGATTAGATCAATTTATGGTCAAATTAACCAAAAAGCGAAAGATAAAAAAGAGGAACCTAATTTTGACCGAGAAACAGTGAAAATTAGAACCGGATTATCCCGCTGTCGTAATGCGGAAAGTTTTCGGGAATTTATGGCTGATTTTTGGTCGCGGGCAGGACGAATTCCCACTTTACAAGCACATTGGGAGGATTTTATTGACCTGATGACCGGACAAACAAATTGGAAGGAAACCAGAGATTTAGCTTTATTGGCATTAGCGAGTTATAAGAAGGTAGAAAAAAATGTAGAGGATGAAAAACAGGAAGATATCCCAGAATATGATCCGCCAGATATTTTAGATTTGTAAATTAATTTAAGGTAGGGTGTGTATAGCCCTACCAAGGGTCAAGTTGTTAACCATTGTAAAAAAGGAAACGGATATGTCATTTCATTTGTTTGGGAATATTTTGACCGTGTACGGTACAGCAGCGAACAATCGCGGTGAGAGTGAAGGTAATATTACTACTCTGCAAAAGTTACTGTGGAAAGGAGAAGTCCATACCACCGTATCCGCAGAAGCAATTCGCTGGGCTTTGCGATATTTTTGGCAAAATTCAGAATATGATTTTGAGGTGAATCGCCAATGGCATGATGCGAAAAATGATTATGATTGGCAAAGTCAACATTTTGATGAGTTACTCTATATTGATGATGATGTGTTAGGTTTTATGCGGGCTGAAGGGGCAAAAGTTGATGAATCGGATCCGCCAAAGAAAGGCAAAAAAGCCCCGAAAGGAACCGCAACCGTAAAACGAGGAGTTTTGGAAGTGACTCGCGCTGTTTCTATGATTCCTTATACGGGAGATATTACTTTTAATTCTACGGGTGGGGCGAAGGGGTCAACGTCACTTTATGGGACAGAAGTTCATGCCACCCGCTATCAATATGGATTTGCGATGACCCCGGAACGATTGAAAGTTAAAGAGCGAATTATTCCGACTTTAGATGGGTTGAGTTCTATTGGAGAAGTGGGGGGAAATCATGCCCGATTTTTATATGATTTTTCTCCCGATAGTATTGTGTTGCGTTGGACAAATGACTTTTCCCCGCGTTTTCTTTATTGCTTTGAAGAAGATGATGAGGGGGCGATTTCTGCCCCGGATTTATTGCGGCGCATTGCAGCAGGAGATATCGAGGCAAAAGAGTTATGGGTGGGAGGCGCGATCGCTCATACTGCTACCGGATCTAAGTTAGATGAATTAGGGGTTAAATTATTTCCTGGGGTGAAAGCAGCGGTGACTGATTTGCAAGCCAGAATTACCAGAGATTTACAATTATAAATCTCCTGTAGGGTGGGCATTGCCCACCACTTCTTAATTAATTTTATAGTTATTTCAATTGTGTTTGATACAAAACATCAGGGGCGCAAGCATTGCGCCCCTACAGCAAATTCAAAGATATTGTAGGGGCGCAATGCTTGCGCCCCTAGATAATTGTATTAATCTTGATTGAAACAACTCTACCAAGCCAAAAGCCCCTAAAATCCAGGCTTGTAGGGGCAAAGGTTCTGAAAAATGCTGGATTAGAAAATTTACCTACAATAAGAGTTATGCAATCAATTACTTTAAAAGTTGAAGTTCCGATCGCCTGTTTTCGGCAGTCACGGGCGAGAGAATATGCGGAAACTTATCCCGTGCCACCCCCAGCAACGGTGTATGGAATGCTATTATCTATGGTGGGAGAAATAGACCGCTATCAACATTGTGGTTGTGAGTTAGCGATCGCCCTCATTTCCGAACCACAAATCTCTAGAGTAATTAGAACTTTTCGCCGGGTTAAAAAGCAGGATATCCATGACCCGACTAACGCCCGTCCCGACTATCAAGAGTTATTAACAGATATTCGGTTTATGGTGTGGGTGGCGACGGGAAATGAGCCAAATAAACCCAGTTTAGCGAACCGCTTAGACCAAGCATTTATTAATCCCGCAACGGTGAATCGGTTTGGGGGATTATGTTTAGGAGAAAGCCGGGATTTAGTCAATGTCATTACTCCGGTAAAGTCAGGAGAAGTTGCCGAACCTTTGCGCTGGTTAGTGCAAAATGAAGATGGTTTATTGACTTTGCCTTATTGGGTGGATCATGTGGGTTCAAAAGGAACTCGTTGGCGGCGCTATGACATTTTAGAACCGGCTAATATTTACCAACCCCCTGATATGGCTTGGACAGCGATCAATTTTGATTAAATTTAAGTTTTACCTTAAATTAATCTTTTATTAGGGTGCGCGTTTGCCCCAGAAATATTGAGCGATCGCCTGCCAGAAACCGGGTTTTTTTAGAAAATATCTGTCATCCCACCAAAATTGTTATATAAACCCGGTTTCTTTTTGGGTACACCCATATTTGTAAGGGCGAAGCATTCGGGCAGTTATCTTAATTGTTCTTTTCCGATAATTAACTGCCCGAATGCTTCGCCCCTACAGCCTTACTATCCAATTGACAAATATGAGATGCTCCCTTCTTTTTCGCCGTAACGCACCATGTTTCTCCTCATTGAATAACTCTAGAATTTACCGCTGATGCCGTTAGGCGTTGTTAACCTCTAACCTATTCGGTATCTTTATGTTGCAATTACCTAATAATCTCGAATTAAGCCAATCTGATTTAACCAAATCCCACACCATTCGGGTTGCCGCTTTACACGCTTTGGCCTATTGTCCGCGTCTTTTTTATCTGGAAGAAGTGGAAGAACTCTATACCCAAGATGCGGCAGTTTTTGCCGGTCGTCGGTTGCATGAGGAATTGGAAAAAGAAGAAGAAGAATGGGAAGATTTATTTCTCGAAAGTGAAGAATTAGGATTACGCGGACGAATGGATGCCTTGCGAACTCGCGACGGTCAAACTATTCCTTATGAAC
The DNA here is from genome assembly GCF_001276715.1 of Planktothricoides sp. SR001. Taxonomy (GTDB): domain Bacteria; phylum Cyanobacteriota; class Cyanobacteriia; order Cyanobacteriales; family Laspinemataceae; genus Planktothricoides; species Planktothricoides raciborskii. The sequence continues at coordinate 216,322 of NZ_LIUQ01000003.1, read as the reverse complement.
ATAAACGAGGACGCCCTCAGCGAGATGAAAATAAACAACCCCAAGCTTGGGAGTCCGATCGCCTGCAAATTTTGGCCTATTGTTGTTTGCTAGAGTCTGCCCTGGGAATTGCCGTGTCAGAAGGGCGAATCCGATACCACGCGGAGAATGTGCTGATTCATGTCCCCCTGGATGAAATGGGACGGCAGGCAGTCCAAGACGCAATTCAACAAGCCAAAAAGCTGCGATCGTCCACACAGCGTCCTCCCGTGTGCAGCAACGAACGCCTCTGTACTCGCTGTTCTTTGGCGCCGGTTTGTTTGCCCGAAGAAGCGCGACTAGCCCATAACCCAGAGTGGGAACCAGTGCGTTTATTCCCTGAAGACGATCGCCGCCAAGTGCTGCATATCCTGGAACCGGGAACCGCCGTGGGACGGACTGGAGAACAAATCAAAATTTCTCGTCAAGGTCAGCCGGTAGAAAAAATTCCCGCGCAACAAGTATCTCAGGTAGTGCTCCATAGTTTTTCCCAAATTTCCACCCAAGCGTTGCATTTTTGTGCCGGAGAAGATATCACAGTTCATTGGATATCCGGTGGCGGTCGGTATATGGGCAGTTTTGACAGTCGTCAGGGGTCGGTACAACGACGGATCCGCCAATATGCCGCCCTCACATCTTCAGAAACTTGCTTAGATTTGGCTAAAAAACTGGTCAATTGTCGGGGTAAAGGACAGCGCCAATTATTGATGCGGGGCAAACGGGGACTCAAACCCGTACCGGAAAATCTGACTGAGGCAATTTCTCAGATGCAAAAAGTCCTTAAACAAGTGCCTCGGGCAGAATCTTTGGCCTCCTTATTGGGGTTAGAGGGAAACTTGGCGGCCTTGTATTTTGGCGCACTGCCCAATTTGATTTCCGCCCAAGTACCCCCAGAGATGCACTTTGCCGGACGCAACCGTCGCCCTCCCAAAGATCGGTTTAACTGTTTATTGAGTTTTGGCTATGCCTTACTGCTTAAAGATGTGATGAGTGCGATTTTAACCGTGGGGTTAGAGTCAGCGTTGGGATTTTATCATCAACCGCGTTCTCAGGCAGCACCCTTGGCTTTGGATTTGATGGAAATTTTCCGAATCCCCTTAGTGGATTTAGTGGTGCTGGGTTCGGTGAACCGGGGTCAATGGGATATTCAGGCAGATTTTGAAGTGCGCGGTTGCCAAGTTTGGTTGAGTGACTCAGGGCGCCGTAAGTTGGTGGAACTGTACGAACGTCGCAAGCAGGAAAGTTGGAAACATCCAGTGACGGGTTATTCCTTAACTTATCAGCGGTTATTGGAGTTGGAAGTCCGCTTACTGGAAAAAGAATGGTCTGGTGAGGGTGGTTTGTTTGGTCATTTAGTGTTGCGTTGAGGTGGGATGATGGCTGAAAGTAAACATTGGTATCTAATTTGTTACGATATTCGCTGTCCCAAACGTTGGCGCAAAGCATATAAGCTGATGGAGGGATATGGGGAACGGATGCAATATTCTATTTTCCGTTGTTGGCTGTCTCAGCGAGAACGGGAAAAGTTGCGCTGGGAGTTGGAGAAGATTTTGACCGCAGAGGATGATTTGCTGCTGGTTCGGCTGCCAAACCAATGCGTGCAAGGGATTCCGGCCTATAATCGAGAGGGGGCTTGGCCAGACCAACCAGAATGTTTTCGGATTTTATGATGATGCAAGCATTGCTGCTTGTGAAGGGATGACCTGGTGATTTAAAGTCGGAAATGCTCAAGGGGCAGGGATTTGAGGATTTTTTTCCTGCCCTTTGATGCTTGCAATTTTGTGATAGAGGGGAAAAGCTATGATTTGTGGGGATTTCCGGTTGGCTCGTTTGCCAGAATCGTTGAGTTTTGTGATGATTTGGCCAGTAGGATTGCTTTTTTTGGCAGGTGCTTGTAAAATTGGAAGGCAAAGCAGTTGGTTTAAGGGTTTTGGTTGATGCCTTGCTCTTACCTCTGATGCCGTAAGGCGTTGAGCACAAAAAGGGAACAAAATTGCCGCCAATCCGTTTTGAGTTTGCTCTTACCTCTGATGCCGTAAGGCGTTGAGCACCTTAGTAACAAAGAAATTGTTAAAACTTTAGCGATTGCTCTTACCTCTGATGCCGTAAGGCGTTGAGCACTACCGTCTTCGTTTTTTTCTGCGCATTGCACTACTTTGCTCTTACCTCTGATGCCGTAAGGCGTTGAGCACCTGCAAACCGCGACGATGGTTCGGAAATCGTTTTCTTGCTCTTACCTCTGATGCCGTAAGGCGTTGAGCACTGTACTGGGGGGTGAGCCATCCTTTCCGCACACCTTGCTCTTACCTCTGATGCCGTAAGGCGTTGAGCACGAAAAGCAGAGGGAAAGCTTGAATAAAGCTGCCCTATTGCTCTTACCTCTGATGCCGTAAGGCGTTGAGCACAGGTATTGTCACCACATATTTCGCGCTTCCCAATTGCTCTTACCTCTGATGCCGTAAGGCGTTGAGCACTGGATGGCAGACTCGCCATCTCCCCCATTTCTTTTGCTCTTACCTCTGATGCCGTAAGGCGTTGAGCACTGGGCGACTGCTAAATTGAGTAACAGTTTCAATAAATTGCTCTTACCTCTGATGCCGTAAGGCGTTGAGCACCTTCTTCTATCCAAAAAGCACAAACAATCAATCAATTGCTCTTACCTCTGATGCCGTAAGGCGTTGAGCACATTGATGATCGTCGAATCGAGACAGCAGGGCAAAGTTGCTCTTACCTCTGATGCCGTAAGGCGTTGAGCACTATTGTATGTTTCAAAAGATGATTTTTCTACTGCTTTGCTCTTACCTCTGATGCCGTAAGGCGTTGAGCACCTTGTCTTGTATTCAACACCCATACCTTTACCTCTGTTTGCTCTTACCTCTGATGCCGTAAGGCGTTGAGCACACCACCAAACCGAAACCTAGAGTTTGACTTATAGCGCAAATCTGCCGCGAGTAAACCACAAAGCATCTGTAGGGGCGAAGCATTCCGTAGGGGCGAATGGCCATTCGCCCGTACCAGGGCGAATGGCCATTCGCCCCTACAATGCTTAAAATATTAAATGTACGGGCTTTCTGGCCATAAAGCCTGACGGATTATGCTCCGCAAGGACGCCCCTACGGAATGCGCGGGTCCTACCGTGGTTCAGCAATCTGAAAACCGCTGTAAATTCGTTGCTCTTACCTCTGATACCAAATCCGGTTCTCATATACTGACTACGATCGTTACCTAAAACGCTTGTGGATTCCCGCCTTCGCGGGAATGACATCTGACCTGATAAACGGGTTTTAACAACCGGATTTGGTATGATGCCGTAAGGCGTTGAGCACAAAAAGTAGCGAAAAAAAAGGACAAGGCAACAGCCAAGTCCTTTTTTTCCATTTAACTTTCATGGTGAAATCACCGGCTAATCAGATCAGCCACCGGCTACTGCTGGGACGATGCTCACTTCATCCCCGTCATTGATGGCCGTCTTAGTGCCTTCCAAAAACCGAATATCTTCACTATTCACATAGAAATTTAAAAAGCGACGGGGTTGACCTTTTTCGTCACATAAACGCTCTTTAATACCCGGACAAGCGGCTTCCAAAGCGTCGATCAACTCAGCAATATTGCTGCCCGAGCATTCGATCGCCGCTTGGTTTTGGGTAAATTTTTGTAGAGGTGTTGGGATTAAAACTTTAACAGACATTGTTAGTAGTGGTTGACTGTTGTTGGATGGTTGACTTTTGCGTGTTGGCCATTGGCGTTGATGCTCAAAAGCCAACACTTAACCATACATTAAACCAGAACTTGCTGCCATTCTAAGCGATCGAGGGTCCGAGAACGTTCTAAGGCCCGCTCAAAACTTTCCAGTTTTGGCTCAATGGTCAGGGGTTCGCCGATGTAACCTTGGATTGCTTCCTGAGTTTTCAAGCCATTGCCGGTGATATAGACAACGGTGGTTTCGTCCGGATCGATTTTACCCGCTTCGACCAATTTCTTGAGAACGGCAACGGTGGTGCCTCCGGCGGTTTCGGTGAAAATGCCCTCGGTTTCCGCCAGGAGTTTAATCCCTTCAATGATTTCTGGATCGCTGACGGATTCAATGTTGCCGTTGGTTTGATGGGCAATGTCCAAAGCATAGACCCCATCTGCCGGGTTGCCGATCGCGATGGATTTGGCCACGGTGTTGGGTTTGACTGGGGTAATAAAATCGCGGTTTTCCCGGAAAGCTTGGGCGATCGGCGAACAGCCATCCGCTTGGGCGCCGCTGAAGCGTACCGCTTTGTCATCCACCAAACCGAGTTTAATAAATTCTTGGAAACCTTTGTAAATTTTGGTGAAGAGAGAACCAGAGGCCAACGGTGCAACAATATGGTCGGGAAGTTGCCAGCCCAGTTGTTCGGCGACTTCATAACCCAGGGTTTTTGAACCTTCAGAGTAATAAGGACGCAAATTAATATTGACGAAACCCCAGCCGTAGCTGTTAGCCACTTCAGAACAGAGGCGGTTTACTTGGTCATAATTGCCATGAACGGCCATCAGAGTTGGGCTGTAGATGAGGGTGCCCAAAACTTTACCGGATTCTAAGTCCGAGGGAATAAATACGCAACAGTCTAATCCAGCCCGGGCTGCGATCGCGGCGGTAGAGTTTGCCAAGTTGCCGGTACTGGCGCAAGAAACCGTAGTAAAACCCAGTTCTCTGGCGCGGCTTAAGGCGACGGACACCACCCGATCTTTGAAGCTGAGGGTGGGCATATTCACCGCGTCATTTTTAATATAAAGATTTTTAATCCCCAGACGACGGGCTAAACGATTGGCTTTCAGCAGTGGGGTCATGCCAGTTCCCACATCAATCACATTATCGGTCGCCACAGGTAACAAAGGACGATAACGCCAAATGGAGTTAGGCCCCGCTTCAATGGTTGCCCGACTGACTTGCTGGCGGAGGACTTCATAGTTATAGCTGACTTCCAATGGGCCAAAGCAGAATTCACAGACATGAATTGCCTTTGGTTCATATTCAGCGCCACATTCTTTACACTTGAGGGCGTCAAAGGTGGCACCCAAAGCGGCGCCGCTGCTCAAGGTTTCTGGTCTATGGTTGTGTGTTACGGTGGCCTGAATCATTGGACTATCCTCGCTTCAATATCTGGTAAATATCGGCATATTATCGGTTGGGGGCGAAGCATTCGCGTCAGAGGTGACAGGTTCTCAGCAACACTTGTCTGCGCGAATGCTGTCGCCCCTACTGCTGGTATTTTTTCCCCTTATCTGAGAAACCACCGTAACACATGGGAAAAAGGTCGTCAATAATACCCGACAAAAAAAGTCGGGATTAGTCGGGATGGTTGATTTGATACCAAATCCGGTTCTCAATGCAGGGGCGATTCGCGAATCGCCCCTACGATTTCCTACGGGACGCTATGTGCGTTGGGTAAACCCAAAAACGCTTGTGGATTCCCGCATTCGCGGGAATGACATCTAGCTTTATAATTGGTTTTTAAGAACCGGATTTGATTTGACAAGATTTGAGAAATCTTTGGGCAATTTCTGGGCGATGTCCCCAATGTAAGTGAATATATGAAGCATGAAGGTTTTGATTTACGGCGCAACCTTCATGGCTGGATTCGGTATCTTGTTGACTCAACCGCCAAGTTTTAAATAAGGGGGCAACAGGTTCATCAACCAGCCGGGAACGATGAAATTCATGGCCAAAAATTACCTCACCCGCTGCTAAAAGAGGGGTATTTTTTTGGGCGATCGCTCGTCGATATCCTAGAGTTAAGTGGCGATCCATCATAGTGCTACTGGGTAAGATGCCCACCATTGGCCAAGATTTTCCTTGAAAATCAGTGATGGATTTCGATAAATACATTAAACCGCCACATTCCGCGATGGTGGGCATTCCTGATTGGATAGCTTGAAAGATTGCCTCACGAAATGTGACATTTTCGCTGAGTTGTTGGGCGAACATTTCGGGAAAGCCACCACCAAAATAAAGTCCTTGTAATCCCGGAGGTAATTGACTATTTTCTAGGGGACTAAATGGGATTAATTCTGCCCCTAATGATGCCAAAATATCTAAGTTATCTTGATAGTAAAAACTGAAAGTAGCATCACGGGCAATGCCAATTTTTACTGGCAACTTTTCCAGTTTTTTGTGAATTAAATTTATCTGATTTTTCTGAGGCTGATTGGGATAATCTGGAGTAGTTTTAAGTAATGGCAGTAAGTTTTCCCAGTCAAAACTCTGGGCGGCAATTTCGGCTAATTTATCGATGATTTGATCTAGTTCGGGCAGTTCCGCAGTGGGAACTAAACCGAGATGTCTATCCGGGATGGTAATGTGGTCTTGACGCCGAAAAACCCCCAGAATTGGCAAGTTTAGCAGCGCGATCGCTTCTTTGAGGAGTTCTAAATGGCGATCGCTACCCACCCGGTTGAGAACTAACCCGGCAAACTTAATTCTGGGATCCCAGGAACGATAACCGTGGGCGATCGCTGCCACAGAACCGGACAAGCGACTACAATCAATCACGAATAACACCGGCAAATCCAATAAGCGGGCGATATGCGCGGTACTAGCAAAATCCTGGGGTCTGTCTTCGGGAGAAACTTCGGGAGAAAAGAGAAGAGAGGAAAGAGAAGAGAGAATTTTCCTCTTTCCTCTTTTCTCGAACCTCTTTTCTCCAATTGAATCCTGATTTGGAAATACTACATTTCCCGGCACCCCATCAAACAATCCCATCACCCCTTCGACCAGGGCAAATTCTACTCCCTGGATATGGTGAGCAAAGCATTGCCGAACATAGTCCTCAGAAGTCAGCACCGGATCTAAATTGCGGCAAGGGCGACCTGTCACATAGTGATGAAACATCGGGTCAATATAATCAGGCCCGACTTTAAACGATTGCACCGTAATTTCTGGGTGCGGTAATTGGTGCGGTAATTGGTGCTTTAAATGGTGCTTTAAATGGCGCTTTAAATACGCTAATAGTGCTAGGGTGATGGTGGTTTTGCCCACGCCGCTGCGTTCTCCGGCAATGACTAAACTCATATTTTTTGGTGAATCCTTGTAGGCATCGTTGATTTTAAGCTGATCTTAAAATATATTAGACTTCTTGCGTTCCCAAGCCCCGAAAGCCCCGAAAGCCCCGAAAGCCCCGAAAGCCCCGAAAGCCCCCTTTGGAAAGCGGGGTTGGGGGGATCGATATCGGTATGAAAGCATTCTTGTCTATTTTACATATTTTGTCTGTGGTTAACCAATCTAAAAAAATGTGTATTTAAACACAAATAAATCAAAAAAATAATTTTTTTTTGAAAAAAATTTTTTGTTTGACATATTTTTAATTATGATTAAATATTAAAAATATTACTTAATTTATTATTAAAAATAAAGGGTAATTGTTAAAAGCAATACCCTGGAATATTTATGCGGAATTTTCAGGAATCGAGCCGCGTTTTCGGCCAAGTAAATGAGCGATTAACCGTTGATTAAGCCCGATCGCCTTTTTGGGGGGCTTTGAGGGGTGGGACCGAAAGAGCAGTCAAGCGATCGCCACAAGGATCAAAGAGTAGCCTTAGCTTGTACTATTGGGGTGAAGGCTTCAACAATAGTAATCTGATTGATATGAGTACAGCAGCGGAATCACAGGAAATTAAGTTTGGTACGGATGGATGGCGAGGACTGATCGCCAAAGATTTTACTTTTGCCAATGTACGCAAGGTGACACGGGCGATCGCCAGTTATCTAGAAACTGCTTACAGCAAAGACAGACCTGTTTTAGTCGCCTACGATCCCCGCTTCTTAGCTGATGAGTTTGCCAACACTGCCGCTGAGATTTTGGCCGATTTGGGCTGGACGGTAAAAATCGTAGACCGGGATTGTCCGACGCCGGTAATTGCTTACAATGCTTTACATTTGAAGTCCGCTGGGGCTTTGATGTTTACCGCTTCTCACAACCCGGCCCCCTATTGCGGCATTAAATATATCCCAGATTACGCAGGCCCTGCGACTCCAGAAATTACTGATACCATTGTGGCCAATATTCCCGGTGCTTCTGATGCACCCCCAGCCACCAAGAAAACTGAGCAAATTTCCACTTTTGACCCCAAACCCGAATATCTGAAGTTTCTCTATAGCCAAATTGATCTGGATCGACTGCGGAGTGCGAAACTTAAGGTTAAGTATGATGCCCTGTACTCAACTTCACGGGGTTATTTAGATGAAGTTTTAGCTTACTGCGGTTGTGAAACCGAAAGTTTCCACACTTGGCGGGATGTGTTGTTTGGTGGCGGGATGCCCGAACCCAAGCCAGAACAACTGCAAGAGTTGGTGGAGTCTGTCACCAGCGGTGGGGCGGATTTAGGTCTAGCCACTGACGGGGATAGCGATCGCTTTGGCATTGTGGACGAAAAAGGCAATGTCCTCACTCCCAACACGATTTTATTGTTGTTAGCCCGTCACTTGGTTAAAAACAAGGGCAAACGTGGGGCAATTGTCCGAACTGTAGCCACGACCCACTTATTAGATAACCTGGCGGCTAAGTACGGTTTAGAACTGTATGAAACCGCTGTGGGCTTTAAGTATGTGGGCGAAAAAATGCGGGAAACCGATGTGCTGATTGGCGGTGAAGAGTCCGGGGGCTTAAGTGTTCTGGGACATATTCCCGAAAAGGATGGGATTTTGGCCGATATGCTGGTGGCAGAGGCGATCGCTTATGAAGGGAAACCCCTTAGCCAATTGGTTGAAGAAGCGATTAAAGAAGCCGATGGCCCCTTGTACAATAACCGCCTTGATATGCATTTAACCGAAGCCCACAAAGCAGCGGTTTTAGATGCTTATCTGAACAATCCTCCGTCAGAAATAGCCGGAATTCATGTTAAAGAAGTGGGACGGAAAGACGGGATTAAGCTGTATATGGCTGATGGTGGCTGGATTTTGCTGCGTCCTTCTGGGACAGAACCCCTGATTCGGGTTTATATTGAAACTAATTCAGCGGAAAAATTAGCTTCTATCGAAGCCGAAATGCAATCGGGCATCGATAAGCTGGCTTAACCGAGGGCGATCGCGGGTGTGAGAAACCGGGTTTCTTAGAGAAACCCGGTAACTTCGACGAAACTGGGTTGGCGATCTGATGTAATAACCTTTTGAGCAATAATGAAACCAATTCCTGCCATATTAATTTGCGTAATTTTAGCGGTTTGGGTGGGAGCGATCGCGATTTTGTCAGTACAAAATGCGACCCCAGTCCAGTTATCTTTTTTAGGTTTACAGTCAATTCAAATGCCGGTGGGTGTGGTGCTGGCGTTTTCTGTGGCAATTGGCACCATTGCTGGGGCGATCGCGCCTTTAATCTGGAATAATAAATAACCGACAAATCTCATCCTCATCTAAATAAAATCAGGGTGAAAGCAAAAGATTCGTTGTCAAGAGTCAGCGCTTAGGGGATAATCGATTATCCCCTGGTCAGGGTTAAAAATTTTTTTCTGGCACTATGAAAAAACCAAAATTAGCACGGGTATTTTGGTTGACTGTATTTGCACCCGCATTCGGCAATATTGCAAACTTCGGCAATGTGGGCATCCTCAGTCTACTCAGCCTACTCAGTTCAACGGTTAGCCTGAATCAAGTACATTCTGTGGCGATCGCCGCCGAGGGCAGACAGTGGGAATACGACCCCTATACCAATCAATTACAAATTACCAGCAAGGAAAAGCCAGAATATTTTATCCTTGCAGATCCGCCGCGAATCGTCATCGATGTTCCCCGTAGCAACTTTGGCAGAAATCCTACTCAAGAAAGTTACCCCGGTTTAGTGCAAAGCATTAGAATTAGTGAGTTTAAACCCGGAGAAACGCGAATTGTCATGGATCTCGATCCCGCCATTTCGATTCATCCAGGACAAATCACTCTGGAACCCCTGGGTCAAGGAAATCGCTGGGTTTTACGTCCACAAATTGCCTTGTCACAAGCCTTACCCAGAGTGGAGAGTCGGGGGACATTGCCCCAACTGCCACCGCAGGCCAATATTAGGCATCAATCCCCCATACTAGGCAACCAACTGGGCAACCAACTGGGCAACCAGCCAGAAAGCAGCCCGGAAAGTATCATTATGCCGCCATTGCCGGTGACTACAGGACCCCTAACGCCACTAAATCCTGTACCGATTAATTCCGAGGTGGGCTTACCGACGCAACCACTCACACCAGGTAATTCTCAGGGCGATCGCCCTGTTACGGTCAACGTTCCTGGCTTGGATGGGATGCCCTCTGGCGGTATTTCGGTCAGTGAAACCAAGGGAACAACGGAGACAACAGAAATATTTGTCCCACCACCGCCACCCCCTGACTGGCAAAGCGACTGTAGCAACGCGGAATGTCCTGTCCCTACCGAAACCTCCTCGATCCCTATCCCTGTATCACCGTCAAAAACTCCTGCGGTGACGGACTCCAGTGTGATGACCCGTGAAGAGATGGAATTAATGGAGTCTTTGCCGCCCTATTCTGAATGGCAGCAAGTCCCCCTGACCGAAAGCCCATCGGTCAGCGTTGAAGCCTCTGCATCCGTCACTCCCTCCATTGACTCGACGGTGGCAGAAACACCAGTAATTCTCCCTGTCCCGGCTACACCGGAATGGCAAGCGATCGCCCCGAATGAATCTTTATCATTAGAGTCAAGCAACCCGGTTTCTGCGACTAATGAGTCTTTATCTTTGATGGCTTATTCATCCCCATCAGATGAGGTGATTACTTTCGGCGAATCTTTGCCAAGGCGATCGAATGCAGAACCTCCCGTAAATTCTGTAAATTCTGTAGATTCTGTTACGGCGATTAATGTACCCAATCTGCCAAATAATCAGAACGATCTGAATAATGTCAACCCCACGGCGGTGCAAATTCCTGTCACCGATCCGAATGTATTAGTAGCCGCTGGGACGATGATTATTTTAAGTTATCCCGGTTCAGAAGGATTTACCGTTAAAAGCGGTTCCTCTCGACGGGAAGTTTTGGTGGTAAATGTGGAAGTTTATGACCGCAATGGCAATGCGATCGCCCCAGTAGGAACACCGGCAATCGGTACTTTTAAAAGCGATCGCTCTGGTATTCGTTTTGTACTGGAATCAATCGTGATTAATGGTAAAATGGTAAGCATCAAAGCCGAATCAAACCCGATCGCCGGAGATATGGCAATTTCCCGAAATGGGCTGCTGAGTTGGTCTACCCTGGGGGCGATCGGTGGTGCAGCCATTGGCGGTTTAGCTGGGGGTCCATTATTAGGCGGCGCAGCAGCGGGAATTGCGGCCAATTTACTATCGTCACCCAAAGAAATTGCGATCGCGCCCGGTCAAGTTTTGCCCGTGCGTTTGACCGAACATTGGCGTGCCAATTAATCATATATAGCAATCCTAAATCAAGAGTTAAGGTAAGCATTCAGCCAATTTTTAGGCAAAGGGACAAATGTTATGATAACTCTGATGAATTTAAAACAACTCCATGAAATCGATGATTCTCAATGGCTAGAGGAAACCGTTAAATTATTGAAAAACCAGATTGAAAAACCAGCAATTCCCAGAAGAGAAACTTCGTAGGGTGGGCAAGATTTTGCCCACCCTACACATAGCGTAGAATATTGTACAAGGGAAGCATTCCGGCAGATAAATTATCTGCGGTCAAGATCACGCCCCTACAGGTATATTCCAGGTATATTCGATGTATTCGTCGATATACAATTAGGCTTTTAAGTCTTACCAAAATTAGCGGAGTCGCGATCGCAGCGAACTGTTAAGATCGGAATTTATGGCAAAACCTCCCCTACCCTGATTCGCCAATATGTGTTAATTATGGTAAACCACCACAAGGGGGTGTGGAACTAATATATGTTTCACCGGTAATAGAGCTCATCGTCAATTCGTGCAACCTCTCATGAAACTTCTCCTTCGCACATTGTGCTGCTGGACAAATATTTAGCTCATGAAGAGAATAAGCCTGACTGCCACGACATTGAGCATTTTCAGGTATAATGATGTAGTCCCCTTGACCTGGACATGGCGCCCAGAATCCTGATGAATAGAAACAAAGAGTTTGTCCAGTATCAGGATTCCTGTAAGTTTGGCGACTCGCGATTTGACCCCAGGGACTACCGCCATACTGTGCTATAATGTCAACATTATTCTTTAATTGTGGATTAATACTTGTATGATTGGCTTCGATCGCACTGGTTTCTGGTAGATTGGCATTAGCGTTTTGATCTCCTTTGAGAACAGCCCCACTCACGGCCAAAACAGTACCAAGCAATAAGATCACTGCTTTTCTGTTCATTGATTTACCTCCGATATTTACACATTGCCTTTAACTTTTGTCGATTGGCAAAAACATAAATCTCTCAACTGACTAAAGCCGAAAGGAAGTGATGGTAAGAACTAATATTGATATTATTTCCCAGGGGGAAATTTTTGTCAGTCGGATATTGTCGGTAATTTAATGTCGGAAATTGTCGGATATTGTCGGAAATTGTCGGAAATTGTCGGATATTGTCGGATTTTTTGACCCTTATCAAGATTATGCATATATGGATATTCAAGAGGTTTTAAAAATAGCCGATCGCTTGGTTTTTCATCATACGGGAAAACACCTAGATAATCTGCAAAAAACTATTCTGCAAGGGGTTTGGCAAGGGAAAAAATATACTGATATTGCGGAAAACATGGCTTATACTGAAGGTTATGTGAGAGATACCGCTTCAGATTTATGGAAAATATTATCAGAGTTGGCTGGGGAAGAAATTAATAAATCTAATTTTTGTTCGGCTTTAGAGAGATTAGAACTTTCGGTTTCTTCCACAATGTCTAATTTTTCTAATGTAAGAATTAATAAAATTAATAATAACTTAAGTTTATGTGGCGATCGCACCTCATCTCCCCTGGGTGAACAATCAGAGAATAGTAAAAATTCAGACAATGGACAGAAATCAGGGAACAATCAATCAGAAAATCCTCTCAAAAATTTACCGATTCAAGATATAAGAGAAGCCCCAGTTAGAGGCAAAATATGGGGTAGAGTTAATGAAATATCAACCCTAGAGAATTGGCTATTGTCAGAAAACAGTCGATTAGTGGGAATATTAGGAATCAGCGGTATCGGTAAAACCACATTATCCCGTCATCTGCTGGGAAAAATCCAAGATAACTTTGATTATATTATTTGGAAAAATCTGCATCATGCTCCCAGCTTATCAACAATGCTGAGACAATTAATTTTATCTTTAGCCAATGCCTCCGATCTGACTTTGCAATTACCGGAAACCCCAGAGAAAAATTTCCTATTAGATTTAGAGATAGAAGAATTATTTTTAATCCTTTGTGAATATTTGCGCGAGTATCGCTGTTTAATTATATTGGATCATGTCCAGTCCATCTTGGCAGAAAATAAGTTGGCGGGTAATTATCGCAGTCATTTAACTAACTATAGTAATTTTTTTAAAAATATCGGGGAAATTGCTCACCAAAGTTGTTTAATCTTCAACAGTTGGGAATCCCCCTTAGAAATTATTGATTTAACAGGGGTCAATACACCCGTTAAAATATTATCATTAAATGGAATTGGGGAAACAGCCAGAGAAATTTTTCAAGAACACAATTTATTAGATGAGGAAAACTGGCCAGAATTAATTAATGCCTATGGCGGTAATCCTTACTGGTTAAAAACCGTGGCGCGAATGATTCAGGAATTATTTAATGGCCAAGTCAAAGATTATTTAAAATATAATGCCCTGTTTCTGGGTGATGAAATGATGGCTCAATTAAATCAGCATTTTCAACGATTATCCCCATTAGAAACACAGGTAATCTCTCAATTCAGCCAAATCAATACCCCGGTAACGATTGCCGAACTGTTACAAAATTTAACCCTGTCACCCACTGAGTTGTTGCAGGGGATTCAATCGTTGAGCAGACGTTCATTAATTGAAAAGATTACCCAAGATAAATTAACATTATTTACCGTATCACCTGTGATTAAGGAATATCTAAAAAATATCCATAAAAATATCTAAATAAAAACCATACAAATTTTTATAAGTTTACGGGCAGAAATAAATGCACCACAGACCCCATTAGAGGAAAGAGGAAAGAGGATGCATAGGAAAGAGTAAAGAGTAAAGAGGAAAATTCTCTATTCTCTATTCTCTATTCTCTATTCTCTCTCCTTCCTATATGCGGGAATCCAAAGCCTATCGGCGGGGAACGAAAAGTGCAATTAATTATGTTCACCTACTTAAGTAATTTAATATTAACCCAATAATACCCCGCTGTTTCCACGAAAGCAAGTTATTTTTTCCCACGGTTTGGGTGATGCGATCGAGGATAATTGCTAATAGAACAATTCCTAAACCGCCTACTGCTGCTAGTCCAATATCCAAACGTCCTACTCCTTGTAACACCATTAATCCTAAGCCTGGAACGGCAATCATTGAAGTCACTACAGACATAGATAATGCCATTAAAATTGCTTGATTTACCCCCGCTAAAATCGTTGGCATGGCTAGAGGAATTTGGGCTTCCCAGAGCACTTGGTTGGGGGTTGAACCAAAGGCGATCGCGGCTTCGACGACTTCTGCGGGTACTTGCCGAATGCCTAAATTAGTCAGACGAATTAAAGGGGGCAAAGCGAATATAATTGTCGCAATTACTCCCGGTACTTCCCCAATGCCAAACAGCATCACTACCGGCACTAAATAAACAAAAGTGGGCAAGGTTTGCATTACATCTAATAAAGGCTGGATGATTTTTTCCAGGCGATCGCTGCGAGCACAAGCAATGCCTAAAGGAATTCCTATGACTAGACAAAATATCACCGCCGTTATGACTAAAGACAGGGATACCATTGCTTCTTCCCAAATGCCCAAAAGACCAATTAAAGTTAACCCAATTAAGCTATAAATAGCCATTTTTCTGCCAGCTATTTGCCACGCAATCGCCCCCAATATGACTAAGAATATTAAGGGTGGGGTAGCTACAAAAATTGATGCAATACTTTCTAAAATTACCTTAATCGGCAAGGCAATCGCTTGAAATACAGGCCTAAATTGTTGCACTATAAAATTAATTAACGCCGTAATCCAATCATCCAGCGGAATTGTATAACTCTCGAAAGGATTTAACAGCGAATTTAACCAAACTTGATGATAAGCCATGATAATTGCCAGTAAAATTATTTGAATCAGGTTGAAAAATATAGCTGGTATTATCGGGATTACTTTTTCTGGATTCCCGCGCGGGAATGACAGGGTTTTTTGTCCTTAATCACTCTGACAAGTGCTGTATATTTTTCAACCAAGAATAAATGGCTGTTATAGCGGTTTTCTACTGAGTAAACCACATTAACCGCCAGGGAATGAATCCCCGTAGGGGTCAACGGCCGTTGACCCCTACGGGGATTTCTATCCCCGCCTGCTGTGGTTTATTAATCTAAAAACCACTGTTATAGAAACATCTAAAAATGTATTCATTCAGCCGCTTGTTTAGCTTGTGCTAACCAACTATCAAACAGGGCTTGATTTTGGCTGACCCATTCTGCCCCATGACGGCGAATATCTTTGACCCGATTTTCCCCATTTTTAATTCTTAAGCTTTCAGCATTCATATCAGCGACGGGAATTTTCACTAATTCAAACCAGCGTTTAGCCACTGGATTTTTGGCCAAAAAATTAGGATTGGCCACAATTCGCTGCTGAGTTCTGACTAAGCCAAAATTTTTGCCATTCATCACCGTATCTTTTGCGGTGATTTTGCCCATACTTTCCGGCAGAGAAGTAAAAGGAACTTCTAACCAAACCACGTCGCGATCGGGCTGAAAAACTGCACCAATCCAGTGGGGATTATAGGCAAAGAAAATAATCGATTGCCCTTGTTGGTAACGGGCGATCGCATCAGCCATTAATGCCGCATAATTGCCTCTATCTTGCTCAACAGTTTGCTCAAGTCCGTAAGCTTTAATTTGATGGTCGATCGCTAATTCACAAACCCAACCAGGAGTGCATCCGACTAAATTTGCCTTGCCATCGCCATCAGAGTCAAAGAGTTTGGCCAGTTTGGGATCTTGCAATTGGGCGATATTTTTGATATTATATTTAGTGGCAGTTTTTTGATCGATTTGATAGCCAGCGATGCCGTCGGGAGTAATAATTCCCACGGGCTGAAGTTTGGCTTGTCCCCCAGCATTTTCAAAAAATAGTTGGTGTGCCGGGTCATAGTAAACGGTGCTATAATCTAAATCCCCATTGGCGATCGCCAGATAAAGAGCCGGGTAATCTAATTCTTTGGGCGACGCTATTTTATAGCCCAATTTTTCTAAACCCATATTCACAATTTCTATTTGAAATCGCTCATCAATCCAACTACTATGGGCGGAACGAATAGTTAATTGTGGTGCGGAAGATGTTTGATTGTCTGTAGATTTTATCTGCGGTTGACAGGCAGTTAAGCCAGTTAATACCGTGCCGAATACGCTGCTTAATACGGTGATGAGGACGAGTTTTTGCCAGGGTTTTGGGGATGGTTGGAATATCATGGTTTTTTTTCAGGGTAAACTAATTATTTGCAAAATGCGGTGACAGGACTCAGACTGTTTAAGATATCGGATATTTGAATTGTCCCCATCAATTTTTCTTGGTCATCAACGACAGCGATCGCCTGGTTGAGTTGACAAAGGGGAAAGATATTTTCTACAGGGGTTACAGCGCTGACAATGGGAAATTGGCGGGTCATAATTTCGGTAATATCCTCTTTTCCTAGGGCGATCGCTGCTTCCAGAGTGGTTCGGTTGAGCAAACCCACGGGTTTACCATTGGAGGAAATCACATACATTTGGGTTAATTGATTTGCTGACATTTGTTCAAGTGCAACTTTGGCCGATTCACCCAAAATTAATGATACAGTTTCACGGGCAATTGTACCCGCTTTTAGGACTTGCGCCCGGTTAACATCTTGAAGGAAAGCGCGGATATAATCGCCCTGGGGTTGAGTGATTAAGTCTTCCGGTTGACTCACTTGAACAATGCCGCCATCTTTCATCACCGCAATGCGATCGCCCAATCTTAAAGCCTCGTGAATATCGTGGCTAATAAACACAATCGTCTTGTGCAATTCTGTTTGCAATCGGAGTAACTCGTCCTGCATTTCTCGGCGAATAATTGGGTCAAGGGCACTAAACGGTTCATCCATCAATAAAATATCCGCATCCGTCGCCAAAGCGCGGGCTAAACCTACCCGTTGCTGCATCCCCCCACTCAGGGAAGAAGGCAAATAATCAGCCCATGCTTCTAAACCCACCCGTGCCAAATTTTCCCAGGCTTTTTCACGACATTTAACTTTGCTGACTCCGCGAATTTTCAATCCATAAGCCACATTTTCCGCCACGGTTTTATGGGGCAATAAACCAAATCCTTGAAAAACCATCGACACCTTAGTTAAGCGAATTTCCCGCAGTCTTTTTTCATCCATCCGCACCACATCTTCTCCATCAATATAGATATGTCCGCTGGTGGGATGAATCAATCGGTTAAGACAACGCACCAGGGTAGATTTGCCGGAACCGGATAATCCCATGATCACAAATATTTCTCCCTGGGCGATCGACAGAGAAACATCGGCAATGCCCACAACATGATTGGTTAATTGTAAAATTTCATCTCTGGTTTTTCCCTCGCGAAAAAGTTGCAAAGCATACCGAGGGTTGGAACCATAAATTTTAATCAGATGTTCAATTTGAATTTTCGGCATTAAATTCATAAAAAAATATACTTTTATTGGGGCAAAAGAAACCGGGTTTCTGTTGTCAGGAACAAGGATAACTGTGGTAACCAGAAAAGAAACCCGGTTTCTGGGTTTCGTAGCTGGTTTTTGTTCCTTGGGGGAAAAGAAACCGGGTTTCTGTTGTCAGGAACAAGGATAACTGTGGTAAGCATAAAAGAAACCCGGTTTCTGGGTTCGGTCTCTGGGTGTGTTTTCTCAACCTAACCTAAAAATCAAAAGGTGATTTCGGCTTATTTTGAGATGTTTCGGGATTGTAAACGGGTTTAATCGGGTAAGGTATGGTAATTCCTTCGATTTGATACCGCTTAAATAGCTTTTTAATAAATTCATGTTTAATCAACAAATGATCGATAAATTCTTTGACCTCCATATAAACCGTGAAATTAATACTAAAATAGCCAAAACTATGATACCGGATAAATGGTTTAAAATTAGAAACACCTCCGGGAACATCTCGCATAATTTCTTTGGCAACTTCCAGAGTCACTCTTTCAACTTTTTCTAAATCACTATCATAACTGACTCCCACTTCTACTAAAATCAGCATGGTTTTTTCCGGGAGATGATAATTTTTAAAGGTAGAGGCAACCAGTTCCGCATTGGGAACGATAATTAAATTATTGGGATATTCTCGAATTGTGGTATGTCGCCAAGTCACATCAGTAACATATCCTTCTTCTCCGGTTTCTAGTTTCACATAATCTCCGGGATTAACTTTGCGAGACATAATTAAATTAATCCCACAAAATATATTTGATAGGGTACTTTGTAGGGCTAAACCCACGGAAATTCCCCCGACCCCTAATGCGGTGAGTAATGGGGTGATGGAAATTCCCAGGGATTGCAGGATGATTAAGAAGCCAATGATAAAAATTAATAGTCTGGTGAGGTTTTCAAACAAAGATGTTAATGGTAAAAAACCTTCGGCTGTTTGACTATAGAGGCGAATAAATCCAATGGCTATTTTAGAGAAAAATAGGGTGGTATAGCCTAAGATAATAATTAAAATTAATTGAGATAAAAATGACTGCCATTTAGGGCCAAGAGAGCTACTAATTAGGGCAGCATAAATTCCGGCTACAAAGAAAATTAAGAAAGGAATTCCCCGCACAGAGTCAGTTAGGAATCGATTGAATTTAACTCCTCGTTGAATCAGGATTTTTTTGACTTGGCTAACAATTCTTTTTTCAAAGATGATTCCGCCAATAAAACCAGCGAGGATTAATCCAGTTGGGACTAATAATTTAATTAATATTGCACTAGAAATCATGGGAGTTTCCTTGGGCTTCAGGGGCAGGGGTGTGGGGTTTAGGGAAGAGTGAATAGTGAATAGTGAATAGTGAATAGTGAATAGTGAATAGTGAATAGTGAATAGCGAATAGTGATATTTCTTTTGTACGGGCTTCCTTGCGAAGCCCATGCCGTCAGGCTATATGGCCATTCGCCCCTACCACTTTTGTACGGGCGAATGGCCATTCGCCCCTACCACTTTTCACTTTCTTCCCGATGGCGGCTCCACACCCTACACCCTACACCCCACCTCTAGGCTTACTGCTATAATGTAACGATTATTGTCAGGACAAAGACACTGATGGCCAGAAACGAACTATTACAAATTCGCCTAACTGGACAGGAAAAAGAGCGTTTGCAAGCAGAAGCAGAACGACGCGAGGTTTCTATGTCGGAAGTGATTCGTGACTATATTAAGAGATTGCCAAAAGTTAAGAAAAAATTCTAATATTGCTTAAGATTGCTTAAGATTGCTTAATCGTGTCTGTCTTCTAGGTTAGGGATTGGGTCTGTGTAAATTTTTCGCATTAAATCCTTAGTATGCCTGAATTTTAGCCGGTTTTAGCCCGATCGCTCTCACTCCACGAGAACTCACCAACATCGCCAGAGATATTGGCCAATATTATTGTTATTGCTTAGGAAATAATATGTCTAAACCAAAAGTTGCCCCGTATGGATCGTGGAAATCCCCCATTACCTCGGATCTGATTGTCGCTGGATCGGTGGGACTGGGGGGGATTACTTGGGACGGTGCAGATATTTATTGGTTGGAGATGCGCCCTTCGGAAGGTGGACGGAATGCGATCGTGCGTCGAACTCCCGACGGCAAAATTGCCGACTGTACGCCGAGGGACTTTAATGTTCGCACCAGGGTGCATGAGTATGGCGGCGGTTCGTTTGCGATCGCCGATGGGACGATTTACTTTTCTAATTTTGCCGATCAACGGATCTATCGCCAAACTCTTGACGGTCAACCGGAACCTATCACCCCAGAAGGTGCGATGCGTTATGCCGATTATATCCTGGATCGAGAACGGGGACGGTTGATTGCAGTCCGGGAAGACCATCGGGGAGAAGGGGAACCAATTAACACTATCGTCAGCATTAATCTACATAATTCCGAAGATATCCAAATCTTAGTTTCGGGAAATGATTTTTACTCTAATCCCCGCCTCAGCCCCGACGGAAAACAACTTTGTTGGGTTACTTGGAATCATCCGAATATGCCCTGGGATGGGACAGAATTATGGGTTGCCTCTGTCCGTGAGGATGGATCTTTGGCCAAGGCTGAATTAATCGATGGTGGACCGAATATTTCTATTTTTCAGCCAGAGTGGTCGGAGGATGGGTCGTTATATTTTGTCTCTGACCGTACCGGCTGGTGGAATCTTTATAAATTCCAACAAGAAACGGAGATGCCTCTGTGTGAAATGGCCGCCGAATTTGGCCTACCGCAGTGGGTTTTTGGGATGTCTACTTATGCTTTAGCATCGCCAAATGAAATCATTTGCACTTATACTCAAAACGGAATTACTTGTCTGGCGAAGTTAAGCACCAAAACGGGCAAGCTGGAACCAATTAACACGCCTTATACTTCCATGTCTGGGCCGAAAGTTTCTGGGAATCAAGTGTTATTAATTGCTGGTTCGGCGACTACCCCGACTTCGGTGGTTTTGCTGGATTTAAATAGTGGCGAATTCCAGGTTCTCCGCAAGTCTTCCCAGTTAGAAATCGATCCGGGTTATTTGTCGGAACCGCAGTCGGTAGAATTTCCCACGGAACATGAACTCAGCGCTTATGGGATTTTTTATCCGCCGAAAAATCAGGATTACCAAGCCCCAGAAGGTGAGTTACCCCCGTTGGTGGTGAAAAGTCACGGCGGCCCGACCGCAGCAGCAGATAGCAGTTTGAATTTACGGATTCAATATTGGACTTCGCGGGGGTTTGCGGTGTTGGATGTGAATTATGGCGGCAGTACCGGGTATGGTCGCCAATATCGCGATCGCCTCAAAGGTCAATGGGGTGTGGTTGATGTGGATGATTGCGTGAATGGTGCGGCTTATTTGGCAGAACATGGATTTGTGGATGAAAATCGCCTCTGCATCGCTGGGGGGAGTGCGGGAGGCTATACTACCCTTTGCGCCCTGACATTCCGCGATCGCTTCAAAGCCGGAGCCAGCTACTATGGGGTGAGTGATTTAGAAGCTTTGGCCACAGATACCCATAAGTTTGAGTCCCGCTATCTCGATCGCCTGATTGGGCCTTATCCAGAAAAGAAAGAACTGTATCGTCAGCGATCGCCCATTCATTATTGCGATCGGCTTTCCTGTCCCGTCATATTTTTTCAGGGATTGGAAGATAAAATTGTGCCCCCGAATCAAGCGGAAATGATGGTTAATGCCCTGAAAGCCAAAGGTTTACCCGTCGCCTATATTGCTTATGAAGGAGAACAACATGGGTTTCGTCGGGCAGAAAATATCATCCGCACTATTGACGGAGAATTTTATTTTTACGCCAAAGTCTTTGCCTTTGAACCTGCCGAAGATTTGACACCTGTGCTGATTGAAAATTTATAGAACCGATAGAACCAGCGGAAAATATTCAGCTTTAGGTTGGCTATCGTGAACCTAACTCAGACTTGTCGGGGTCAACGGCTGTTGACCCCGACGGGGACTACTCCGGTCATCAGCTTTCCGCGATCACCTCAGCTAAAGTTTGTAATAATTGGCTGCTGGTGTAAGGTTTCAACAAAAATCGCTTCACATTCGCGTCTAAAGCTAGTTGTTGATTACTCAGTAATCCACTAATGGCAATAATTTTAAGCTGGGGATTCATTTTTTGCAGAATATCGATCGCCGTCACCGGATCTAGATTAGGCATAATCATATCCATAATTATCACCTTGACTTCCTGTTTATTTTCCACATAGAGAGCGATCGCTTCGATCGCATCACTAGCGGTCAGGGTTCTGTAATTATAGTTCTCTAAAGTCGTCTTGGTAATCTCTTGAATCAGCATCTCATCATCTACAATTAAAATCATTTCGCCCTGGCCTCTAGGGATTACTTCTGCTAGGCTTTTGCCGCTGACTTCCCCGGAGGTTGAGGGTAAGAAAACTTGAAAAGTCGTCCCTTTTTCCAACTCCGTATTAACCTTAATAAACCCGCCATGATTTTTGACAATTCCCATCACCGTGGATAAGCCTAATCCGGTTCCCTTCCCGGTTTCTTTAGTGGTGAAAAATGAATCAAAAATTCGGTCTAATACCTCTGGGGCAATGCCGCTGCCGGTATCTGCTACTGTCACCACTACATAAGCACCGGATTTGGCTTCTAAATTCATCGCTGCGTAATTTTCATCTAATTGACGATTTTCGGCAGAAATGGTTAAATTACCTCCCTTTGGCATGGCATCCCTGGCATTCACCATCAGATTCATAAAAACTTGGTGCATTTGAATAGCATCCGCTGAAATTGTCCAGAGTTCTTTGGTAGGAATTTGAGTTTTAATGGCGATCGCTTTGGGGAAGGTATGTTGAGCAATCCCGCTAACTTCTAGCAGGACATATCCTAATTGTAGTGTAACCAATTGACCCTCGGTGCTGCGACTCAACAGGAGAATTTGCTTGACTAAATCAGCCCCACGTCTCGCACTCATGGTTAGGTAAGCTAATTGTTGCTTGGTTCTTGCATCAACGTTAGTTAATTTGAGCGGCAGGATTTCACTAATTCCCAAAATCGGGGTCAAAATGTTATTAAAATCATGGGCAATTCCCCCCGCTAAGGTGCCGATACTTTCTAAGCGTTGAGCATGATAAAATTGTTCTTCAAGTTGTTTTTTTTCCGTAATATCACTGTTGACAATTAGCATAGATTTTGCTTGATCGAATAAATTTTCTACCAGCGTCCAGCTACTATCGACGATGATTTTTTGCTTGGTTTTGGTGATTTGCTGTAGTTCCCCTTGCCAGCTACCCTGAGCGAGAGTTGTTTGTAGGGCTTCCTGATGTTGCTCTTTTTGATTAAATAGCTTTTCGGTTTTTTGGCCTAAAACTTCTGCGGCAGTCCAGCCATATAAACGTTCCGCTCCTTGATTCCAGAATAAAATTCGATGTTCTAAATCTTTGACAAAGATGGCATCGGTGGAAATATTCAGTAATGCAGCTTGTTCCGCAATTTTGTTCTCGGCTTTTTTGCGATCGGTGATATCCGTGGAAATCCCACACACTGCATAAACTTCTCCCAGACTATTAGCAAAAGGAAATTTCCAACTGATATAGGTATGTACTTCATCGCCGATAGGCAGGGTTTCTTCCACTTCTATAACTTGGTTATGTTCTATAGCATACCGATTATTGATGGCAAAGGTATCAGCAATCTCAGGGGCGAAAAAATCATAAATATTTTTGCCGATGACTTGATCGGTAGTGGTGTTGAGCAGTGCCGCACAACGCTGATTCGCTAACAAATAGCGATTATCGCGATCGAGTAGATAAATCAAAGCTGGAGAATATTCTAAAATAGCTTTTAGTCTTTGTTCGCTTTCCAAGAGCGCTTGCTGGGCTTTTTGGCGTTCTAATAATTCTTGATGAGTTTGTTGATATAATTCCGATTGTTGAATGGCAATCCCCAACTGAATCGATAACTGTTTCATTAACTCGATTTCGGTGATTTGCCATTGGCGGGGGGCGCTACATTGATGCACAATTAATAAACCCCACAAGCGATCGCTTTGCAACAGAATGGGAACTACTAGGTTAGCTTTGACTTGAAAGGGTTGCATCAGTTCACGATAACAAGGCTGAATCTCCTCACTATTAAAATCCGGGCGAGTGCTGACCAGACCTTGCCGATAGATGTCCAGCCATCGATCGGCAAAACAGGGATCGAAAATATCGATATGAATAATTGCCGGATAATCTGGATGGACTGATTCGTTAATGACCTTTCCAGACCAATCCGGCTGAAACTTAAAAATTACCACCCGATCGGCTTTTAAGAAGTCTCTGACTTGATCCACCGTCCGCTGTAAAACTTCCTCAATATCTAAGGTTTTCCGGATATTTTGGGTAATGTTTTTGATTAGTTGCTCTCTGGCAATTTGTTCTTGAAAAGCGATTTCTGCTTGTTTGCGATCGGTAATTTCTACGGCTGTCCCTACTAGGCGATAAATTTTACCTGACTCATTTCTTAACGGGGATAAAGTGGTTAATACCCAGATTAAGCGATCGCGCCAGAATAACTGTTCCTCATAGGTGATACTCTGATTGGCTTGCAAACACCTCTGGTAATTTTGGCAAAGGCGTTTACCGATCTCAGGGCCAAACACTTGTTCCGGTGTTTTATACTGAAATTCCTGGAGCGTCAGTCCGGTAAACTCTTGGGCTGAAAGGTTGAGACTTCGGTAAAGGAAGTGGTTGTCTTCGGTGACATCCACCACAAAAATTGACGCTCGCACACCATCATAGATGCTGCTGAGAAAGGCTTCGGATTCCTCTCTGGCTAATTGCGCTTGTAAGCGATCGGTGACATCATTCGCGAGAACCAGTTCCGCTCTTCGCCCGGAAAATTCCAAGACATGAGAGACGATTTCTACCAGAATCAAACGCCCATCTTTTAATCGATGATGCCAAATTCCGGCAGCATCAATCCCTTGGTTTACTTCGGCTATATTTTCTCGCAGACGTGGGATATCTTCAGGAGAGCGAATATCGGCGATGGTCATTGACAAAAATTCGGTTTCAGAATAGCCGTACTTGGCCACTGCCGCCCCATTAACCGCTAAAAATCTGAGCGTTTCTACGTCGTAAACCCACATCGGTTGGGGATTGCATTTGAATATTAGGCGATAGCGTTTTTCGCTTTCTCGCAAGAAGGCTTCAGCGGTTTGTCGATCGGCTTCCAGGCGTTTGCGATCGCTGATATCACGGGAGTAGATAGCTAATCCACCGTCAGGCATGGGATAGACGCGATCGCCGATCCACATTTCCCACCGCTCATAGTAAAACTCGTATTCTAGGCTGATCCGCTCCTTCATCGCCTGGTGTAGAAGGACGTAGGGTTCGCTGCCAATCATGTCCGGGAACATTTGCCAGATATTTTTCCCCATCACTTCAGACCAACTCATGCCAATGTTGAGCAAAAATTTGTCATTGGCGAAGGTGCAACACCAGTCTTTATCCCAAACGATCAAAGCATCGGTGATACTGCCGAGAATGCCGTTGATAAAATTTTCTCGATTTCTCAAGGCTTGAATCGCTTTGGCAAGCTGAATTATTGACCAAAACTTCTCGACCGTTGCCTCCAGCAAAGCCACTTGATCCGGTCGCCAAGTTTGGGGAGTCCGGGCATTAATCGCCAGCACCGCTACCCAGCGTCCTTCATGGATACAGGGAATGCCCACAAATGCACCAATCCCTCTTTGTGCAAAGTTGTCCGCAAAGGGGGCCGTAGAGGGATCGGTGGCGACGTCAGGGACCACCACCGCTTCCCCCCTTTGAAAACGCTCTACTAGGTCTGGGAGAATCAGTTCTGATAAGCGATAGGTTCCCACCACACTGGGAATGTCTGCTTGGCGCCGCCAGTCTTGGGTGACGTGGCTGATATCTTCTGGGACATTCACCTCCTGCCAAACCACCCGCTCTACATTGAGATATTCGCCTAAACTTTTGATAGCTTCCCAGAGTATTGCCTCTGCATCATTTAGTTGTTCTAAGCGCCGATGCAGTTCATTGAGAAATTGCTGATTCTGTTGGGCGATTTTGCGATCGGTAATATCCAGGAAAACCGCTGTACCCATCCAGCAGGAGCTTGCTTCATCCCAGACGGCAAACTGAGAGGAGATAATCCAGCGCCAAGAACCATCTTTATGTAAAAAAGGATATTCTACGCTACTCGGTCGATGCAGCCGATAATCTTCAAATGCCCGATCCACAATCGTTTCTAAATCGGCGGCAGGGACGCGACTTGACCACAGAGTTTGATCCGCTAATAACTCTTCTGGGGTATAACCGAGGATTCTTTCGCACCCCGCCGACCAATATTCAAATTCCCATCGGCGATCGGGGAAGGCTTTATAATTGGCGATCGCGGCGATCGCTGTATCTAAAATTCTGCTTAATTCTGGTTTTGTTGCAGAAAGGGCAGAAGTAGTAAGCCACTGCGGTCTTGGGGTCTCCGTAGGCGCTAGAGCAAGTGACGCAATTTCTGATTGATTTTGAGCGTCTTGAGAATTACTTGCCCAGGGATTAAGCGGTGTCATCGGCCTAAAGGTAAATTTTAAAGGTATATGAATAGTTTAAATCACCTGTGTATAGTCTAAATGTTTGGCGAGCATCTCGTTTTTGTCGATTTGTAGAGCGCAGGCCGTTTTCCCTGCTTCTTCTGTAAATACACGGGGGATTTCCGAAACCCCTTGCAATAAGGATGTAATTGGCAACCCTGGATAGGCAAATTTGACCAGGCCAATCTCCATCTGAGGATCAATAATCATCCCTCGGCCAACGCGATCGCTCAACTGGATTCATCATTCACTAAAAACAAATACCTCCCTTTATTGTATGATCGATAACTGTTCATTGCCACTATTTCTGGCGGCAGAAAAAAAGCATCAAAAGCAACGGCAAAAACTAAATTTAAACTAATCTATATATGGTATCTTTTAGAGGCAAACCAATTTATGAATTTTTCATATCTATTACGAATATAAAAACTTGAATAAAATAGTTCATCGGAGTTAAAATCATTTTTTTGGCTAACATTTTTCTCGATTTTTGACTGTGATTCAGCGGCGATCGCCCCTACGCTTTTAGCATACCGTTGTAAATATTCTCTCCGGCTTCATCTCCGGTTTCATTCACAAAGCCGTTATTTTGTCCCCCGGTGTCCCACGCACAAGAGAGACAGGCGCTTTTATGGTTCTTTGCCTTGTAAAGCTTGGGGTAACTTTTTTTCTGCCCCATATTCGAGTCAAGGCAGACCGCCCCCGGTTTCTGGCAAATTTTCATCAAAAGGATGTTTTGTCATAGAATTACGGAAATTGACGCATCGTTAGCGCCAAATTATAGTGGAAAATGAACAGTCAAGGGTAAATCGTTAGTTATTTTCAGGCGTTAAAGCGAAGGAGTGCTATGGAAACGAAAAAACTTTACCGCAGCCGCAATGGAAAGGCGATCGCGGGCATTTGTGCCGGATTAGGAAAATATTTTCAGATTGACCCAATCATCATTCGCCTGGGCTTTATCTTTTTAGCCTTAGCCGGTGGTCCTGGAGTCATCATTTATGTCATTATGTGGATAGTTGTCCCCGAAGAACCTTAAACCGGGAATCCTAACTTAATCCGCTGTTATTTCCTGGTTAATCGATATGACAAAAAAACAAAAATTTCCTTATCTGGTCGGTTCAAAGTGGACCTCTACCAAACAAACTTGGGGTTGGCGACATTTCCAAGTAGTGAATCGCAAAAATGAGGGTAAATGGGTATTTGCAGAAATGGTCGCTTCTTGTGATGAGGAGGTGCGTTTCTGGTTAAATGCCAACCAACTAAAAGACCGTTCCCTCTGGCAACCGGGTTGGCAGTCTTTAGCAGAAATGGCCCAACCCGAACCAGAAAATTATTTTCAGAGTCTTGATTAACTCCAGGAAAAATTATTTTTCTCCCAGGACAAATCAAGCCGATCAATATCGATCGGCTTGATTTGTCCAATTGTCAAAATCACAAATCAGTGCTATAGTATATGGTAAATTCAAAATATTTGTTAAATTCCTAAATCTTTTAACACTATGAGTCTCATTGGCAATATCATCTGGTTAATCTTTGGCGGTTTCGTGGCAGGCTTAGGCTACATTGTCGGTGGTCTGAGCATTTGCCTGACGATTATTGGTATTCCCTTCGGCATCCAATCAATTAAAATTGGCTTTGCCACTATGACCCCGTTTGGTAAAGAAATTGTGGAAAGCGAAAATGCCAATAATACCCTGCAAACCATTTTTAACATTATTTGGATTTTCTTGTTTGGTTGGGGAATTGCGATCGCGCATCTGGTATCTGCCTTAATTCTGGCGATTACCATTATTGGCTTACCCTTTGCCAAACAACATATCAAATTAGTCAACTTGGCCTTATTCCCCTTTGGTCGAGAATTAAAATAAGCTGA
Source organism: Planktothricoides sp. SR001 (assembly GCF_001276715.1). GTDB lineage: Bacteria > Cyanobacteriota > Cyanobacteriia > Cyanobacteriales > Laspinemataceae > Planktothricoides > Planktothricoides raciborskii. The sequence continues at coordinate 188,065 of NZ_LIUQ01000003.1, read as the reverse complement.
CATAATTGGGACGGGTAATGTTCAAGATTAAAAATGGGTTATCGGGGAAATATTACGGAAAGAATGATTCGTTTAGCCAGCAAAATTGAAGCTATTTTATATCTCAAAGGTCAGCCATTATCCCTGGGGGAAATTGCTGAATTTGCCAAGTGTGAAAAATCTGAGGCGGAAGCCGCGTTAATTGAACTAATTGATGATTATGCCCGTCGAGATAGTGCCTTAGAAGTGGTGGAAACCGACAAAGGTTATGTGCTGCAATTACGGGAAACTTTTCAAGGGTTGGTGAGTGAATTAATTCCCGCCGAATTGGGGGTCGGAGCCCTGAGAACTCTGGCGGTGATTGCCCTGAAAAACCCGATTAGTCAAACCGAATTAGTCGATTTACGCGGGTCGGGGGCTTATCAGCACGTGCAAGAGTTAGTCGAACAAAATTTTGTTCGTAAACGCCGTCAGTCTGATGGGCGTTCTTATTGGTTGCACGTCACCAATAAATTCCATCAATACTTTCAGGTGGATAAGTTACCCAAGCAGTTAGAATTATCCTTGAAAAATTTGCCCAAAGATGAGGCGGAAACCCTGGAGGAAACCGAGGAGCAGAAAAAGGTAGAGGAATAGGGAAACCATTCCCGGATTTGGTGGGTTACGGCGGAGCCAAATATTGAAATGTTTTCCGCCAATTTTTCACCGCCTAACCCACCCTACGAATAACTTTTCTTGACCCCGACCCAAAATTTTATGCCTTGATTTACGTTTCAGACTATGTTAAAATTGGGGTAAATCCTTATAGAACTTTGCGGAGTTATGAAGTACAAAAAAATTGTCATTCCCGCGCAGGCGGGAATCCAGAAAATCTCTGTAATCTAATAAAAACCGCGATAGTCATTTTTTAATTTAGAGAACCATGATCTTAGAAGATTACTTTAATTTTTTAGCTGACGATGACATTCGGCTAAAAGGCACGAGAATCGGCATTGAAACAATTTTGTTTGACCACCTTTTTCGGGCAAAAACTCCCGAAGAAATTGCTAACACCTATTCTTCATTAACTTTAGAACAGGTATATGCAACAATTTTGTACTATTTACATAATAAGCCAGCGGTTGAGGCTTACATGACCGATTGGTTAGAATGGGGGGATAGAATGCGAGCCGAACAACAGCGTCATCCTCGCCCAATTGTCGAGAAACTGCGAAAAATGAAAGCCCAAAAGCTGGCGAAATTAACGGATAATGCTCAAGTATCTTATTGATGAAAATGTCGATCCCACTTATACCAATCAACTGCGCCGATTAAACTCAGATTTATTCGCGATCGCCGTTGGGGATATCACTGCTCCACCGAAAGGAACTTTAGATCCAGAAATTTTACTTTGGTGTGAAGCGCATGATTGTATTTTAGTGACTAACAATCGCAAATCTATGCCAGTCCATCTGGCCGAACATATCGCTTTAAACCATCATATCCCTGGGATTTTTATCCTCAGTCCCAAGTTAAGTATTGGTGAAAATTTGGAGCAGTTAATTTTAATCGCTGAAGGTTCATTTAATGATGAGTATCAGGACAGAATAGAATTTTTGCCCCTCTTTTGACCAATTTTTTTCAGGTATTTGATTATCCCGGATTTGGTGGGTTACGGCGGAGCCAAATATGGGGATGTTTTCCGCCCAATTTTCACCGCCTAACTCACCCTACCAATAACTTATTCAATTATCCCGGATTTGGTGGGTTACGGCGGAGCCAAATATGGGGATGTTTTCCGTTAAATTGTCACCGCCTAACCCACCCTACTAATAACTACCAATGATAAATCCAGAAGCCGAAACAAATTCCTAAAAAACTTGTATATAGCCTAACGATAAAGGTTGTGAACTTGTCAAGCTGATTGTTTTTATAACAGGATATTTGTTTAATTATAGGAGAATATAATTTAACAGAGAATAATCCAAATAGAATAGAAATCACCAATAATAATCCTAATGTTATTTCATTCTCAGGGTAATCAAGCTGAGAAAATATACAAAAAAATATAATACTACTAGCGAGAACATTTACAATAGAATTAGGAAGACGCAAAAAAACAATATAGATAAACAACCATCCTTTATTAATTTTCCTAATTCCCTCAAATATCACACATAGATTAACACAAAATATTGATAACAATGAATATAAAAGTATCAATTCGGCATCGGAATCAGAGATATTTCCTAGAGATAAAGACAGTAAATAACCAGCGACACAAAAGAAAGTTAAAACCGAGGCAATACCTCCCCAAGGCAAATCTTTTAGCGCATTCAATACTGCCAATGGCTGAGAAGGATTCACCGAAGGTTTAGTGGTTGGCGGGGGCGGATTCACCGGAGGTTGAGGAGGATTCGGCGTTTTTTTGGGATATAATTTTTGTTCTAATTGAGCGAGTCGTTGTAAAATAATCGTGGTATTCGCGGGTCGATCTTTCACATCAGGCCGCATCAATTCATCAATAAAATCCCGCAAAGGTTGAGCATATCCTTGAGCAGACTTTTGCCACTGTAAACCTTGACTGATACTAGCCGGAAAATTTGCCGGTTCTTGTCCAGTCAGTAAAAATACAAACGTTCGCCCCAAGGCAAAAAAATCCGATCGCGTTTCCGCTTGACCATCTTGCTGTTCGTAGGGAGTATAACCACTAGAAACAATCCCTGTCACCTGTTTTCCTTGTTGCTTTTGAACATAGGTTTGGGTTTCTTCTCGTGCTGTCCCGAAATCAATCAGGGCTAATTGCCCGTTGTTACGGAGCATAATATTAGCGGGTTTAATATCTCGATGAAAATAATTCGCCCCATGCACCAAATCGAGAATCTCAACTAACTGCCGTAACCATCGTAGGGCGGCTTTTTCGGAAATGGGTTTAAATTGGCGTAGTTGAAGATAATTATAGAGATTTTCCCCCTGGATGTATTCCATAATTAGACAGTTTAGGGGTGGATGATTGCTATTAATCCGATTGTTAAGATGATAGATAAATGGAGAGGATGAGTCTACTTTAGGAATCCCCGGATGATCCAGTTTCTTTAAAACCTCGGCCTCTTGATTAAAGAGTTCTACTGCTTTTGGGTCGAGATTGTGTAAAATTTTTAAAACATATTGTTCCCCGACATCATCAATTAGATAGGTAATGCCAAATCCACCGTGACCTAATTTACTGATGACGCGGTAGATATCTGAAATCAGCAGAGAAGAACCACAGGAGTCGCAAAAAAGGTTCTGACCCTGATCGATTTGTTTTTGGGATTTTTGGCAATGGGGATTAATACATAGACTCATAGGAATGACTGTGCTATTTTAAGAGTTCAGAAACCGGGTTTCTTTAGACCATCTGGGTAAGGATGCAAATATTATCGCATAAACCCGGTTTCTTTTCCTGACCCCGACTTTCGGTTCAGAAACCGGGTTTCTTTAGACCATCTGGGTAAGGATGCAAATATTATCGCATAAACCCGGTTTCTTTTCCTGACCCCGACTTTCGGTTCAGAAACCGGGTTTCTTTAGACCATCTGGGTAAGGATGCAAATATTATCGCAGAAACCCGGTTTCTTTTCCCTTATTCCAAAAACCCGCTTTCTGGGTCGAGGAAAGCAGGTTCAATTATCTCAAATTCCACTCCTTCGTACAAGTCCAAAAAAGGAATTTCTAAGGCAACAGCAGTCATCGCTAAGACGGCATCTGGCCCTTCGTACTCCGTCAAAAGCCATTGATTTTCCGCCGTTTTTGCATATTTTTCTACATAATAGTTATATTGGTCAATTAAAATATATTCTCGAAATTCAGGAATTGAGCGATAATAATAAAACTTATCGCCTTTATCGTAATTGCGAGTAGATTCGGAAAGTACCTCGACAATGACCAGGGGATTAGTGACAGTAGTTTTCCCCGTCCCTTCATATACAGGTTTCCCTTCAATAATCATTACGTCAGGATAGACATATCGTCGATGTCGCGGCAGTCCCAATCTTACGTCACTGGTGAATAATCGGCAATTTTGCTGCTGCAAAGGTGACTTAAAGTTGGCAATCAGATTAATAATGATTTGATTATGGTTGGTAGTGCCGCCGGTCATTGGTATGATTTCTCCATCGTGGTACTCGCTTTTGAATTCTGCTGTTGCTTCTAAAGCCAGATATTCTTCTGGGGTATAGTGCCGTTTTTTTATTTCTGTTTGAGCTATCATCACCGCCTCCAAGAATTATTTATATGATAGATATATGATAGATAATTTGGCAACCAGAAACCCGGTTGCTTCAGATTATTTGAGTAAGAATGCAAACATTGTGGCAGAAATCCGGTTTCTTTGTCGGCATATCAAAGTGAAAAACCAGGGGTTAGAAACCGGGTTTCTTGAGAAAATATCGGTATTGATGCAAGTGTTATTCCAGAAACCCGGTTTCTTTGTTTCTCATGTCACGAATTCTCGACGATCGCGATCGCTTGTATCTGTTTCAGAGATTCAATTTGAGGTACGGTGAGAAGAAATCCGATCGCCCAGGTAGGGCAGGAGAATCGATCGTGCAGGCATTAAAAGGACGTGATTTTTTAAGTTTGCTGGATTTAAGCCCAGCAGAACTGGCAGAGTTACTGGAATTGGCGGCTAACATGAAGTCGGGCAAAGTGACTGCCCGATGCGAAAAAATCCTGGGATTGTTGTTTTCCAAGGCATCCACCCGCACGCGGGTCAGCTTTTCGGCGGCGATGTACCAACTGGGGGGTCAAGTGATGGATCTCAACCCGATGGTGACACAGGTGAGTCGGGGGGAACCTTTGCAGGATACGGCGAGAGTTTTAGACCGCTATTTAGATGTGTTGGCCATTCGCACTTTTGCCCAAGCGGATTTGGAAACTTACGCCAAATATGCCGAAATTCCCGTGATTAATGCCCTGACTGATTGGGCTCACCCTTGTCAAGCTTTGGCGGATTTAATGACGATTAAGGAATGCTTTGGCCAATTTAGCGGGGTGACGGTGAGTTATTTCGGCGATGGGAATAATGTGGCTCATTCTTTGATGTTGGGTTGCGCCATGATGGGCATGAATGTGAGAGTGGCGACTCCCCCGGATTATCAGCCCAACGTAGAAGTGGTGGGCAAGGCGAAAACTTTTGCGGGCGATCGCTCGGAAGTGGTTGTGACTACTGATGCGATCGCTGCTGCCAAAGGGACTCATGTGCTTTATACCGATGTTTGGGCCAGCATGGGGCAAGAGGCAGAAGCAGATAGCCGGATTCCCGTATTCCAACCCTATCAAATTAATTCAGAACTATTAAAGTATGCGGATCCAGAGGCGATCGTCTTGCATTGTTTGCCGGCCCACCGTGGGGAAGAAATTACCGATGCGGTGATCGAGGGCGATCAATCCCGCGTTTGGGATCAGGCAGAAAACCGGATGCACGCCCAAAAAGCTTTGTTAGCCAGTGTTCTCGGTGCGACATTTGAGGGTTAAGATATTTTGTTATTGGTTGTTGGTTAGTGATGATAGGGGTTCTCGATCGCTATCAAATAAATTTCTAACAAATAACCAGTAACTTCTTAACAACGATCTGAATTTCAACCACTGACTATGGCTATCTTCCGTCAATACATTGCCCCCTTTTTCATTTTGCTGGTATTCTTGTTTACCCTGATGGTAGTCAGTGCCCGGATCTGGTTGCCGTCAGATATGATTGCCCCAGCCCCCGTTGATGAAGAAATCATGGAGGAACAAGCACTTTTTCCGGCTTCGGAAAGACTGTCTGTGTTGATTAAAGGTTTACCGGATTTTCCGGGTATGGCGGGAAATTCATAAGTAGACCTCTATAAAATAAATTCACCACAGACCCCATCAGAAGAAAAGCTGTCATTCCCGCGCAGGCGGGAATCCAAATATTGACGCCTGGATAACGAAAAGTGCCATTAATTATGTTCACCTACTTGCCGAACATGATTTCGTCAATGATTTTCATGGTCTGATTTTATAGTTTGATTTTGATGTTTATTTTCAGGAATGCCCGTGTCTAATTTGCTGATTCCAGGCTACGAGTTGCGTGCCGGTTCGACTTTAGAACGGGCATTGTTATTAAAGTTTTTACAGCGCACTTATAAAGAAGCTTACCCCAAGCAAGATTTTTCCCATTTGGCGATGACGGTGGATCAGTATTTGTCCCCAGAAACGCCGATTTGGTGGGTAGAAGTTGCCGCTGAAGATGCCGGTCAAGACTTATCTTCTATCCGAGATTTTTCTCCTTTTTCTCCAGTTTTGCCCGTGGGTTGTTTGTGGGTGGGGAATGTGATCGACCAGGTGAAGGGCGATCGCCATAGTCATATTTTTATGGTGTATGTTGCCCCAAAACATCGTCGTCAAGGTATCGGGGCGGCGTTAGTTCAGCAGGCAGAAACTTGGGCAAGACAAAGAGGCGATCGACAGATTACTTTACAAGTGTTTCTCGATAATGAACCGGCGCTAAATTTGTATCAAAAAATGGGTTATCAGCCTTATTCTTTGTTGATGCAGAAACCTTTGAGTTAATTTTGTTTATTTTACCACAAAGACACAAAGGACACAGAGAATTTTTCAGAAACCGGGTTTTTTGACCACCGCAAAATTATAGATTAGAATTAATCAGCGATGCCACACCTGTGGGCTGTGGTATCGTATTAATATCAGCATAATACCGTCATAAATTCAGCCGTAATATAAAATGAAAATTCAACAAGTTCAGTTAAAGAATTTCAAAAAGTTTAAAGATTTAACCTTAGACTTTACCGATCCAGAAACCGGGTTAGCCCAAAATTTAATTGTTCTCATTGGTATGAATGGGTCAGGAAAAACCAGTGTTTTACAGGCGATCGCCGCGACTTTGGGGACGGCAACGGGACGGTTAAAGAAACCTTCAGATTTAGTATGGCCAGGATTTGTCCCTGAATTAGTCAGCATTAATTGGAGACGTTTGCATCCAGAAGTAAATCTCAAGGTAGAGTTTTCAAAGTCAGAACTCAAAGCAGTGAGTGAGTTTCAACAGCAACTCCAGGAAGTGGGGCAAGAGTTAATTCCACCCGCCCAAGAATATCTAGTTTCTTTGCGATGGCAATATGACCGAGTTCTCGCTAATAGTGCGGCGGAATTATTTCAATTTAAAGGACGGGAATATGCTAAACAATTAAGTCGGATTTCTGGCTTCCAAGTCTTTGAACTCACGGGTACAGTTTTTTGGTACACCGAGCAAAGAACTTCCACCAGTTTAAGCACTGAAGAGCCAGAAATAAAATTAGAAATTACCGAGGATACCTTGCGCGATCGCCTTTCTAAGTGGCAAGTTTTTCATAATTTTGTTGAAACCGGAAAAATTCAAAAGCTGCGACCGGGACAAAAAGATTTATATGCGGAAATGGAACGAGCGTATCAAGCAATTTTTGCTCAACGCTCTTTTGATGGGACGATTCCCAGAGAAGACCCCAATGACATCCTCAGCGAACCGTGGTTTTATCTCTATGATGGTGACAATTCCTATGAAATTTCGGAAATGTCTGGGGGGGAACGGGCGATTTTTCCGATTCTCATAGATTTCGTTAATTGGAATATTCATAATTCGGTTATTTTAATTGATGAATTGGAATTACACTTGCATCCTCCGCTACAGCAGGCACTCCTGAGTGTTCTGCCAAGTTTAGGCAAAAACAATCAATTTATCATTACGACTCATTCTGATGCGGTTGCCCAATTAGTCCCAGAGGAAAGTATTATTCGCTTAGATATGTAATTATGGAAATTTCAAATCTCCCAGATTTATTTTGATTGGGACAAATCTTGCGACTCTACTTTGAGCCTGATTCTGACTATGATTATAGTTCCCCTAAAGCGGCGCGATCGCAGAAAGTTTGTTAAGCTTTTTCTCGTAATGTTAAATGTAATGTTAAGTTTTTTCTCATAAAACCCATAAACCGGGTTTCTGTGAGAAAGGAAACCCTGTTTTTTTCTTTATGCTTTTTTCTCCGCTTGTTTCTTTAGCTGATATTGCACAAATTCTAGGTTTTGCTTCGCTTGGGCATGATTAGGGTTGAGTTCCAGGGCTTTCTGAAAAGCCGCGATCGCCTCTGGATATGCTTCTAAATATTGAAAAGCCAGCCCTTTGCCAGCCCAAAAATCGGCATTTTGCGGATCGATTTTAATCGCCTCTTCATAAGCTTTAACCGCATCTTCATAAAGCCCTTGCCCCATGAACCCTAAACCTTGGTTATAAAAAGCTTGGGAAAATGTCCCATCAAGAGCGATCGCCTGTTGGGTTGCACTCACTGCTTCCCCATAGCGGGATAAGCGTAAAAACACCGCACTTTGATTCACCCAAATTTCCGCTAAACTAGGGCGATCGCCAATATTCGCATCTCCTTGAATAGCCAATTCATAAGCGGAAATTGCCTCTTCATACTGTCCCAAAGTAGTTAAAATTCTCGCTTGATTAAACCAAGCCAAAGACGAATCCGACTTAAGAGCGATCGCCCGTTCTGTAGAAGCCAATGCTTCAGGAAATCGGCCTAAATGCCACAGAGTTGCACTGCGATTACTCCAAGCATCCGGGTAATTAGGATTAATTGCCAATGCCCGATTTGCGGAGGTCAAAGCCTCCTCATAACGACCCAATCCAGTCAAGGCATTACCCCGCTGACTCCAAGCCATTGCCGGCCCATATTCACCCCAATTTCCATCCCCTTCTTGGAGGGCCAGATCACAAGCTTTCAAGGCTTCTTCATAATTGCCTAATCGGTTCAAATTGGCACATTGATTAGTCAAAACTAAAGAAGATTGGGGAGTAATTTTCTGTGCCCATTGATAAGCGGTACTCGCTTCCCCGTGGCGACCCAAAATACCGAGAATATTGCCGTACTCCGTCCAATTTTCCGCATTTTTCGGATTCAATACTAAAGCTTGATTATAAGACTTAAGGGCTTCATCGTAATATTTCAACTGTTTAAACAATAACCCCTGGGTTCCCCAGATAGTTGCTAAAGTATTAGGATCGTTTTCTCGGTCAGTTTTAATCGCTTGTTCGCAAGCATTTAAAGCATCAGAATAGCTGCCCAAATCCGCGAGAACCGTGCAACGTTCTGCCCAAGCAAGAGAAAAATCTGGTTTTAGTTGCAATGCCCAATCATTAGAATAGAGGGCTTGTTCAATATTACCTAATTGCCGAAAAGCTACCCCACGATTATACCAAGCGATCGCCGGACTGGTGTCTTGCCAATTCTGATCGATATTTAAAGCTTTCTCGCAAACCGCGATCGCCTCAGTATATTTTTTTAACTGAGATAAAGTCGCACATTCTTTAGCCATGATTGGGGAATTAGTGGGTTCCATTCCCAAAACTCGACGATAAGATAACAGGGCTTCGGTATATTGTTTTTCCGCAAATAAAGCATCAGCGCGATCGGTCCATACCAGTGGATCGTGAGGATTTTGATTAATTGCCTGATTACAAGCAGCGATCGCCTCTGCCCGTTTTTCTGGGTCTGACCAAGTGCCACAAACTAATGCTAACTCATCGAAAGTTTTCTCGACTGAATCTTCAGCCCGCAAATTCTTAGCAAAAACCAAGATGCCGCCCAACAGGGAAGAACTGACCAAGAAAAATAATAATGGATTTCTGAATATGCTGAATATACTTTTGGTTGGTAATTGGGTTTGTAACCCTTGTTGATTATTCATAAATTTTCTCCTTACCCCCGATTTCTCCCCCAGGACACAGAAACCGGGTTTCTGTTGTGGATATCAAAGTTAACGCTGGCATTCAAACAAGAAACCCGGTTTCTAGTCCTTATCACAAGTTATAGGGCTAAAATCAGGAGCGATCGCCCCACATAACTTAGCATTTTTTAGATTAGCCCCCGCTAAATTAGCCCCAGACAAATTCGCCCCACTCAAATCAGCATTTTCTAAATTAGCCCCAGACAAATTTGCCCTAGCTAAATTTGCCCCAGCTAACCGGGCTGAGTCTAAATTCGCCCCACTTAAATCCGCTTCTTCTACCGTAGAATTACGCAAATCAGCCGCTACCATCAACGCCGAATTCAAATTAGCTTTACTTAGGTTTGCTGCTAACAAATTCGCCCGACGTAAATCAGCACTTAATAAATTTGCTGCCATTAAATTGACATTGCTTAAATTAGCATAATGCAAACTAGCATCCTGGAGATTAATCTCACTGAGGTTGGCATTTTGTAAATTACTCATAAACAAATAAGCCCCCAGCAAATTGGCATTACTCAGGTTAATTCCCGATAAATTCTTACCTTGTAAATTCACTCCAGGGATTTCGACTTTACTCAAGTCTTTGCTGGTTAAATCTTGATTAGAAATCCTCCAATAATTCAGCCATAAAGACTCAATCATGGTATCATTATTAATAATAGTATCTTGAAAATTAACCCGCCAAAGACTTGCCCCCAGCAAATTAGTACCCCTTAAATCTGACCCTTGCAAATTAGCCATTTCTAAGTTAGCATTGGCTAAGTTAGCCTGAGTCAAATTGGCCTGTTTTAATACCGCCTGTTGTAAATTAGCTTCTTGTAAATTTGCCTGGGTCAGATTTGCTGTTTCTAACTGCGCCGTTTCTAACTGCGCTTTGGTCATATTGGCTTGGGATAAATTGGCGCCAATTAAATTGGTTTCTCTGAGAATTGTTTCCTCCATAATTGCCTGAACTAAAGTCGCCCGAAATAAGGTAGCTGCTGATAGTTGGGCTTCGGCTAAATGCGCCCCACTTAAATCAGCGGCTTCCAGTTTTGCCGCCTGTAAATTTGCTAATCTTAAATCAACCAATTTCAGATTAGCGCCCCCTAAATCTGTTTCTCTCAGGTTAGCGCGAATCATTTCCGATCGCTCTAAATTAGCGCCTTTGAGATCCACGCCTGCTAGGTCAGCATTTCTTAAACTACATTCCGTACAAACTCGCGTTTCGCGGAGTTTTTGTAGGTCAGATTTTCGGGCAGCCAGAGCGGTTTCCGAAAAATAAAATAGGTAATAAAATATGTAAAATACGAGCAAAAAAGTGAGACTCGCCCCTATTTTTTGGAGTATATTTATGAGGCGATCGCGCTCTATTTTCTTCTGACATAATATCGTCTTCATTTTTTCAAATTTTCGTTTAATTTTTTTTGTTACTCATTATTCGTCACTCGTTCCATCCTCTGTGTTCTCTGTGTCTCTGTGGTAAAAAAACCCCAAAACCTTAAACTTTATCCACAGACAAATAACTAATTAAATTGAGGATTAATTTCTGCGGGTGCTAAAGGCGTATTATCCGGGGTTGGCGGTTCTTTTTCTTCCTCACCAGCCGCCCCTGGAGTACCCGCCGCCCCAGGAACTCCAGGAACTTCCAGCGTACCGGGAACGCCCGGAACAACCGCCGCCCCAGGAACACCCGCTGCCCCAGGAACACCCGCTGCCCCAGGAACACCCGCAGCGGCTCCTGCACCGCCAGGAGTGGCAGCTACAGGGGGCGCAGGCGGTGGCGGTGGTGGCGGCGGTGCTAAGGTTTGAATGGCCACGGTGCGGGTTAGTTCTTGACCTTGAGCATTGGTGACTTTCAGGGTAATGGTTTCTTGCCCTGGGTCTGGGGTGACGGGATAGGTGACAGAACCCTGGGGCGAGACACTGCCCGGGGCGGGCAAAATCTCTACTTTCATATCTTGACCCCCACTGACTTGCCAGAATAAGGTCAGGACAATGGGTTTTGTTTTCGGTTGAGTTTCAAAAATATATTTCGGTGCGGCGGCTTGTCCATTAATATTAAATGCCAGAATATTAATTGGCACGGGTTCCGGTATAATTTTAATAATTTCGGTTTTTTTGGTGGTAATGCCTTCTTGGGTTTGAGCGTTTTTGGGTAAGACAATTAAGTCAAAAATATAATCATCCGGTTGATTGGCTCCCGTGGGGACATTTTTGCACACAAGTTGCGGCCCACTGAGGCGGCAATAGTCTTTTAAAGCTACCGGAATTCCTTGGGTAAAATCATAACGTTGTAAGGGACTATTCACCCGACCATCCGGCGATCGCCCTATCAGTCCTATCTCTTGAACTTGACTGACCTGTTCCACCTGCCAATTTAGCAGAATACTATTAACTTTAGGAGTGACCGTATTGGCTGCGGGAGTTTGATTCGCGGCCAAATTTGCCGCTTTCAACTTCACCTCTTCATACACCAGTTGACTGGGAGCAAATTCGACAATCTTCGGCTGAGGAATACCCTTAATTTGAATCGCATTAGTTTTAATCACTGCCGACGGTGAGCCATCCCCAATGCTGGGAATCACTTGGAGTTCAAACATATAAAGTCCGGGTTCCTTCGCGTCCGTGGGTACATTTTCACAAGTCAAAACCGTGCTATCCAGATTTTTCTGGCAATAGCGCTCTAATTCAGGGGACATTCCCTGAGTAAAGTCATAAGTTTTTTGAGTTTGAATGACGCCTTCTTGGTTTAATCCCATTAAGCGCAATTGTTTAATTTGATTGGGATTATTTAAGCGCCAATTGAGTAAGATGCGATCGCGAAGCGGCGCGGATGCGCTATCGCCTATACTTTGGTCTGTACTTTGTCCAGAACTTTGTCCAGAACTTTGGCCGATACTTTGCCCGGTGCCGGGAATACTGGCCGGAACTGCTAATAAAGACCTGCCTTGATTTCCTCCTTGTTGATAAATAGGTTGGGTAGATTCAACTTGAACAGCTTGGGGAACAGGAATTGGTTCAATCCGCACCGAAGTTGTTCTCAGGGTAACGGGTTCTACGGCTTTTCTGCCTTTTTTTGGCATCACCGTCATTTCAAAAATATAGTCCCCGGATTTGCGGGCATCAGTCCAAACATTTTGACAAGTGAGTTGAGGTTCTGGGACACAAAAATCTTGGAGTTCTTTTGGCAGAGTTTTCTGGCTCAAATCATACACAAACGGCCCACTTAATACCAAGCCATCTGGGGACATTCCCGTAATTTTTATATATTCAATTTTTTGCGGATTGCCGATGCGCCAATTCAAGCGAATTGCATCATTATTAATTTCTTTATATTTAATCGGTTCAGGAGAAAATTCAATAATCTCTGGTTTAATTGGTGGTTTAGTGATTAACCAAAAAATGAAGTAAATCAGGGCGGCTAAACTGCCCGTTAACAGGAAAACTAAGAGTAAAAATTGCCACCAAGGACGGGGTTCCCACATCAAAGTCCCTTGGAAATGATTCGTCAGCAAGGGCAACTTTTGGGTATCTTCCAGGTCAACCACAAAGTTGAGCATTCGCCCATAAAAAGGGCGGCGTCCTTTGGTGGGTTTTACCTGAATTCCAGCGATCGCGGAACCACCGGGAGACAAGCGCACTTTTGACGGCGCAACGGTATAAGTGCAGATGTTATCTTCATCGGCATCTTTGGCAAAAATATCAATTTCTCTAATGGTATTGCCGGAATTTTGAAAGCGCAGTTCAAACAACCCGGCTTGATTTTTTACCTTACTCACCAAGGTAATAAAATCTACCGTAATCAGGTGAAATTCGGCGATTTCCAGATAAACGACATCTAGTAATACGAGATCGGGATTATTTTCTGAATAAAGTCGGACTGTTGGGGCGTACATTCCTGCCCAAGCGGTCATGGGTGGACTTAAAAATAATAAAATATCTCCCTTGTCTCCGGGGTTGAGTTCGAGTCCTTGGGTGCTGGTAATAATGCCCGCTAGGGGCAAACCTTCAGGATAGATCACCCGAAACCATTTGGAGTCTAAATCCGGGCAAGTGAGACGAAAGCGATCCACACGGTCGGATCGGTTGTGAACCGTAACTTTTAACTCCAGTTGTTCTCCCCGTTGCAACATAGCCGGTTGCAGAGAACTGGTGGCAGGTTGAAGGGTGAAGGTAGCATCGGTGGCGGTGCGAGCTTCCTCCACAAACGGCATAACTTGCAGTTTAGCCCGGTGATAGATGGGGGTATTTTCTGGATAATGCTGTTGGGCATCGACCACCAGCAGATAATCGTAGGTATCGGGAATGGCGTTGTCCGGGACTTTAATTTTTAAGACCACCTCACTGGACTGTCCCGGGTTGAGGGCGAGATATTCGTGAGGAGAGACACACCATTGTCGGACGGGCTGAGATTTTTCATCAATATAAATATCAATCAAGGCACTAATCGGACCTTGATTGGTGACAGTGATGCTGAGTTTTAGACCGTCTTCGTCTCCAGCGATGACCGTTGCGAGTCCAGACGGATTTCGGATAATTCCTAGGGGACTGCCCACAGAATGACCGGGACGGCTGTTTACGCTCAAGCCATTCATCTCCTCCGGAGGGGCGCTCAAGGGCTGAATGGTCATTAGTCTCTCCTTATATATTGTTATTGGTTATTGGTTCTTTGTTATTTGGGAGCGGGAAGGAACGGTGAGCGGGGGGGGGAACGAGGGGGGAGCGAGGGAGCAGGGGAGGGAATCAAGAGCCACAGCCTGGGGCGACTTTTTGATCGATGGTTTTGCGTTGTAGGCGTTGAAAACGAACTTGCCGATCGCTGCTACCACTAATAATCAACATATAATCCCCCACCCGTTTCACGTCAATACTGTTAATAATCTCTTTGTTTTTGGCCTTGTTTTTTGCCTGCTTGACGGGATATCCTTCTGGTTTGGCACGACGACCAGCTTGGGTCAAGGGCCAAAGCATGATGCGCCCGTCGGCACCGCCACTGACCAGGTGACAACCGTCGGCAGTTAAAGCCACGGATTGTACGGGTTGATCTTGATGTCCGCTAGACCATCGATCGATGGGTTGGCAGTTTTGAGGGGATGCCATGCAAAGGTTGAGATCCCAGAGGGTAATGTATCCCTGCCGATCGCCCGTAGCTAAGAGATTGGGCTTGGATGCAGCGGTATCGATACTGAAAATATAGTCTTCTTGACTGCCCGGTACAGGATAGGGCAGGTTTTGACGGCTGTTGTTGCCAAGATTCCACAACACCAGGTTGTTATATTGACCGGCGATCGCCAGGGTTTGGCGATCGGAACCAACCAACTCCAGGGCATATACGGCAAAACCGGCATTAAACCGATTGTTCGGTCGATTAATAATATCTCTGGACTCGAAGGTGTCAGCGGATGGTTGGCTTTGCTGGAGTATTTGGGGATCGGTATCCCACTGGAAGACTAAACCGCTGCCATGACCGCTAAATAGGTAGCGGGAGTCAGCACTAAATTCCAAAGATAAAACCCGGTCAGCTTTTTGATAAGAAAAAGTGGCGATCGCTTGTCGCGGTTGATTCCTATTCCCCTTAGATGATAACAAATCCCAGAGTTGAATCTCACCGTTTTCCAGTCCGACGGCGATCGCATTATTATCACGAGGGCGATAGCGAATCGTTCGCACCGCTTTATCGAACTTAGCAAACTCCCCTTGATCGTCGAGGTGATTTCCCTTCACCCTCCAGGTGCGGATGGTTTGGTCATTCGACCCACTCACAACCCAGTCGGCAAGTCCGCTCAACTGGACAGCGTTCACGGCGCTTTTGTGACCTTGGGGGTTTAAATGAAACGCCAAAACGATCACCAAAAAGATCAGGAATAGTCCACTACCTTGAAGCCAGCGAGGAATGACGGGCATAACTTCAAGTTCCAGGACTTGGATATCATTGCGGACATCCACGCGATTGTCCGAAACTACTGCTCCGACTTGCAAGATCAGTTTTTGTACCCAACCGAACCAAGGGCGACGCTTGCAGGCTCGCAGTTCTAAGGGTTTTATTTCTCCAGGGGCGATATTTTCTTGTTCTGGAAATAGTTCTAGGGTGCAGTTGGGCAGGTCTTCGCCCACCATCTGAATACTGACTTGCTGTTGAAGATTACTGGCGTTTTCAACAGCTACTTGATAGGTGACGGGCAGCGATCGCCAACTGGGCAACCAAGTCTGCAACCAAGAACGTTCTGGGGGAATTTGTCGTCGCTTTGGGTCGCAATTAAACTCCACATATCCCGCTGGGAGGACTTCGATATAGCCTTCGGCCAAAGCTGGCGAACCCTTGGCATGAGAAGCTTCCACCTTAAAACCATAGACTTGACTCAGGGTTTGGGAGGTGGGGGGTAATTGACAGGAAAAACTGGTTTGTCCTTGTTTCCCAGGGGCAATTTGTAATTGTCGTTCCATACCATCGGGAAACCAAGTGGATTCCAAGCCTAAACAGCGCACCACCGCATTCACCGAAAGTTGGGTAGGGTTCGTCACTCGCACCGGGATTTCTAGATGAGAGTCGGGAAGTGCCTGAAACTGAGACATCGGCAATTCCAGCACCAAAGGAACCGAACTACTTCCTTGTTCCACGATTAAACGGATAATTTGCCGGTCTTCTCCCCCCAGTTCCAGAGAAAATACCCGGACGGTTAAGTTCATCATGCCGATAAAACCGGGAGTGGGAGGAGCGACGATCGCGATTCTAAACTCCGTAGCAGCACCAGGGGGTTTTTTGGTGCTGACTTCTGGAGAAAGACTATACCAAGAGGCTTTTTCCTGAGATTCGATCCCGGCAGCGATCAATTCCAGTTGAAAGGAGGCAAAGCGATCGCTGCAATTAATCACCCCCACCATCAACTCTGCCGGGGAGCCTCCCGGTTTAAATGATATTTCCCGTTGCTGAACCTGCGTACTAATCAGTTTTTCCGCCATATTTCACACCAAATTTGTTATTTGTTATTTGTTATTTGTTATTTGTTATTATAAAATGATGTTAACAAGTAACCAATAACAGTCATGTTGGGATGACCAAAGCGATAATCAAAGGGATTACACCCCAAATAGTGTAGTGATTCGCTTACGAATCCAACTCAAAGGATTCTCATTAAAACTATTATCATTTTCTTCGATTAAACCCAAATTTTTAAACATTTCTTGACGTTCATCTAACTCTGCCTTATGTTTGTGCAACTCCAGAGCAATTTGGTCAGCGAGTTCTTGATAGTTCTGTAATAAAGTTTGCAACCCATCGCGATCCACCACAAATAACAGAGTATCCGTAGTGGTTCGCACCGTCGCCGTCCGAGGAATTCCCAACAATAAAGAGAGTTCGCCAAAAAAAGTACCATCGGATAAAGTTGTTAAAAATTTATTAATTTTTTCCACATATATTTCTACGGTTCCCGTGAGGATAATATAAAAAGCGTCCCCAGGTTCATCTTCGCGACAAACATAGTCTCCTTCCTTAATAAGTTTTTTATAGCCAATATTAATCATTTCTTGAATATCTGATTCGGAAAAATTATGAAAATACTTAACTTTTCTTAATAAATCGGCCAAATTTAAAGCTTGATATTCTTCAGTTTTACTTCGCAGTTTTTGCGCTTGCCTTAACAAATCTTGCACATAAGACTTTTGATTAATTGTCGCTAATTGAGTAGCTGCTTTGGCTTCCTCTTGCTCAAGCCGGAGTTGCTCCATCTGTTTTTTCATGCCTTTTTCTCGGTTATAGATTTTGACCGCCATTTCTTGAAAAACTCGTGCTAACTGTCCCAGTTCATCATCCCGTTTGAGTACAGGCACCAAGGTTTCAGGGTGAAACTCTTCCGCCTGAATTTCTTGGGCTGCTTTGTCCAAAAGTGAGATGGGCTTAACGATCCATCGGGAAGTAATCAAAGACACAGCCACTGCACCCCCTAAAGCGGCAAAACCTAATATCAGAGTCATCTGGGTATTAGCATAGATATCATCCATGAAATCCGCTTCTGGAATCATTAAAACGATCAGCCAATCCAGATCGAGTTCTTGCAGGGTACTGACGTGGACAAATAGGCGATCGCCATCAATTTCTAAAGAAAACGGCTCCGGTTTTGGCGGGATTTGCAAAATTTTATAATCAGACAATAATTTTTTGGCCGTCGCTTGAATCATTGGATCGCCACTTTTCGTGGCTAAAATTTGTTGACCATCTTCGGTGGAAAGAGGTTGATTCACGGAAGTCCCCACCATTTTTCCTGAACCATCAATAATAAAAGCTTTGGCCATCTGACTGGTCTTTAAACCACTCAAAAATTCACTAATTTGCGCGAGGGTGATCTCAGCCGCCATGACCCCACGTAAAGCGCCACTATTATCATAGATGGGTAGAACGGAATTAATCCCCAAACTCTGATCCCTTGCGGAAGCATAAATCGGACTCCAGATCAATCCTCTGCTGCCCTTAGCCTCCCTAAGAGCCGCTTTATACCACGGTCGTGTTCGCGGATCGTATTCTTGTCGTCTGATTTCGGGACTGCGCTTGCCTTGGGCATCCAGTTCATAAAATACCCGCAGGGGTGCCGTTTCCTGGGTTCTGATTCGCATTAAGCTTTTACCATCTTTTTGCCGCTCAACTCCAACAAAATCTCCTTGGGCATTGCCATAAAAGATATATGAAATGCCTTGTTCTTTCATCGCCCCGGCACCATCGGGTTCAAAGCCAGCCCCCGCGAATCCGGGGGTCTGGCCTAGTTGAACTTGACGCCAAAAGTTGCGCTCTAAATTGGGAAAATTCTCCACATCTAAATTGCCATTGGCGATCGCAATCTGATTCATTTTCTGGAAAAACTGAGGCGTTCCCAAGTATTTTATCACTTGAGACTTAGCCAAGTTGCTCTCTTGAACAATAATCTTGCGGATTAAATCTTCAACCTCTTTCCTCGCCGCAATAAACGAAAGCCAACAAGTCACCCCCATTGCCAGAAATATTTGGATCACCACAAGAGTGGGTAATAATTTTCTGATTGAAGCCATAATTTTAATTTTTGTTAGTGGTTATTGGTTATTGGTTATTCGTATTTTACTCGTAATTAAACCCCAAAGCGAACGGTCATAACTTGGCGAATCCAACTTAAAGGATTTTCACTAAAACTGCGATCGTTTTCATCAAGCAATCCCCATTTTTTCAGCATTTCTTTTCGTTCATCTAATTCAGCCTTATGATTATGGAGTTCGGCAGCAATCTGGTCAGCGAGTTCTTGGTAAGTTTGCAATAGTTTTTGCAACCCCAGGCGATCGACCACAAACAAGATCGTTTCTTCCGTCGTCCTAACTGTAGCTGTCCGGGGAATTCCCAGCAGCAAAGAAAGTTCTCCAAAAAACGCCCCCGCAGACAAATTGGTTAAAAACTTATTAATTTTTTCTACATAAATTTCCACCGAACCCTCTAAAATAATATAAAAAGCATCACCGGGTTCATCTTCGCGACAAATATATTCTCCTTCACCTAGAGTAGTCTTATAACCAATATTAATTAATTCTTGAATATCGTGGGCAGAAAAATTGTTAAAAAACTTCACTGACTTAAGCAAGTCTGGCAGGTTTAACTGCTGATATGTATCGTTTTTTTTCCGTCTAATATTATTCGATTCTTTGAGTAATTTTTTTAAATAATAAACTTGACATAGTTTGATTAAAATATTGGCTTTTTTCTTTAAATTTTTTTCTTGGCTAAGTTGCTCCATCTGCTTTTTTAAATGCTGTTGTCTGGCATAAATCTTGTCAGACATATCGACAAACACTCGCGCCAGTTCTCCTAACTCATCTTGCCGTTGGCTCACCCCGGCCAACGTTTCGGAATTAAAACCTAATGCCATCCGGCACGCTTCGCGATCGGATTCAATTTCTCCGGCAGCTTGGTTTAAAATTCCTACAGGTTTTAAAATCCATTGTGACGTGATAATTCCCAACAAAATCGCAATCCCTAAAACCAAGATATAAAGGAACAGTATCATCCGCAAATTAGCATAGACATTGCCCATAAAATCAGCTTCAGGAATCACGACAATAATAGTCCAATCTAAATGCGGATGATCGAGAGGTTTCACTTGAATAAATTGGTAATCCCCGTCAATCTTTAACTCAAATTGCGTCTGCTTGGTAGCTCCCTCCATCATATTATCTGCCAGTAATTTTTTCATAGTGGACTGGATCAGTGGGTCGCTACTCTCCGACGCATTGAGTCGTTGGTTCCCTTCTGGTGTCGATATGGAGAGAATTTCATTCGCTGAAGTCGCCACCAGTTTTCCTGAACTTTCAATAATAAATGCTTTGCCATTCTGACCAATATCTAAATTACTGAGAAAATCGCTGATTTGTCGGAGGGTCATTTCAATGCCAAACACCCCCAACAATGAACCATTGTTATCATAGACAGGTAAGACCGGGTTAATTCTTAAACTGGTTTGATCGTAAGAAGAGCTATAAATTGGACTCCAGGTTAATTTTCTCGCCTGTTTAGCTGCCTGATACCAAGGGCGCAGCCGAGGATCGTAGTCTTCTCGGATTATTTCTCTAACTTTTTGTCCTTGGTTGTTCAATTGATATGTAATTCTATGAGAATTACCCGGTGTTTTCAGCCTCAAGATAAGTTGTGCATTATCTTGATTTTCCACGCCGATAAACTCGCCTTTCTCGTTGCCAAACATGATATATTGAACGGATGCTAAGAGGTTACCAGTTTCGTTATATAACTGGGGATTTTCGGCAATATTTATCAAAGTATTCTGGGCTGAATCATTTTTTGGTTCAAAAACAGAATCTTGGATAACAATCCGCCAGAAATAAGTCGCTAAATTATCAAAATTATTTAAGTTTAAATTTTGATTATCAACCACAATTTGACTCAGTTGATGGCTCATTTGTGAGGGATCCAAATAGGCCATTACCTGATTATGGATATGTTCGGTGACTTGCCAACTCAATTGACGAATGAGTTCGTAAACCGTTTTTTTGGCGGAAGTATAGGAGATCCAACCGATCGCACCCATTGATAGGCTAATCTGCAACACCAGAATTGTTGGTAATACTTTGCGGATCGAAGCCATAAAGATGTTCCCTCATTAATGATTAATTGATAATTGATAATTGATAATTGATAATTATCAATTGCCCGTTGTCCATTATTCCAAGTAGGTAATTTGGCGACGACGCCATGCATAATGCAAGATATTAATGCCCATTTCTTGAGCGGTGCGGAGAGTTTCTCTGGAGACAGAATAGCGATCGTCCAGTCCACAAGCGGCTAATAAATTACCAATCACAATCACAATTCCACCACCGACCATGATGGAAATCGGGTTATGGTCAATTTCTGGAAGCTGAGAAAATAAGAAGGGCTGGGTTCGCAGGGGATGAGGTTGGGGAAATTGATCGATCGCTGTTAAAGGAGTCCCCAACTGCTTGGCAAAATCTTCAAAGGCAATTGATAGTTGTTTTACTTCTTTTTCCAGTTCTTTGTCAACGGCTTGCAGTTCTTTATTGATATCTTGTTTGAATTTTTGTAAATCTGCGGCATCTAAAGATCCCAGATTACCTAAAGCCTCTTGTAATTGTTTTTTGACGGCGATCAGGTCTTCGATTTTCGTGTCTTTGATAGCGGCTTCGATGAATAATACGCTCCCTGAGTTTAAATAATTTTTCAGGCTGGCTAGTTGTTCAGCTTTGAGGGGACGGGATTCTTTATATTTGAAATAAATTAGGTCATAGTTAAACTGTTTTTGTTCTTCTTCTTCTGGATTTAATTGTAAGCTGACTTGACCAATTTCTTCAGCCCCTTGTAATGCGGGATATAAGGCGTCTAGGGACTGAAGCAGATAGGAAAAATCCCTAAGCTGTTTTTCTAAGTTCGGGTTGTTGTCGGTGACGACCCCAACTCGGACAATCCCCTGCGATCGCGATCGCGCTTTTTGCCGGTAGCGTAAATCTAACTCATTGAGTTGAGGGTAAAACACATCAGTAGGATTAGAAATTTGCACTTCCCCAGGTTGCAACTGAATCCGGCAAATCTCCACGTCCAAATCTGTGGGTGGACTATTCCGTTCATCAATCCTAAAAGTTTCGGTGACAAAATCGTTATTGGTTTCCGTTCCTTGAAGTTGATTGGGGTCTACATAACTGACCACTAAATAAATGGTCGTCGGTTGCTGTTTGGCTTCTGAAGTAATCCTAAAAGAAACTGGCTCATTCACCACAATTACATTGCCAAATAAATCAATGGCAATGCCTGGTTGAATTTTCACCCAACGGCGATCGCGATATTGTTGAGTCACTTCTGGGGGCGGTTCAATGGCATAGACACCCAAATCGGAAACAATACCGGGCTGATTCAGGGATTGATAGTGAATATTTTGGCGGATCCGATGATATTCATGAGCCATTTGCCATCGCGCACTATTAATTAGCATCCCATCACTAACTTGAATCCGCGTCAATGGTTTGATATTCGGAGGTGGCCAATCTTTACTCATAATTAATTGGTTAGTGGTTAGTGGTTGTTGGTTGTTAGTTGGTGGTTGGTGGTTGGTGGTTGGTGGTTGGTGGTTGGTGGTTGTTAGTTGGTGGTTGGTGGTTGGTGGTTGAATCAAATACCGCAAATAACGAATACCGAATCACTAATAAATAATAACAACTCATCACAAATAATAACATTAATTAGCCGAATCGATAAAAAGTTCGTAAGTACAAAATGCGGGTTTTTCTTGTTCTATAATTTCCCGAACTAAGCCTTCGTCAATCGGCTGACCAGGTTCAGGACGCAGCCTCACCAAAAAATGATAGGGACGACCGCCTCCAACGATCGCATCATCACCAAGACGACTAAAACCTAGGACAAACCCTTGAGTAAAAATTTCTTGAATACTGATATGTTTTTCCTCTTCGGGCAGATGTTCATCTAAAGGTAAGTCCGTATATAAATGTAAATAAAGGCGTAAGCCTCTGCGAGTGCCGCGCCAATGAAATAGTTTAATTGCCTGCCGAATTAAATAACGCTGCCGAGTTAAACTCAAGCGAGCGTCCATTTTCCATCCGACCCAATGGGAGAGGAACGGCAACAGCATTTCCGGTGCGGTCAAAGGATCTAAATAAGCCCAAAGGGATTCTAATTGATTAACCGCTGGTTCAAATCCTTGCTCGAAAATCTTTAATAATCGACCAATGAAGTCTACCTCTCGGTAAAGTTCAGGCAGAAAATTCAGATAAAGGCTCCGAGGGCGAACAAAGAGGGAAAATCTGGCTGACTGGGTGATAGTTAGCGGAGAAGTTTCTAAGTCATTGTCTAAGCTATAGTCAATATGAATTTGGCCATAAAAATCTAGAGTTAGGGGATTTTTATGGGTGACAAGCGTATCATTAGACTCGAAGAAGTTGCCGGGGATTTGGAAGTAGAGGACGCCTTCGATCTGACCTTTGGCAGGCACCTGATTTCCTTCCATTCTGAATCGACACCAATGAGCCGGAAAATTGCCTTCTAACTGGGCATTGATCTGCACGGTTTGGGCATTATGGTTTTTGAGTCTTACTAACAGTTCGCTGCTTTCACCGGGATAAAGCAATACATAGCTGTCAGCATAGTTGTTAGCATGGTTCGGCGCACTGGGTAGTAATGTGTTTTGAAAAGGGCGATCGCTTCTCTGGGCCGCTCTTCCCACTGGCTCAATTGGACCAGATGGCAATTGCATCGGCACCAGTTCTAGTCGCAATGGTAAAAGGTCGCGGGCTTGAGTCATTTTATCACTGGTAAAAAGGTTATTTGTTGTTTGTTGTTGGTTATTGGTTATTCGGAGCAAATAACCAATAACCACTCACTAAAGTAAACTAATCGCGTGGCCTGATCTCAGTTGCAGATTGCGCCAAGAAACAATCAGACCCAAAGGACCAGGATTAATCACGGGTTCGCGGGGCAGAAAGCGCACCCAAGTATTTTCTTGACGGCGTAATTCAAATAGCTGCACCGCGCCCAAATAACGCACGCCAGCAATTTTTTGTAACAATGTGACAATATCGGAGGAATAAACCGGACGACCAAAAGGCCAGCCTCTTCTTTCCGGGCCACCATTAATCGGGTTGAGAAATTGGTACAAAGCCGATTGTAATTCCAAGAGAATTTGCTGTTGGGCAGCAGTGTGATTATATTCCGGTTCTAAAGCCACTTCGGTTTGCACCGATACTCCCACATATTCCGGTTGCCCACAGGTGACTTGTACCCCCAGCAACCGTCGCTCATCAAGATAAGACAGAACTTTCTGTTCTAAATTAGCCGATAGGTTAAATTTATCTGGGCTGATACCTTCGGTGGCAATGCGCGTGGTATCGACTTGAGGCACTAACAGCAAGCGGACTTGTCCTGCTTCTTCTTTTTTCATCGCGGACATACATAAAGCCCGGGCGATCGCACCGTCTCCTCCTTCCAATGCCAGGGTTTCAAAGTCTTCCACCGTTACTGCCCGATTCCGAGTCCGCAACAAACGGGGGGTTCGGACGACTGCTTGTTCCAGGGATTCTGCATTGCTGCCATCTCTAGCTGGTTGATGGTTGACAACCCTCGCCACATAAGGCACCGCCGTTTTCAAAACCGTAATCGTTTCCCGTTGGACATTACCTTTGTCTCCCCCCCCGACGCGATAGGCCACCATTTGAATCATCGAGCCTCGGGACGGTACTGCCCCATATTGCCGTTCTCCTCCAGAAGTGGCGGAAACCTCAACGGTATTAGCATTAGCACTATCAGGCAGATAAATGCTTTCTCCCGGTAGTTGCTGCGATCGCCTGCGAAACTGGATTTGTTCAACCTTATGAGCCGATTCCCGAATCAACGGGCCAAATTGAACTCTACCCGTCAGGGAATCAATCGTATAGTGTAAATCCTCTGGCCTAGAATCCGCAAAATCTGCCACCTCTTGCCAAATTTGTGGCACCCCTCCCGGTGGTGTCACTAAAATATACTCATCGGATTTACGGGGCAACACAGGAGCGCCTTGTAACTGATAACTTTGTCCGGGGGTTCCGTCGCTTTCGCCGAGGACTTCATTTCTAATTAAAGCACTTTGATAAGCTTCAACCGTACCACCAATCGATCGCGCACTTATCCCCACAATTCGCGGAGAGCTACTATACCCCGTTTGACTTAGGTTTGGTTGGCTATACAAACAACGAATCCAGCGTCCTTGGTAGGTGACAAATACGGTTTCCGGCCATTCCTGGGGCAAATGCAGAATCACATCCGCCCCTGAAAGCGGATTACCCCCCAGGCGAACTAACTCACTAAAACTAAATCCTTGGGTTTGATCGTCGATTTCTTGCAACAGAATCGGTTCCCAAAAATTACCATTCCAAGCTTCCCAACGGCGCGGCGGATTGTCAGGATTAATCCCGGTAGTGGTTGCCGCTGAACCTTTAAAGGTAATCGCCAGGGTATTTCCTTTACTAGGGGCGCTGGAATCAAAAACTAAATAAAAGCAATTCCCCGGTTGCGGATCGTCGTTGAAACATGGCACTTCTTGCCCATGCCAAGACCCATCTCGTTCCATTGTCCAAGAACCCAAAAAGCGATCGCGCAGACTTTGGGGTTGATCTTCAGGGGTCGGCGCCGATAAAAAATGTCGAATTCTAGGATTACCAATTCGCAGGGGTTGTTCGGTGGTAAAGACAACTGCTGGCTGCTCTGAAGTTTCCTCCGTAGCCACCTCCGTTCCAGCGGGAATTGTATAAGTTTGTGGTAAGCTGGCGCTCAAGTAAAAACTTAAATAAGCTTTTGCCGGAGTCGGCGGTTTCAACCGCACCCCCAGCAACTCCAAAAAAGCCACATAGTTTCGCCTAGGCACCTGATTGAATCGCTGAAACATCTGATCGGTCATCCAGGCAAACAATTCAATCAGGGTAATTCCTGGATCCGATGGATTATAATTCGTCCATTCTGGACAATAGCGGGGAATCCTTAACAAGCACTCATCTACTAAGTCTTGAAAAGCGCGATCGTCCAAATCTGACTTGGGCAAATTGGGCAAGAAATCAAACTTCATAATCCCCCTTTAGTTCTCTGGCGCTTAAGAAGGTGGTAGCAAATAAAACGGATAAATCATACTTTGGGAATCATAAGAATCCTTCGGGTGATATTGGATGATAATATCTACTCGACCCTTGGTCGGATCCGGTTCTGTATAAATCCCATCCACAATAATCCGGGGTTCCCATTGTTCGAGAGCTTCTTGCACATACAAGCGCATGAGCAATAAAGTTTCCGTATTCATCGGTGCAAACACCAACTCGGAAAGCCGCGAGCCAAAATTTGGGCGATAAACTCTTTCCCCTAATCTGGTGCCTAAAATTAATCGAATGCAATCCTCAACATTCGGCACATCAGAATTTAGTTGCACACCGCCTTGGAGATTGACTTGCAAGGGAAAAACCAAGCCCCTCCCCAAATAGTCCCGATGCTGGTTCTTAGAAATTTCCGGCATACCTTATCCCCGCACATCCTTGAGCAAGTCTAGTGCAGCGATCGCCGCGATTCTATTCGCCAAAAGTCGAACATAGACGAATCACGGCGCCACTAAAACCGTTGCTGCCGTTCCCACCACCGGCAAAGTCAAAGGCACCGGCACTGGAGCCGGAACACTCATCCCCACCGCCATTGTCAGGGAATGGGCCACGGGACGCCCCATTGCCAACACCGTCACCGAACAAGGCATCATCAAAACCCCAGTGGCCATCGGTGCCCCAGCCACCGCATCTCCCAAACAGGCGATCGGACGCCCCATTGCCAACACCGTCGGCGCCCCTGGCCCCACAATCGGACTGCCGCCCGCCACATCTCCAAGCACTGCTACTGGTAACATCTCTCCAATCCTCCTCGAAAGCTTTTCGCCGCTTCAGAAATCTTTATTTCAGTCTGCCTCACCTCCAACCAACCAGTCATTAGCCATTAGTCGATCTTGTTGTTCGTTGTTCGTTATTGGTTATTCGTTGTCCGCTCCAAACAACCAACAACCAACAACCAACAACCAACAACCAACAACCAACAACCAACAACATTAACAATTCAACCGAATCAACGGTGCCGTAAAACCAGCAGTCGCCCCAGCCATAAGCTGAAATGCCGCCCCAGTCTGAAGATTCAACGCACCGCCCGCTTGCAGCCCTGCCGTACCTCCTGCCTGCATACTCAAAGAACCCCCGGCCTGAATATTCATTGCTGCCCCAGCCTTAACCGCAACCTGTGCCGCTGACTGGATATTCACTTGGGCGACTCCCTCAATTGCCACCTTAGCCGGAGACTTAATATCCACTCCCCCAGTCCCAGTTACTTCCACTTTCGGGCTATTAATCTTAATCCCCGAATTCGTCATTTCTATGGTACTCGGCCCGACTTTCAAAACAATCTTAGTCATCCCGGTAATATAAATTTCACCCGCATCAACATTAAGTTTATTGCTTTTACCGGAAGTCCCGGTTTTAACATTCATATCTCCCGTAGAAGTGACATTAATTTTTTTGCCGGAATCATCCATCAAACAAGTATGCCCCCCATTCGTCTTCACCTCGATTTTTTTATTCTTATCATCCAACAACATATAATGTTTGCCACTGGTTTTAACCTCGACAAATTTATCCGTATCGTTCATATACAGGTGATGTTTTTGCCCATCTACCGTTTCTAGATAAATTCCTTTTTTACTACTATCTTTATCCTCTTCTACAAATTGCAGCTTATGTCCTAAGCGAGTGGTAAAAGTTCGCAGCCGCACTTTACCATCCACAACACTATTATCTACCGGATCTTTAGTTTTTTCTTTGCCATTCCACACACCGCCAATCACATAAGGACGATGAATATCCCCATGTTCAAAACCCACCAAAACCTCATCATTAATTTCTGGTAAACAATCAAAGCCACGATTAGGTCCAGCCCCAATACTCACCACCCGCGCCCAGTTACTTTCATGTTCTTCGGTTAAAGTAGGAAATTTCACTCTCACTCGGCTCCAACCTTCCGGATCTTTATTATTACTCACCACTCCTACCAGTAAAGTTTGCCCGGGATCGAGACGCTGTTCTGGCATCACTGTAGTCAGTAAATCGCCCCCACGCAAACCCCGCACCGTAAACTCTGTGGTATAAATGCCATCGGTATAATGGTGATGAGTTTCTGTTACATAATATTTGCCACTATACTTACCCATATCTGCCAGTTTCACCACTCGTCCAGGACGGATTTTCGGATTCCCTTCCCCTGTAGCATCTGCTTGGACAAATTCTCCCCCTAACTCATTACAAAGGGCTTGGGCCATCACATCTCCTTCTTTGGCCACAAAAAAAGGTTTATCCACGACAATCACTTTGGGGGAAGAAGGTTTGCCGCTAAAAGATGAACTGGTTTTTGATCCTTTGCCAAAATCAGTTTCGGTGACGACATTGGCAGAACTGGCCTTAGAAACGAAGGCTTTTTTCTCTTTATAATCCCAGCCGCGTACTTCGACCGAACTAATTTGTTCACTACTGGTGACACGCACCCGAAAACTATGAATATCTTCTAACCATTTTAAGCTTAAAGTATCATCTGCTTTAGGTTTTCTAAAGTTTAATTTGCCATCTTGGACAAATAATTCATAGCCATTGCGGGCTGCCCTTTCCCGCAAAAATTCCATATTGGTTTGATTTTGTTGAAACACATATTTATGAGAAGGACTGGTACTATCTACAGTCCCCGCAGAGATGCCCGCTTCGCCAATAATTTTATTGACAATCGCGTCATCAGTCATATCCTGAAATGAGCGATTATGTCTTCCCCGATGCAATCGATGCGCCACATCATAGCCCCGAATAATCATCGTTGCTTCAGCATTTTCTGTAAAATTACTTTCGATCGCGGTAATTTCCCCTTCGATCACTTTTTCCGTGTTTTCGGTGGAAAACTCAGAGGCTTCTGTGGTACTGGATTTAAAACTGACTTCGATTTTTTTGCCAATGGAAAACAGACTTTCATGTTTCCACGGTTCCCCACTGCCGGGAAAGTAATCATTGTTAATCATTAGGGTAAACATTCCCGGTTGATGCAAACTTTCTTCCACGGAAATTTCCATCAAATCTTGCATTAAACTTTCGGAGGCTTTGCTGCCACCAATTTTTAAAATAGGTTCAGCTATATAACGTACTGGAGACATGGTTTTTACTTAGAATTCGCCAGCCCTATTTTAGCCAGTGACTAAGCATCGATCTATTCTACCAAAGTAGAATGAGAAAGCCACAGGGACAGAAGAAACCAGTTTGCTTTTCTCAATGCCACAGTTAACTGTTGTCTGAAGAAACCCAGTTTTTTTCTCAGGTAAAGGTTGGTGGTGGCGATCGCCTAAGCGACCGAGAAACCGGACGAGAGTCCGGTTTGATTTGCTCAATGCCACAGTTAGTGCCACAGTTAGTGGCGATCGCCACCACAGCCACTCGGTTTATTTTCTGAGCAAAAAACCAAAAATATGAATTATTAAACATCCTTATTCAGGTGAATAAAATTTGCAAAAAAAAACGCTGCTCGTTTGTTTTTTTGCTGAGAAATATTTTAGTTTAATTTAAAGCATTTCTTGTTTTTTAATATTTGTTATATTTTTAATATGTTCAGGATTTTGTAATAAAATTATTGTTTTATATTTTTTTATTTTTAATTGATTAATATACACAAATTTAATGGATTAAATTACCTGTATTTTTTATTGTTATAATTAATTTTTTCAAAATTAATTATTTGCTAAATTGCTTTGCTATTTATGGGATAAAAATTGATGGTATTGGAGATGAGTTAATCGATATATAAATCGCTCTAACAGAGGGAGATTAACAGATATTTTTATTGGCGATGTTTCTGGTAATTGAGTAATCATAAACAGTTTTCTTTCAGTGGCGATCGCCTCAAATTTAACCACGGCAGACTGGATTAAATCGCCAATATCTACTTTGATCCTTTCCCAGATTCCATTAAAGTAATTTGTAATAAACGATATACTAATCCCTCTAGTATTTTATCACTTTACATTTGATCTATTTTATATAGGCGTTTTTCTTTGGGATAATCTTCACTTCTGAGGAGTTCCAAATTCAGGAACATACCAGTCAGGGAATTGCGTAAATCGTGAATCAGCATTTGCACCATATCTTCCCGCAATTTGAGCAAGGTTTGCAGTTCGTTATACTGTTGCTTAATCCGCAATATGGAGTGAAAGATCGCAATTCTAGGGCATTGATGGGTTTACTAATAAAATCGTCGGCTCCGGCATTCAAGCAACGGGCTAGGTCTGCTTTTGAGTCTAATGCTGTCACCATAATAATGGGAATAGCTTGCCATTTTGACATAGCTTTAATTTGGCGACAAACCGAAATACCGTCTATTTCAGGCATCATTACATCCAGGAGAATCAAATCTGAC
Organism: Planktothricoides sp. SR001; assembly: GCF_001276715.1. Classification (GTDB taxonomy): domain Bacteria; phylum Cyanobacteriota; class Cyanobacteriia; order Cyanobacteriales; family Laspinemataceae; genus Planktothricoides; species Planktothricoides raciborskii. The sequence continues at coordinate 157,854 of NZ_LIUQ01000003.1, read as the reverse complement.
ACAGGGACTCTCTTTGCCAGTTGCAGAGTCTTTTCCCCGGTGGTCGCGGCGACGATCGCATAGTCCTCCTTCAAAAGCTGCATCAGCACTTGTAAGTTATCTGGACTATCATCGACAATCAAAATTTTCGGTTTAATTGGTTGAGAATCTGTCACTGCGGACATATCGTTATTTTTGTTTCCTCTGGTGAGAGCCCGTTCCTAAGATTTGTCTGGTTTTCTAGACTCTGGCTGATTTCGGGCAGCAAAGTCTGTGCCCTATCGGTGTCTAACTCGATTAAGCACTCTTTCACTGCCTGTAGTTTAACTTCAAATCGAGCTAACGCATGACTCGAATTGTTGCCCCATCAGAGAGTCTTTGTAAACCAGAGGTAATAATTTGATCTCCCGGTTCTAATCCCTCCAGAATTTCAATGCGATCGCCTTCTACAAATCCCAATTTCACCGGCTGTTTTTTCGCCTTCATTTGTGGTTCTTCTCCTTCAGCATTGGGGGGTGACTGTTCCACCACATACATAAACCGTTCTTCTCCTTGGAAAACCACAGCGGTAGCCGGGACAACGATCGCGCCAGGACGACGGATCCAAATAATTTTAGCCCGGACAAATTGGCCATCAAGCAACTGACCCTTAGAATTATCAAACGTTGCTTTTACTAACACCGTTTGCGAATCAGCATTCACTTGAGGAGAAATAAAACTAATCCGCCCTTGGGCCAAAGATTCATTGTTACTATTGTAAATCTCCACGGGCATTCCTAAACGCAATTCAGATAAGCGATCGATGGAAATAAGTATCCGCAAATCTAAAGTATCATTTTGGGTTAAAGTAGTCAGAACACTGCCCCGGTTTAAATAGTCGCCAATTTTCACCGGCACATCCCCAACTATCCCAGAAAATGGGGCAATCACTCGCGTATCTTCGATCGCCACTTCTAAGGCTCTATTTTGGGCTTGTACTTGGGCTACTTCCGCTTCGGCGGCGGCAATTTCTTCAGGACGAGTGCCATTTTCTAATCGTCTGAGCTCTTGCAATCGTTCTTCCACTTCCGCTTCGGCGGCGGCAATGGTTTCAACCCGTGGCCCTCGTTCCTCTCTGGCTAAGGCTTGGGTGGCTTCAACTACCGCCGCTTCCGCCGCTTGGCGGTCTTCCCTTTTACTTTCTTTGAGTTCTTCTAAGCGTTGTTTGGCTTCTTCCAGGGCAGCTTCGGCGCGACGGTTTTCGGCCACCACTTCATCAAAGCGATCGCGGGAAATGGCACCTTCATTGAGTAACTCCTCATTACGTCTGACTCGTTGGGCGCTCAGATCCAGCCGCGCTGCTGCATCAGCAATTTGGGCTTCCGCTTGAGCAATTTCTTGACTTCGGCTGCCCCCACCACTCAAGGCTTGAAGTCTGGTTTCCGCTTGCTTTAATCGCGCCCTGGCTTGGGCAATGTCTTCCGCACGGTTGCCCGCTTCCAACTCCGCCAACCGCGCTGTCGATTGACTCAAACGCGCCCTGGCTTGGGCAATTTCTTCAATGCGCGGGCCTGCTTGTAATTCGGCTAACCGGGCTTGGGCGCTAATTAAGTTGGCTTGCCCTTGTCGTAGCTGAATTTCTGCTTCTCGACTGTCCAAACGGGCGATCGTCATCCCTGGAGAAACGCGATCGCCCGGTCTGACATAAATCTCGATCAGCCGACCATCCACCTCGGACTGGATACTCACCGCCTCTTCCGCTGCCAAATTCCCCACAATTTCACTGCTTTCTTCCAAAGTGGTTAATTCTACTGAGGCAATTCTGACGGAAATAGCCCGGGCGCCACCCCCTTGACCTTGCGCCGGTTGGGTAGTCTGAGTCAGAGTCGGCCACCAATACCATCCGCCTGCCCCTGCACCAGTCAACAGTATGATTCCTAGAATCATCCCCTTTAAGGGTGACTTGGGGGATTTTTTTCTCGAAGACCGAGGCTTTTTATTGGATGCAGGTGATGAGGAATTCTCTGCCGATGGCGAAATGTCAGGCAGTTCGGATTCGGCGATCGCCTCTCCCTCCGGGTTGGTTATCTCTGTGGCCAGGTAAGAATGACGAGTATCCATGAAGTTACACTGATTTCACAATTTCTTCAAATTTAACATCTTTAACATCTTTAACATCTTTAACATTTTGTCTTTTTCTTTTGCGTGAGAATTATTGGCTAATCTAATTTTTTTCAGGCTAATCAGATACAATAAGGTACAAATATATGCTGATAATATTCAGGTAATTAAAGATGATTCTTGCATCATTTTATTTGATGATAAGAATAAGTTAAGACAATGTTCATCGGCTTTTCGCGGTAAAAGCCCGGACTGACCGCTGAATTCATTTTAAACATTTAAATATTTAATAATTGGGTAATCTCGACCATTATTTTACCATAATCCACCAATTATCTAATAGAAATGCAAAATTATAAAAAGCCGAGTGGCGCTTTTAAGATGGGTTGGGAGGGATCGATTCGTTATTTTGCCAGAGGTCTATTTTAGATTTTATTTAAATTTATCTAAGATCCGATGGGGATTTTTGCCCATAAAACTGCTCGTTTTCTGGGATAATATTAAGTTTTGTAAATTAATTTGTAAATTAATAAAAATTCATAATACTCGACAAAATTGAGCAAGTTAAGTATAATAGAACAATAAATTTTCTCGGAAATCAGGACGGAGGAGCAAAAATCAAGCAAAACGCAAAACCTAGGCCAGCATATCACTGATTTGTCAAAATTTCTTCATAGATATAGATGATGCCTCCACAAGCTCAGAAATAAGCTGAGAAAATTGTCATCAAAATCTTGGCTAAAGATTTTGATTAAAAAATTGAGCCATCTGTTAAGTTTTTAAAGGTTAGTTAACGTTAGTTAAATAAAGCAAAATGACTGAAACAGCGATTGAATCGGTTCTACACGAAGAGCGTTTATTTCATCCCCCGGTTGAACTCTCAAAAAACGCTCATATTAAAAGCCTGGAAGACTATCACCGGATTTACGACCAAGCCAAAGCTGACCCAGAAAAATTTTGGGCTGATTTAGCAGAAAAAGAGTTGCACTGGTTTGAAAAATGGGACAAGGTGTTAGACTGGCAGCCCCCTTTTGCCAAATGGTTTGTGGGTGGCAAGTTGAATATTTCCTACAATTGTCTCGATCGCCATTTGACTAATGGACGGGCTGATAAACCGGCGTTGATTTGGGAAGGAGAACCGGGAGATTCTCTCACTTTTACTTATCGCGAATTGCATCGGGAAGTTTGCCTGATGGCTAATGCCCTGAAACATTTGGGGGTGGGCAAAGGCGACCGTGTGGGCATTTATATGCCGATGATTCCCGAAGCGGCGATCGCCATGTTAGCTTGTGCGCGAATCGGGGCGCCTCATACGGTGGTATTTGGCGGATTCAGCGCCGAAGCTTTGCACAGTCGTCTGGAAGATGCCCAAGCAAAATTGGTGATTACTGCTGATGGTGGCTGGCGCAAGGATCTGATTGTGCCGTTGAAAGAACAAGTGGATAAGGCGATCGCTGATAACGCCGTCCCCACCCTGAAGCACGTCCTGGTGGTGGAGCGCACCGGGCAAGAAGTCCACATGGAAGGCGATCGCGACCATTGGTGGCATGAACTGAAAACCCAGGTTAGCGATGATTGTCCCGCAGAACCAATGGATAGTGAAGATATGCTCTTCATTCTCTACACCTCCGGGACAACGGGCAAACCCAAAGGGGTCGTCCATACCACGGGCGGTTACAACCTCTATACCCATATCACCACCAAGTGGATCTTTGACCTGCAAGAAAACGATATTTACTGGTGTACCGCTGACGTAGGCTGGATTACCGGACATAGCTATATTGTCTATGGCCCATTGTCCAACGGGGCGACAACCCTCATGTATGAAGGGGCGCCGCGTCCTTCCAACCCCGGTTGTTTTTGGGATGTGGTGCAAAAATATCGCGTCACCATTTTCTACACCGCCCCCACCGCCATTCGGCTATTTATGAAAATGGGCGAACACCTGCCCAAAGCTCGAGACTTATCCTCTTTACGGTTACTCGGCACCGTCGGCGAACCGATTAACCCAGCCGCTTGGATGTGGTATCACCGGGTGATTGGCGGCGAAAAATGTGCGATCGTGGATACCTGGTGGCAAACCGAAACTGGCGGGATTATGATTACCCCCTTACCCGGCGCCACTCCCACAAAACCCGGTTCAGCCACCCTGCCCTTCCCCGGCATTATCGCTGACGTGGTGGATTTAGACGGCAATTCCGTGGGTGCCAACCAAGGCGGCTATTTAGTCATCAAGCATCCTTGGCCCAGCATGATTCGTAATGTTTACGGCAACCCGGAACGCTTCCGCAGTACCTACTGGGATCCAATCGCCCCCATCGATGGCCAATCCGTTTACTTTGCCGGAGATGGTGCCCGTCAAGACCCCGATAGTTACTTCTGGGTCATGGGTCGCGTAGACGATGTAATTAGTGTTGCCGGACACCGTTTGGGCACAATGGAAATCGAATCGGCCCTAGTGTCTCACGAATCCGTTGCCGAAGCCGCAGTAGTCGGCAAACCCAGCGATATCAAAGGAGAAGAAATTGTCGCCTTTGTCACCCTGGAAGGCAGCTACGACCCCAGCGAGGAGTTGGAAAAAGAACTCAAAGACCATGTGGTGAATGAAATCGGCGCCCTCGCCCGTCCGTCGGAAATTAAATTCTGTGACGCTTTGCCCAAGACTCGTTCTGGGAAAATTATGCGGCGCTTATTACGGAATTTGGCCGCCGGTCAAGAAGTCGCTGGGGATACTTCTACCCTGGAAGACCGTGGCGTTCTGGATAAATTACGCAGTGAAGCATAAGTGGCATAAGTTCAGCAACCGATAATTAAATAGATGTCTTAAATCAACCCGGTTAGTCAAATAACCGGGTTTTTTTATGGTTAATTTTTTATGGTTAATAGTTATAGTTAATATAACTTATAATATAACTAAAAAACTTCGTTTTCTTATTTTTATTTGCGATTTAATCGCCACCACGTAAGCCCAACCAAAGTGGTGATTATTTTTACCACAAAGACACAAAGAAACACAGAGACAAGGCTATGCCGTATTCCTAGTGTTTCTCTGTGTCTCTGTGGTTCAAAAATAATCACCACAAAGACACAAAGCAACACAAAGACAATCATAGCCAACCTCGATCGCGCAAATGCTGAATATCTTCTTCAAATTCTTCCATATCATAATGAATACAAATGCCTCGACTCGCTAAAAGCTGCTGGAATTCAATGGGATGCATTCTAGCAATTTTGCTGCCTCGACCTAGGGTAATCAGTTCTTTTTGAAATAGCGCGATTCTCGTTCCGAGACGCTGCGCGATCGCAATTTCTCTGAACCAGTCAGCATCACTTAATTGACTTGCTTGGGCGATCGCCTCATCAGAAATTTCTAAAGTGATTTGCACTGCTTTCCTCATCTATTTTATATGTATTGCCTATATTGCCTATATTGCCTATATTGCCTATTTTATATTGCTTTCCTCTATTCTCTGTGTTTCTCTGTGTTTCTCTGTGTCTCTGTGGTGATTATTTTTTTACCACAAAGACACAGAGGGAAACATAGACAAGTTATCATTGCCCGGAAATCACCACCCCAGCCCAAAAATAAGCATCCCTAAAAGGAATATATTCGGGATTTTCCTTCTCACTTCTAGACTTAGCTTTTTCTAAAATACTCGCATCACTGGGGGTAGCATTTTTTAATAATTATTCATAAACCTGAGTAATGTCTGCCTTGCCGTCTTTAGCCAAGTTTTTGCTTGGTTTAAGGCAATAACTGCCGGTTCAACCGCGAGATAAGCTTGATAAAATTTAATCGCCAATAAACCAGCCGCTTCATCGTTGACTGGCCATAAAGAAGAAATCACCTGAGAAACTCCAGCCTGCAAAAAAGCACTGGCTAAACCTACATATTCGGTTTCCATAGCTGTCATCTTGGTCATGGCAGTTTCGCAGGCATTGATATAGGCAAGGGAATAGGAATTTAAGCATAAGTTGGCGATTTATCCCGCCGTTAACTTATCTGGCTAGAAATAAGCCGGATAAGTTGGGCTTTTCTTGGTTATAACTAGCATCACCGCTAAAGTGAAATATTTGGGATTGAGATATTTCGAGATTGTTGCCTTCACTTTATCCTTGAACCAGGTGATTATTAATGTTAGCTTTAATCTTAGCTTTAATCTTAGCTTTAGTAGCATGAATACTAACCAAATTCCTAACTTTATGCGCGGATTTTCCCCAAATTGACTTAATCGCCGTGGCTGCGGTTTGGGAATATGGCAGTGGTGTTAATTCGACCCTATGGGCAGCATAAGCCACTATGAGCAAATTAGTCGGAGTGATTTGATTAGTTTACCGGCTATTTTACCGGCTATTTTACCGGCTATTTTACCGGCTATTTTACCGGCTATTTTTCCAGCCAAAAGCAGCCCTCGGTAAACGAGTCATGGCGATATTTTTCTGCCAAGATTCCTGCCAAGATTCCTGCCAATACTTGAGAAACGATGCCTCTAAGGGTAAGCCTCTAAGGGTAAACGGTGTAAGTCCCGGTGAGGTATCGGGATTAGTTGGCTAATTTTGGTGTTACTAATTTGGGGGTTCTTTTGGCGGTTAATTTGCCAGGAGTTGGTTAAGCATATTTATGGGAGAAAAGGAGAAGATTTGCACCACAAAGACACAGAGGGACACAAAGGCGGGTTTTAAGCCCGCCCCTATAGGAAATTTTTTACTTTAAATAGTAGCCAGTTTTTCTTTCAATATACTCTAGGACTTTGCCGTGGGCATCCGCATTGCTATGAGGATGTAAAATCATCTTTGTGCCATTATCAGGCAACCAAAAGGAGATTTTGTGAGTGTTTGGGTCTTGAGAAAAAGCGCTGATCCGGTTGAGATCGAGCAAGTATTCTTCTCGGTCGTAATGAAACTTAATCCAATCGGCACTTACAGTGGTTTTGTGGTGGATTTTTTCTAGGTAATTCAATACCTTTTGATATGACTCTGCATTACTTTGGGGATGAATGCAAATCGATACACCTCCATCAGGTAACCAAAAAGTTATTTTGTGATTAGAAGACACAGAAAAAGCGCCAATCCGATCGAGATCAATCACATAAGTCTCCCGATCGTAGATAATTTTGACCCAGTACGCCACAAAGCCTCCTCACTCGCACTTCCCCTGGATTTGGGTGATTTTTATAACTGCCTGTTGTAGGAATTAATCCTACGGAAGAATCCTCTAGTTCATGCAGGCGATCGCTGACATTATCTGCCTGCAAATCCTCTGTTTTATGCTGATTTTTCTGAGGATTTGTATGCGGATTTGTATGCGGATTTTACCCCTCGTTTTCGTCTCCCATAACTTGATAAGATGCCGCTTTAGTAAAACCATGAAATAATGGATGGGGGGTGTTAGGACGAGAGTGAAACTCAGGGTGGAATTGGGTGGCAATAAAGAACGGGTGATTGGGCAATTCAATAATTTCCACTAACCGACCATCGGGGGAAGTTCCACTTACAATATAACCACTTTCTAGGAATAGGTTACGATAGGCATTGTTAAACTCATAACGATGGCGGTGTCGTTCATAAACTACTTCTTGTTGATAAAGTTTTTCCGTCAAAGTATTCGGTGTTATCCGACAAGGATATAACCCTAGTCGCATGGTTCCCCCTAAGTCCACCACATCTTGTTGTTCTGGCAATAAGTTAATCACTGGATTATCTGTGTTTGCATTAAATTCGGCACTATTAGCATTGGGTAAATTGGCAATATGACGCCCCCATTCAATCACGGCACATTGCATCCCCAAACATAACCCCAAAAACGGGATTTTTTGTTCGCGGGCATATTGAATGGCCGATATTTTACCATCAACTCCGCGAATGCCAAAACCTCCGGGAACTACGATTCCTTGGATATTAGCCAGATATTTTTCTGGGCCTTCCGCTTCAATATCTTCTGAGTTCACCCAAGTCAGTTCCAGGTGACAACCATTGGCGATCGCCCCATGTCGGAGGGCTTCGACTACGGATAAATAAGCATCACTTAAACGGACATATTTGCCAACAATAGCAATGTTGAGGGGTTGACCCCCCTGATAAAGGCGATCGACTAGGGTTTGCCACTTGCTTAAATCTGGTTGACGGTGTTCAATTTTCAGCAAGTTAATCGCTTGAATGGCTAATCCTTCTTTTTCTAAAATCAGCGGTACTTCATAAATACTCTTGGCGTCTGGAGAAGTAATCACGCATTCCACGGGTACATCACAAAATTCGGAAACTTTATGCTTAATTCCCTCGGATAAAGGGCGATCGCAACGACAGACTAAAATATCGGGTTGAATGCCAATTGACCGCAATTCTTTAACAGAATGTTGAGTCGGTTTAGTCTTCATTTCTCCAGCGGAAGGAATCCAAGGCACCAGAGTTACATGAATATATAACACATTATTTCGTCCCACATCTTTGCGAAACTGGCGAATTGCTTCTAAAAAGGGTTGGGATTCAATATCACCCACAGTTCCGCCGATTTCTGTAATCACCACATCGGGATTAGTATTTTTGGCTACGCGATGAATTCGTTCTTTAATTTCATTGGTAATATGAGGAATAACCTGGACTGTACCTCCTTGATAATCTCCTCGTCTTTCTTTATTGATCACTGCCTGATAAATTAAGCCTTGAGTCACACTGTTAAGTCGGGACATGGAGGTATCGGTGAAGCGTTCATAATGTCCCAGGTCTAGGTCTGTCTCAGCCCCATCTTCTGTCACGAAAACTTCCCCATGCTGAAAAGGACTCATGGTTCCGGGGTCTACGTTGATGTAGGGGTCAAGCTTTAAAATCGACACTGAATAATCTCGTGACTTCAGCAACCGCCCCAAGCTGGCAGCGACAATTCCTTTGCCAATACTAGAAACCACCCCACCAGTGACAAATACAAATTTACTCATAAAAAAACCGCCTCAGTTTTAGAATGCGGCGCCTGCTCATGTTCAGAGATCCAGCTTCGATCGCCTGGGACTGGTGAGCATAGCGCATAAAATTTCGACTTTTACCTTATAATATCCGATCGCGATCGCCATTTTTTCAGGGTTTTATGATTTTTTCACCATTTATGCTGAATTTTCATTTTTAATAATTGACCGCAACCAGGGTTCTGTGGTGGTTAAGGGCGACGTTTATTTGCTTGATTAACTGTTGGCCTCATCTTTGGATAAAATTAAATTGACCGCGTTTAATTCATGGGAATTTAACAAATAGCGATCGCTGAACATATTCACCCGCATTTCCGCTAAACTATAACTGCGAAAAATCAAAAAAGGGAACTCTGCATATTGCCGACCAATGGGTAGAGTATTATAAGCGGGATAAAGAGAATGGACGTAGCGAGAAAGTAGGCTGCGAAACTCGCGTTCTGCTTCCTCTTCTGGCTGACTTTTAAAATATTCCCGGAGGGTTTCCCCACTAATGAACACAAACAGGGGCAGGGCATAATATTGATCGGAATTCTGGCTGGTCAGTTCAAACCATTGGGTTTTATTAATATCCCCGCGCAGTAAATTTACTAACTCCATTGCCCCATCCCGAATCTGCGATCGCAAATTATCGGGATACTGGTTACTTTTGCTAATTGCCCACATTTTTTCTACCAGGTCTTTAGTGGCATATCGTCTAATCTGTTCTTCCAGACGAATTTGATAAGTTTCTTCAAGTTTTTGGTTAATTTGTACCACCAATAAATTACCCGTGAGGATACCGGGTTCTATATTACCCAAGGCCAATAAATTATCTAGTCGTTGGCATAACTTAGCAAAATTACTGTTAAACTTTTCTCGCAATTGTAAATAAGAAGATACCTGGTTTTTCACTGGGTCAACCAGATCGAGATCCTCATTCAAGATAAACTCAGCCCGACTGAGAATCTGTTGTAAGCTTTGATAAACTTCTTCTAGGTTTTTATGACTCGGTTTGCGACGGTGTTCGTTCTTCATTTCCCGGATTAAATTAGTCATAAGACTGGTAAAAGTAGCGCCTGCTGCGGCAACGGATTTTCCGCCAATGGGAATCATCATTACCTGTTTCCGACCCAACTGCCCCGACCCGACAATTCGAGTCATAATCGATAGCTTGAGAATAATCAAAATATTCAACAAATTTAAGATACTTTCCTGAATGGGTATTATTAAGTCGGAAATATCGTTAGCATCAGGATAATAAACTGCTGTTTCTGATAAATAAAATATTAGCTGTTTTTCTTGAGTGTCAATAGTTTGCTTTACCCCATTTTCTAAATATTCACCTCTTGCCCGATAAATTACCTGAATTACTTCCATTAAATTACGTTCAATTTGAAACCGAGGAATTTCTACCAGGATATGAGTTGCCTTGGGAAAAGATAAGCCGCGACTAGCCGAAGAAGTCATAAAAACAACCTTGGCATCTTGCTTATATTGGCTAATTTTCTGCTTATCCGCTTCTGATAGGTTAGCGTGAATTTCTAGGTAATCCGTATTCGGGGTAAATTCTCCCCGATTTTGGCGAATTTTGGTAATCAGTTCTTCTAAGCGTTTTTTGTCTTGAATATAGACTAATATTTGGCCGCAGTTGGCGTCATCTAATAACCGTTGAATGTCGGCATTAATCTGACTTTGGACGGCTTGACCGAGTTGATTAGTTTTATCTTTTAATGGGTTGGGATCGAATTTGACACATTGGATAAATAATTGATAAGTAATGTTTAAGCAACTAGCGGGGTAAGAGTTGGCATTAATTGCGATCGCGTCAGCGGTGCGGAGCACTTTCGCTTGTCGCTTATTAAACACAAAATTCTGCACCGATAAAGGGGCTGCTGCTTGTTTGGCCATCCGAAAATAAATCTTATCCGGTTCTGGGGTAGTTTGGGCAAGATGTTGGGTAATTACTTCCTTTTCCACAATCGACGCATCGGCCACAATTATTTTAACATTAAACCCATATTCAGTTAATTTAAATTTGGTTAAAAATTGGCTGATGCCTTTAAGAAAATTAGCCCCGCTATCATCCCCGGTGATTTCATCAATCATTATAAATATATGCTTAATTCGCTGGGCAATTTCCCGCATCTTTTCGGGAATTACTTTCTTATCCCGTGAGTTGTATGCCCCTTTAAAAATATTGTCCAAATGGCGTAAAGTATCCACCGCTGGAGTGAAGTTTTGCTGCCCTGGTTCTCTTGGGGGATTTACTCGCAATGATTGAATGGAAACCGTGGCGACGATTTGGTTGGATATCTGTTCATTGATTAAGCTATGAATGCCTTCGCAAAGACTAAACAAAACTCCGGCTTTCTTTTCCCCGCGATCGCGAATTTGGTCATCGGCAATTTGGTGTAAGCGTTTCTGAGAACGGCGATCGCTTAAACGGCTATCTTCAGAAGAAATAGCCGCAGCGTTGATAAAATCAACTTGTTTAAGGCGAAAATTATCTTGACGTGCATCAGAATAATATTGCACCGTGGGACGACCTAAGTTATCCTTGATTATTGCTGAGTTACTGTTAATCGCAAATATCCGAGAATCTGATAATTTGCCCGGATTTTCTGTGGGGCGATTCCGCGCAGCGGATCCGGAAATGGAATCGCGGCGATCGCTTTTAAACTTTTCAATCAAATCTAGGTTAACTTGTTTCCGGGGACTGACATAAAGGAATAAGTAACCATCGTCACCGTCTTGGTCTTTACGGCTTTTCAAGAAATTGGCGATCGCGGTTGTCTTGCCAATCCCCGGATTTCCGGTTAAAAAAATATAAGTATTGTCAGATAATAAAGCTTGTTGAATTAGTTCAGCATGGGCATTTCTCAGAGTTGCCCCTGGGGTGACATTTAGCTGAGTAGCTAACTCATCGGGTATAATACCCAAAGAATTAAAAAAATTATCAATTTTTTCTGTATGAGTTATCTTAGTAATAGAATTAATTGACGCTTCCAGGGGTTTAGTGGATAACTCCTGAATCAACTGTTTGCCATCGATAAAACTCTTAGCGGCATTGCGTTGAATTAACTGCAAAACTTTCCGACGGGCATTTTGAATTTCTTGGTGTTTTGGTTCATGTTTATAAATCTGGGCAAAGGTGGCCAAAATATCCAAATTTTCAGGGCGAAGGGATAGGGTACTTAGGTGGCGATCGCTGTATCCCACCACATTAAACACCACATCCGCATCATCGGGCAATATCTGATGTTTTTGTCCCTGTTTCTGTAAAAAGCCATAAAAACTATGGATATATGAACCCGCTTGAATCAACTTAGCAGTTTCCTTATCCTTGCGTTTAAAAGCGGTAAAATATTGGGCTAAATCTTTAGAAAAATCACCTCTGAGATATTCAGAATTTCCCGTATCAATTCGCAGCTTAGAAAACACACTTTTTGAGCGAATATACTTAATTTCGGTCATCAACATTCGCCGTAACACTTCCACATCATCAAGGGGGGCTAAATCAGCGGCAGATTTTACGGAAAATGTAGATAAATCCACACAGAGAATCCGGTATTGATTTTTATAACGCAACAGCAGCAAAGTATCCCCTTGCAAAAATTCTCCTTTCCCGGAATATTGGCTAATTAAAGCATCGATATTTTCTAATTCACCAAACTGAGATAATAGATCGGTAAATTCTTGGCGATCGCTCTTTTCATAGCTTTGCATACTGTTATTATTGCAAAAGCTACACTGATAATATAGAATTTCTAAATCTTGGGTTTTGCGGCGCCCTTGGGGACTCCATCCCGTCGCTTGCAAATATTCCCGGAAAAAATTTAAACCACCTAAAAAACCTTTTTTGAGAAAATACTGACTCCATTTTTCCACAATTTGAATATTCAAGTCACTAATCAGACTATCAGAGTCAATCATCTTCTGCACTATTTTCGGTAACTTAAGCTGTTCTAGATCGTGGCGATATAAATCGCCAAAATGGTGCGGGATTTGCTGGTGTTCTATATAAGCCAGAATCCCCAGATTAAAGCCTACTTCAAATAATCGTCCGAGATTTTCTGCGATCGTCATCGTTTTATGATAAATTAGTGGTTAATTTTTATTCATTATATCCCATAAATGTATAGAGCCAAAGCATATAAAAAAATTGGTTAAATGGTTAAATATTTGGTAAACAAACGAAAGTTAACTGCCAATCATGCTTTTCCTGTAAGAAATATCTGCTACAGAGCAAAAATCAGTCAAAGCTATGCTATAATAAGTATTAATATTAAAATAAGATCCAAGCAATTTTCAAATCTAGCAATATATGTCAACAGTGAAAGTAGCCGCCGAGTTATCCTTCGAGGAATTACTCAATGCGATCGAACAGTTAAGTTTACCTGAATTGGAACAATTTGTCTCGCGGGCGATCGCGGTACAGTCCCAAAAAAAAGCGCCAAGGCTGTCCAAAAATGAAGCTGAACTATTACTACAAATTAATCAAGGTTTACCTCCTGACATTCAACAACGCTATCAAGACTTAATTGTCAAACGGCGCAGCGAGACTCTGACCAGTGATGAATATAGCGAATTATTGCGCCTTACCGACACGGTAGAATCTCTAGAAGCAAAAAGAGTAGAATCTCTGGCGGAATTAGCAATTCATCGGAAAATTTCCATAACTGCTTTGATGGAACAATTAGGGATAAAAACGCAAGATTATGCCTAAGCAACAAGTTACAGTTCAACAAAAACAGGCAGTTATAGAACGCGCTAAAGGTTGCTGTGAATATTGTCGCAGTCAAGCCCGTTTTGCTACCCAAGGATTTTCCGTGGAACATATCCAACCAACGAGTAAAGAAGGTCAAAGTACATTAGATAACTTGGCTTTAGCTTGCCAAGGTTGTAATAATCACAAATATAATAAAACAGAAGCGCTAGATCCTGTTACAGGAAAAATATTTCCCTTGTTTAATCCCAGAGAGCAACGATGGTTAGATCACTTTGCCTGGAATGAAGATTATACTTTAATTTTGGGTTTAACAGCCACCGGACGCAGCACCGTTGAATCTCTACGTTTAAATCGAGAAGGTTTAGTAAATTTGCGACGTATCTTATATAAAATGGGCGAACATCCTCCATCAGAGTCCAAATGATTATAGAAACTAAATATTTTTCCAGCAAATGTTTGTTTTCTTTTCCTAGAACTACCCCCGAATTCGCGGGGGTAGTGTCTAAAATTTCAAAATTGGCTAAACCCGCACATTTAGCACTTTCTTCACTTCCGTTAAAAACGCCAAAGAATTAAAGTCAACTCCAGGGGACATTTGGGGAAAAATAGACAAAGCGCCCACTGACTCTTCCCCAATTAAATTATCATAAGGGTCTAACTTGATGCACATATTCTGATTTTTCTCAAAGCGGGAAAAGTGAAAAAGAGTCAGGTATTGCAAAATATCATTTTTCAGCGGACTTTGATAAATTAAATCCTGGCGGATATTTTGGTCATCCAATACTCCCGGATAGAACTTGCCTAGTAAAGTGGAATAAGACATTACCCCATTATAAAAGCGATCGTCTGCATCTTTGCCCTTCACGGAAATGCCATTAAACAAGTTAAAAAATACCACCGCTTGCTGTTGGGGGTCTTGGGATAAGCGGGTCAGTTCAGCAGTCTCTTGCACATACAAAGATTGCTGCTGCTTCATGTCTTTCACTTTTCGCACATAATACTTATTGAAAAATACCGGATATATTTTGATATCCCCATGATTTTTCCCCAAAGCATTAATGATACTAGGAGACATAAAATACAGTCCCTCATCTTGTTCGGTCTTAGTAATATGCAGGGTACTCGTATGAGGGGCTTGGGCAATATATAAAAAGTGCCGGTATCCTTGGCGATATAAATTGCTCACCGTATCAATTAAAATTGGCGGTTCACCATACAAATCTTTCAGAGAATAATTCTCAGAAAAAGTCAGCAGAGGAGTGAGAACAATAATGTCATTTGGTGTTCGTTGTACGGTGATGACTTCTCCGATTACATTCGCCTTGCGACTTTGGCGGTTTCTGTTATCGTACTTAGCGTCGCTTTCCCGACTAGAAACTACGATAATGGCTAATTTATCTAGAGTTGGCGGGGCTGAATTTTGGCTAAAGCGAAACTTTTTGGGCAATACCGAGTACAAGGAGGCTAAACCATTATCAATAGTAAATTTACTCAGATTATTAATCCGAAAACCTTGAGAATTAGAGCGATATTTTTCCCGCAACAAGTGAGATAAGCTTTTAGACAAATTGGCGATGAACTTTTCCGCGTGTAACGGATTGTTGTGGTTTCCTAGGTGCAGACGAATTTGGGGAATAAATAAGTTATTGGGCGCATTTTCTAGCAATATATCCAAGCAGATATAAGACAACAATGTCCAAACAAATCGATAAGTAAATCCCTGGCTTTCGGTTAATGGTTTCTCTTTCTGATCTGCCTTTGCCGGTCCTAAAATATCTTTATTGTAAGCAAAGACTACCAAAGAATTGGGAAATCCTGGATGACGATATGCTTCGCGACATTTAGTATCACTAGGTGTCCAGAGTACCGGCAGAACTTTGATCCCGGAAATCTGATATTTCCAGGTAAACTCTTCCCGGCTTTCAGCGGTAAAATAACGGATATCCTCTATTTTAATCGTCCCCGGAATTTGACAAAGGGCTTCTGGGTCTACCTTTGCTTCCCCAACGGAAATATATCTCAGGCATTTTTTGGGATTAATGATGTCTTCATTAAAAAAGACTCCGTTTGGCATACTGTCAGTGTCCGAGAGGATGCCTTTTCTGACAGTAATTTGAATGGGATAAGTGCCTGTGGGTAAAATTGTCTGTTGTTTCAGACCGTTTTTTAGCAATTCTCCCAAGCGTTTAATTTTTTCCCGGAAATTGAATTCCTTGAATCCTTTAACCATGCCATAAAATAGAGTCTTTTTTTGCTCCTCGTTATTCCCTTGGAGAATAGGCAAAACTCTGGTTTGAAAGATTTCTAGGGCTGGGTATTCTAGTTCGGAGTTAGGGTCATAGTTAGGGTCTAGGGGGTTGCAGCGAGAGGCAAAGATGAAATAGTATAGTAAAACCCGTCGTAACACTTTTTCGGCAAAAGATTTAGCTTTTTCGGGGTTAGCCAGATTTTCTTTATGTTCGAGATTATCGGGATCGATTAGATTCAGATGATAGTCAAAAGATGGTTGACCACCGTAGGCTTGAACTGCGCCATTAAGTTTCATTTTGAAACCACAGATAAACTGAGTTTCTCCTTTATTTGTATCGGTGTATTCGCCTAAGTTTCCGGCAACAATGGGAATAATAGGCAGGGGGTCAAAAGCTTCGGCGCGGGAAAAAACATCCCTGTAGTTAATGGTGTAGCCAGCATAGCTGACTTCATAATCAGCGTTGGTTTTACTGGTATCGTTGATATATTGTTCAAGTAACTTCAGACGCCGAATTAAATCTTGCAAATAAATTCGCCCTACGGAGTCTGCGGTTTGAATGTGATATAATAGATGCTCTAAATAGACGATTTTGGCGTATTTTTTCAGTTTACCGAGGGTTTCGGTGTCCACAATTCTTTGCAGTTCTTGAAAATCTGATAATTCATCCTCTATTTCGTCTTGGAGATTGTCATAAAGGTCTTGTTGTTTTTCTTCACTGTCTACCTCAGTGAGAATATAGTTTTCGATGCCTTGTTTGAGTTGGTCTTGAACTTGGTTGATGTGGTGAACGTTGATGGTGAGTTTGTGGAATTTTAAGGCTGATTCACTGCCCGGACGGTTGGTTTCTATCCGCAGTTGTTGGGTTTGCTGGTTGGGATATGGTTTGGCAAAATCTTGCCATAAGTTTAAAAGTTGTTTGTCTTTTTCGTCTTTTATTGGTAAGTCTGATAAGCTATTCAGGATTAAGCGATCGCGCAATTCCTGGATAGTTTCTGACTGTTCGTTCGCCCCGGCTAACTGTTGCTGTAACTGTTCCTGTAATAAAGAACGAATTTGCTGAATTTTCCCAGGAAATTGTTCGCTAAAACCTCTGGCAAAATTAACGGTAGCAGTACGCACCCCTTGAGTAGAAATCAGGGGATTGTCCACCCCAGTAGTAGTAGCCAAAGCCTTGGCCAAAGGGTCAATCTGAATCACCAACCGTTTGCGATCGCCGGATAATCCAAACAGAGGATAATCGGGCAATTTTCTCAGAATTTGTTGCAGAAAACTGCTATAGTTGACTGGGGCTAAATTATTACCACCCTCTCTAAATTCATTAACCATTGTAATCACTGAAATCAGGGTTAACAACATTCCTCCCAGGGGAGGTTATTTTAAAATTATAGGTCATTTTGAGACAGTTGAATCAATATATCTCTTGCAAAATTCTTATGCATCCCCCCTTTTTAAGGGGGGTTGGGGGGATCGAAATATTTATGAAAGCACTCTTGTCTAATTTCTTCGTGTTCTTTGTGTCTTTGTGGTAAAAAAAATTTAGACTGCCGATTTTTTCAGTTGTTGTTGCAAATCTTCCCGCAGGCGATCGCACACCGAATCATGGTCTAACTGACTTAAAATTTCCTGAATTACTGTACTCGGCCCCATTTGTCCCCAAGTGCAACCTTGTTCTAAATAAACTTGTGCTGCTTGTCCCACTTTATAAGTACCAAAACCGGCCATAGTTGCCTGGGCGATCGCTGCCCCCGCATAAGCAGTAATCCCAGAACCATCACCCATTCCGCCACCAATTGCCGCGCCAGTTTTACTCAAACCTAAAAATACCCCACTCAGCAATTCACTTAATAATAAACCGCCGCTACTAAACAGAATTTGCTTTAACAAATTCCCGGCTTCATAACTGGTCATGGGCAAACCATATAACCGGGCTAAAGAACGAATCAACAATAAATCTGCCACAGAACCGCCCAACAAATCAATAATCGGAATCGGATTTAAAGCTACTGCCAAAGCTTTATATTGAGAAAACTTTTGAATTAAATTTTCTGCTTGTTCCGTTCTGGCGGCTAAGGCAATTTTAGCCATTTTTGACTCTGCATCTCGCACTTGAGTTAAGGCATTCAAAGCAATCAGCGATCGCCCTTCTTTCTGGACAATGCTAAAAATTTTCTGTTTCAATTCTTCAACTTGTGGCCCTGGAGTTTCTAACTCATAACTCACCCGACCATCGGGCCATTCTACCCGCACTTGTAACGGCGCAGGTTCGGCGGAAACCATGACAATATCATTGGCCGAAAGTAAACGATTCACCCCACGACTTCCCCCCAAAGATAACAACTGTTGATAAATCGCTTCTCGGTCTTGGTCGGGATATAAATCAATCTTGTTAAACACCAAAATCATGGGCTTTCCTGCTTGCCGTAAATCGCACAAAGCATCATATTCAGTTCGGGTAATATCCCCTGCGACCACAAATAAAATTAAATCCGCTTGTTGGGCCACATCTCGCGCCATCTGCGATCGGGCTTGCCCTTCCACCTCATCCAAACCAGGGGTATCGATTAACTCAATAATTATTTTTTGATCCCCATCATTATTCTTTTTTAAGGAAGGGTTCGCGATCGGGATCTCATCAAGTTTCCACTGTAGCGATCGCGGCCATTGAGTCACCCCATGAATTGGCCCCGTTGTCAAAAGTTTCTGACCTAACAACGCATTTAATAACGCTGATTTTCCTCGACTGACTAAACCAAAAGCAGCGATACGAAGAATTTCTTGGTCTAACTTTTCTAAACTTGCTTTTAAGCCATCTAACTGGGCTTGCATTGCCGCTTGATGTTCAATTTCCGTAAACGGTTGCGGGTGGCGACGAATATAAGAATACCAAGAAAGCGATCGACGAATCGTCGCCCGCGCACTATTCAAATGACGACTTTGAGAATTCGATCCAATAGACACAGAATTTCACCTTTTTTTTAGGTTAAAGATTTTTATCGACCTTATCATAACGCAAACATGGCGCAATTTTTCTCTGTCCTTGGTGGGGGTTCAGAAACCGGGTTTCTGTCGTGAATATCAAAAGTTATCTGTTTTCAGCATAAAAGAAACCCGGTTTCTAAGTCCTCGCAGATAACCGAGAAACCGGGTTTCTGTGGTGAAAATAACGGTTATCGGTGGGTGACATAAAAGAAACCCGGTTTCTTCTCTTTGTGTCCTTTGTGTCTTTGTGGTGAAATTATCTCTAATTGGCAGCGGATATTGGCAGCGGATAAAAGAATTATCTTATGCAGAAAATAGTCAACCCATCCGCTGCCAACCACTATCCAAAAATAAAATAGCCCACCCTACAATATAAATACTGTTACACTTATATAGAGAAAAAAAAGAGAGTCAAACAAAATGACAGCGATCCAATCAATCACAACGGCAACAACATCCCTTTATGAACAAGATTTTTATCTGTGGTTACAGACGAATATCAAATTATTAAAAGAGGGAAATTTTGCCGAAATCGATTTAGACAACTTACTTGAGGAATTAGAAAGCATGGGGAAAAACGATAAAAATGCTTTAAAAAGTAATCTGCGGATACTTATCATGCAATTACTCAAGTATAAATATCAGCATAAAAAACTAACAAATAGTTGGAATTACACCATTCGAGAACATCGTATTCGCCTCGAAGATACTTTCAAAACCAGTCCGAGTTTATATCGGTTTTTTGAAGAGATTTTTAATGAATCTTATCAAGATGCGAGAGAACTGGCCGCCGATGAAACGGGTTTATCCATCCAGATATTTCCCCCAGAGTCTCCCTTTACTAGAGAAGAAGTGCTTAACCCTGACTTTTTACCGGCTGATAATGAGCCTAAAAATAATGAGTAGGGACACGATATATCGTATCCCTACGCTAAACCCAGGGAAATATAAAAGGTTCAAATGAGTTGGTTTTTGTACCTCAATCCAACCTAGATTCTCAATTTATAGATAACTATCTGGATCGTTTCCTCGATGATGATTGTGAAGCTAAAATGCTAAAACCTTTTCTCCATTCACACTGGAAAGTTTTAGTTATTAAATTTTTTAAGCAAATGACTTTAATATTAGAATTATGACATGAACCCGCTTTATTTTGTATATTAGTAATTTCACATCCTATATCCTTTAACTCATCAGAAAATGAAATTTCTCCCACATAATCTCCATCAGCAACTACATTATTATTCTCTTCTACATATTGATCCAGTTCCCAACATACAATTTGATCGGTCACTACTAATGGATGGTTAAATAACTCATCGGTTGAAAATGTATATTTATATTCCAAGCCTTTAAGTTCTTCTTTTAATTCATCATCATTAAATTCTGCTGCTAAACTGTCAATTCCTTGACCGGAAAAATTTAAAGGTCTTAACCAAAACTTAGAGTAGGGAGAATGAGCAGGAACAAAATGAGCTAATAGTGTATATAATGCACCTACTCCATGTTCTTCTCCGACACTAGGAACAAAAAACTTTTTACCTTTTAAAACTTCAACATCTAAAATATAAAAATTATCTCTTTGACGGATTAATTTTTTTGCGTCATTAAATTGTTTGACTTGAACGTCGATTTTGGCTTCACTAATTTTATTTCTTAGGCTTTGTATCAACTCGCTGAAAACCTTGCTTTCATTCCAAGCTTGATCTAAAAATTTTTTGATATTTTCTAAAAATTGTTCACTTTTTAGAGTTTTAATTGATGATTCACTTAAGGAATTTCGGTCGGTGACTAGCGGGAAGCTACCATTAATCATAAATACATAATGTGTCATAGCTTTACTATCACTTAAAACCCGATAATCCTGCAATAAACTATGACTAAAAATTTCATTATAAGGACATATTTTTAGTCCTTCAGAACAAACAAACGTTCCTCTTTGTGAACTAAACCCAATACCAGACCTCTTTTTTCCTTGACGATCTAATTCTTCATAGTGGTCTAAAGCTCTTCGGTTTCCATCAATAGCGAACACCAGAGAATACATAGTTCCGCTAAATTTAAACACCTGAGCTTTACGATAATAAAATCTACCTGACCTGAGTTGCTTTATTTCGGCTGGCGTTTTCCAGATATAATCTTCCATACCGGGAAGAAATTTCGGTTTGTCAATGTATGGATATCCAGGAGGGATCTCTTCTAATTGTTCTTTATTGCAATTCCAAATAAAAAGTTGGCATTTATCATTATATGTAGGAGATGATTTTTTAAAATGTTCAGCTTCTTGCTCACTAAATCCTGTTCTCTCAGAATCTAAAATTCTGACATCCCCATGTCTAGTAGAAAATCTAATATAACTTTTTATATAGGGATAGTCTTTATCTGTACCGTAATAGCTGGAAAAGTTATCTACTTCTAAACCTATTACAATAATTATGGTTCCGGTTTTTAAATTTGATTTAAAATATGTCTCATCTAAATGTTGAATAATAGCAACTGTTCGAGCATCTGGTTGAGGTAGTAGTTTTCTTAATGTTAACCAAGGTTTTGTATCGTCTTGATCTGTAATGTTGTGCTGTTCAGAATCTAAAGTATCTTTTGGATTATCTATAATTACAGAACGCCAGCAAGATTCATTGTCCTCTTGGCATCGGGTAATAAGTGCAAATTTTCGTGAAGCAAAGCAAAGTTTTGATCCTTGACATTTGTAGCCTATAGATTTCCCAAGAGTTTTGGTTGAAAGACCTATTGAGAAGAAAGCATCCATTGGCGTTACTCCATTAACTTCTTCTTCAGAGCTTATCCCAGTCCCATTATCAATAAAGATAAACCCATCATATTGAAGTAAAGGATATATTTCAATAACAGATGCTAAAGCATCATAAGAGTTGGAAATTAGTTCGCGAATTACTTCACAGGGATCTTTTCTGTTAACAGATAATTCACGCAAAATATGTTTGTAACTAACACGGCAAGAAATTATACGATTATTTTCTGCCATACTAAATAACCTCACATTTTTATTTATTACTTGAGTAAATATTTTAGCATGAATCAGTATATTTGTCAAGGCTGGCAAATCAAAAATAAATAAGTCAGAAGTTTAGATACATTGTTGATGCTCAAAGACTGGTCTGAAGAAAGCCGTTATCAAAAACTTAATAGAAAAAATATCGATATTTACTATTTAATTTTATTGTTGTTGATTAGCCACATTATTTGATAGCAAAAAAATGTTTATTTTTTTATAAAATTTTACAAGAGGAAGCACCGACAAGCTAAAATGATATCAAAAATAACTACAACATTTCCCGAAAAAGGCAATTATGAAATCAGAGTATGACTTTTCCAAAGCAGAAGAAGGTAAATTTTACCATCCTGATGCTAAACTTCATTATCCCATTTATCTCGATCCCGATGTCGAGCAGTTTGTGACAAAAATTGCTGAACAGAAAAAGATTGAGGTGCAAGTTTTAGTCAATGAATGGCTGAGAAATAACATTAAACTCATTCAAAGTATTGAGTAGTAATTTTTTTTCATGTCGATTGGGTTGAGCCGAGCGAAACCCAACGCGATACCTGATTTTTGTTGCGCTGTTGGCTGTGCGTGCAGCATCCGACAATTGACGCGGCTCGTCAAGTAGCCATAACCAAACATGAGTATCGAGTAAAATCATTCATTCTCCCAAAGCGTCCCTTCAGGCATTGGTTCATCAAAATCGGCGGCAATTTTGATTGGCATTCCTCGCAGGGGATAATTTTTCCCCGTTGCATCAGGAAGCGAATAGGGAACAATCCGAGCAACTGGTAAACCGTTGCGAGTAATAATAACTTCAGACTGGTTAACAGCTATTTCATCAACAATTGCTGTTAGGGTGATATCGGGTTCCTCTAGGTTTAGATATTTCATAATTTTACCGGAATAAAATAATTTTATATATCGATTGAACTGGCGATCGCTCAATAATATTATATACTGATATACAATATTATACAACAACCATATTTACCAAACAGCGATCGCCAATCAAAAAAATTACATTTATCGATCTGGTTTCTTAGTTAACGCTGGGTGAGTCTGCCTTAATTATAACAGAAACCCGGTTGATTTCACCGATATATGCATAAATCATAAAATCTGTTAGACTTATATATAGAAAAGAAAGGGAGTCAAACAAAATGACAGCTATCCAATCAATCACAACGGCAACAACATCCCTTTATGAACAGGATTTTTATCTGTGGTTACAGACAAATATCAACTTATTAAAAGAGGGAAATTTTGCCGAAATCGATTTAGAAAACTTACTTGAGGAATTGGAAAGTATGGGTAGAAGCGATAAAAATGCTTTAAAAAGTAATCTGCGAATACTTCTCATGCACTTACTCAAGTATAAATATCAGCCAGACAAGCGAACAAATAGTTGGCGATACACTATTATAGAACATCGTATTCGCATCGAGGATACTTTTAAAACCAGTCCGAGTTTATATCGGTTTTTTGAAGATATTTTTAATGAATCCTATCAATATGCCAGGAAACTAGCCGCCGCTGAAACGGGTTTATCCATCCAGATATTTCCCCCAGAGTCTCCCTTTAGTAAAGAAGAAGTGCTTAACCCTGACTTTTTACCGGCTGATAATGATACTGCCGAAAATGGCGAAAATAAGGAGTAATGACATATAAAAGAAACCGGGTTTATTATCAAAATTTTTGGTGTCAAACTAGATATCTATGCAGAAACCCGGTTTCTATTCCCCTAGACACAATATATCGTCTCCCTTGAGGTTTTTTAATTACAATTCCCCCTGAGAAATCCAGGCACCCCAAAAATAGGGATGAGATAATAATTTATAATCGGGGTTATTGTCCATAAACTCCTGGGAAAGCATTCTTTTATCCTTAAACTCACCCAAAATATCGCGATCGCCCGTTAAGTTTAACTCTTGTAACTTGTGAATGGTGAGATTGCGGATATAATTTTGGGCTTTAACCAGAGATTCTCGCTTGCCTAAACCCTGCTGAACGTGATTTAAAAATTCATCCATTAATAACAGCGATACACGGGTAGGAACTGACCACAAACTCATAATTAAAGCCTTACATCCCGCTACCGCAAAAGCCCGCCGTAACCCGAAAACTCCCTCCCCTGATTGCACATCTCCTAAGCCGGTTTGACAAGCAATTAAAATGGTTAATTCATTTTCCCATAAATCAATGCCCGCGATATCCTGAGCTAATAGTCTGCCTTTGCCTGCTTCGAGGGGTAATGACTGCCCTTTTCGCCAAGTATTTGCCCCCGCAAAGGCTAAATAACCCCGAATCATGGCATTATTACCAGGTGCAACGGCAAAGCGATTAAAAGGGTTTTCTATAGGATTGGGTGCGCGGGATATTTTATATTCTTCTGAGACTTTTTCGGCAAATTTTCTTAACCATTGGGCGAGATTTTCTTTCCCTTGTTTGACAAAAGTTTCCGCTTGAGTTTCCATCACTAGCAGCAGTTGGGGATTGACTAAATCCCGATTTTGTGATATCTGATTGTTAGCTTCTTCTTCTGATGGACACTTGAGCAATTGATAGGTTAATTTAAAATAGGGATCTTCTGCTTCATAATCTCCATGAGTCGCGATTAATAAAAAGCGCGGGCAGGAAGTTTGATTAAACAGGGTTTCGAGAGCTTTATCGCCTAAATATAAGTTGGGAATGTTTAATTTTTTGGCGATGGTTTGGGCTAGGGGTTCTGTTTCGGGAAGGGGAGCAAATCCCTCGGCAGATAGGCTTTTTAAAACGGGTTTGGTGCTGTGAGAAACCCCGGATTTCGTTAAACCTTCCGTTGGAGATTTGGTTAAACTCGGAGGTTCTGGATAGTTAAAGTTAGGATTGGCAATAATTAAGGATTCCGAGGCTTTACGGTCTGTCTCCAGTCTCCATCTTAAGACATCTCGCCCACTACTGAGATAACTGATTTGATATTTGTCTCTTAATAATTGTTGGCCGGTTTCATCCACTGGCAAAACCCCAAAGGGAATTAGGCTTAATTCGGAATCGGGAGCTATCAGAATGTTTTGATAATTTTGTAGGATAGAAATGAGAGGACTAAAGATTTTTTCGCGTAAGGCGTTGGGTTCTTGGGGATGGTATTCATAAGGGTTTAATTGTGTTTGACTTCCTTTTTTCGCGCCTCCTCTTGCCATTGTGGATGGTGGATTTTCTAAGGATAAAACTTTTCGCACTTTTTCAATTAAATTATCAATCGGTTGCGCTGGTCCTAATGGAATCATCTGCACCGCATCGGGTTTTTGGGCAGGTAAAATAAACGCCCAATATTCGGCAGATTGCCAGTTTTCACCTTCGGGGGCAGTAAAATCATAGCGATCGAACCGCACATATTCTACTAATACCGTATTAGCGGGTAATTCTAAGGCAACGGCGCGGCGATCGAGGGTTTGATGGTCGAGTCGAATTTCGGGAACTTCGGCGGAAAGTTGCTTTTCTAACTGTTGACATTGTTGTTCTAATTCGGCAATATCTTTTTGATAGTTTCGCAAACGAATGCGATAAAGTTCTATGGGTTGTTCCGGTTCGGGAAGGGGTGGGTTATATCGACGGTGATAAAGTTGTTGTTGCTTTGACTGGAGATCATTAAATAGGGGTTTGAGGTGGGAATAGCGTTGACTATGGATGGCAAAATTAAAGGCTGCTAACGCTGCTGCGGTCAGAGATTTGCGGTTGAGAACGACATCTAAGGCTTTTTGGACTTGTTCGGGAGCGTTGGAGAAATATTGAGAAACTAAGGAGAGGAAAGCATCAAAACTTGGTCGATTATTTTTAATTGATTGCAGTCGTTCTTGTTCTGAACTAAAAGCAAAATTACGTTGAATCAAGCGAGTTTCCATTGCGATCGCTTCCTGCCGTTTTTCAAAAGCATCCTGGGGCTGGTTTGTAGCAACTAAGAGTAATGCCAAGTGATTCAGACTGATTGCCACATCAGGATGGTCGCTAGAAAATAGGCGTTTTCTCATCTCTAACGCCTGTTTGTGCAGAGGTTCAGCATCCGCGTAGCGTCCTTGGGTTCTGTAAAGTTCTGCCAAGTTATTCAGACTGGTTGCTACGTCAGGATGGTCGCCTGTAAATAGGCGTTTTATCATCTCTAAAGCCTGTTTGTAGAGAGGTTCAGCTTCCGCGTAGCGTCCTTGGGATTTGTAGAGTCCTGCCAAGTTATTCAGACTGGATGCTACATCAGGATGATCGCCTTTAAATAGGCGTTTTATCATCTCTAAAGCCTGTTTGTAGAAAGGTTCAGCTTCCGCGTAGCGTCCTTGGGATTTGTAGAGTCCTGCCAAGTTATTCAGACTGGTTGCCACATAGGGATGGTCGCCTGTAAATAGGCGTTTTGTCATCTCTAATGCCTGTTTGTAGAGAGGTTCAGCTTCGGCGTAACGTCCTTGGGAATCGTAGAGTCCTGCCAAGTTATTCAGACTTTGTGCTACATCAGGATGGTCGCCTTTAAATAGGCGTTTTCTCATCTCTAATGCCTGTTGCAGGAGAGGTTCAGCTTCCGCGTAGCGTCCTTGGGAGTAGTAGAGTCCTGCCAAGTTATTCAGACTTTGTGCCACATTAGGATGGTCGCCTGTAAATAGGCGTTTTATCATCTCTAATGCTTGTAGGCAAAGGAGTTCAGCTTCCGCGTAGCGTCCTTGGGAGTAGTAGAGTCCTGCCAAGTTATTCAGACTGGTTGCCACATTAGGATGGTCGCCTGTAAATAGGCGTTTTATCATCTCTAATGCCTGTTGCAGGAGAGGTTCAGCTTCCGCGTAGCGTGCTTGGGAGTAGTAGAGATATGCCAAGTTATTCAGACTGCCTGCTACATTAGGATGGTCGCCTTTAAATAGGCGTTTTGTCATCTCTAATGCCTGTTGCAGGAGAGGTTCAGCTTCCGCGTAGCGTGCTTGGGAGTAGTAGAGTCCTGCCAAGTTATTCAGACTTTGTGCTACATCAGGATGGTCGCCTTTAAATAGGCGTTTTGTCATCTCTAAAGCCTGTTGGTAGAGAGGTTCAGCTTCCGCGTAGCGTGCTTGGGATTTGTAGAGATATGCCAAGTTATTCAGACTTTCTGCCACATCAGCATGGTCGCCTGTAAATAGGCGTTTTCTCATCTCTAATGCTTGTAGGCAAAGGAGTTCAGCATCCGCGTAGCGTCCTTGGGAACCGTAGAGTAATGTCAAACTATTCAGACTGATTGCCACATTAGGATGGTCGCCATTAAACAGACGTTTTCTCATCTCTAATGCCTGTATGTAGAGAGGTTCGGCTTCAGAGTAGCGTCCTTGGTTTCTGTAAAGTCCTGCCAAGTTATTCAGACTGATTGCTACATAGGGATGGTCGCCATTAAATAGGCGTTTTATCATCTGTAATGCCTGTATGTAGAGAGGTTCAGCTTCCGCGTAGCGTTCTTGGGAGTTGTAGACTGCTGCCAAGTTATTCAGACTGAGTGCCACATCAGCATGATCGCCTGGGTGAAGGGATTTCGCTAAAGTTAATGCTTGTTTAGCAATGGCTATGGCTTCATTAAAATTACCTTGATTATAAAGTTGAACAAATTTTTGATTAAGCGTTAACTCCATTTCTTGCGTAAAATCATTCCAACCCTGACTTAAATCCTTTGCCAATTCATTATAAAGTTGAACAGCTTGTTGACCAAGCGTTAACTCCATTTCTTGCGTAAAATCATTCCAACCCTGACTTAAATCCTTTGCCAATTCATTATAAAGTTGAACAAATTTTTGATTAAGCGTTAACTCCATTTCTTGCGTAAAATCATTCCAACCCTGACTTAAATCCTTCGCCAATTGATTAAAAAAATCCATTTCCCTTTTCCTTAATTATTGATTAAAACGGGGTTTTTCGAGAAACCGGGTTTTTTCCTAGATATCTAGTTGAGAATCTTAGATTTTTCAGAGAAACCCGGTTTCTTTGCGTAAAAAATTAAGCATTAACAACCAAATATTCCGTATATAACACCTCCGCGTTAGGTTGACTATTCACATAGTCCAACAGTCCCGCTAAATGCTCTTGATTCACTTCTAAGGCTTCCTTGCGACTGTCTTCCAACCACTGAAACGGCGGCGGTTCCGGCGTAATCACCGCAACCAGTTGTTCCCATCCTAGCTCATCGGAGCCAAAATATTCATATTCTGACTCAGGATGGGGTAACACCGTCTCTTTCCCTGCATGGTAGGAGTCTGGGGCAAATTCTGAGGGACATAAACAAACGATCGTGCCGTTAGGTTCCCGTTCAAATAATATTAAATGTCCGACTTTGGGAGAAATCACCCGATAAGTTAAATCGCTATTAGCCGGGAATTGTTGACGTTTGATGTTCCGTCGTGCGCCCATATCTGATAGTCGCGGTTCCCATTTTTCCACAATTAATTCTGATTGCATTTCTTTATCTGTCGTGGGCTGGGAATTTTCAGCTTTTGTTTTTAATTCGTTCCAACATTCTTCGATAGTGAGCGGTTTAATTAAACCCTGTTCTTTAGCCCATTGTTTAAACCTTTCCTCGCGCAACCATTCCCGGCAATTTTTCCACCGATCCGCGCCTTCACTGGGTGGACATCCCATTTCTTCCAGCTTGGCACAAATTGAGGCTAATTGTTGGCGATAAATTTGGGCTGCATCTTGGCTTTTTTCCTCATCAATTAAATGTTTTGCCGATTGCTGGGCTAGTTTTTGATGAAGACAGCCATCATTATCTTTAATAAAGCGATTACGAAAAACTAATTCTTTTTTTCCCGAAAAATTAAAGCGATTAATCATGGCATCGATAAAATCGCCTTCATACTCATCATACAATTGCTGTAACGTTTTCATAATTTTCAACTCCTTGTGATGATTTATAGCCTTTGTAGGGGCGAAGCATTCGGGTCAGCCAATTTGGGATGATAACAAATGATTTACCTGCCCGAATGCTTCGCCCTGACCTGATTCGGGTCAGCCAATTTGGGATTATAACAAATGATTTACCTGCCCGAATGCAACGCCGCCCTGACCTGATTCGGGTCAGCCAATTTGGGATGATAAATCCCGAATATGGGCGAAGCATTTGCGGCGTTGATTGGCCGGTTTTTCCCACAGATATTGGCGCAAATGCTTCGCCCCTACAAGAATATTGGCCGGTTTTTCCCAAAGATATTGGCGCAAATGCTTCGCCCTGACCTCATTCGGGTCAGCCAATTTGGGATGATAAATCCCGAATATGGGCGAAGCATTTGCGGCGTTGATTGGCCGGTTTTTCCCACAGATATTGGCGCAAATGCTTCGCCCCTACAAGAATATGGGCGATGATTTGCGGCGTTGATTGGCCGGTTTTTCCCACAGATATTGGCGCAAATGCTTCGCCCCTTAATTTATTTATAGCAACAAACTTACCAAAAAACCAGCATTGTTTACAAAAAAAGACAAAAATCGACATCGACAATTTCATCTAAAAATCGACACACGATTGGCGGGATTTTATGATTTTAATGTTAGGGTATTAAATATAAGGGCGCTTGGATCCCTATCACTATTAAGAAATAAACCGGAGAATTTATGAAATTGAAATTATTATGGTGGTGTGCCGGGGTTGATGCTGAATTACTGCAAAATTGCCGCTCCCAGAAAGAACAGCATAAATATGACGCGATCGGGCTGGCAATTCTCCTAACCACAGCCTGTGCGATTTTGTCAGGAGGTTATGCCTTTTATACCATCTTCAAAAACCCGATTCATGCTCTGCTTTTAGGGGTATTTTGGGGATTATTTGTTTTCAATATGGATCGCTTAATTATCATCACTACCCATAAAGAAGACAAATTTAGCTGGCAACAATTGGGCATGGCCATCACGCGGATTATTGTGGCGGTTTTAATTGCCGTGGTTGTGGCAAAACCCCTAGAGTTAAAAATCTTTGAAAAGCCCATTTTAGCTGAACTTGCCCAAGAAAATGCTCAGATAGCCCTGGCAGTACAACAACAAATCAATCAAGGAATGCCAGAAATTGCTGAATTAAAAGCAGCGAATCAAAAATTAGAGCAAGATTTGTCAGACAAAGAGAAAAACCGAGATTTATTGTGCGATCGAGCTATGAAAGAAGCTGAAGGAATCAGTGGCACTGGCAAAGAAGGAAAAGGCCCAGTGTATGAAGAAAAACAACTCCTGTGTCAACAACAGGGGAGAGAATTAGAAACATTAAAAGCCAAAACTGAACCGATTTTAGTGCAAAACCGGCAACGGATTATGCAACTGCAAGCCCAAAAAGATCAGGAGGTAAAAACTGTCACCACCGCCAGAAAACAAGCTGATGACATTATGACTCAGTTAAATACTTTGGAGAAAATCGCCCAAAAAAATCCGGCGATCGCCCATGCAAGTCACGCGATTTCCTGGTTGTTCATTGTAGTGGATACTGCCCCAATCTTTGCTAAATTAATCGCCAAACGCGGCTCCTACGATGCGATGTTACAACAAAAGGAGTATGAACAAATTCAGAGAGCAGATGAAGATCGGAAGTATTTTCCTATCCAACTCAAAAACGATCAGGAAAAAGAGAGAAAATTTTACGATGATACCCTGGGAGAAGCCTATAAGAGTGATCCGATGAAAAAAGTCCAAGAAGAACTTATTGAGGAAATTACCAATCGAACGAGAAAAAAATATATCCCCAGAAAAAAAGTCAGTCCCTTTCCTTTTTTTTTCACCAGCTAGACTGGGATGTTTCCGATCTGCTCAAAAGAACTACAGAACAAGTAGAACACCTTAGAGCTAAAAGTATCCGGTTTCAGAATAAAGTTGGTTTATTTGTCAATTATGCAACTGAAACCATGAAGGACTATATCAAGAAAATTCTAATTTGACCAAAAAACAAAAACCCGGTTTGGTGAAGATAAAAACGGGATTCAACAGACCGGGTTTTTCACAAAAATCGATATTGCTCGACAGACAAATCGAGCGTCGTCAAATAAACTGTAAATATCAAGGTTGATTCGAGGCTAAATAAATGTCTAATATTGAAAAAAGAAAACCGATGGACTTAGTGCGGCAACCCCAAGAGCTAGAAGTAGTCGCTGCTCCAATTGTTCACCTGACAAATCAGGCTCAATCTGCTATTGATAATGTCATGGCAAAACGGGAAGGATTTTTACAGCGATTTTTTCCTGATGCTGCTACCCGTGAGGTCATTCGGGGAGAATTAGCCCTAGTTAAAGATGAGTTTGAGTTTCGTAAACGTGCCCTAGAAAAAGTGCGGGAAACCCAAATCCAATCGCTTACCGAACATTGCAACCAATACTTAGTCCGAGAAAAGGCTGCAATTCGCAGTGAAACCGCTGCCTTTTTACTAGATAAAAAAATGGAGCTAGAAAAGAAAATTAATTATCTCTTTGAGGAGTTTATCGCCCGAATGGAAGTGCAAATGGCTCAAGCTGAATTAATTGCTAACCCCACCTTAAAGCGGGTGCGACAAAACCAGCTAGAAAAATCCGTTGAAGATTTTGGCGATTTACAAAATCGCTTGGTCGATCAATTCCAACGCATCGTTTCTGAAGGTGTCTAGAATAGCAGAAACCCGGCTTCTTGAAGAAACCGGGTTTTTTGTGTAAGTAGGGGCTTTCGCAAGAGCGCAGAAAATCTATCGGTGTATCCCAGATATTTATCCGCTCTTACTTCGCCCTATTCCTGATATAATCATCCCAGAACTAAGGGCGAAGCATTCGGGTCAAAAATATTCGGTTATAGTCGATAAATTGTCGCCCGAATGCTTCGCCCCTACCCGGATCTAATCATCAGATATGCGAGGGCGAAGCATTCGGGTCAAAAATCTTCGGTTATAGTCGATAAATTGTCGCCCGAATGCTTCGCCCCTACCCGGATCTAATCATCAGATATGCGAGGGCGAAGCATTCGGGTCAAAAATCTTCGGTTTAAATCGATAAATTGTCGCCCGAATGCTTCGCCCCTACCCGGATATAATCATCATCCCAGAGATAAGCGCGATCGCATTCGGGTCAAAAATATTCGGTTATAGTCGATAAATTGTTCCCAGAATGCTTTGCCCCTAACCATCATCATATTTTTACAATACAATAAACTCATTAATGAGGTATATATCATGCAAATACTCGAAGCTAACAAAACCCAAAAACGCACTTACACCCCGGAAGAATACCTTGCCCTAGAGGAAACCGCAGAATATAAAAGCGAATATCACGATGGAGAAATTATACCCATGACTGGCGGCACTACCAACCATAACCAAATCACTCTCAATGTTTGCCGTAAATTCCCATATACGATTAAAGAACAAAAATATCGAGTATTTGCGGCAGACGTTCGTCTCTGGATACCAGCCACGAGACGCTATGTTTATCCTGATGTAATGGTAATCCAAGGAAAACCTATTTACCAAGGAAAAAATACCACGACTGTCACTAACCCGACCATCATCGTAGAGGTTTTATCCAAATCAACCGCCGCTTACGATCGCAGCGATAAATTTGCTGCTTATCGCTCCATTCCCTCATTCCAAGAATATATTTTAATTGACCAAAACCGCTATCATATTGAACAATATTCAAAAATCGGGGAAAAACAATGGAAATTTACCGAATATGACTCAGAACAAGATGTCATATCCCTGGCTTCCGTTGAGTTTCAATTTACTTTAAGCGAACTTTACGAACAAGTAGATTTTTCGGAAATTGAAGATACGGAAATTGAAGACATTGAACCTGAAGACTAACTTAGCCGACCTGCAAAAATCCGGTTAATTGAGCAAAAACATACAGAAAAAACCGGTTTATTGAATAACACAAAAACCCGGTTCAAAAAACCGGGTTTTTGTGTTATTCAAACCCGGTTGTTATCTCTGACAATATCTATTGTTTAATCCCAAATTTATGTAAGAATACCAAGAAAGCGATCGCCCCTACCCGGATATAATCATCAGATATGCGAGGGCGAAGCATTCTGGTCAAAAATCTTCGGTTTAAATCGATAAATTGTCGCCCGAATGCTTCGCCCCTACCCATCACCATATTTTTACAATACAATAAACTCATTAATGAGGTATATATCATGCAACTACTCGAAGCTAACAAAACCCAAAAACGCACTTACACCCCGGAAGAATACCTTGCCCTAGAGGAAACCGCAGAATATAAAAGCGAATATCACGATGGAGAAATTATACCCATGACTGGCGGCACCACCAACCATAACCAAATTGCAGGAAACTTTTACAAAAAATTCCCTTTGACCATCAAAGGACAAAAATATCGGCTATTTATCGGAGACGTTCGTCTCTGGATACCAGCCACGAGACGCTATGTTTATCCTGATGTAATGGTAATCCAAGGAAAACCTATTTACCAAGGAAAAAATACCACGACTGTCACTAACCCGACCATCATCGTCGAAGTTTTATCAAAATCAACAGAAGGTTATGATAAAACCGATAAATTTGCTGCTTATCGCTCCATTCCCTCATTCCAAGAATATATTTTAATTGACCAAAACCGCTATCATATTGAACAATATTCAAAAATCGGGGAAAAACAATGGAAATTTACCGAATATGACTCAGAACAAGATGTCATATCCCTGGCTTCCGTTGAGTTTCAATTTACTTTAAGCGAACTTTACGAACAAGTAGATTTTTCGGAAATTGAAGATACGGAAATTGAAGACATTGAACCTGAAGACTAACTTAACCGACCCAGAAAAAAACCCCGGTTTCTTCAAGAAACCGGGGTTTTTACTTTCTTCAAGAAACCGGGTTTTTTGTGCATTAGACAAGAGTGCAAAATCTCCAATCGATCCCCCCAACCCCCCTTAAAAAGGGGGGCTTTGCACGAATTTTGCTTTCTTGTCTATTCATTAATCCCAAATTTCTGCTAAACTTAAAGTAAAATCTGGCAACACATCCTCCCCAGATAATGTTAAAGGAAACTCTAAGACTTCCACCGCTTGATTTGGCCGATAAATTTCGACAATTTTAGTTTTTGGGTCAATTAACCAACCCAAACGTAAGCCATTTTCTAAATATTCTTGCATTTTTTCTTGGGTTTTGGAGAGGCGATCGCTTTCCGAAACTAATTCAACGGCAAAATCAGGGCATAAAGGTAATAATTTTTTCCGCTGTTCTGATGTTAACGCTTCCCACCGTTCCATTCTAATCCAACTGGCATCAGGAGAACGATTAGCCCCATTCGGTAACACAAATCCCGTAGAAGAATCAAAAGCTTTACCGAGGCGTTTTTGGCTATTCCATAACCAAATCTGTCCGGTTAAATCAAAGTTTCGATTTCCCGTTTCTCCTCCGGTTGGTGGCATAATAATTAACTCTCCTTTTGCGGTTAGTTCTAATCGGACATCCTGATTAATTTGCGCGAGTTCCGCAAATTGTTCTTGACTCATTTTCCATGTTTGGGGTAAATTTAAAGTTAGATTCATAGTTTTCTCTTTTTAAGAGTAGTATTATTTCCTCGTTCCCAGGCTGGAGCCTGGGAACGATTATCTAGAGGCTCTGCCTCGCGTTTCTGTCTTGCAGTCGCGATCGGCAGTAACACAGGAGGCAGAGCCTCTAGACTGGCATTCCCAGGCTGGAGCCTGGGAACGAGGGAATTGCTTTGTTATTTGGCAAATAATTCACCGCTTTTTGGACAAAAGATTGTAGAAAAGCAATCCGCTGATTTTGCTCAAAAACCTGCTTAATAGTTTGGCTTAATTGTGCCAATTTATCCCCAGAAGATAAATCGCTAGTTAGTTCTTGGGCTTGGAAATATTCCAGCAAACTTAAACCGGCTAACCGAGTTAAATAAGCCGCACTAATTCCCTGAACCGCACCACCTGCCACAAAAGTGATGGCGTTACTTTTCAGAATTGAGGTAATGGCTTGGGTAGAAAGTTCTACTAACCCTAATTTAACCATTTGTTCCGCTAGAGTACGAGCGATCGCTTGTCCTTGTTCCAGGGAAAATTTCTGTTGATAAATTTTGCCCAAATCTACCACTAATTGCCCGGTCACAGCCCCCGTAGAAAGCAAGTCCAAAGCGGGGACGGGGTTAGCAAAAGCCGCAGCCGCAGCCACCCATTGAGATTGTTCAATCATGGGCATCGCCCGATCGCGTCTGACTTGGTTCAGCAAAGTTTTGATCTCCGCTTTTAAGCCATTGGCAGCCCGCAAGGTACTAGCAAAAACCAAAGCTGATTTTTCCGTGGCTAAAATATGACTAAGGCGATCGCACAACCCAGTAATATTCGCCATTGGTTGTTCCATTTTTTCTTGCACCGAACCATCCGCTTGATATTGTCGCACCTTCACCGGCGCCGGAGCCGCGCAAACCCCCACCACATCATCCTTATTTAAAATGCCTTCTAAGCAATTACGAACTTGTTGTAAAATCGTCGCTTTTTGAGTTTCTAGATATTGGTCTTGTTTGTTCACCACCACCAAAATCCGCACATTAGCTATAGCCAATTGCTGTAAATGATTCAGTTCAGAACTGGTTAAATCCCCAGTCGTGACAAAAATTACCAAATCTTCTAGAGTCAGGTTCGGTTTAACCTGTCGATCGCGGTCAGTTTTGCTAAATAAAGCCTCGGTTTCCGTGAAAGTTAATTTTCCAAACTGCTGACTACTTGCTTGCAAAAGCTGCATCAACTTAGTTTTGCCCACCGCTTTGCCACCTGTCACCAACAGTCGCAACTCTTGGCGATCCAATTGGGCCGATAGCTGTTCTTGTTGGGAGCGGAGTTCACCGATCGCCTCACAATTTTCTGCCTCCGTTGCCAACTGAGCGATCGCCTCTTTCACCCCAGCAATAGCCTTGGACAAGGTTTCTCGATCCACAGGGGCGGAAACCTTAGCCGGTAGAGGCGATCGCTGTTTATACCACCACAAACCAGTCCCCAGGGCGATCGCGCCCAACACCCCAACTTCTCCCACCCCTTCCAGGGAATGCGAAAAACTATCAAACAGCCACAAACCCAAAGATAGGCTAACTCCGCCCCATAAAATAGGCCGCTGTAACTTCATAGTCACCACCCACTATAAGAATTTTGTTTAAATGATGTTGACACAGAAGAGTCAAACCGAGTCCAATAATTCCCTCTAAATTTTGACTCTTGCGTCAACTCTATTCTAATGCTCAGAGCTACAGACATAAAACAACAGAGAGCATCTCCATTCTGTCATCAGGCTGGGCGAAGCAACAGCGGCGCAAACGGCCATCTCCACGGAAAAACTATCTGCCAGAATGGTTCGCCCCTAAACAAAACCAAACCCTGCAACCAATTTTGGTCACAGGGTTTTGCGATAATTTGCTGGCAGGAAGCGGATTTGAACCTATCATCCTGATTTAATTTAGATCCTCATAGGCTAAGGCCGATCGGGTTTTTTATCAATAATCGCCGTAATATCATCTCACTCAAATTTCACTCACTGCGGTGGTACTAACAAAATTGCCCAATAAAGCTAGGGCTACCATTTTCTAGCACAGAACTCAGGCACATTTATTTAATCCACATTTAT
Source organism: Planktothricoides sp. SR001 (assembly GCF_001276715.1). Classification (GTDB taxonomy): domain Bacteria; phylum Cyanobacteriota; class Cyanobacteriia; order Cyanobacteriales; family Laspinemataceae; genus Planktothricoides; species Planktothricoides raciborskii. The sequence continues at coordinate 121,302 of NZ_LIUQ01000003.1, read as the reverse complement.
TTAATCCACATTTATTTAATAAAAACTTCATCCGAAACCTAGGGGGCCTCGATCAATTGCCCCTAAGATTCGGATGATTAAGGTCATCAATAGATCAATATGTCAGAGCCAAATATGCTGGCCTAAAGCCGCGATCGCCCTTAATGCGATCGGCTCGGCAAACAACCCACTAAATCATCCCATCATTCATCCCATCACTCATCCCATCACTCATCCCATCATTCATCGTTCAAATCATCCGTTAACTTATTTTGCACCCCCTTAACAATGCGAGATAACTCAGTCTTCTCATCCACAGAAATTCGACTCGGAGAACCACTAATAATCCGTTCATAATTGCGGAAAGAATCGCGAATATCCGGGCCTTTCTCACTAATCGTATATTCTCGAATCCCCTTATCATGCCAAGACCCACGCATCTTAAACACATTCAGCGCCCGAGACATTTCCCCGCGAATTTCCACATATTGCAACATCAAAATCGTATCCGTAATCGTCGAAATATGAGATTCCGTAATCGAATGCGCCCCCATAAATTGATCCGTAGTATTCGTAAAGAAACCCGTGATTTCTTCCTGCTTCGCATACCCGGTAACGCCAATCACAAACTGGCGGAAAGCATTATTCGTCACCCCACGTTCCAAAGCCGACAAAGAATCGATCGCCATCCGAGAAGGCTTAAACTCCACCAACTCAGTCTTAATAATCTGCAAATGATCTTCCAAACCTGCTGACTCTGGATAAGCACAAAGGATTTTCAACAAACCCTTTTTCTCCATCTCTTCAAAATCAATCCCCCAAGAATAGGCATTTCTCAAGAGTTGAGCGCGGGACTCCTCATAAGCAAATAAAATCGCTCGTTCCCCATTCGTACAAGCATCTTCCAAAAACTTACTCACCAACAGAGTCTTACCCGTCCCGGTTGCCCCAGTCGCCAAAATAATCGAATCTTTGAAAAATCCACCGCCACACATTTCATCCAGGGTATTCACCCCAGAAGAAACGCGAGCATTAGACGAACGCTGGGTTAAGCGCATCGCCCCCAAGGGGAAAATATTAATCCCATCACTGGTAATCGTAAACGGGTACTCCCCTTTCATGTGAGTTGTCCCTCGCAGCTTTAAAATTTCACAAGTGCGGCGACGGCGTTCACCTTCCAAAACGTTCCGCAGAATCACCACATTATCTGACACAAACTCTTCCACGCCAAATCGGGCCACCGGGCCGTACTCTTCCACCCGTTCTGTCGTCATCACCGTCGTCACACTCATTTGCTTGAGTCGAGCCACCAAGCGAAAGATTTCCCGTCTGACCACCGAAACCGCATCATATTGTTGAAAAACCGCCGTCACCGAATCGATAGAAACCCGTTTAGCTTTGTACTTACGAATAGCGTATTGGATTCTTTCAATCAGCGCCGATAAATCAAAACTGCCAACCACATCTTGTCCTTCGGGATCCGGAGAGGCATCGAGAATAAACAACTTGCCTTCATTAACCAGTTTGCCTAAATCCCAACCAAAACTATACGCATTTTTAATGATATCTGTAGGCGATTCCTCAAAAGTGACAAACACGCCCGGTTCATCAAAATTAATAATTCCATTATAGAGAAACTGAATCGCAAACAAAGTTTTACCTGTGCCGGAAGTACCACTGACTAAAGTCGTCCGACTTGCCGGCATTCCTCCATGACTGATATCATCAAATCCTTCAATCACAGTGCGAATTTTTTGAACGCCTTTTGGCAAGTCTTCCACCTGATTTGGCTGATTACGAATCATAGCTTTAGTTATCTAACCTAACCAATAATTTTACTGTCTCTGGAGTCTACCATAAAAAAAATCGTCAAAAGTCAAGACCGCTCAATGACTCCCTGATTCCCGGTAATTCAGAGAGCCGAGGCATTTGCATCTATATTCCTGAATTTTCTTCAGACAATTCTTCATAGAGTAAATCTAAACCAACTAATACTTTTTCCCGGTCTGAAAGATCCCCAATGATTTTTCTCACGGGGGGTGGCAATATTTTGGATAAAGTGGGCGTGGCTAAAATTTTGTCTTCTTCAGCTAATTGCGGATTTTTGAGGACATCAATCACTTTCAGGGCATAGACGCCTTGAAATTCCTCTTCCAGAATATTTTTCAGGGTTTTTAAAGCCCGAACTGAATTCGGGGTGTTTCCTGCCACATAGAGCTTGAGAACATAAGTTTTTTTAGGATTATTCATGGATCGAAAAGTGAAATAATTAATTCTTGAGAATTTTGACCGCTCGACGCCTTAGCATCACGAGTGAGTCTGCCCGAAAAATTCTTCTAAGAGTCTCGCGGGATAGAACGTCGATACATTTCACATAAATGTGCAATGATATCAATTAGAGTCAAACGGTAGTCTAGCAGAATTTCCTCACTGCGGCCTTCTAATTTTAGCTGCTTAGAAAATTCATCCATCAAATTCATGTGAATTTCGACAATTTGAGTCACGGAAACATCAGCAAAGAAAGCATTATTGACAAATTCATCAATCTGCTGATTTAAGATTCTCGGTTGATCGGAAAAGTAATTCAGAACAATGTCACGATAATCGGACTTAAGATTTTCTAAAAATTGTTTTCGCTCTACGGAGGGTAAGTTACGCAGAAAGCGTTGAGGGTTTCGTTTATAATACACACCTAAGTATCCTAATCGTTCCCTCAATTTTTCCGCCAACCGATTTTGGTGTTGGACGAGAAATTTTTGCACGGAATTCTCGGAACTTTGCTCAATAGGATTAACAGAATTGCTTTTGCGAAAGCTGGGAGACAAATTCAGGAATTGACTAATCGCTTGCTCAATATAGCGAGAGATGTCAGGCACCTGAAGAAAGGAAATGTGAACCTCAGCCGTATGATAAAAAACTGTGGGATACCCTGTTTCTATTTCTGTTTCCTCTCGATCGGGAACTGCACGGAGCGGATCCTCCTTGGTGGGGAAGGACAATGGAGTGAGTGGCCGATCAGCTTTTTCGGGGAAAGTTTCATAGACGATCACGGCGGGGAGCACGGTCGATCGCTGATGCAACTCGTTGCTTAATTTGCCTAGAGAGGATTGTGCTTGTAAGATCAGACAGTCGATCTGCTGTTTTTCCAAATCCAAAAACTCCAAGAAAGTTGACTCAGAGTGGAAGTGATTCACCAGATAGCGACCGCTGCCTAAAGACTGCTTCAGCGAATTAGACAGGGATTCAGAACTGGCAAACGTACAAAGAGAAAGTTGGGGAGGCAAAACAGTAATCCCTCAAAATACCTTATGTTCACTATCAATCAAAAATAAAAGAAAAAAAAAAGAATTGCCCAATCACAAGTTGGTGGGGGACTTTTACCTTTTTAGAATAACTGTAACTAATTGTAATGGCAATGCTGTAAGTTCCCTCCTAGATCGATAATTAAGTGGTAGCCCTGATCCATAAGTATTGTTCAGGGATTGGCAAGGTGCTATCTCCTCGTTGACTAGAACTGGAAAGTTGATCCCCGCCCATATTGACGGCACCAAATCTTTCCCCCGGTAACTTCACGATCAACTAGCTGGGATTTGCTGAAGGCTGAGTCACCAGGAGAGAGTCAAAGCGCTCATGGTACACCCTCAACTAACCACTGATGTAATTTTTCACGAAGTTTTGCGATGTTAAGCCCAAATTGTCTGATTCAAGAATTTATTGTTCCTGTACCGACTTGTAGTTTAACCACTTGTTCTAGAGATTTGTGGTCTAGCTTAAGTCGTCAAGAACTCTGGGTCACGGGCGATCGCATTGCCGTGGTCAACCCAGAAGAATTACCTATTGGAGTCCTCTACTTACACAGTTTAATCCCCTATTTGAATTCTGGCGAACAATTTTCTGAGCGACAATCTTCTATCCTACCGCATCCACATTCAGCAATGGTACACGAGCTGATCCAGCCCATCAAAATTGTACCAGGAAACCTCTCCGTGAGAGAATTCTGGATGAAATTAAATAAATTAACAACCTGTAATATTAATAATGAAGATTGGGGAGTGGTCAACCCAGAGGGCAAATTATTGGGGTTGCTGGATATGAAGGGCTTACTCCAATTTTTAGCCCATCACTACCAGCTACAAGAAATTATCTGCCAAAATAATCGCCGCCACCAACCAGAAAATCCCAAAAATACCAGCCGAATCAGCGTCTATTCTGGAAATGAACCTGAACATGAGGTTGAACCAGGCCAAAAAACTGTTGAGGCCAGGGATTTTCTGGATCCTCTGGAGATCGCTGCCATTCAACAAGTGATTTCGCCTCTGCCGTTTCCGGTTAAGGTGCAAACCCAGGAGGGTCAGATGATCGTGGAAAATTTGGCTTGGCGTCAAGAATTGGGCAACCTCTCAGTCGGTCAAGTCTTCCCCACGACCACCGCAGAGTCCATCCCCCAGGAGACAGAATTAGCCGAACCTTTGGCAACCCGTGTGAGCCATTTATTCAGCGATAGTGAGTCAGAAGCGACTTTAATGTGTTCTTTGACCAATGGATCCGAACAAGCTTGGAAATTTTTCAAAATTCCGCTAGAGATTGATTTATCAATGTTTGAGATCCTCTTGCCCCTCGGTTCCCAAGAATTTTGGCCTGCCAAATATAGCAACGATTCTGGTGAACCATCTCAGTCGAAAAAACTGCGATCGCCGCCGGAACATCCCATCAAAGGGGTTGTCCAAGCCAGAGAATCATCATCGCCAACGTCACATCAAGCCTTTGCGCCCCTAAAATCTGGGATGATTTCCCGAAAATTGACCCTAGAGAGCGACGAGCGGGCATCTGAGTTCACCATCAGCCAAATATCATCCCCAGAACCGGAGCGGGATAGCCCGTCAGAATCCCCCATTTCTTTATGGCTAATTTTGGCGGAAAATGTCACTGAACAGCAGCAAGTGGCCCAAGAACTCGTGGCCAAAAACGCGGATTTAGTCCAACTAAATCGACTCAAAGATGAATTTTTAGCCTGTATTAGCCATGAACTCAAAACTCCTCTCACCGCAGTCTTAGGATTGTCTACTCTCCTAAAAGATCAAGCCCTCGGTCCGCTGAACGAACGTCAAGCTCGTTATGCCAAAATGATTTATCAGAGCGGGCAACATCTAATGAGAGTCGTCAATGATATTTTGGATTTGACCCGGATTGAAACGGGTCAGCTTCAACTGAATTGGGAACCAGTTCAGATTGCACAAGTGTGTGAGTACGCCTTGCAACAAGCCCAGGAAACTCAGCAAATGGAATTGGCCGCAGGCCACCACAGTGTTGAGTCTTCCCCTAAGTTCACTCTGGAAATTGAACCAGGTTTAAACACGATCCTCACCGATCATTTGCGCCTGCGTCAGATGCTTTACAATCTGCTGTCAAATGCTCTCAAGTTTACCCCTCCAGAAGGAGAAATTGGCTTAAAAGTCAACCGCTGGCAAGGTTGGATTGCTTTTACGGTTTGGGATACGGGAATTGGCATTCCGGCGGATAAACAGCATTTAATCTTTCAAAGATTCCAGCAACTAGAAAATCCCTTGACTCGTCGATTTGAAGGGACGGGTTTAGGGTTAGTGATCACCCAGGGATTAGCGCGATCGCACGGTGGAGATGTCACCTTTATCTCCAAGGAAGAAAAAGGCAGTCAGTTTACCATTTTGCTGCCACCTTCTCCCCCAGAATCCGGGACAATCAAGAAATTTCCCGTCCGAGATCAGCTATTAATTTTAATTGTTGAGGCCGCACCTCAATACGTGGAAGAGTTGCATGAGCAGTTGATCCGGCTCGGCTATCGGGTGGCAATTTCTCGATGTGGGATTGATGCGTTGGAAAAAGCTCGCCGTTTACAACCTTGTGTTATTTTTGTCAATCCTTTGTTGCCTTTACTTTCCGGTTGGGATTTACTGACCTTGCTGAAATCCGATCCACAAACGGGTCATATTCCAGTTATTTTAACCGCTACGGTGGTGGATAAAAAACGAGCCAAAAAATATCGCGCTGATGGCTGCTTGAGTCTGCCACTGACGGCATCAGAATTACAAGATCAGCTACGGAATTTAGTGCCAGTGGAATTACCCGAAGTCCAAAATCTTCACACTAGCAAACTGACAATTCTGCGGTTAACGGCGAATGTGGATAGTACCAATGCGGCTTTAATTCAAGGATTAAAGATTCAGTCTGGAAAAGCTTACCAAATTTTAGAAGCGGATGATTTAGAACAAGCAGAACTGTTGGCAGAAATTTGGCAGCCGCAAGTGATCTTAATTGAAGCGGCAGCCGCCCTGCCAGAACCTAGAGTCTTTTTCCAAGAATTAAGTCAGTCTAGACTCTTGGGTAAATTGCCAATTGTGACAATGGATTTGGCTACAACTGAGGGGGCGAATCAAGTTCCGGGCTTGATTGTCTTTCCTTGTTTAGTTGATGCACCAATCAACCCAGAAAATACCGGAGACTATGAGTCGGGAATCCTTGAAGATTCTGTTAACATGGTTACCTCAGCGGGTAATTATGCTCAGAGTAATTATGCTCAGGGTAATTATGCTCAGAGTAATTATGCTCAGAGTAATTATGCTCAGAGTAATTATGCTCAGAGTAATTATGCTCAGGGTAATTATGCTCAGGGTAATTATGCTCAGGGTAATTATGCTCAGAGTAATTATGCTCAGAGTAATTATGCTCAGAATAATTATGCTCAGAGTAATTATGCTCAGGGTAATTATGCTCAGGGTAATTATTCTGATAGTCATTCTGATGCTGGACAAAATGCGTCAGCCCATTGGAGGATGCCATCGGCTCAATACTTATCACAGGTACTTAATCTGGCGGCGCAAATTCAGAAAAAGCCTAATATTTTAGCGCTCGATATTTCGGCGTTACCAGAATTTTATCAAACTCGGTTTAACGGTTTAAGCTTTGATAGGAATTATGAGGAAAGTGAAGGGGAAAAAATTTCATCACAAATTCAAAATTTGCTAGAAATAATTTTGGATCTGCAATCGGCAAATTTAAATGCGGCGCTCGGTCGTTCTTGGTCTGAAGTGTGGCAGCTTATTCAACAACAAAGTGTGGATTTACTGTTGATCTATATTCCGCTAGATCACTTGGTCGAGCCAATGGTTAATGGTTTAAAAGCGATCGCAAATCTGGCTCATAAACCGCAAATTTTAATTATGTATGACCGGGAAACCCTGTGGCATCATCATAGATCGGATTTACGGGGCAATTCGGACAGTCATCAGCAGCTGATTTCGCGGGAATTTTTGTCTTTTCTCAAAGAAATTGCCACGAAAGTTTTACCCAATTCACTATCCAAGGAAGAGTTACTTCAAGAGATTCAGCAAATTTTGAAATCCGCTGATTCCAGCCAGCAACTGGGGGGAAAACATCGTTGGCTCCAGTCATAATTGTTCATCATTTCGCGATCGCGCCGATTTGCTATAAAAATCGGCTTTTTCATCCTGTTTTATGTTGTTTTCTGGAGCTAACCCTTAATATAGAATGGCTAAATAATTAGAAATCTAACCCATGAGGTGATCTATGAAGCGGTTTCGCTTAATCAGTTTTCTTGTCACCAGTTTTTTAATCGGTTGCATCGCTTTGACCGGGTGTACCACAGGAACGACGGACAATCAAAAACTAGAAGAACAGGTATTACAGATTATTCGTGATAATCCACAAGTGATTATCGAGTCCGTGCAAGCTTATCAGCAACAAGAAGAAAATCAGATGCGGGCAGCCCGACAAGCATTTTTACAACAAATGCTGACAAATCCGGCGGCAGTGATTGGCAATTCTCCCACCGTTGGGGCTGCTGAACAAAAAATAGTCTTAGTGGAGTTTTCCGACTTTCAATGTCCATTTTGTGCCCGGGCGCATCAGACCATCAAAGGGTTCATGGAGAAATATAAAGGTGAAGTGACTTTAACTTATAAACATTTACCTTTGGCTTCAATTCATCCCCAAGCAATGCCTGCGGCGAAAGCGGCTTGGTCTGCCCAACAACAAGGAAAATTCTGGGAATATTACGATGCTTTGTTTGAACAGCAAAAGGATCTAGGAGAAAATTTGTATGTGGCGATCGCCGAAAATTTAAATCTGGATTTAGATAAATTTAATCGCGATCGCCAGAGCAAAGAAGCGGAAGCCGCCATTAATCAAGACGTTCAATTAGCCCGTCAGCTAGGAATTAACGGCACTCCCTTCTTTTTCCTGAATGAAGAAGCCTTTTCCGGTGCCTTAGAACTCCCGGAAATCGAGCAAATCTTGGCAAAAGTGAAACAATCTTAGACTTGCGATCTGAGAAAAGTGGCAATTCTCACTTATCATCTCAGCTATCATCTCAGCTTAGTAATGGGTAATGGGGCGGGGGACTTAGGATATACCCAATCCCCAACTTTCCCCGACCCATTACTTTTTATTTACTTTTTATGCTGTGACTAATTCCCGTTCTGGTCGCTTACTATGGCGAATACCTTCAATCGCTGCTTTATAGTCTTTAGCGTTAAACACCGCAGAACCGGCAACAATTGCATTAGCACCAGCTTCCAGAACTTGCCAGGTATTATTGGCTTTCAATCCGCCGTCAACCTCAATCCAGGGATCGAGACCTTTTTCCGCGCAGATTTGCCGCAACTTGCGGATCTTGGGCACCACTTCAGGAATAAAGCTTTGGCCGCCGAACCCAGGGTTGACGCTCATAATCAACACCAGATCGCAAACTTCCAGGACATATTCGATCAAGTCTAAGGGAGTAGAAGGATTAAGGACCACTCCAGACTGCTTGCCGAGTTCTTTAATCTGGCAAAGGGTACGATGCAGGTGGGGAGAAGCATTATGTTCGGCATGGACGGAAATAATATCTGCCCCAGCTTTGGCAAAATCTGCCACATACTTTTCCGGTTCCACAATCATCAAGTGGACATCTAGGGGTTTTTTCGTCACCGGGCGAATGGCATCAACAATTAATGGCCCGATGGTAATATTCGGGACAAACCGACCGTCCATCACATCAACATGGATCCAGTCAGCGCCCGCCTCATCTACGGCGCGAATTTCCTCACCCAAGCGGCTAAAATCCGCTGATAGAATAGAAGGGGAAATTACAATTGGTTTTTCTGATTTGGTCTGGGTCATGGTTTAAGGAGTGTAGTGGTGTTCTCAAGCCTCTATTCTAAAAATATTAACAAAAATTGACGAAAGTCCATAACTGTTTGAGATTTGAGGGAGTTGAATCGTTGTCTAAGCCACTGGTATCGAAAAAAATTGGATTCATTACGGGTGGGATCGCCTTGGCGTTATTAGGGATTCCGGCTTTGGCCTTACAAACTTCTGTGGGAGAAGCGGGGATTGACGCTCGCAGACTGCACAATCCGCCCTATAACTTGACGGGGCGAAAAATTTCCATTGGGGCGGTCGATATTGGCAGACCCCGACAGTTCGGCATTGATAAATCCGTGAACCGTCATCGGGAAATTCCCGTGACGCGAGTGTTTTTTCAAGATAAATCGCCCAATGATCAAGCTGATGCGATCAATGAACCGAATAAACAACAAGCGGAGCAACACGCTGAACAAGTGGCGTCGGTGATGATTAGTTCCGACAAACGTTTGAGGGGGGTGGCGCCTGATGCAAATCTCTATGCCACAGCGGTGGGAATGCTTCAGCGCAGCGCCCAGCCCGAGGAATGTTTGGCAGCGCAACATTTAGCCCTACAAAATAGCGGCGATGTCCGAGCGATTAATTTTAGTTTTGGGGAAACCTTACAAGAAGATCCGCGACCGAATGCGAGGCTCGATGGTAAAGCGTTGCTGACTTTGTGTGTGGACTGGTCTTCGCGAGTACACGATGTGCTGTATGTGATTGCCGGAAACCAAGGTATGGGCGGCATTCCGATTCCCACGGATAATTACAATGGGGTGAATGTGGCATTTACGACCCTGTATAACGGGGTGTTTAGTAAAATTGACTTGGCTAATTTAGGCACGAATTTTACTGGGGTTTTTAGTCGTTTAACCGGGTTCGAGTCAAATGTGGATAATCGTCGGTTAATTACTCTGGCCGCGCCAGGAAGTAATCTGGAAATTATGACGATGGATGGGCAAGTTACCCAAACCAGTGGCACCAGTTTTGCGGCGCCTCATGTGACGGCAACGGTGGCTTTGTTGCAAGAATATAGCGATCGCCAACTCCGCCAGTTGCTTGTCCAGGAAAACATCCCCAATTGGACTTTAGATGCTCGTAATCCCCAAGTGATGAAGGCGGTTTTGGTCAACTCCACCGATAAAATTAAAGATAATGGAGACGGCAAAACTTTGGGAATGACCCGCACTATTTTTGCCAATAGCAAACAAGACTGGCTGAGTTCCCCAGCTTACCGAGACCAAAAACTGCCTCTTGACGGGGAAATGGGTAGTGGTCAACTCAATGCTTACCGCGCTTATCAACAGTTTAGTGCCGGTCAATGGCAGCCCGATGCCCCAGTCCCGGCGATCGGTTGGAATTACCGCACCATTTCGGAAAAATCTTTTGATGACTACGTTTTAGACCAAGAGTTAGTCGCTGGGAGTTATGTCTCGATTACCCTCAACTGGAACCGTTTGGTAGAACTCAACGATGGGAATAATAATGGTCTATACGATCTCGGTGAGACTTTTAGCGATAAAGGGTTAAATAATCTCGATCTATATCTGTTGAATGCCGATGAGGATCTCAGTCGTCTTTCTGAGCAAGATGTGGCGAGAAAGGCGATTTGGTCTTCAGTCAGTGATGTGGATAGCTTGGAACATATTTTTTATCAAATTCCCAAAACAGGTCGTTACAAAATCCGCGTTTATTACAAGCAACGGGTGCATGAAAATACCCAGGATTATGCGATCGCCTGGTGGACTGTTCCCGCCAACTCCCGGAGGTCAGAATGAAGCAATACTCTAATTCTAGCTCTAGCAAACATCCCACTGCCTCAGAGTCATCGCGCCGGAATTCCCTCAGTGCCAGTGAACATCGAGTCCGTTCTAAATATGGCATATGGGGGATGGATCAACCCCCTGAATTGTCCAACCCTTCACCAGAGGTTGATGAGGAGCCAGACTCGGAATCAACCCACCACTTTCATCGTTCGGTGCTATTTTATTATCTAATTCCCGTATTCGGCTTTTTTCCGTCCCTGTGGACTTTGTATCGACGCCAGGGAACCAAAGAACAGATGACCGTTAGTCGCTTATCTGTCACTCTCGCTTTAGCTTGGCTCTTGGGACACTTGTTGTTAGAAACAGGCGTCCACGCTACGGAATCGATGAAGTTACCCCTGTTATTAATCAGTAGCCTGTTGACCTCTAGCTATTTTGTGGTAAGTGTTTGGTTAATGATTCGTCTCTGGCAACGTCGCTCAATCAAAATACCCGGAATTAGTCATGTTGCCGAGCAAGTGGTGGGGCGACATATATAAATGTCCAAATATATGTCCAAATATATGTCCAAATATATGTCCAAATATATGGGAGCATCTTGATTTGGCAATCACCCACCATCGGACGAGGAGCGAGTCGCGATCGCCGCTGGCGATCGTAGACAGAACCATCAACCGTCAACAACCGTCAACCGCCAACGGTCAACAGTCAACCTAGAAAAAATAAAAAATAACAAATAACAAATAACAAATAACAAATAATAAATAACAAATAACAAATAACAAACAACAACCAACAACCAACCGTCAACTGGGAAGCAAATACCGATGTTTATTGTGTGTGTGTGTGAGGAAATCTGTGCCCACTAAAAACTTATCCAAACAAAAATCTCGACCAAAATCAACCGCTCAAGTGAAATATCAAAAACCTCAGAAAATCAAGCATCCAGGACGTTTGCTATGGTTAGGTTTTGGCTTATCGGGAGTGGCCTTGCTCTCGGCCACCGCAGGCGCTTTACTCGCGGTTTCCCTTTCTACAACCCCTTTAATGCAAAGCCGACTTAGCGATGCTGAAGCGTCAATATTTTCTGAAGGGAATTTAGCGGACAGTAATCTTAGATTGCCAAAGTTAACCCGACCCGTAAATATCTTAGTGTTAGGCACAAAAGTGCTGACCTCAGACCTAGAAGAAGAACAAGAAGGGACGACAGACCCTTCCTATCTGGAAACGGTGAATTCCGTTGAAGGTCTTTCCGATGTGATCCTCTTACTCCGGTTTAACCCAGACACAAATCAGTTAATTCCCCTTTCCATTCCTAGGGATACCCGAACGTTAATTGAGGGGTATGGATACCGAAAAATTAACGATGCCAACCGTTATGGCGGCCCTGCTATGGCGGCGAAAACCGTCAGCGAACTCCTGGGAGACATTCAGATCGATCGCTATATCAGAATTAATGTATTCGGCGTCGAAAAATTAGTAGATGCTTTGGGTGGGGTGAATCTGTATGTACCTCACGATATGAAATACCAAGATGATAGTCAGCACTTGTATATCAATCTCCAGCAAGGGCAGCAGCATCTAAACGGCGAACAAGCATTACAATTCCTCCGGTTTCGCAACGATCAATTAGGGGATATTGGTCGGATTCAACGGCAGCAAATTTTGCTGCGAGCGTTGGTCGATCAAAACCTAAATTTAAATACTCTTACCCGTTTACCCAAACTGTTATCAGTGGTGAAAGATCACATTGATACCAATTTAAGCCTGGAAGAAATTGGTGCTTTGGCTGGATTTGCCGCTCAGATTTCTCATAGTGATGTCAATATGTTAATGCTTCCGGGTGATTTTAGTGACCCGAAACAGTATCAAGCCAGCTATTGGATGCCAAATTATCAAGCTATTGATACGATGATGGCGCAACATTTTGACTACGATCAGCATAGTGAGGACTATCAAGAGGTTGATCCCAAGGCTTTAAGAGTGGCCATCCAAGACAGTACAGAGGATGAGAGTGCGGTGGATGAATTCATCAGCAACTTGGGTAGCAAGGGTTATGGGAATGTTTATAACTCTCAAGGTTGGACAGTGCCATTACAGGTGACGCGAATTATTGCTCAAAATGGTGATGTTGCTAGTGCCCAGGCAATTCGGGATGACCTGGGTTTTGGCGAAGTGGTGGTGGAAAGTACCGGATCTTTGCAATCAGATATTACGATTCAATTGGGTCAGGATTGGTTGAACGTTCAAGCGGCAGAAGCGCAAGAACTCCAGAAAGAAAAACCGTGGAATAATTGATCAAAAAAATCAAGGGTTGACCGGCGTTAAATTCACGGTCAACCCTTTATATTTCTGAGAAGAGAGGAAAGAGGAAAGAGAAAAGAGGAAAGAAGGAAAAGTTAATAGTGAATAGTGAAAAGTGAATAGTGAATAGTGAATAGTGAATAGTGATATTTCATTTACAGCGGTTTTTAAATTAATAAACCACAGCCTTCCGCCAATTAACCGCCAGGGAATTAATCGCCTGTCAATTAACCGCCAGGGAATCGTCTTCCCGCCGCTAGAGAGCGCAAGTCGGTTAAACCCGACTAAAATTCTGTACGGGTCAACGGCCGTTGACCCGTACAACGGCCGTTGACCCCTACCAAGCATGATTAGTCGGTTTTAACCGACGATGGCGGCCTTCGCGGGGGCAGGCTTGCGCTATGAGGCGGGGAATAAATTCCCCGACGGGTGTGGTTTACTCAGCAGAAAACCGCTGTAAATAACTTTTCACTTCTTCACTTTTCACTTTTCACTTCTTCACTTTTCACTTTTCACTTTTCTCTCTTCTCTCTTCTCTTTTATCTCTCATAATGGTCTTAATTGAGTTGGCTGCCGGTGCCACCATCAGCAGGATCTAAGAATGGTTGAAGATTGATGCCACCGCGAGTTGTCTGCGTGGGAGCATTATTTTGTTGCCCAGGCATGGGGATGCCGAGAATATTTTCGATTTCACCGAGTACGTTGCTGTCCTCGTTGCCGACTATGGCATTGACGGCATCGGTTTGTTGACCACTGTCGGCGACGGTTAAGTTCTCAAAGACCCGATCGCGCATCAGGGTGGGATCTTCTCCTGGGGGTACAGTCAGGACAATCCGACAATCGGCGTTTTTCTGTGTGGTGACACAAATGACGTTGTAGCCATTTTCCACTCCTACGGCCAATTCTTGTAAACCATCGGGGCGATAGAATTCTAAGCGACGGGCAATTTCCCCACAACGGCGATCTTCTGACCAACCACCGCCCATTGCTCTTGGTTGCGCCCATTCATAAGAGCGATCGGGCTGGCTTTGGGGATGATACATCACGGTGTAGGCGTTATCCACGACTTCACAGGTAAACCGGGCATCAGCGTTTTGTTGTCCCGGTTCTGCGGGTCCTTCCGCTTCTGGTTGGGGGTCAGGAATTCGCACATTGTTCGGTCTGATTTGGGATTGTGCAATTCCACCTCCGAGCAGCAGCGCGACTCCCAGGGACATACTCATCGCTTTGACTGCTAACATGGTTGGATGATTCTGTGGTTTTAGCTTTGGTGAAGACATAGAAACTCGCTCCTAATATTCTTATATTTAGATTTGATGGTTAATTGATTTCTGGGAGACGCATATTCTGTTGCCCGCTACTCCTCAATTTTTTCTCTAAATGATTATCAATCAGACTGTTTGACCCACACCTATTTTATGCGGACGTAATCCGCCGGGAAAAAGATTCCGCGATCTTGGTTTAATTATTTAAGTATTTGCGTTTAGGGAAGAATCAAGATGGCCTCTAGGACAATTTTAGTACAAATAAAGTCGCAATCTACGATTTTCAAAGATTTCTAGGCGATCGCGCTTTTACTGTATTTGAGGAAGATGATTTCTTTTGATAACATTTTAATCCATGACAATTGGTAGAGCGCGATCGCCTGAAATTATTCTAAAATTATTTTAAAATTTTTTCCTTAAATAAAGGTGTGGGGTGTAGGGTGTAGGGAGAAGAGAGGGCCGCCATCGGTGTAGGGTGTGGGGGGAAGAG